>CAMFBM010000059.1 GCA_945948555.1 uncultured Bacteroidales bacterium | reverse complement strand
AGCGGCTCACAAAGGAGGTCAGGTCGTTTGCTTCAAGTTCCTCTTTCTGCGAAGAAAGGATGGATAGTATCTGCTGAACGGTCATCATATCATTGTTTTTACAATGCGAACATACGCAAACTTCGATAAAATTCAAAATTATATCTTGCTTAACTTCGATAAATATGACTTTACAAAAAATGACTTCGATAAATTGTAAGCGACGAACTCTCTTAAGTCACCGTCCTTCCCAAAACCAGATCACCCTCCCGACCCCTGCTCCCGTCGGCTGCTCGCTGCGAAAAGTCCGCTGGACTATTTCGCTTTTCGCTCACGACCTCCCCAAAGGACCGCGCACGGCATCGGCCTCAATCGGATTGTCAGGCCAATAATGCTTCGGGTAACGCCTGCGCAGTTCCTTTCGGACCTCAAAGTAGGTCGAACTCCAGAAACTTTTCAGATCGGAGGTAAGCTGGACCGGCTTGAAACCTGGAGAAAGCAGTTCCATCAGCACTGGTCTGGTGCCGCCATCCACCATCGGAGTGTCAACCATCCCGAAACATTCCTGAAGCCTGACCCTGAGAACCGGAAGTTCGGCACCGGTGCGGTATTCAAGCCGGATGCGGCTTCCGGTCGGGACCCGGATATGAGACGGGGCTATTCTTTCCACGGCGTTCTGCTGATTGTAGTCAAGCAGTCCCCAAAGCACTGCCTGCAGGTCAATCCTTTTCAGTTCGGCTACAGTCGATGCATTTCCGACATAAAGAGGCAGCCACTCCCCTGTCCTTGCAAGTACGGCCTCCGAGGACAAATCCGGCAGGGAAAGTTCCGGATGCCAGAAAGCGGCTACGGCAACTCTCCTCTGGAGATTCTTCACATCGTCATTGAAATCAAACATACTCAGCCCCTCCTTGGGAGCAGCCTCACAGATTGCCCCGACTATATCTTCATGCCGGACATCCTGCAATGGCTTGGAATCCACCAGAATCCTTCCGATGCGCATTTCGGAGCGTGCAAGCACCTTTCCGGCCCTGGAGTCCCAGTAGAGCACATCCCTCGTTGAAAGTGACGGGACATCCTCAGGGGAAACTACGCTGGCAAGGAAGATCCTTCCCGGACCGCCCTCACGGGAATTCATTGCAGCAACAGCAAGGTAAGTACTTTCAGCCAGGGAATCATTGATATCCGTCACCGCAGTCTGCCCGTCCGAAAGCAGAAAACGCCCGCAACCTGTACACTGCGCGATTCTCTCGGGATAGGCACCGGATATCAGAAGTCCGACATCGTAAGGATTTACGGGTGAATTGTCCTCAGGAACATCCACCATTGAACGGTATTGCCTTGAGATTTCGGCAATTCTCGCCCAACGCCTTCCACAGGAACAATCCCTGCGCGACTTCCTCAATCCGTCCACACGAAGTGCCAGGTCAACGCCGGCAGCATCGGAAGAGAGAGGGTCCCTTTCTTCAAGGACTGCTGCGGTATCAGCCGCCAAAGCCTTCAATTGAGGAGATTCTGCCATCAGAAGCATCCTGGCAATGCGGGGATGGCACGGCAGGAGGGCAATCGAACGGCCTTCCCTGGTGACAACCCCTGAAGAATCCAGGGCACCAATCCGGGTGAGAACTCCCCTGGCATATCTCACTGAGTGCACCGGAGGCGGGGTCAGCCATTGAAGGTCCTCTACAGACTGCCCTCCCCAGGCGGAAATCTCAAGGACAGTCGAGCAAAGGTCAGCCTCGAGTATTTCCGGGACACGGCATTCCGCCAGCCTGCGCTCAGTTGCCTCTGTCCACAACCTGTAGCATATTCCCGGACCGGTTCTGCCCGCCCTTCCTGTCCTCTGGCACGCCATATCAAGGCTGACTCTGACAGTCTCAAGATGATTCAGCCCGCTTCGGGGATTGAACATCATCTTCCGGCAGAATCCCGAATCAACTACAATGCTCACACCTTCAATGGTGACTGATGTTTCCGCAATCGGAGTGGCCAGAACCACCTTGCGTTCACCTGGGCGCCCCGGGGCAATCGCCCTGCGCTGGTCCGCCGGGGACATCATCCCGAACAGAGGAAGTACCAGGGTTTTCACACCTGATGATTCATCCAGCGAATCCGCGAGCAGTTGTGCACATCTGCGTATTTCGGCTTCCCCCGGAAGAAATGCCAGGATGTCCCCCTCGGAATTTCTGTGAGCCTTCAAAACACATCTTGCAACATCCTCCGCACAGGAATCCGCCTCCGAATCTCTCTCACTATGGAAAATCTCCACCGGGAAAGACCGGCCGGAGCTTTCAACAAGGGATGCCCCCAACGCCGGACACAATTTTTCAGAATCAATTGTGGCAGACATAATTACAATCTTCAAGTCCGGGCGCACCTGCCGGAATGTCTCCCGAGTCAGCGCCAACGCAAGATCACTCACCAGACTCCTTTCGTGAAACTCATCGAAAATCACGACCGAAACATCCTCCAGAAAAGGATCCGAGACCAGTCTCTTCGCCAGAATCCCCTCTGTCAGCACCTCAATCCGTGTCTGCCGTGACACCTTCGCCTCAAAACGCACCCGATATCCCACAGTCATCCCCACACTCTCCCCAATCAGATATGCCATCCTCTCGGCAATCTGCCGCGCGGCAATCCTGCGAGGTTCCAGCAGAAGAACCTTCCCGCTTACATCCAATCCGTTAAGTATCGTAATCGGAAGCAAAGTGGATTTCCCGGCCCCCGGCGGAGCCGTCACAACAAGCACCGGATTCTCCCTCAGACGGCGGTTCACCTCCTGCGCAACGGCGGCAGCAGGGAGTTTCTCCTCCGTACATTCCGATTCTCTGACGATTCTGACAACTGACATATTTACTGCATACGACGTCACAAAGATAAGGTCATATCGATTATTTTCCTACTTTTGTAAGTTTGAAAATATTTACGAAATATTGAACTTAAGTTTCGCAATGCGAAACACCTTGTTTGGAGATGCTTTAGCATCGATAG
>CAMFBM010000058.1 GCA_945948555.1 uncultured Bacteroidales bacterium | reverse complement strand
CCACACAAACCGTTATCGAATCGATATTTTCAAATTTTTGTCATATACTTAGTAAATATATATATGTATGAAATTAAGAATAAAGGAAATATTAAAATATGCAATATCCCTTGCCGTAGCCGCGCTCCTGCTCTATTTCTCGTTCCGTGGCGTGGAGTGGCGCGAATTTCTAAATGCGCTGACTTCCTGCCGATGGGAGTTCATCGTCCTTTCGATGGCGGTGAGTGTGCTCGCGTTCTGGCTCAGGGGACTTCGCTGGCGCGGAATCATCCTTCCCATCGACCCCGGAATGAGCCGTGCCACGACCTTCAATGCAGTGAATATAGGCTATATAGCGAACTTCGTGTTCCCGAGAATCGGGGAATTTGTCCGCTGCGGGGTTATCAGCCGCCGCTCGAAGAGTGCGACCTACGACAAAGTGCTAGGGACTGTGGTGCTTGAAAGGGGATGGGACCTGCTTTCGATGTTCATCTTCCTTGCCGCCCTACTGATTTTCCGCTGGGAGCGTTTCGGCACTTTTTTCGTCACGAAAATGTGGGAACCCCTTTCCGAAAGGCTGAGTTTCAGCCTCTGGTGGATTGTAGCGATCCTTGTGCTGCTGTCGGGCCTGTGCATCTGGGGCATATATGCCTGCAGGAAACGCAGTGGTGCCGCTGCGAAAATCTGGTCATTGGCACAGGGGCTGGCCAACGGTTTCACAAGCGCGTTCCGGATGGAGCACAAATGGCGATTCTTTGCCTACACACTTGCAGTCTGGCTCTGTTACTGGGCAATGGCCGTGCTGACAATGTGGTCCATACCCGATCTTGACACCCTGAATGTAGTGGATGCGCTGTTTCTGATGATTGCCGGAAGTCTGGGCTGGCTGGTGCCTGTACCGGGCGGGTTCGGGGCATTCCATTTCATTGTCTCGCTTGCCCTTTCCACGATTTACGGCATTCCGTTCGAACTCGGGATTGTCTTTGCCACCCTTTCCCACGAGTCCCAGTCGGTCACCATGCTGCTGGCCGGAGCGGGCTCCTGGTTCTACGAGACTCTGAAGAAGAATCCTGAGGAAAAGAAGGCATAGAGGGGTGATTCCCTGCGGCATAGAATTGGCAAATACAAGGTTGACAAAAACCTTGTGTTATGTTACGGAACAATAATTACTTGCGCTTTGCGGTGACGGCCTTGGCGGCCCTTGCCGCTTTTTTGTTGCCCGCTGCCGGGTCTCTGGCCTGCACGGGAATCTCCTTCAATGCTTCTGACGGGTCTGTAGTGACGGCACGCTCCATTGAATGGGCGGCGGAACGTCTTGACAGCCGCTATGTGGTGGTCCCGAGGGGTCACCGTTTTGTTTCTTTCACTCCGGACGGCACTGACGGAATGCAGTTTACATCCAGGTACGGTTTTGTCGGGGTCAGGGTGATGGCCGATGAACTTGTCGTCGAGGGTCTGAACGAAAAAGGCTTGAATGCGGGCCTTTTCTTTTTCCCGGGCTATGGCTCCTATTCTGATTTCAATCCGGACCGGAGGGAGAGCACTCTCTGTGATTTCCAGGTCGTTGCCTGGGCTCTTTCTTCCTTTTCGACTGTTGAGGAGGTGGTGAATGCCATCTGGGACATCAATGTCGTGGGATTGGACAGGAATGTCGGGGCGGTGCACTGGCGCTTTGCAGACAGGACAGGAGCGCAAGTGGTGCTGGAAATCGTTGACGGACATCCGAATATCTACGAGAATTATGTCGGGGTCCTGACCAATGCTCCGGGATTTGACTGGCAGATGACCAATCTGGGCAATTTCGTTAATCTCAGGCAGGGGAATGCCCTGGGAGAGGTCTGGAAGGGGGCTCCGGAGGAAATGCAGGTGAAGGCTCTCAGCGGAGGCTCCGGTATGCTCGGTCTGCCCGGTGACCCGACCTCCCCGTCCAGATTTGTCCGCACTGCTGTTTACAAAATGACGGCTCCCGTCCCGGAGAGTGGGACCAATGCCGTTCTTCAGTCTTTCAAAATCCTTGAGGCAATGGTAATTCCAATCGGCATCGTTAGGGAGCCCGGCACCATCCCTGCCGGCAAGGAAATGATTACTTCCACGCAGTTTACCGCAGCAAGCGATCTGACTTCCCTGAAATTCTACTACAGGACGATGGACAACTCCCGCATCCGCTGCCTTGATCTTGGCTCAGTCAATTTCGCCAAAGTAAAATACCGCAGCATCCCTCTCGACACCACCCCGGAACAGTTCGAGATGATCCGGCTGTAAATATTGTCCTATGCAATACTTCTGCGATGCGCAGCTGCATAATGCCCCAGATCCTTGTCCAATTGTTCCAAAGTGTGGATATCATTGCTGAGATAGGCATCGCAGAAGTTTTCACGAAGACGGCACAGCTCCTTCAGCATTTCACCCCTCCCCGGCTGATTCTGCCTGCCACACTTAATCGTCAGGTCAATAAGGTCCAATGCACGGATGAATGCCTTTTCTGCCATGTCGGGCTTTCCTTTCGTAAACCATTTGCAGGTTCTTCCGACTTCACTCCCGATGTTTGCCATCTGCTCCATCAAACTGAGTGAAGCCCACCTGCCCATGTCCAGCCTGTTCTCTGTCGGCATCATAATATAAAGGAGTTTACTATTTCTTTGATTACATCCCTAGTCGCTGAATCTTCAACATATCTGCTTCTGTTGTTCTGCCTCGGACGTATGTTGATCAGGGAATCGAATTCCAGAAAATCCCCTTCATCCATTTCCGGATAAAGGTTGATTCCCCAAAGATGCTCTTGTGCGGAGCCGTCTTTCAGCAGCAATCCTTCAAGATCTGAATGCAGTTCTGCGTCAATTGCCAGTTTCTTCCTGTCAACGTCAACAACCCCCTTAATCATATCTCCGTAGTAATTCTCAGCCAATTCAGCAAGTTCTTCTTTGGAGATTGGTTTTTTCAAAATTATCATACTTATGTCGGTTTTGCTTGTTCTCCGGAAACCAATTATGCATTTCAGCATTTGTCAATGATTCCGGTGCAAAAATATGATTTCCCATACTTGTTACAAAATCTTTTTTGAAGATTCCTTAAGACGGGAAAAAGATTCCAATGAAACCAAATGATTTGTCGGCTATGGTCCAGCAAAGATCCATATATTAAGGAAAATTGAAAAATCTTCGTAAATTTGGAGGATTTTGGAATATTGAATATATATGAAACGGTTTTACATCATCTTCGCTGCGCTTCTGGCATCGGTCGGAGCCCTC
>CAMFBM010000057.1 GCA_945948555.1 uncultured Bacteroidales bacterium | reverse complement strand
TACGGGAGAGTCTGCCGGTTAACTCAAATTGAAAGAATTAAATGACTATCCCTAAATAATGATTATAGGTAACAAAAATAAACCTAACAAAAATGTTTTATATAGAAACACTTTTGTTAGGTTAATTGTTTATTAACGAATTAAGTAAGATTCGATTGCTTTTCGCAATGTGTCCAATGCTGAAGATGCAAAACGCTCCATGTTGCGTTTGCGGTCGCCTTTGAAGTTGAATTTTACAGTTGAAACACCCAGGGGAGTGGCTACTCCTACCCAGACAAGGCCGACTGGTTTCTCCTCTGAGCCTCCTCCCGGGCCGGCAATTCCGGAGGTTGCAATGGAGAAGGTGCTGCCCGTCAGACGGCGGACTCCTTCGGCCATCTTTGCAACGCATTCGCTGCTGACTGCCCCTTTCTCGCTGATGATTTCGGCAGGTACTCCCAGGACGCCTTCCTTGACGGAATTGGCGTAGGATGTGACAGAACCGAGGTAGTACTCGGATGCTCCCGGTACTGAGGCCAGAAGTTGTGACACCATTCCTCCCGTGCAGGATTCTGCCGCACTGACGGTCAGTCCTGTGCCACGGAGCAAATCCCCTATGTGGGCCTCCAGGGTGTCATCGTGTCCGGAGTATATTATGTCTCCCAGAATGGCCTTGAGTTTCTGAAACTCCGCCTCGATGCGCCGTTCCTGATCTTCTTTCACGCCTCCGTAGATGGAGAGCCTCAGGCGCACTCCGGTCAGCATATTCGGGAGGTAAGCAAGGTGCATATCCTCCGGGAGGGCATCCTCCCAGGATGCAATCATCTTTGCGAGCGCAGACTCGGCCACTCCGAAGGTCATAACGGTTCTGTGGTAAATGTCCGTCAGGGGATTGTGTGCCTTGATGTCCGCGATGATCCCGTCGAGTGCAGCCAAGGCTTCGAAAGGTACCCCCGGCAGGGAATACAGGGTGCAAGGATGTCCGAAACGGGAGTCAGGAATGCGGAAAACCATTATCGGGGCCGTGCCTTTCCTGTTCGGGATGACCTCGCAGGTGTCCGGCACTTTGGCCTGGGCAAGGTTGATGTCGAGCACGTCCAGCCCGCGGCTTCTGAGAATTTCGTGCACAATCTGCAGCTGCTGCTCGTTGACCACATACCCTTTGCTGCCGGTCAGGGCTGCCAGGGCATCCTTGGTGATGTCATCCTTTGTCGGCCCCAGACCTCCCGTGGTGATTACAATGTCGTCTTTGGAAAGCAGCGAGGAGAGGGTTCCGATGATTTCCTCCCTGTCGTCTCCTATTGATTCCATCCTCCTGACCCTCACTCCTACAGCCCCGAGCGCTCGCGAGATGTGGGAGGAATTCGTGTCGATTATCTGCCCGATGAGAATCTCGTCACCGATTGTGCAGATTGATGCCTGTGTCATTTCAATGATTGCTTAAGTATTTTAAGATTTTCTTTACCAGTCCCGGTCCTTCATAGATGAATCCCGAGTAGATTTCCACAAGGTCCGCACCTGCATCCATCATTTCGCGGGCCTGTTCTCCGGACATAATGCCGCCGACTCCGACTATTCCGAGATGCCCTCCGGCCTTTTCTTTCACATAGCGCACCAGTTCCAGGTTCTTCTTGTACAAAGGTGCACCGGAAAGGCCTCCGGCCCCGATTTCATCGATTTTCGACTGTGGGATTGTCAGGTTCTCACGGCTCCTGGTCGTGTTTCCGGCCACAATTCCGTCAATCCCGGAGAGCATACAGTAGTCCAGAATTTCGTCAATCTGCTCGCGTGGAATGTCCGGCGAAATCTTGAGCAGTATCGGCCGGTACTCGTCATAGTACATCCTCAGGTCCAGAAGTCTGTCCACGATGTCCGACAGGAAGGTCACATCCTGCAATGCCGTCAGTCCCACCACATTGGGGCAGGAAATATTCACCACGAACATATCCACGAAGTCATACATCAGTGCAAATGCCTTCTCATAGTCCTTCGCGGCATCCTCATTTAGGCTCTTGGCATTCTTTGAGATATTTGCTGCAACAATGACATTCGGCCTGACTTTTTTCAGATGCCTGATTGCGTTCCTGACCCCTTTGTTGTTGATCCCCATCCGGTTGATGAT
Organism: uncultured Bacteroidales bacterium; assembly: GCA_945948555.1. GTDB lineage: Bacteria > Bacteroidota > Bacteroidia > Bacteroidales > UBA932 > Cryptobacteroides. Next base: position 1,194 of record CAMFBM010000057.1, on the reverse strand, counting down.
TGCCTTGTCCTTAACGATTCGGAAAAGTCTCGGCTTTGGATTGCCGTCCTGTGGCTCAGGGGTAAGAGAACCTATTTCAACGAAGCCGAAGCCGAAATTCGCAAGGTCATTGTAGAACTCACCGTTCTTGTCCAGTCCGCCGGCAAGTCCCACCGGATTCTTGAATTTCAGTCCGAAAACCTCCTTGGAGAGTTCAGGGGAGTCTTTTCTGAAAATCAGCCGGATCAGAGAATCGGCAAAAGGAATGTAACGGAGAAATTTCAGGCAGGAGAATGTTAGATTGTGAGCAGTCTCTGCATTGAAACGGAACAGAATCGGGCGTAACAGGTGCTTGTACATTGTTTGAATGATTGTCCTATATATTCAGGAATGCAAAGATACTTCAATATATAGAATAAACAATCCTGCAAGCCCCCAAAATCAGAATTCCTGGAAAGTGCCGTCGTCGAAGAACACCATTATCTTCACAGCCTTGCGTTGTCTGACAGAATGCGTCTGAGGAATCGTCTCCGCCGGAATAGATGCATTGTTCTGTGAAACTGACGGAATGCTCTCTGTTTCAGTAAGATGTCTTTCAGAATGGCTTTTCTCAACTTCCTGAGAATCGAATGGATTCATTGTCATTGAGAACAGGTCGCTTTCATCGAAATCCCGTGAAGTCTCCTGACGTGTGCGGGGGAGTTCAGCCTGAGGCTCCTTTGTCCTTTCAGTCCTGGAATCATTTTGGTACATTTCACCGATTCCAAGCATCAGCCATTCCATATTCAAATCAGGGTACACCTTCATCGTGTTGCAGAGAAACTCGTAACTCGGAAGGTTCCTTCCTGCTATAATGTGTGAAACGGCAGCACGGGCCACATTGATGGAGTCCGCGAACTTTGCCTGCGTAAGGCCTTTTGCCTTCAAAAATACCAAAAGACGGTCTTTCATAGTTGTTAACATAAACGCTACAAAAGTAATCAAAATTTTAATAACTTTTGTAAATAGGTTTCGTTTGGTTTTGTAAACAAAGAAGATATAAATATGTAAATCCTTGAAGTATGAGAATATATAAACTATGCTAAAATATTGATTTTATATAATATACATATATTATATATTCCTATTTAATTCGGTACATAGTGAATATACCCCTTATTCACAATATTTACCTAAATATATGCTTCGTATAAAAGACATAAAATACTGACATAC
>CAMFBM010000056.1 GCA_945948555.1 uncultured Bacteroidales bacterium | reverse complement strand
GTCTGCTGTATGATTTTGCTCGCCGCATTCAGACGGATATTGTTTACGAACCCTGATGGAGTCATACCTGTGAGGGTTTTCATTTTTTCTGCAAGAGTGGACTTGGACATATTCATAGCCTTGGTGAAGTCGGAAAGGCTGAAATCGAAGTCTCCGAGATGCTGGTTCACATAGTCCACGGCCTGCTGAAGGAATTTCTCGTCCATTGTGGTGTAATTCAACTCGCCCGGATTGAAAACCAGCTGTTTGCGGTAGTCGGCTCCGGCTTTCTCCACTTTACGCAGCAGCCCGCATATAATGGCATCCAGCACATTCACATCGAACGGCTTTGTCAGATATGCGTCCGCACCCACCTCGTAGCCGGTGATTTTGTCCGCTGATGTCTGTTTTGCGGTAATCAGCACGACAGGAATGTGGCAGTATTCAATGTTTTCCTTTATCCAGGCACAGAAATCATAGCCGTTCATCCCCGGCATCATAATGTCGGACAGAATGATTTTGACCCCCTTGTTCTCTTTCAACTGCACTTTTGCTTCCTCTGCCGAACCCACAGCGATGACATTATACTCTTTTGCCAGATGTTCTTCCAGCAGGACAAGCAGGTCGCGGTTGTCCTCAACCACCATCACGGTAGTATTCTCTTCGTTATGCTGATGCGGAATCTTCTTTTCTGTGCTTTCCGGTGTGACATCCAGGAAACTTTCCCTTTCCGCAGCAGTGTAGCAGTCCTGATGCACAGGTATGAGGACCGTAAAGGTCGTACCTTCTCCTTTATGGCTCTCAACGCTGATTTGCCCGTGGTGCAGGTCCACCAGATTCTTTACCAGTGACAGACCTATGCCGGTGCCGGTAGTGTTGTGCTTGCGGTAGTCTCCGTCGTAGAAACGCTGAAACAGGTGATTCAGCTGCTCCTCGACCATTCCGTCCCCGGTGTCTGCCACCTTCAGGACAAGGTTCCTGCCGTGTATGTCAAGGTCCATACTGACGGTCACGCTCCCGCCGGGATGATTGTATTTCGTGGCGTTGGAGAGCAGGTTGTACAGGATTTTGTCCAATTTATCGGTATCGAACCAGCCCTCTATAGGGGTCTTTCCCAGACTTTCGAACTTGTATTCAATCTGCTTCTGCTGTGAGAGCGGCTCGAATGCTATCACACAGTTCTTCACAAATGAGGTGATGTCCCCATAGACGACCTTGAGTTTCAGATTGCCCGACTCGGCTTTCCTGAATTCCAGAATCTGCTGAATCAGCCTCATCAGTCTCATCGCATTCTCAGATATGAAGTCGTATTGCCGCACTCCCGGATTCTCAGTTTTCAATTCTTCTACAGCGGCTATGATGATGGTCAGAGGAGTCATCAACTCGTGGGTGATGTTGGTGAAAAACTGCAACTTGCTGTGGTTGAGCTCTTCCGATTTCCTGCGGTTGATTTCAATCACTTCCATCTTTTTCTGCATCTGCATACGGTTCCTGCCTATTTTCAGGAAAATTGCGACCATCAGAGCTATGATAAAGACATAGATGCACTTGGCCCACCAGCTTGCCCAGGGAGCAGGCTTCACTCTAATCCTTATGGTTCTGGGTGCAGTCCACAACCCGTTGGATTTCGAGGCTTTGACGAGAAAAGTGTAGTTGCCGGGCTTGAGGTTGTTGTAATAGGCGTTGCGATGGCTTGCATCGGTGGAAATCCAGTCTGAGTCATAGCCTTCCAGCATATAGGCATATCGGGTGGAACCGGAATGTCTGAAGTTGATTCTTGCGAATTCTATGGTGAAGTTGTTCTGCGAGTGTTTCAGTGTAAAAGAATCGCTTCTGTCTATGGACAAGCGGCTTATGCCCATTTTTTCCTTGGCTTCGAATCCCCTTATGGATTTGTCGAAGACTTTGAAGTCTGTGATTGCGACTGTGCCTTCCTCTTCCCCGTCCTGCCCGGCGATGGGCGGAAAGAGAGGCACTACGGAAATGCCGTGGGCTGAACCGACGAGGAAACTACCGTCTTCCAACTCTTCTATGGTGTTGCGTGGTATGTAATTGTCCATCAGTCCGTCAGAGGAGGTATAGAGGCTGATTCTGTCCGGATTTCCATCCTTGTCACGGTTCATCTGGATCAGACCCTTGTTCGTGGCTATCCACAGATGCCCGTTGCGGTCTTCCCTTATGTTGGTTACTACAGTCCCGTTGGAAAGCAGGGCGTCTCCCGGTTTTACCATCTGCAGAACATCATCTTTTATGATATACAGTCCGTTTTCGCTGCCTACCCAGATGCACTTTGAGGAATCCGACCATAGACAGATGGCTCCGTAAGTCAAAGGCATTTCAAAGTGACGGCATTCATAGCCTTCCACTGTCTGCGTGTAATGGAAAATACCGTTGTCGGATGTGGCCGCCCAGATGCTCCCGTTCTTTTCTGAAGCCAGATCACAAATCAGACACGGAGGTATTGAATCGGCAGGATTCTTCAACATTCTGTTTATGCAGATATAGCGTCTGTCTTCTGTCAGAATGCCGAAATTCTCCCTGGTACCCACCCATAATTGGCCGTCAATGTCCCTGTGGAAGCGGGTTATGAAGGGGTCTGTAAAGCCTGATACTGCAATCTTGCGTGGAACTTGCCCTTTGCGGCACACCATTATGCCGGTCTCACTTCCGGCGAGTACCTGACCTTCACCCACTTCGATGAAGTCCTGGATATACTTTGTCTGGAACTTTGTATACCGGTCTTTCTCAAGGTCGTATTCAAACAGTCCGTAGCCTGTTATGGAAAGCCTGAAAATCCCGTCAGATGAATGGGACAAGGCTCTCACTGAACTGGTGCCGTAGTCCTTTCTGATTGAGTTCAGGCCATTGCCTTCAATCTCCCTGCTTCTGGTGTCGGTGCAGAATACTCCTCCGCCTCCGGAACTGAGCCACATATAGTGGTCACGGGTGGGGATTATGGAGTTGATTTCATTGAAGGGCAGGTCGCGACCGGGCTGGCTCGGGGAGTAGTTTTCGAACCTTGCATCGGGATTGAGGAGGTCTTTGTTGTGCAGTATGCTCAAGCCGGACCTCGAACCGATCCACAGGTCACCCGTGGCGGGATCCTGATTAATGCAGTAAATGATGTCGTCCAGCAGGGAAGTTTCGGATTTTCCCTTGCGATATACCGTGATGTTCGGTCCTGAACTTGAGTACAGATTGTCCAGACGCAACAGGCCGCTTCCCCAGGTTCCGGCCCACAAGTTCCTGTCCCTGTCAAAGAACAGCGTGTGCGGGGATTTCAGTTCCGGAACGGATTTGAATCTCACCACTTTCCTGCCCCTCACATCGTACCGTAGCAGTCCTTCCGACCAGGTGCCTATCCACAGGTAGCCTGCATTGTCCATTGCAAGGGTTTTCATATCCGTGGGAGTGATTCCCCATTCCTCTTCAGTGCAATATGCAAAATCCTCACTGTTCGGAAGTTTTGCGAAAAGTCCCCTGTTGGTCGCAACCCACACGGTGCCGTCTTTCGCCGGAAGCACCGCCTCTATATGGCTGTTGTCCATAACCGGTGTGAGCTTTTTGCTTATGTTGCCCGTTTCCTTGTCCATAAGGAAGAGACCGTTGTTGGTGCCTATCCACAAGTTTCCCGAACTGTCTTCTGACACCAGATTCACATATCCTGAGAGGACCTGCTGGCGGGTGGATTTGTCCGTCTTGACGAACAGGAAATCGTAGCCGTCATATCTTGCCAGTCCGCTTGATGTGGGAATCCAGAGATAGCCGTCGGAGTCCTGGCACAATTTCCTTGTTTCTCCTGAAGGAAGTTGTGAGTTGGAGGATATGTTATGAAACGACAAATGCTGCGCCTGTATGGTCCAGGCACAGCAAAGCATTGTGACAAAAAGAATTGCGTATCTTTTCATAGTCTTTTATTTATTGCAGCGGACCGGTGTCGGCATCCTTGGTCCAGTATGGGTTCTGGTATAGAGGAGAACTGTCCTTGTCCTTGCCGTCAGCACTTGTCAGCAGGAATTCCTTGGCGTTGATAGGGGACAGGTAATAGGCCATCTTCCAACCCAGTCCATTGTAACCCTGCTGTTTGGATGTCAGCTGGTAAGGTCTGAGCCATTCGCTGAGCGA
>CAMFBM010000055.1 GCA_945948555.1 uncultured Bacteroidales bacterium | reverse complement strand
GCAAAGGTAGCCCGGCTTACGCCAGGCTACAATATGCACTTCGTCGGATGCTTACTCTTTGCATAGTGATTAATTGAGACTGCAATTATGAAAGTATATGCTTGTTACGCGAACAAGGATTATGAATATAGATGGAATACTATATTGAAATTTGGCAAATCATGGGATGTAATAGGGACAGTGATAATGAAGAATCCAGGAAGTGCTAAGCCAGAGATGAAGGTGGGTGATGGTTTGTCTGAAATTTTAACAAAGAAATTTGATGAGCATGAGCAAGTTCGTGGCACTTGGTATCATTTCAGTCCAGATATTACGATGAGATGTATAGAAAGACTTTTTAAAAAGTATTACGAAAGTGATAATTTGAATGGAGTGATACGTGTTTTTAACTTGTGCAATGTGATAAATGCTAATTATAAAGGACTGTTGGTAGAACTTAAGAAATGTGAGGTGGATAGTTCGTTAGCTTACACTACGGATTTTGATGTGGAAAATATCACCGCACCTACATATATCGGCTGGGGTCAGGCTTGGAAAAAGGATTTCAAGGAGAGGTGTAAGCCATATTTCAAAAAAGCTCGTGAAGAAGAATACACTATTTTGGATGATGATATTAAATCAAATCCGTTTTATCATCCTTTGTATTTGATGAATTATGGAGGACCAAAAACGAAATGCATTGTAGATAAGTTTGTAAAAAAAGATTAGAAATTTAGCTCTTGTGTCATGACTTGGCACAAGGGCATTTTATTTTTGTGATGTTAGAGATTGATAATATGGCGATTGAAAAGCCATTGGGTTTCATTCTTAAAATTTACGGATTATGGATGATAGTGCAGTAAATGTTGTAAAAAGTTTTGTCGGGGATCGGACAGGGGATTACAGGTATCTTGGTGAAATTAAAAAGGGGATGCACATTGTTTCCTATATGTTTACTGATGATGCTTCGACTGAAGATGGAGCATTTCTGGCGGTTGGGACAGTGCAGTATTATGTAGTGAGCGGAGTTGAGTGCAGATTTGCAGACGATGAGGAGATTCTGTGGGCTATGAGGTCACCGATTGCGGAAATTCTTGATAATCCTTACAACAAGGATGCAAGTGGCAAAGGCTTGAATATTGACCTTTCAGATGTACTTGAAAAGTATGCACAGCAGAAGGGCGGTTATTCTTGCCCTGACCTTACAAGTTATGCAGAGGATACAAGTAAAAGTGAGGAGTACTGGAGGGAATATCAAGCGTGGATGAATGATGGCAAGCCGACAGGTATTGAATCTGACGAGCAGTTCTATGAGTTGCAGAAACAGGCATACGGGGAAATTTTGATGGACCTTGATTAACATTGTCGCGGATGTCCCAATATGAGCCACTATGAAGAAAATTTGCAGGTCTGAAAATTATTCGTACTTTTGCAGAGTCATTTGGTGACACTAATTGCTAAAGATATGGCATTTCAGCCCCAACTGAAGTGCCTTATTTTTTTAGAAACAGAGCCAAGAGTGTTACTCACACAAGGGAAGGAAGAGATCTCATTGATACATAATAAAAGATAGATGCCCCGCATTTCGCAACGCAGGGCATCCGCAATTCTAACCTAAAACTTAACCTATGAAAAAACTATTCGACAGGAAATATTGCAATCTCTGTGCCAAAAACAGTTTTTACACACGGGAAAATGCGCTTCAGGTGTATTCTTTTGTACTTTTCGTCGCTTTTCGATAATGTTACAGGACCGGTTTCACAGAAAGAATGACAACATCGGTCATCGGACGGTCACGCCTGTCTGTCGGGACTGCGGCTATTTTGTCAATGACATCCAGTCCCTCGACAGTCTCTCCGAAGACAGTATACTGCCCGTCAAGCTGACTGCATGCATACTCGTCCTGAACAAGGTAGAACTGGGAACCTGATGAAGCCTTCTTCGGGTTGGCCATATCCCCTTTTCTTGCCGCAGCAAGCGCGCCCTTTTTGTGGCGGTACTCCGGAACGAATTCCGCAGGCACGGTGTAGCCCGGGCCACCGGTTCCGTAAAGGTCTGCATTTGACGGATCCTTCGTGAGCGGGTCGCCGCCCTGAATCATAAAGCCGTTGATCACACGGTGGAAGATGATTCCGTCAAAGAAATTCTCCTGCGCGAGTTTAATGAAGTTCGCGCGATGTTTCGGGGTGCCTGAGTAGAGTTTCACCCTGATTGTTCCGAGGTTGGTCACGATGTCGAAGATCGGTTCCTCAGGAAGTTCTGCCGGATTGAAAGTCATAGTTGAATCTGTTTTTGCGCTGTCCGCTGCAACGAGGCTGTCGGCTGCCAAAGTGCTGTCCGCCTTTGTGGTGAGATCTGCACTCCCGTCGCCGTCAACGGCATTTCCGGAGCATTTGCACGAAACCGCAGCCATCATCAGCAAAGCTGACATAATGATATATGAAACAATGTTTTTCATGGTGTAAATATTTAATATGTTAAATATACCTATATATATTCCTATATACGGACTGCAAAAATAGGAAAAATACTTAATTTTGCAGCCCTATGGCAAATCCAATCAGACAACTCGCCTCCGAAACGGCGATTTACGGCTTGAGCACCATACTCGCCAGAATCATAAATTTTCTTTTCGTACCGTTCTACACCAGGCTTCTCACAACGGCAAGCTACGGGGTGGTTACGGAGTTCATGGCATATATTGCCGTGCTGCAAGTTGTTCTGACAATGGGACTTGAGACCGGCTGTTTCAAATTTGCAAGCAGGAGCGGAGCCGATTCCGACTCGGTCTTCACCAGTGCTCTGAGCGCGGTCTCGGGGCTGAGTTTCACCATACTTGCCATCCTTATTGCCTTCGCCGGACCTATTGCGGGAGGGCTCGGATACGGAGGCTATGAAAACTGCATAATGTATGTCGGAGGGATTCTGTGCATCGACAGCATTACGGCCATACTCTTCGCAAAACTCCGGCAGGAGCACAAGGCATTGAAATTTGCCGTCCTCAAGACTGTGAAAATCATCACGGAAACTGCTGTCAATATCCTGTTGTTTTTCCCATTTTCAGGATATTGCGCATCCCTCGCGGCCACCCGGGGAGTTGATGTGACTAAACTCGGAGGGTCGGACTGCTGGCTGCTATATTTCGTGTCGCCCACACCGGATTTCAGCTATGTAATTTTCGCGATTTTCACCAGCTGCATCGTCTGCGGGCTGCTCCTGTTGCCGACATTGCTGCATATGTCATTCAAATTCAACGGAAAACTTCTGAAGGAAATGATGGCATACTCCATCCCGCTGATGATTGCCGGCCTGCCGGGAGTGGTCAATGACTTCCTTGACAGAATCCTGTTCCGTTTCTTCGACCACAGTGCAGAAGCGTGGAGGTCAAGCCTGGGAATCTACCAGGCAGCCGTGAAACTGTCCGTAATCATGTCGCTGTTCATCCAGATGTTCCGCTTTGCAGCCGAGCCTTTTTTCTTTCAGAGGGCTGCCGACAGGAACTCCAGGGAGCTGTACGCCAAAGTGATGGAATATTTCACCGCTTTCTGCGGACTGATTTTCCTCGGGGTGATTCTTTACATTGACGTCATCTCCCTGATTCTGGGCAAGGACTTCCGCTCCGGAATCGGAATTGTGCCGGTAATGCTGATGTCCTACATCCTGCTCGGAATGCAGTTCAACGTCTCAATGTGGTACAAACTGTCGGGGAAGACATCGATGGCCATTTACATAACTCTGAGCGGGCTTGTTGTCACGGTGGTGGTGAATGTGCTGTTTATGCCTTTGTATTCCTACTGGGCAGCGGCTTTCGCCCACCTTGCGAGCTACCTCGTGATGTTCATTGTCTGCGCAGTCCTCGGGCAGAAATATTACCCGATTCCATACTGCTGGGGGCGGATTGCAGGGATGATTGCCCTGATGCTCGGGATTTACGGATGTTCCCTGGCAATTGACGCTGCATTTTTCAGCAAAGAGGTTTCCTCGGTGCTCTCCTGGCCTTTCCTTGCGAAATTCGGAGTGCATACCCTCCTGATTGTGGGCTATCTTGCCCTTGCCTTCCTTACTCTCAGACGCAAATCCTGACAATACTTAGGAATGGCGAGAACAACCCAATGTCAGGAGAAAAGAAGGATAATCAGCTGGATTGAAATCACCCTCAGGAAGATTGAGAAAGGATAGACAGTTGCGTAGGCCACGGCAGGCTCATCGGAATCGGTTGTGGTGTTGGCGTAATTCAGGGCAATTGGGTTGGCCATACTTCCGCAGAGCATTCCGACATTGTCCGCATAATCGGTCTTGAGCCATTTCGATGCGATGAATCCCACCAGGAGCACCGGCACGACAGCAAGGGCAAAACTTACCCCAAGCCAGATGAGCCCCTCCGTCCTGAAGATGGTCTCGAAGAATCTCTCCCCTGCCCCGAGCCCCAGTCCGGCGAGGTAGATGACAAGACCCAGCTGTCTGAGCATAAGGTTAGCGCTTCGGGTAGTGTAGATGGACAGGTGGAACCTCGGGCCGAATGCACCGAAAAGGATGCCGACTATGATTGGTCCTCCGGCTATTCCAAGTTTTATCGGCATACTCATTCCCGGAATCATCAGAGGGATGGAACCGACAACAAGGCCGATTGCCAGACCGAGGAAGATTGCAAAAAGGTTTGGCGTATTGAGTTGTTTCTCCTGGTTGCCAAGGATTGTGGCGACATTGTCAATTGCCCTTGTTTCTCCCACTATGGTCAGTTTGTCTCCCATCTGGAGCCTGAGCCCCGGAGAGGCAAGCAAGTCTATTCCTGCCCTGTTGATTCTTGTAATATTGATACCATAGTTGTTGCGCAGGCGGAGAGAACCGAGCTTCACCCCATCGAGATTGGGTTTCGTGACCAGGATGTGGCGGGAGACCAGCTGGCTGTCTATGCTGTTCCAGTCGATGTCTTTCTTGTTCCAGTCCTTCTTGTCCATCTCCCCGAAAAGGGTCTTGATGAACTCTATGTCCGAGGGCTCCGAGATGACAAGCACGTGGTCACCCCTGTCTATGACAGTTTCCGAGGTGGGGATGCTGACTTTCCCGTCCTTCCAGACCCTTGAGATGACAAATTTGTGGGTCGAATGCTGCATCAGTTCCCTGATGCTCATCCCGCAGATGGCGGGATTGCTGACGTGGTACTCGCTGACGAAGGTGTTCTTCGGACCATCATCCGCGTGCCTGCCTGCTCTCCTTTTCCCGAAAATCGCATTGAGAACCATCACGCAGAGCATCACTCCCATCACTCCCATCGGATATCCGACCGCACAGGCAAGTGCCATATTGTTCGCACCGGCAGCATTCCCAGGCTCCATCTGAAGGAGTGCCTGCTGACCGGCTCCCAGCATTGGAGTGTTGGTGACCGCACCGCAAAGGAGGCCCATCATATCCGGCAGGGATATCCCCGTCAATGGTACCAGCAGCAAGGCCATCGCAGAACCTGCGACAAGGACGCTCGTGGCGAGAACGTTAAGCTTGACTCCTCCCTGTTTGAATGACGAGAAGAATCCCGGTCCAACCTGCACTCCAAGAGAGTATATGAACAGGACCAGTCCGAAATTCTGGGCAAAAAGGAGCATCTGGGGATTGACCTTCACTCCAAAATGCCCGGCAAGGATTCCCGTAAAGAACACGAAGGTCACCCCGAGGGAGATTCCCTTGACCTGGACCTTTGCAAGCATCAGTCCCACTGCGCAAATTATGCTCAGGACGAGAATCGCCTGAATGAAAGTCTGTTCGACAAATATTTCCCGTAACCAGTCCATATCTTCCTGTTGAATTTCCCTCCCGGGAATCAGTAAATTAAATATCCTATTGCTCCTGCCGCGACAATGATTAAAATCGGGCTGGTGTTCCAGATCAGGGAAACTGCAGCAGCCAGGGCGAACAGCACCCAACTTTTCCAGTCAGGAAAGTTGTCAGGCGTCATCAGAAGAGCTGCAGCGGCACCTATCAGACCAACCACGACAGGCTTCAGTCCAGACATCATTCCCTCGAATATTCTGTTTCTGGAGAATTTTGTGTAAACCCTGCAAAGGGCCAGCACAATAAGGAATGACGGAAGGACAACGGCAGTGGTGGCTGTGAACGAACCGAGAACACAGAAAAATTCACTTGCACCAGTCTCATGAAGGACACTGTAGCCAACATAGGTTGCGCAATTGACGCCAATCGGGCCCGGGGTCATCTGCGAGACAGCCACTATGTCCGTAAAAGTCTTTGTGTCAACCCAGCCATGCACCCCGACGACCTGTCCCTGAATGATTGAAAGCATTGCGTAGCCTCCACCGATTGTGAACAGGCCGATCACGAAGAAAGTCAGGAACAATTGTATATATATCATTATTTCTCCCCCTCCTTTTTCGATCGTTTCTCATTCCACGCCGCGACGCAGAGGGAGACGACGATTGTGCACAACAATATATATATAGGTGAAATCTTCAGGAAGACAGTCAGTCCGAAGGCGGCGCAAAGGAAGAGCCAGGACCACCATTTGCCACAGGCTTTCTTCATCATTCTGACCATCGGCACGGCTATGAGGGCAACCACCACAGGACGAATGCCTTTGAATATCCTGATTACCACAGGATTATCCTGATAGCCAGTGAACAGGGCAGCAATCGACAGGATGATAAGAAATGAGGGCAGGACACTTCCAAGAGTTGCCACAAGGCTTCCGCGAGTGCCCCTGAGTTTGTAGCCCACAAAAATGGATATGTTCACGGCAAGTATTCCCGGAGCAGCCTGGGAGAGGGCAATGATGTCGGGAAAATCCTCATCCCTGAGCCATCCCCTGCCGACAATCTCCTTCTGAATCAGCGGAATCATTGCATAGCCTCCACCTATTGTGAATGCTCCGATCTTCGCAAAAACTCCGAAAATGCTCAAATATGAAATCCTGTTCTCCATCGAGAGGGCAAAAGTAGAAAAAATATGCGAAAAAAATCAAGAAAAATTTGGAAGTTGATAAAAAGTGCGTATCTTTGCAGCCCATTTCGGAAAGAAACGGTTCAGATCATTGAAAATATTGAAAGACTAAGTACAAGGAAGTACAACTAAGTACCGAGAAAACAATAAGAGAGC
>CAMFBM010000054.1 GCA_945948555.1 uncultured Bacteroidales bacterium | reverse complement strand
GGTTTTATTTACTGCCAGGGCCGCTTAGGGCCTGGAAAATTTAACGAACTATTGACGTAAAGGTAAGATTTTTTATTATTTGCTTCGTCCTTCAAATAACGAAAGATGAAGGTCATCACCCCGTTCGTCGGCTCTCAGGTCGATATCTGCAAGACCTTCGGCTTCGCGGACGGCTGAGCTCCCAGTCTACATCTCCAAGGCTAAGTCAACAACCCGCAAAAGAGGTCGCCCGACTAAGCCAAAAATGGAAAAACAAGAGTTTTAGGTATACGAAATTGAAAAACTCAGATTATTTTCCCGATCATACTCATCGTTTTTTATCATCGGCTCTAGTTTTTGGGGCCGTTTTTTCGTTTGCAGTCACGTCTGGAATCCTTGTAAAAAAACATTGCAACAAGTAAAGCATAATTTATTTTATAGCATAATTTTCATCTTAATATAAACTTTGCTATATTTGCAAACAAATATAGCGCTATGATTAAGAGATATTCGGACATAGAGATTATTCAGATGCTTGGGGAACGGTTCAGAAAGTACCGTATTGCTCTGGGACTTACACAGGCGGCTCTCTCCGAGAAGGCAGGCGTGTCGAAGATGACCATTCACAAATTCGAGTCGGGCTCGGCCGGCAATGTGTCGGCACAGACACTCATCTCCCTGCTTCGGTACACCGGACTTATAGAAAATCTCGATTCACTGATTCCGGACGTGCCTGAATCTCCATATTCCACCATTTCAAACAGGAAACGAGTAAGACATGGCAACAAAGCACAACAATAACCCCCAACGCATAGTGGTATCTCTTTGGGGGAGATCCATCGGCATTTTGTCGTGGAATCAGCGATTGCAGGTCAGTACATTCTGGTTCTCGCCGGAGTATTTCAGTGAACCGTATGACCTGGCACCCATAACTTATCCCAAAGGTATGCAATCTTCGGCTATCGGCATCACAGGACTTCGTGAACCAAAAATATATCAGGGGCTTCCGCCGTTTTTGTCCGATTCGCTTCCCGACAAGTGGGGTAACGACCTATTTGACCAATGGTTTACCGATGAGGGTCTGCACGAGAAAGACAAGACCCCGCTGACAAAACTCTCGTTCATCGGTCGGCGAGCCATTGGAGCTTTGGAGTTCGCTCCTATTATAGAAAGCGGATTCTATGACGACCAGACTGTGAAGATAGATGCTTTGTACGAGCAGGCGAAATTGGTGGAACATCGTCTTGCCGATGTTTCAATCGCCCCCGGAGAACCGCTCACGCGGAGAGCGCTTTTAACCATCGGGACCTCCGCAGGCGGCCGACAGATGAAAGCGATTGTCTCCATTGCACCGGACGGCTCTTTTCATAGCGGTCAGACGACAGCCGACCCCGCATACGAACACTGCATCATCAAGTTCAACACGCCCGAACACGCCCTCTCGGAGACCGAGATGACCTATTATGATATGGCCACAGCCGCCGGTATCAATATGATGCCCAGCCGTCTGATTGAGGTAGAGGGGGTGCGTCATTTTCTGACGCGGCGCTTCGACCGTAGAGACGGCCGAAAAATCTTCACACAGACCCTGGCTGCCATAGCACCCGATGCCGACAGTTACGAGGAAATTTTCCGCACGGCTCGTGAACTCTCCGTTCCCAAATCCGAAATCGACGAACTGTTCCGCAGGGCCGTTTTCAATGTTTTGGCCAACAACACAGACGACCATAATAAAAACTTCTCGTTCTTGATGGACCGCGACGGCGAGTGGCACCTTGCACCTGCATACGATATGACATTCATCATTGCGACCAACGGGCGTGAGGCGGAACGGAATCATTGTCTGTCAATTGGCGGAAAGATCGCCGACATATCGGATGAAGATTTAATCCGTCTGGGGAAAAACAATTCCGTAAGGAACCCTGCAGGCGTTATCGAAGATGTGCGGAGGGGGATCTCTATATTCGTTGATGCGGCCCGACGCAACCGTGTGGACTCGTTCCATATTGAACTTATTGCAGCACGCCTTGCGGAACTCAATCCCGACTTGGGCATCGCTATTCCCGGCAAGGAGGTATTCTCGTTTGCAACTTCGGATGGAACCCGGGTTAAGAATCTCCGTTTTGAGCGAACCGAGTCGGGAAATATCCACATCGCGGCACAGATAAACGATCGGGATGTCAAGTATGTAGTGACGGCCAAGAAACCGCTGTACAAAGAGATACTGGACGCAGGGTTCAATGCAATGCCTGACACCAAAAAAGAGGAGTTGGCCAGAACGTACCTCCTGCACGAAGATCAATGATTGGCATCGGCTATGCCGTTTCCCGCAAAATATTTGGCTTCAAGTATGAAATAGTCAAGACCGTCAGCCGCCTTGATGGAAAGGAAGCGGTAAACATCTTCGCGAATGTCGATATTTTTATTGTTGGAATTGTAGTATTATTCATAATGAATCATATATAATACATAAGGAAAGAAATATAGATGTGGTGTATATTTAACCGTGGGTTGCTTCACCATTGCCAAAACTAGTGTTGTGTATCCTGAAAAGATGCCTATATTTGTGTATTCCTATGTGAGGAAATCATAATATATTATACCCGCCAATATTTTTCAACAAATCAACAATGCCTTACGGGAAGAACTCGCCGGAGAATCGGTAGTCGAAAAATTTGCGACACCCAAGAAATATGGCCGAGGGGATAAACCTATGCAAGAAAAAAATCCTTAACACTATTCAGTTATGATAGTACAAGACCTTGAATTCATATACCAGTCACTAATGCCTCATACCAAGATTCAGCTCAGCCATCTTGGGGATTTGCTCGGCTGTGAGCTGAAGTCCAGTCTGCGGAAGTCCGAGATGGCCACAGGGCTGACCGACTATATCATCAACCGCTCGGACGAATGGTTGCGCTGCCTTCCTCAGAGGGAACTGGATCTTCTAGAGAAAATGGTGAAGATGGAGAAGGGGAGCGAGTTCCGCACTTTCCCTCAGCCCTACGCTACAGTGATGGAGGCTTTCGGGTTCCTCATTGAGGAAAGAACCGATGATTACAGCCCGTTCGGGAGTTTACCATCCTGCATCGAATGCCGGTGACGATTTGGCTTTCGCTCCCCCTCGAGGGACTCAGAAGCCCGGTACTTACTATCTCTACAACAACTGGGATTTCAACGCGGCAGGGGCTGCTTTTGAGATAATGACCGGGAAAAACATCTATGACGTCCTCAACGATGACATTGCCATCCCGATTGAAATGGAAGACTGGGACCGGTCCATCCAGAAAAAAACTGGGGATTTGAGTGTTTCCAGATATCCTGCCTATCATTTCCATTTTTCCACAAGAGATATGGCAAGGCTTGGATATCTGATGCTGCGAAAAGGGCATTGGAGAGACAGGCAGGTCATTTCAGAGAACTGGGTGAAGGAAATGACCACTCCCGTCACCCCTTTCTCTGCGATGCAGCCACCCCACAGGAAGGACCGCTACAGTTACGGCTATATGTGGTGGCTTTTCGATGATGAATCCGAGCAGAACGACTGGCAGTACCACGGAGGCTACATAGCCAGAGGTTCAATGGGACAGTTCATAGTCGTACTTCCAGAAATAGATATGGTAGTCGCTTTCAAGACAGACAGCGTTTACGGACGCCGGACCCAGACAGCCGATTTCTACAAAGTGCTGGATCTGGTCGTAAACTCCAAAATCTCGAAAAAGAAGTCCCGCCGTACTGCGTCAAGATAATCTGTACTTTTAATGACAGATCTGTTCACTTGCGCAGCGTCTTCCGTTTCATTAGTATGGGATTTTCAGCGCTATTGGCTCCGGGTCATACAACGTGACCACCGACAACGAAAATCACAATGCAATTACATTTAACCTTAAACCTGGAGAATTCAAACTGATAGTCAAATAATTAACCAAACTCTCCCCTTACAGGCCGCGAAGGCGGACCTGATCGATGGCTGCGCTGTTGGTGAGGATATTCATATTGCAATTCTCCGGTTGATAGACAAGACGGAAAGTGTGTTCTCCCGCTGTCAGGTCAGCTTCAAGAGGATTTGTCAGGCGCCAGATGTCGAAGGCACCTGTCCCGCAATGAGGCATCACGACAGGGCCAAGACGCAGGCCGTCAACATAGAGGGTGCGGATGGCGCATTTGTTTTCCGTGTTGATCGGACCGTTGGCATTGCTGTAGATGAAGTCTATCAGGTAGTGTCCGTCTTCAGGAATGCTGGCGGTAAAGCTGATGTCGGTGTTTTTGTCCAGAGCAAGGTCAACATAGCCGTGACCGATATAGCCTGAATATGGACCGGATTCCATCTTCCCGCTTACGATGTCTGACAGGATGGTCGTCCGGAAATGACTTACAGGTTCGCCGGCAAAGGACTCATAGCCGTTCTCCCCTATTGCAATCACCTGATACTCACCGTCTGATGTCAGGTCAAAACTGCAAGATGCCGCCCCATCTGCACAACCTTGTACAGTTGCCACCTCAACTCCATTGCAAAGTACCTTGTATGAAACTGCATTCTCAACCGGAGACCAGACTAGCGAGGCGGATGAGTTTGTCTCAGGAGCCTGCAGGCAGACAACAGGAGTGAGAGGTGAATAGGCATTGGCTGTCATATTGACTGAGGACTTCTTCTGATGACCGCTGAGGACAATGTGGACCTGATGCTGTCCTTCTGCTCCGGCGCTGAGGAACGGTTCTGACTTGACTCCATCAATGGTAAAGGAGCGGATGCCGTCGCCATAGCCTTCGAGAGTGATGTCGTAGATGGCTCCCCTGTAGCGGAATCCTTCGAGACGCCTTATTCCAGCCATTTCTTTTGGAACAAATGGAGCGAAATGCAGACCTTCAGGCTGGAAATCGATGCCGAAGAGGACGGTATAGACAATTCCGAGGTTGCCGGCAATGCTCCAGAGCTGACGGGAAGAGTTGATTGCAGTGCCCTGCCAGCGTCCGTCATAGATGACCATATTCTCCTTGTTGGTCAGGCAGAAGGCAGCAAGACGAGAAATCGCAGCGATGGAGTGCATCACGCCGGCGGAGTTGCCTGCCTTCTTGCAGGCGTTCATCCAATATGCCTGCTCGAAAGGCCACATTGCATCGTTGTGGTAAGGAGGCATATCTGCAATGTTCGGGAAGAAGCAGGCTGTACCATAGTCCTGGCACGGTACAGAAGAGCAGATTGAGGCAGCCTGTTGTTCTGATGCAATGCCCCAGAGGATGGCCAGGGCCTCTCCGAGGGTTTCGCTGCGAGGTGATGCGCTCAAATAGGAGCGTCCGTAGAGGAACTGGGCGTAATAGCCCTTGTCCTGCATCCATAGGTACTTGTTGATGCCCTCACGGATGCCCTCTGCAATGGCACTGTAGCGGGCAGCATCTTCAGCAGTTCCGAACATGGACTCCAATTCTGCAAGGATGCTGAAAGCACGGTAGTGGACGCATTCCGTTCCGAGATTTTCGCTGGTGTAGATGTCCACCGGAGTCATCCAGCGTGGGTATTCCTGCTCCCTCCAGTCAAGGTAGCTGGATTCGCCCCTGAGCAGGCCGGTCTGAGGGTCGAGGCTTACGAGGATGTCGTCCTCAAGGCTGCGCTTGATGATAGGGTATATGTATTCAAGCCAATTACTGTCGCCTGTCACCTTGTAGATTTCCCAGGCTGCCACAGCCCAGATGTTCCTGTCGGTGGAGCAAGGCCAGCTTCCGCCCGTGCCGGTGTCCTGGATGATTCGTCCCAGGGCGTCAACCTTGCGGACAAGACTGTTGATGGATGCCTGAGTCTGGAGGTGTGATACTCCCAGGAGGATGCTGTAGCTGATGTCGCGTGTCCATACTCCGCTCCATTCCTTGCCGGTGCGGAGGGTTGAGTCGGGTTCCACGGCGATGGAGACCTCTTCGAGGGCGAGGTTGAACAGTGCCTCTTCCATCCTGGTCGGTGCCGTGTAGGTCGGATAGTGGGAGAGGTCGCGGCTTCTTGTCCATTTTCCGTCCGGGAATTCGGCTTCGGGATAATTGGATATTATGGTATATGAGTCCGGAGCATAGGCTTTTATGCTTCCGTCATTGAGGGATATGGTGTCTTTCTGCCATGTGAAACTGTCATTCTGGTAGATGATTCCCTGATTCTGGCTGCAGCCGAAAGCCATCAGTAAAAGCGGGGTCAAGAGTGATTTTTTTGTCATATTTATAGTAATGTTTTATGAAAAGCCCGGACGGCTGGCATATTTGCCTTTGCCATCCGAGTGATAAAATTAAGAATAAGGTCTGAGATTATTACAACATAGTTCCTATTTCTTGGTAACTTTTATCTTAAGATTCTTGCTGTCAAAAACGATCTTGAACGTGCCGGTCTCATTGAATTGCCATTTCTGGTCTCCGCAGAAGACATTGACTTCAAATTCTTTTGTTTCAGTTTCTGTTGTGTAGTTATTTCCACCATCCAAGCTCCAATTGAATGGGGTATCTGTTGAATAATACCATTCGCCCTCCCAGAATTTATTTATCTCTGACAAGTTATATTCTCCGCAAATCTTCCACTCACCTTTCTTAGTGGTAGTTACTTCCCAGGTAACGATGCCGTTCGCATCTGCAGTTGCCTTGAACTCTTCCTTTTTTTCTGCATTGAAGCCATTGAAAGGATCACCAATAAGCCAGAAATTCTTGCCCTGGGCGAATTTGACTGTTACTGTGCCGGCTGTCTTGTTCAGAGTGATGTCATAGTACCTTGGGGTCTGATTGTTATTATCAGAAATCCACCAGCCCTTGTCGGTAGAAGCATCCAAGCTGACTGGACCGGTATAAGCATAATTATTTTCCTTCGCAAATGAAGTTATTTTTCTGAAATCGGCTTCATGATATGTATTATCACCTTCATAAATATAGAAATCGTGATATTCATCGCCATATCCAAGGAACGCAGCGGCCTTGAACTCGCCCTCGTTTCCGGTAGGAAGCATCCAATAAGTCTTCTCCTTTTTATGAGACATCACTCTCGGGAACTCAGTCTTAAAAGTAGTTGTTACAGTGAAGGCATCAAAGTCCACTACGATGTCATAACATCCATTCTTGTCAACCGTGAACTTGATATCCTTGACGTCTGGCACATCTACATAGTAAGCAAGTTTGTTGTCGCCAGCATTTACAAATACATTTTTCCAATCATCTTTCTTGGTGGTGAGGAACTTGAAGCCTTCGCCACCAGTAAGAAGTGGAATATTCTCGATTTTATACTTGTTTTTGCCTTCAACCTTGTTAAGAGCAATTGCTTTTGCAGCATGCCAGCCTGCTGTGGTTGCATCACCTACTACATACAGGGCTTCCGGAGCTGTTTTGACCGCTTTTGATGAGGCCAGGTTGAGAGGAATTTTCTTGATTGTTCCAAAATTGAATTCTTTTGCAGATGTAGAAGCGAATGAATAGAAGCCATTGTCAGTAATGACGGTGTAGGTGTTCTGCGAACTTTCCGGAAGAACTGCGACATAAAGGCCTTTGGCACCTGCAGCATCAACAGTTGTTTTACATTCGCCGTCAACCGTAAGAGTGATTGTTTCACCCTTCAGATCTGTTTCTCCGCTACGCAGAGTATTGTCATTTCCGTTGACGAAATAGCGTCCGCTGACAGTTCTGTCAGCACCCTTGGTAATGATATATTT
>CAMFBM010000053.1 GCA_945948555.1 uncultured Bacteroidales bacterium | reverse complement strand
ACCCGAAGATCGTTGAATGTTAATTTCTATATGTCGTTAAGACGTTACACTAGTTGCTGCTTTCTCAAAGGAAAAGTTCAACGAATACATGTCAGCTATGAAGAACGAACGTGACTTGCAGTATCGGATGAAAATACATCACGACCGGGGATTTGCGGAGGGGCGTGAGGAAGGCCGTGAAGAAGGCCGTAAAGAAGGCGAAATGGAAAGTAAAATTGCCATTGCAAGGAATATGCTTGCGCAGGGATTGCCGTTTGAGACCATTTCGCAATGCGTCGGATTGTCAATCGAGGAACTTAATGCCATTAAGTAATCATTGCTGTTTTTACAATCGTAATGTTCTATTGGTAGAAACTTACAGCTACTGACTGCTACTTGTGCGTCAGTGGTTTTTTTTGCTACGAGGCCGAAATCAGTCGTTTCTCCCGCGTCATTTTTGAACTGTTCGGGCATCTTTAATCTCAATATCGTGCCGAGTACAGCCGGAGCATATCCTTCCGTGTATAATGAAACCAGTGAGCACGCCAGATAAGCTTGAGCAAGCTATGCTCCTATTTGGCCATGTCTGGGGCTCATCACAATTTTACCTCATTCGCCACGCGAGATGGCCATAGAGGACATCGTGTGCTTAGGAGTTTGCTTTCAAAGCACCATGGGAAAGAGACGACACAAGTGCAGCCCTATCGCTCTGCCGTCCTCACAGAGGGCCTATTTTGAGGACGGGAAGAGTTCCATCCCGGGTTTGTCCTCAAGGAGGTGGGTTTTTGAGGACAAATTCAGTTTCACTGCTCTGCCAAACTACCTGCAGAACCTGGCCCAATCTGTATAGGATATTTTTCTTCATTCATGAACTATTTTGTATTTTCATTGAGGAGAAATTCCATTGATTGCCCGTCCCATTTATCGTAGGGGCCGGCCTTGACGAGGGCATCTATTCCTCAGAGAGATTCCCGGTCAAGCCGGGAATGACGAAATATCCGGGAATGGCGAAATATCCAGGAATGACGAAAAAAATATCCGTGAATGACAGTACAAAGACAGTTGGGAAATACCATTGCCGATTGGTAATTAATACTGCCAGTTGGGAATTACCATTTCCCGACATTGTCGTAGAGGATGTCGGGGCGGTAGTCCCTGCCGTTGAGGGTGAAAGAGGTGTTCTTGATGATGACCTCGCCGATGTTTCTGAACCAGGCTCCCCAGGAAGGGAAGTAGGGCCATTGGTCGAAAGGCAGGGATGCCATCTTTTCAGGGATTGTCGGGTCGGGTATGCCGTCAAAATTGAAGAGGCAGTTCCTGATTGTGACCTTGTCGGTGCGGGCAGTGCCCCAGCTTTTCACTGACAGGGCCATTCTCCAGGTGTTCAGGGCGGTGCAGTTCTCAATGAGAATCTTCCCGCAGCTGTTGTCGTCCTGCAGCGTGACGGAAATTGGGGAGAGGGTCTTCAGGAATGAACATCCACAGATGGAAATCCTGTCCAGCCGGCCGGGAGCGGGACCCCATCCGCCGGGCTCAAGGCTAATTCCGTAGAGCATAGGCTTTCCCGTGGAGGAGGATGTCCTGTGGGGAGCGAGTCCCGGCCCTTCGAAGAGGCAGTCCCTGATGGAAAGTCTCTCGGACGGCATTATCATCCTGATTCCGTTGCAGGAGGAGTTGAGGTGGCAGCCTCTGATGGTGAAGTTCTCCCACCAGCCTCCTGCGATGCAGTCATCCCCGGTTGTGAAGCGACTGTTGAATATACCTGAATTCACGGCACCCCTGAGATGGATTCCGTCCCAGCCTCCGGAAATATTGACATCTTCAAAACGTGCATTGTCCAGTTCATATCCCAGGATGGCATAGTTCCCGGAGTTGACAATGGTTATGTCGCTGATACTCAGGTTGCCGGACTCGGCGATGATAATGGTGTGGGGTCCGCGTATTCCCTCTTCTCCTTCAGGGTCTTCAATGTTTCTCCCGTCGATGATGCCCGGACCCTGGATGGCTGCTCCGGAGGTGTTTGCTGCGATGATCAATGCCCTGCACCAGGAGGAATCCGAAGCGCAGTTCTGGTTGGCGGTTCCTGTTCCGCTATCGTAGCGGGAGAGGTCTTTCGATGGAATGTAGCTGGCATAGGCATCCAGGTCAAGACTGCCGGAAAGCCTTGCTCCCTGTTCAAGTTTCAGGGTGACTCCCGATTTCAGAAATACCGTACCGCTGACAAAGTCGCCTTCTGGAATCAGCACCGTGCCCCCTCCCGCCTGCGAGCACAGGCTGACCGCTCGGTTGATTGCAAGTGTGTTGTCGGAAAGGCCGTCTCCGATTGCTCCGTAATCAGTTATGTCCCACACTGTCTGTGAGGTGCAGGACATAACCGTCAATAGCATTGCCGTGATTGTAAGTGTTCTCATATTATCGGCAATAATAGTTTTAATTTGTGAATTCTGCAAATGCATTCCCTTCATCATCAGTGTCTTTTCCTGATTTTGCAATATATTTGAAGGAGGAAGTAACCCGTCAGGCCATCAGATTGGACTTGCCGCTATACTGTCTCACCCCTTCCTGACCAGCAGAATGGAGAACTCGTAGAGGAGGTAGATGGGGAGGAAGACCACGGCGAGGGTGAAGGGGTCGCCGGAAGGGGTTATGATGGCGGAGAGGACAAGGAGGATGACCACTGCGTAGCGGCGGTATTTTTTCAGGAGGGGCTTTGGGTCTCCGACTATCAGGCATTTGTTGACAGGATGCCGCACCTGTGACAGAAAGTCCTCATATTCAATGACAGGCATCTTGTTGATGAAGGCCTCGTGCAGTACATATTTGTTCTTCCCCCGCGAAGCGGCGATCGCCTCTCCCTGGTAGGTCAGGATTTCCATCCCGGCCTCGACGGCTTCCTTGTGGAGCAGCGGAAACAGCGACGGCTCAAGCACCTGGTTGAAGACGGTCTCCCCAGTGATTTCCTTGTTGTCATTTGTCAATGTGCCGTCAAGGTTCAGCACTATCATCTTGTACTTCATTTGCGGATTCATTTTCTTTTTCGGACAGATGTTGGTTTTGAAAAAGGAGAAAAAAGAGTTAATCAATCGAAAAACAGTGATTTATCTTTTTTCTTTTTCAAATTCTTTTTCGGTTCTTTTATTTTCTGCCGTCTTTGAGAAAATAAATTCTGTTCGTCTTGGCACCATCTGTTACGAGGTCTTCTCCAACCATTGAGTATGCCATTTTACGTACCTCCTTTAGTTCTACATCAGGTATTCTGGAAGAAATCTCTGATATTCTTGAGCCTGGGTGTTTCTTCAAATCTTCCTTAATCAATGCCTTCAGTGCATACGGCTCTATTGTCTTGAGTGAAGTCTTTATGTTGGCCTTGGAATTTTTGATAAGTTGAGGATTGACTTGGAACTGGTTTGCCTTACCTTTTCCAGATTTGGTGATAAGACCATCGGCAAGAATCTTGTCAACATAGCTTCTCAACCTGTCATCTCCAGCGAGTTGAAGCTCTTTTGTCAACTGAGTGGAATATATTTTCCTCTCACGAGCAATAATGCCGAATGCTATAAATGATTTTTGGGTAAGCTGGTAGTTCTGCATTACATAGTCAAGCAGCGGAAGTAAATCGACATCGATTATTTCCGCCATCTGTGTGACTCTGAATTCATTGTATGTGGAATCAATCATAGGAGGAAGTTTGGCTTCTTTGGCATTGAGTTCGTAAATGAGGTCGTACCCGGAGCCTTCACCCTCCATAAGTTCAAGAGCACTCATTATCTCAATCATATTTGGATTACGTCGGTGCTTCGTATGGAGGATGTTCTCTTTTGAAATGCCTAGCGGCAGACCTCCCGGGTTGGATATTTCCAGACGATCGGCGTAAACCTTAATCATAATGTCATCGGAGATTGTGTAACTCTTGTGAGCAAATGCGTTTACCAGCAACTCTCGTAGCAGTTTTGGGTTGTAGTGACGAATCTGCTTTCTGAATAGTCCGTTGGGAAATTCGTAAGAATATGTCAGTTCTACGGCTTTCTGCTCGATGTCCAGCAGGAGTGCTTTCGGATTCATCCTCAGGTCGTGCCACTCTTCTTTCCTGACTTTTTCCTCCATCGCGTTGTAAACGATGTACTGCACGGTCAAAGGATAGCACATTCCTGCGCGTTGTTTGGGCGTCCCGAGCCAGAGAACTCCGAGATTGGTCAACTTCTTTCCGTCAACTAAATGATAGTTTTCGGCTATTTCAAAATCGTCAAGTTGCTTAATGTGGTTTTTGACGCGTGGGGAATTGCGGATATCGGTGGCAAATGTTTTGAGGTTATAAAGTATAGCATTTTCGTTCCAAAAGTACTTCGTAGGATTGATTTCCCATTGATAGGCCCCTTTTTCTTCGGCCAGACGCTGAATATCTTCCGTTCTTACGGGCTCGCACTTGTCGGCGATGCGGATGAATATTTTGCCGCTTGAGGTTGAAGCAATGGTCTTCATACTGGGGAACACGTTGACAATGAAGTATTGGCTTCCGTTCTCATCAGAGAGTATATCGGATGCTGACATAGAAACACTGAAACAGAGACTGCGAAGTTTTGTGACTGCTTTGTTCTGTTCGTCAGTGCTTATTGTTTGACCGGAGCCTACAGATAA
Source organism: uncultured Bacteroidales bacterium (assembly GCA_945948555.1). Lineage (GTDB taxonomy): Bacteria > Bacteroidota > Bacteroidia > Bacteroidales > UBA932 > Cryptobacteroides. The sequence continues at coordinate 3,295 of CAMFBM010000053.1, read as the reverse complement.
AGTCTTGTCATCAATCCCTATGAATATTTGACCTCCCTGTGCATTGGCTAATGCAACGCAAGTTTCAGCAAGTTCTCTGAATCCTTTATCACCGGTACGTATCTTCAGAATACTTTTGTATTCAATGTTTTGGTCTTCAGCATTGAAATTCATGGCCAATTCCGTTCAAGTTTTTGCAAATTTACAAATAATGCTGTATCAGTAATGAATATTAATTGTGAAAATACAAAAAGAAATTATCCTTGCCCAGGATAATTATAGGAGGAAACAAACTTGACGCAGACAGATGGACATCAATCAGCCAGATGGAGCAGATGGCAGACCTTCCGTCAGAGAGTTCTCACCCCTTCCTGACCAGCAGAATGGAGAACTCGTAGAGGAGGTAGATGGGGAGGAAGACCACGGCGAGGGTGAAGGGGTCGCCGGAAGGGGTTATGATGGCGGAGAGGACCAGGAGGATGACCACTGCGTAGCGGCGGTATTTTTTCAGGAGGGGCTTGTTGACAAGGCCCATCTTGGACAGAAGCCAGGCGAGCAGGGGAAGTTCGAAGACAACGCCCATCACGAAAATCATCAGGGTGAAATTGCTGATGTAGGAATTGAGACTGATCTGGTTTACGATTGACTCGCTGATGGAGTATTCGGCCAGGAAGCGGAAAGTGAAGGGGAAGACGACGGTGTAGCCTACCGTGCAGCCGAGGAAGAACATCACCGTCCCAAGGATGAAGGCAAGGCGCATATTGCGTATTTCATTGCTGTAGAGGGCCGGTTTTATGAATTTCCAGATCTCGTAGATGGCGTAGGGAAAGAGGATTACCAGGGCCAGGTAGCAGGAGGTGCTGATGTGGGTGGTGAACTGGGAGGCTACGTTGATGTTTATGATTTCAACACGGAAATATTCATTCCCGAAGTCGGGCAGGAAAGGGAAACGCCTGGAGAGTCCCGAGAGAGCCTTGTAGAGGAAGAAATCGGAGGTTGTAGGAGCCAGGACAAAGGAATCGAAAAGGTAGGGCATAGCCGCAAAGGAGGCCACCACGAGGATGGCGAAGGCGATGGCAATATGCACCAGAGTCCATCTGAGGGCTTCGAGATGCCCCCAGAAATTCATTTCCTGATCCTTCTCTTGGGTTTTTCCGCTCATTTCCTTCAATGCAATCTTCAGGATTTTTCGTCACTGTCAACATCGGTGATTTCCTTTTCAATGTCCTTCATTCCGTCTTTGAAACTCTTGACTCCCTTGCCGAGGCCGCGCATCAGTTCAGGAATCTTTCTGCCTCCGAAAAGGAGAAGGACGACCAGGGCGATGATGATGATTTCGCCGGTACCGAGGTTTCCGAGAAAAAGAAAATGGTTCATATTCATCAATGGTTGATATTTACTAAAAAAAGAGGTTGGATATGAAAATTGTCAGGACCGCGATTGGTGCGACATATCTGATGATTGCATAGACCGGACCGAACATGCGGCTGTTTGTCCTGATGGAGCCGCCGTTGGTGAATTCATCGCGGACATCGGTTTTTTTCATCTTCCATCCGACGAAGAGGACTACGAGAAGACCGCCGATGGTCATCAGGTAGTTGGCCGTGAGTTTGTCGAAGAAGTCGAAGATGATGTTGCCCAGAATCCTGAAGTCCGACAGTGGACCGAAGGAGAGGGAGCACAGAAGGCCCACGCTCCAGGTCACGAGGAAAATCAGGGCGCAGGACAGTTTTCTTGAAATATGCTTTTCTTCAACGAGATAGGCTACTCCGACCTCGAAAAGGGATATTGACGAGGTGAGGGCGGCAATCAGAAGGGACATAAAGAAAAGGATTGCCACGAAACCGCCGAGGGGCATTTTCGAGAAGATGAGCGGGAGGGTTTCGAAAACAAGGCCCGGGCCGGCCTGTGGGCTCAGACCGTTGGCAAACACGGCCGGCATTATCGCGCAGCCTGCAATCAGGGCAAAAACAAGGTCTGAGACCGCAATCGACACGGAGGACCTCAGTAGGTTTTCCTTCCGGCTGACATACGAGGCATAAGTCAGCATCGTTCCGCAGCCGAGTGAAAGCGAGAAGAATGACTGTCCGAGGGCAGCGGCACAGACTTCCGCGTTAATTTTGGAGAAATCGGGTTTGAAAAGATAGGCAATACCGGCAGATGCTCCCTCAAGTGTCATTGAGTGCACTGCAATGACAATCATCACCACAAAGAGCAGGGGCATCATCACCTTGCCGAATTTCTCGATTCCTTTCTTGACACCGCCGAGCACGATGAAGGCGGTCGTGAGCAGAAAGGCCGTGTGACCCACAATCGGAGGCCAGATTGAGGAGATGAAGCTGCTGAAAAGATTGTGAAGCTCGCTGTCTGTCACTCCGTCGGTGAATCCGAGAGTGCAGGACTTGAAGAAATACTCCATCGACCATCCTCCGATGACACTGTAGTAGGAGACCACAATCAGGGGAGAAATCACAGAAAGGGCTCCCACCCATTTCCAGGGCGTTCCCGGGGCAAGTTTCTTGAAGGCTCCGAGGGCGTTTGTCTGACTGCGGCGGCCAACGATGAACTCGCAGAAGAGAATCGGCAGGGAGAGCAGGAAGACAAAAAGGATATAGACTATTATGAATGCTGCTCCGCCGTATTCTCCAACCATATAGGGGAATCTCCAGAGGTTGCCCAGTCCGATTGCTGAGCCTGCCATAGCCATCAGAACGCCAAATCGGCTTGAAAAATTTTCTCTTTGCATAGTTTGTCAGTTCGTTTTGCCAGTTGAGTAAGGTGTCAGATGCGCCTGTAGGTGACGAATTCAAAGTCCAGACCGCCCTCCGTGAAGGTTTCTGAACGGGATTCCTCTGCCCAGACAGCGGGATTCACCTCGGGGAAGAAAGTGTCGGCATCCGGGACTCTGGTGTGGACCCTGGTCAGCACAAGGCTGTCTGCAAAGGCCATCGCCAGGGCATAGACCTTTACTCCGCCAAGCACAAAGCATTTCTCCGCGGAATGGCTTTCGGCCACAGAGAAGGCATCTTCAAGTGAATGTGCGCGGACAACACCTTCAGGCAGAGGACTCTGCGATGAGGTCAGGACTATGTTCAGGCGTCCCGGCAGGGGCCTTCCGATGGATTCGAATGTCTTGCGGCCCATTATGACAGGAAAGCCTGAAGTTGTTTTCTTGAAAAACTTCAGGTCCCGGGAGATGTGCCACAGCAGGGCGTTGTCCCTTCCAATCGCATTGTCGTCCGCCACGGCGGCTATTATGGTTTTCTTCATTCGTAAAGTTATTATATGTAAACCCCCATTTGAGGCGGTTCAGTTA
>CAMFBM010000052.1 GCA_945948555.1 uncultured Bacteroidales bacterium | reverse complement strand
AGTATTGTCCTTTCTATCAATGAGCAGGTCAATCTGAGCACCCTCAGTCTCATTAGAGTCTTTACGCCAGGTATATTCTTCCGAATCTATCCCACTGATTCCCAATGCCTGCTTTATCTGACTGATATGAGATAAGGCCACATTTTCAAACGCGAGTCCTGCCCAGGCATAGAACTTCTGAGTGCCTTGTATTGCACTCCAGTAATTTGTCTTGTTTCCGGTTTCGTGCTGTTTGAATCTGAAATAGAAGAGAGAGAAGAAATCCACAAGCTGATAAAGAGTCTGCGTCTTTCCCAAGCTGAGGCAGGTGAATCTGCGAATGAAACCACAGGACTCCATATTCTTCAGAATCTTTGTGAGGGTGCCTCCGGATGGCAGTTTCGCTTCTTCCCTAATCTCGTTTCTGGTAAGTCCTGAATGCTTGGAATTTAAAATAGAAGCAACTTGTATATAGTTTTCAGAATTTCTGAAGAGAGCAGCATAAAGATTGTCAAACTCATTCTTCAATTCACCATTACGTTTGAAAATCAGTCTATCTATATTCTGGGCAACACTTTCTTCGGGATTCAACAATGTCATGTAATATGGAATTCCTCCAAGTATCATATAATACTCGGCTATCTCATAGCGAGACAGATTGAATCCTAAAGATTCCAGCATCTGTTCCGTTTCATTCAAAGTAAACGGCTCAAGGAATATCTGTCTTGTCAATCTGTTATGTAGTCCACCATGATTATTGATCAGGTTATCCATCATCCAAGATGTTGCGGATCCACACACTATCAGAACAATATCACGACGGGAGGACGCCCAGCCGTTCCAGAAATGTTCCAACGCAGATATAAAACCAGACTTAGGGGTATCCATCCACGGAAGTTCATCCAGAAGAATCACTTTCCTCTCTTGCGGAAGGGAGGTCAGGTATTTAATCAAGAGATTGAAGACATCCAGCCAATCGCCAGGCTTTTCTGTTAAAGAAGAATCATAGAGTTTCAGAGTAGAATAAAAATTCTTTATCTGCTTTTGAGTATTAGCTTTTGCCAGACCTGATACGGAAAACACCAACTCTTTCTCAAAATATTCTTTGATAAGAAATGTCTTTCCAACTCTGCGTCTTCCGCAAACTGCCAGAAATTCCGCCCTGGAAGAATTGAATATCTTATCCAACTCCTCCTTCTCTATCTTACGTCCTATTATACTGTCCCTCATGGTCTGAATTTTTCTTCAAAGATAGTGATTTTTGCAAAAAACACGCGATACTCAGCCAAAATCGTATCAAATGTGCCGATTTTGGCTGAGTATCTGGCATTTTTAAATTTCCGGCCGATCTTACTTCCCCGCAAGAGTCCTGATCAGGACGGCATCCTCTTCATCACCGGACTTGCAGGGAACGTGAAACTCAAAAACAAGGCCGGTTCCTGGAAGCATCAGCAAAGGGTTGTGGTCTAATTGCGTAGGGAATCATTATTCCAACGATGTCAGGTGTCTGTTTCCCTAAATCAGGCACCTGATTATTTTTTAAAAAGTTAGCCGAGGGTGCATAGTATAGGACTGACACCACGCCATACAGGGATATATGACCGTTTGAGATTGCCGGTGAACATACCCTCACGGTACAACCAGATGCTGTCCGTGTTCTGATCTTCTCTGTCTATGATTTCTCTGAATGTCATAATTTCGGGGCGCTTCGCGCCGACTCTCTCGCGCCGGGCGCGAGAAGAAGCCCGCAAAACGCATGTTCTGACAATCCCGCTACGCAGGGATTGCCAGAACACGCTGATTAAGAGTTATTCTTGGAGACAGCGGACTGAGCAGCCGCACGCGCGAGCGTTGTAGTAAGACGGACTGACGCGGCCATTGTAGCTGAAGTCCAGGCGGTACGCGTTGTAGCTGCTAGGAGAGGCAGACCAACAGTTGCCGTAGTCACCGACATAGCCGAGACCGCCATCGCGGTTGTTGCGATAACCCGAAGCAGGATACCAAGTTGTGGAAGGTGATGAGATGCTGAAAGATATTCCTTCATTTGTACTGTCGTATGTTGTGGTACCAAATCCTGCCTTTGACCATATACCATTACTACCTCCGTCAGGAACACGCCAACCGGCTGGACATGGGTCGTAGATTGACTTGGCTTTATCAGAGGTGGTCCAACGGGTGTCGTCGGTTGAAAAATCTCCGGTGTAATACCAATCGTCATTATAAATATTATCACTTATAAAAGTAGTTGGATTAGCGGTAGCGTAGGCTATTGTACCGTTACTTGAATCTGAATAAACTGCAGATGGCCAAGCGATGGTGGACTTGGCTATGGTACTGCTGCTGATTGACGAAGAACCGAGGAAAGGATCCTTCCTGCCCCATTGATACAACAGGCCCAAAGCACCTACGTCGCCTGGTGTAGCAGAAGTAGCTCCAAGGTTGCGGTCCATCATGGTGCCGGCGTTGTTATTATAGACATGCGACTGTGGCTGGTCGGTAAACCAGATATGCCATGACCAGAGGATATTGCCATCGGCGTCCTTGGCTGCAATCACTGCATTGCCCTCCTTGAATGCATCAGCGGTCTGGAAGGCGATATAACCATCCTTGTAGCAGAATCCACTAACCAAATCCAAATATTCCGGAGAGGTTGATGTTCCGAATGTTTCCCAAAGGATGGAAGCGGAGGCAACATTACCAACGGAAATATCACTATTACCCTTGACTGTCTTGAACTTGTAAAGACCTGAATTTGAAATCATATAACAGTTCGCGGAAGCCGATGAAGACAAGTCGGTTGCGGCAGCCATGTTCAGATCCTGCTGATCATCGTAAATAGGAACCGCTGCCGTAAAAGTCTGTATCTCACCATAAATCTTCTCAGTTTTAATCTCAGCCAACACGCAATAGTTGTACTTGGTGCCGTATTTCAGCCCCGTCAAAGTGATGGTAAAGTTTTGCTCTCTGTCAAAAGAAGTCGCGAATGCGCTCTTAGCTGTATTAATGTTGAAGTTCTCTGCATCTGAATAATATACAATTACCTGTGAAAAAGGTAGGTCGGAAGCTGGGACCTCAAGATGTCCTGAAAAAGTCGCTGAAATTTCTGTCACCTTATCAAGAGACCAGGTCAGAGGACCTTCTACTTCCTGACCTGTCGATGTCCTCGGAAGAGTCAGTTTCTCACCATCTGCCATCGTGATGTAAAGATATTCCTCGTCGTATGTCACCTCGGCAAACATGGTGTAACCCTTGTCACCTGTAGCCTGACCGAGAGTCTCTTCCTCCCAGGTCTTGCCGCCGTCGTATGACACATACCAGTAGCCGTCAACTATCTTCATCTGAGGTGTCACGCCCGACTGACCGGGAGTACCCGGCTCGCCATCTTCTCCGTCTACGGCTGAAGCGCGCACTTTGTCACCGTTCGAATCGCGCAACCACTCCCCGTCAACTGTCCAGTACCACAATCCGTCGGTATCCTGCTTCACACCCATAGCCGGAACATAGCCGTCCTTGCCGTTGTAGATGGTGACAGCACCGCTCTTGCTGAAAGTGATGGTGTAACCCACAACCTTGTCACCCTCGTTAATTGGAGCCACGCTTGTCACATAGTCCTTGTCCTGAAGAGCAGTGACGATGGTCTGAAGAGAGCCTATGTTGGTATTCTGCTGGGCAGTCAGACGCTCAAGTTCTTCAAGTCTTGACTCGTAGTCCTTCAACTGGCCACTCAGACTTCCGATCTGCCCCTGAAGGGCTGAATCGTCGTAACAGCCGGTCATAGCCAGTCCTGTGCAAAGCAATAATGCGCATAGCATTCTGCCGAAATAGTTGATTGTTGTCTTCATACTTATAGAATTAACTGATTTTCTAAAAGCATCTGCAGCTCCTACAGAATATTAAGGGATATATACAAAGAAAGTGTGGAGCTGACTTTCGTTTATCAAGTAGAAGGTTGTGGTAAGACCCTATAGCAATAAACGACACAATACCCCACACTCGGATAGATATGGGGTACGGGTACGCAGAACGCGACCTGCCACAGGTATCTATACGAAAGTGAGTGTTGTTCCGAGTCGTCCTGCTATAAAGAAAACTACCACATTTTCTACTTAGGACTTGCGAAAAACACTTTCACAATATGTAATGCCAAACGGCTCAGCCGATTGACGATACAAAAGTAAGCATTTTTCCTGAACGGACAACACTCACAGGGGTATTGTTCAAAGGAACATTTTAACTCAAAATATTTTGTTCCGATTCTTTCTAATCGATTATAGTATTTGTTGACATATTATGTCCTATAGTATTCTGGAGGCAAACGGAACAAAGATTTCCTGAAGATTCATCACAAAAGTTTGGTGGAAAAGGAAAAATCCGAATTCCTTCGGTGACTATGTCATAATGTTTATGCCGATGGGAGCCGCCCTTCAGACGGCTATGGCGGCTGAACCGCTTCTGTGGCAGGAAGCCTACAGCAAGGGCGTTCTGCTGACCAGCGAGCAGACAATAATGCCTTTCCTGAAAATCATGCAGTTGACCTGGAAGAAATACCAGCACGACACCAACCTCCAGAAAATCAACGAGGCCGCCCAGAATATGATTGAGAGGGTCGCCGCTTTCTACGATTCCTACAAGGAACTGGGACGCAAGCTGAGCGGCGTCTGCAAGGAATACAACGACGGCATCGTAAAACTGCGCGAAGATGGCCGAAGCATCACTACCTCGGCCAGACAGGTAATTCAGGTTGGGAATATCCGCCGAAAACAAGGCAAGGAGTTTTCAGTCCCGGACACTCCGGTCTATCTTACTTCCCCGCAAGAGTCCTGATCAGGGCGACCTCCTCTTCACTGAACGGAGTTCCGTCCTGATGAGATTCGCAGATTCCCAGAAAATCGTCCATACGGGCCTTAAGCGCCAAGTAGTGATGCGGCAGCGCGCTGCCGCATCACTACTTTATCAATCACAATATGCAGAACCAGCTTTCCGAAATCTGCAGAAATTAATTTTTCTGAAAATTGTTGGTCGAATACTTGCTTTTTACAACTTCCTTCTGGGAGGATTCCAGGAAGGCATCATTTAGCTTCATTTTTAAGTTCATTCACAAATGCCAGCCCTCTTGCTGTAAGCAAATACTTCTGGCGAGGATGGCGGGGGAATCAGGATACAGCATCCTGACAAATCCTTCTCCAATAGCGGGTGAAAGGTACAGGTTCAAAAAGCTTTCTCGGTCCTTTAACCCCATTTCTACCAGCATTTCCTTGACAGAAAACTGTTTGTCATTTATCGCACACACCAACTTAATGATATTGGCATTGTTGGTGTGCAACTTATCGGAGACTTGACGGCTACTTGTCGGGCACTTGTCGGGTGACGATGCCGTGCTTGTCGGGTCTGTGAGATTGGGCTGAACGCTCCATTCCTGCGAAGGGTGGATATGCAGATAGCGGTTGCGCAAGTCCCAATGCTCGCCTAAAAGCAAGTTGCGGAAGAAGCGCTCCATATAGACTGGGGTGTAGTCAATCCCTTTTACGGCATTCCTGTAATTGGCACGGACCAAAGCATTGCGGAAGTACCAGGAATGCTTTGCGAACATATCGTTGTTTACCTGAAATCCGATATCCCGTAAATAAAGAATGGTGAAGACGGCCGTCGTACGCGTATTTCCCTCGCAAAAAGCATGAATTTGCCAGCATGTTTAAACACACCTTCAAATATTCTCCTATGAAGAGCGAGAATACCTTGTGAACTAAAGTCAAGAGACGCAGATGAAAGAATCTTTGTGATATTGGCCGATACTTTGTCTGCCTCCTGCATCTGGTCATCGTCCGGCTCACGGGATTGCTTGGACTGGTAGTAAGTTTTTATCAGTTCCCTGGCCTGGTCAATGTCTATCTCGCCTTCGATATGCTTACGGGCCGTCTCCTTCAGATATTCGGACGTCTTCAGGCCATCGACGGCCTGCAGGCCGATAGCGGTCCGCCAAAGAGTCGCCTTCTCTCTCTTATCAGGTTCACCTTGCTTGATGTACTCATCGAAATCTATGTAGCCGTCTTTCATTATCTGAAATGTCAGTTTTTATTATCGGTAACCTCTGGAGAAATCCAAGTTATCGGGTTTCCATTTCTTATGCAAAGATAGCACAATCAGTCGATAAAGTCCCATTTCTACTTGTAGAATTCATTCGCGTAGTCGATGATTCCCCTGACTTGGAGGTCGATGATGGCCTGGCGGCCGACAAAGAACAACGGCAACCAGAAACCTTTCGAGAAGATGATCGTGATGAACTATGACTGCCCGGGCATCGGGAAGGTCAAGATGACCGTGGGTATCAGACGGCGGACGCACGAGAAGGTCCAGTACTGCATCACCGCGATGGAGGTGTAGAGATGAAAGAAGGGACGGTCTGCTGAGATCGTCCCTTTAGATTTGCCCCGGGAATACGCGGCGGATGTTTACCTTTCGGTGAGGCTCGGGGCGGGGGCTTTGCACTTAGCGAATTACCTCATCCGTGTCGCGGCTTATTTCCTGCTGCAAATGTAGGAAGATTTTTCTGATTTGCAAAAAACACTCGATACCCAGCCAAAATCGTATCAAATATGCAGATTTCGGCTCTGTAGAAAAATTCCTATATTTGCAGGATTTATGTTCATATCATATATAATTCTGATATAATTCTGATTGTATGAAACGCATCACACTAGCCATTTTAGCACTGATCACCACGCTGTTCCTCAACGCCAAAGAACGTTCCTACAAAATTGTTTCACCTTCCGGAAAGATTGAGACGGAAATCAATGTCGGAAGCGGAGTGAATTACGGAATACGTCTGGACGGCAGAACAATCCTGGAACAGTCACCTGTTTCAATGACGCTTTCTGACGGACGGGTCTGGGGCAGTAATCCGAAGATTCTGAAGGTTGCACGGAGCAGCTACGACTCTGTTTCGGAAGCGCCGTTTTACAAGGCTTCCAAGGTAAGAGACAACTACAACTGTTTGACAATCAATTTCAAGGGAGGATGGTCACTGGAGTTTCGCGTTTATGATGATGCTGTGGCCTACCGTTTTGCAACCTCTCTGGCAGAACCTTTCGAAATCAGCCGGGAGCAGGTTTCCTACAACTTCCCTGAGGACTGGACTGTAACCCTGCCGTATGTCAAGAAAGGGACTGACGGGGATTTCAGGTCGCAGTACTTCAATTCCTTCGAGAATCTTTACACCGTGGCCCCGATTTCCTCACTCAAGGAGGGGAGACTTGCCTTCATGCCGCTCCTTGTGGATGCAGGCGAGGGTGTGAAGGTCTGCATTACGGATGTCAACCTGAAGGATTACCCGGGGATGTACCTGCACAAGGGGGCTTCCGAAAATTCACTTGAGGCGGAGTTTGCACCATGCCCGAAAACTGTCGTTGACGGAGGTTACAACAACATCCAGGGTAAGGTCAATGAATATGAGGACTTCCTTGTGGCAGTGGATGCACCGAGGACTTTCCCGTGGAGGGCTGCCGTCATCGGGACCGACATCCAGATTGCACAGAGCGATGCAGGATGGCTTCTGGCCGAGCCTTCGCGCATTGAGGATGTTTCCTGGATAAAGCCGGGCAAGGTAGCCTGGGACTGGTGGAACGACTGGAATATCTACGGAGTGGACTTCAAGGCGGGCATCAACACGCAGACCTACAAGTTCTACATCGACTTTGCCTCTGAGAACGGAATCGAATATGTAATCCTTGATGACGGCTGGGCTGTCGGCAAGGGAGAGGACCTGCTGAAGATCAATCCGGAAATCGACATGAAGGGAATCGTGGACTATGCCGCATCAAAGAATGTCGGAATAATACTGTGGGCAGGATATGCCGCATTTGAAAGGGATATGGAGAATGTCTGCCGCCATTACGCTGAAATGGGCGTGAAGGGATTCAAGGTGGACTTTATGGACAGGGACGACTGTCTGATGACCGGTTTCAATTACCGTGCGGCGGAGACTGCAGCAAAGTACGGACTTGTGCTTGATCTGCACGGGACCCACAAGCCGGCCGGAATCAACAGGACCTGGCCGAATGTCCTGAACGTTGAGGGCGTGCATGGCCTGGAGACGATGAAATGGAGCAAGGCGGACGTGGACCAGATGAAATACGACGTCACCCTGCCTTTCGCAAGACTGGTGTCCGGACCTATGGACTACACCCAGGGGGCGATGCTCAATGCTTCCCGCAATGCCTACCGGGCAAATTACAGCGAGCCTATGAGCCAGGGAACCAGATGCCACCAGCTGGCTCTGTATATGGTGTTCGATTCTCCTCTGAACATGCTTTGCGACTCTCCTTCAAACTATCTGCGCGAGAAAGAGTCCACGGAGTTCATCGCAGGGGTGCCGACTGTCTGGGATGAGACAAGGGTTCTTGCTGCAGAGGTCGGAGAGTACATCGTGACGGCGCGCCGAAGCGGAAACACCTGGTACAT
>CAMFBM010000051.1 GCA_945948555.1 uncultured Bacteroidales bacterium | reverse complement strand
ATAGCCGGCTTCAAATGTTTAACTTTTAGCGCGGTAAATTTTTACCGAAGTATTGGTATTATGAAATAATGATTTTAATCTTTGTGGGCCGCAAAAATACTATCTAAGTTTGTAACTTACAAATAAAATGCCCTATAAAAAGTTTCCTCTGGAAGCATCTGAGATGCTGTGTTTTTATGTTTTTTCTTACAATCTGAAAGTATGTTGTCTGTTTTGTCTGTCTTTCGAAAGAAATATCGTGGCTTCTGATGCAATTCGTAAGCCTTATAGAAGCGTTGTTATGCTTCGTAATTCATCTTTCATTTCAGTTTCCTCGCACACGAGGGTGACAAATGCTTCGAGGAAGTAAAAATTTTCCTAAATTTGCACTCTTTGTAAAAAATTATGCCGAAGATATGGAACAAATTGAGATACAGTCTTCAGAATCAATATCCGGGACAATCCTTGTCGGTGAATGCGGGGTGAATCTTGAGCCTTATCGCGACATATTCGTGGTTGTCGACAAGGCTCTTGAGGGAAAGGTCACTTTGGGTGGTGAGGGAGGAGTCCTGTCTTCCCTGAATGCCCGGGGAGTGAAATATGTCGAGGCTTCCGAGAAAACCAAGACAATGGAGACCGTGTTGGAAATCTGTTCCTGGCTGCTTGAAAAAGGGGCTGACAGGGATGCTCTTGTGCTTGCGGTTGGAGGAGGAATAACAACTGACATGGCTGGGTTTGCAGCTTCCATCTACAAAAGGGGAGTTCGTTTTGCCTTCGTGCCCACGACTCTGCTTGCACAGGTCGATGCCGCAATCGGCGGCAAGAATGGAGTCAATTTCGAAAAATACAAGAATATGCTCGGAGTAATCCGTCAGCCGGTTTTCACTTTGGTCTGTCCTTCGCTCCTGCGAACACTGCCTTTCCGGGATTTCCTTTCCGGAGCGGCAGAAATGCTCAAGACATTTGTCATTGAGGGACTTGAACATTATGAAAGGGCCGCCAATCTGCTGGGGATTTTCAGGGAGGAAGTTGATTCGGGCAGACCTTTCAGGGAGGTGCTGGAGGAGAATGTCGTGGAACTGACTGCCTTGATTGCCGCCGCTGCAAGGGTCAAGGCCGGGGTGGTTTCAAGGGATTGCAACGAAGGCGGGGAGAGAAGGAAACTGAATCTGGGACACACTTTTGCGCACGCGGTCGAAACTTTGTGCCGACGGAGAGAGGACGGGGCATCCTTGAACTTGTCGGGATGCGCATCGGGGATTGACTGCATGTTCACACACGGAGAGGCAGTTTCCATCGGGATGCTTCTTGCCGCCCGTCTTGCACAGAGGGTCGCACAGACTACCCAAAGGGCTTTTCAAAGAGATTTTGCCTCCCGACTTGAGCAGGACCTGAAGGCTGTTGGACTTCCGGTGGAGTGTCCTTTTGCACTGGGAGATATGGCAGAGGCGATGTCCCGGGACAAGAAAGCTCAGGAGGGGATTGTTCATTTTGTACTTCCTTTCGGCATCGGGGATGTGGATATGGTGGATATGACTGTAGATCAGGCTATATCCCTTCTTTCGTGATGAAATATTACAGATAATTATGAACTTGCGAAACTTGAGATATTGACAATATGATTTGTACTTCAATACAGAACAGGGACCTGTCCGGAATTCTGACAGCTTTGGAGACTTGCGAGATGGCTGAAATCCGTCTCGACAGATGCCCGCTTACCATTGAAGAAATCCGGGAGTGTTTCACTTCTGATGTACCTCTCGTTGCTACCTGCAGGGTGGAGGAGTATCAGTCGGCACATCCCGGAATGACAGTTGGTGAGGCTGCATATGAATGTGAGAGAAGGCTCAGGGAAGCTATGGAGGCCGGTGCGGCATTTGTGGATGTGGAGATGGAAGCACCCCGTGAGATGGCAAAGAGAATCAGAAATCTTGCAAGGGAGAATGGGATATTGTTCATCCTTTCCCATCACGACTTCATATCCCCCGGTACTGATGACTCTCTGTTGGAGATTGCCCGTAAGGCTTTCCGTCAGGGTGCCGACATAGCAAAGATTGTCACGACAGCCTCCTGCTCTGAAGATGTAAGGGCAGTGATGTCCTTGTACGAAAAGTTCAAACCCTCTTCCCTGATAGCGTTCTGTATGGGAGAGGCCGGACGGGATTCCCGGGTGGAATGTCTCCGCAGAGGTGCTCCTTACACTTACGCGGCATTGTCAGAAGCCGAAACGGTTGCTCCGGGACAATGGCCGGCGGAAGAAATGCGCAAGAAGGTTTACGGAGAACTCGGTTTTGTGAATGGCCGTTGCAGGATGCCATCCTCCAAGAGTTTTGCTCAGCGGGCAGTGATTGTGGCCGCCCTTGCTGACGGCGTTTCCCGTCTTGACGGCTATACTCCCTGCTCTGACAATGAGGCCGCAATAAGGGTTGCTATTTCTCTCGGAGCAGAAGTGACGGTGGAAAACGAAGTGGGGGCATCCCCGGACTCTGTTTCTGATGCCCGGGCGGCGTCCATGGAAGCAAAACGACTGACTATCAAGGGAATATCGGCAGGAACTGATTCCGTAGACATAGATGAACTCAATGTCGGGGAGTCCGGCTTGCTGACCAGGCTGATGATTCCGCTCGTCTCCCAGATTGCTTCGAGGAATGTCACCCTGAAAGGAGAGGGTACATTGTTGAACAGACCCTTGAAAGGTGTCCCCCTGATGATGTCCCGTTTTGGGGTCCGGATTGTTGACGGTGAGATACCCTGTGTTGACAACGCTGCAAATGACCACGGAAAGCCTGCTCCGTTCTGCAAAGTTCCGCTGAAGGTATGCGGATCCCTCTGTCCCGGCAAGGCGGATATTTCCGGAAAGGAAGGCTCACAGTTGATTTCAGGTCTGGTGATGGCCCTGCCTTTGGCTGATGGCAACTCCACTATTGAAGTCACTTCTCCGAAGAGCATTCCATATATGTTCATAACACTTGACGTTATGAAGAAATTCGGTGTCACGGTGAGGAATGAGATGACCGGTCCCCGGGAGTTCATTGAATCAGGAGGAGATTGGACATATTGCACGGATATGACCTTCCGCATCAAGGGTGGGCAGAGATACAAATCCGCTGATATGACAATTGAAGGAGATTGGAGTGCTGCAGCCAATTTCCTTGTTGCGGGAGCTGTGTTCGGAAAGGTTGTCCTTGAAGGACTTGACACGACTTCTCTGCAGGCGGACCTCTCAATAATGGATATTTTGATGGAGGCCGGTGCAAGCCTCTCCCAGACGGATGGAGACAGGGGTGACATCACTGTCTGCCGGGCTCCTCTTTCTGCATTTGAGACTGATGCCACCAATTGTCCGGATTTGTTCCCGATAATTTCTGTCCTAGCGGCCTTCTGCAACGGACAGAGCAGAATACACGGTGTTGACCGTCTTGCGCACAAGGAAAGTGACAGAGGAACTGCCATCCTGGAGATGCTTACAAAGATGGGTGTCATTGCGGAAATCCTCGGCAATACCCTCATCGTAGAAGGACGGGGACTTGCGGAAAGATGTCTTACTGGCACGCTGCTCAAGGGTGGTGCCTACACCTCCCACCACGACCACCGGATGGTGATGGCCCTGAAAGTCGCGTCCCTGGGAGCTGACAGTCCGATTGTGATTGACGATGAGGCCTGTGTGGCAAAATCTTTCCCGGGATTTTCTGACACCTTCTCCCTTCTTTTTGAATCCGGTCATTCCCAAAGGAATCTTCAAAACTAAAGAAAATGAACACATTTGGAAGAAACTACAGAGTGACAATCTTCGGCGAGTCCCACGGTGCGGGACTCGGTGTAGTCCTTGACGGCGTTCCTGCCGGAATACCATTGTCTGCCGATGACTTCACAACGGACATCCTCCGGAGAAAGAGCGGAGCCCTTGGAACCACACCCAGGATAGAATCAGACACTCCGGAACTCCTCAGCGGTGTCTTCGAGGGACATACGACCGGCTCACCCCTGACGGTGATTTTCAGGAATGGGAACACGCATTCCTCTGATTATCAATTGTTCGGAAGGATTCCTCGCCCCGGTTACGCTGACTATGTGGCATCTGTGAAATGGGGAGGTTACAACGACCCCCGTGGGGGAGGGCATTTCTCCGGCCGTCTGACCTTGCCTGTGGTAGCAGCCGGAGTTGTCGCCAAGAAAATCCTGAAGGCTGATATCCACGCAGAGCTTGTTGAAGTCGGAGGAATCCCGATGTGCGAATTTGGCAGGACAAAACCATCCCTACGGAATTTTCTTCAGGAGGTTATCGACGAGGGTGACAGTCTCGGAGGTATTGTGGAATGCACGGTAAAAGGACTTCCCGTGGGACTTGGAGACCCTTTCTTCGATTCAGTGGAGTCACTGGTGTCCCATGCTGTCTTTTCTATCCCGGGAGTCCGTGGAATCGAGTTCGGAGACGGATTCGAAGCCTCAAGGATGAGGGGATCGCAGCACAATGACCCGTTTGGACCGGATGGGAGACCCCAGAAGAACGGTGCCGGCGGAATCAACGGTGGAATAACCAATGGGTCCCCTTTGGTGTTCCGCGTGGCATTGAAACCTACATCCAGCATAGCCCGTCTCCAGAAGACAGCCGACATCGCTTCCGGGCAGATGACCACATTGCAGATACCAGGCCGCCACGATGCCTGCTTTGCTCTGAGGACCCCTGTCGTAGTTGAGGCTATGGCTGCGATTGTTCTTGCTGACCTTTTGTGATGTCTTCTGAAAGGGAAATGTCGAATTTGACATCGATGCTCAGAATGTCCGCAATCCTGACAATGTTCGCAATGTCCACATCCTCTTTCTTGAACCACCAGTAGACGGTGTTCTTGGTGTAACCCAGGGCTAGGGACAAATCCATCGCGCTGATGTCCAGTTCCCTCAAAAGAGCTCTCAGAAATGCGAGAGGGGAGTCCGATATGTCGGCCCCTCTTCTGGAATCCAGAATCCTGTTTCTGATTGACGAAACACTTCTGTCGAATCCGGGAATGGTGTATTCAATCTTCAGGTTGTAGCCCAAAGCATTGAGTAGCCTTGTCACATTTGACAGGGAGGCGTTGTCCTTCTTGAACCAATAGTTGATTGAGTATGCCGGCACACCGCTCTTCCGGGAGACTGATGCTACATTCTTGAATCCCTCGTGTCCGAACAACAGTTCCCTGAGAAAAGCCAAATTGGCCTTCCCGTGTCCGCACTGCCCGGTTTTGTTACCCGTTTCCATTGAAAGTGAGAATTGTGAATAAATGCTGCCTGGCAAAAAACGCCGTAAAGATATTGATTATTCACAATAATCCCAATTGTGCCGGGATAATCCCGGTTGGAAGGAGAATCTCTGGATTGTCAGGATTCTCCCTTTCAGGTCTTTTTTCTCATTGATTCCTCTCAGTCACTGTTGCAAACCGCATTGTCGGGAATGAGGAAGTGACACTGACGCTGTAGTTGTTGCCTTCCTGGGCGTGGTAATAGTTGGCACTGCTCCCTGTGACGTTTACACTCACCGGTATGTATCCTTCCTCCGTGCTTGTCCCTGCCAGTCTTGCCTGGATGGTCAGTGACAGACTTGTCGGATGTGCGGAATGTTGGTAATTGTTTGCAGATCCTATTTTGTTGTACGAGTCGAAGAATGTCTGTGCGTAGATCTTGTCGAAGATTCCTTGAACACTCTGAGAGTCAACTAGCGTCTCCGTGCTCCCAATGGTGAATGTCCCGGTGATGGTCGATATGTTTGCAGTGCAGTAGTTGTCCTGTCTTTTGCCCCAGGTGCCGTTCGGATGGGTGAGTACATAACCGTTGGCAGCGCCTTTTATGCTGAAGGCCAACTGCAATGTCCCGGAACCTGTCTTCGCGTAGATCTTTCCGGAAGAATCAATCCGGATGTAAATTGCAGTGTCCCCAGTTTGATGTTTGCCGGTCAGGTTCTCAACTTTCCTTGCCGACAAATTGTTGAAATACCCTATGTGACCTCCGAAGATGCCCTGGTCGTTGAATCCGTTCGAGTCACTTCCGTACATTATGTTGAAAACTTCCGATCCGTCGGACAGATTGTCGATTAATCTGACAGGCACTGCGGATGGGGAGACATTGAGCATATTGTACATCTCATTGCTCTCCAGTTTGTAGTGGACAAGTGCCTTTCTCAAAGTCTCACTGGTCACTCCATTGACAGGATAGACTTCCTTCCCGTCTGCAGTGATGTGGGACGAGCCTCTTTCGTTGTTTTCTGCCCGGATTGTATCTCCCCGTCCTCCGACGCAGACCTTGTACCAGTCGGTCATTCCGTTGACCGATGCCGTCGGGGTGTACACGGTGCCGATGTAGCCGAATTCATCGATAGTTACATTTCCTGCAAGCCATGTCTCGTTCTGGGCATATCCTGCCCCGGTCCACATCTGTCCGGAACTCATGAATTGCCAGAAAACGATGTCAAGAGGCAGTCTGGAAGGATTGTCCACGATTATGGACATCTGTGTGTCGTGATAGCCTGCCCAGCCGTTGTCAACCAGTGTCAGGACAGCCTCAGGAATTTCGAATTCGAATTTTCCCACTTTCTGCATGCCGATGTTCGTCTCAACGGCGTCAAATGTGATGCTCCTGGCGTTTGACAGGAGTGAAGCCAGTCTGTCGTTCAACTCCGGGTCGCTTCCGTCATTGTCGCAATGTACATTGTAGGTCACTGCCGGTCCACCGGAATTGCTGCTGCCGTTTGTTGTGGAAACTGAAAGTTTGTCCGTTCCGATTCCTTCCGGAATCCCGTTCAGATGAGTGGCTGGGAAATTGAAAACTCCCAGATCGAATCCTGCTCCTGAAGTTCTGTTGAGATTGCGCCTGTCCTGGTCTAGCAGATATAGGTGGAGGACAAGGTCTCCTCCGTTCAACCTGCATTGCGGGACTGAATATAGCAGAAAATCATTGTTGTCGTCACCGACTGATTCCCTGAGCGAAAAATCCATTGAAGGTTTGAGTATCTGGACGTTGTTGTCCAATGTGGCAAGCCTGCTCCCGCTGCTGTCTGTCAGAAGCAATGTACCGGTTCCGGGACGGATTGCCGTTCCCGAGGCACTGTAGGCGTTCACTTTCGCATCTTCTTCCTCCAATTCTCCGAATACTATCATCCCATCCCTGCCATCAGGTACAAAGACAATCCTGCAGTCTGAGATTCCTTCACCGATCATTCCGGCAAGTTCATCCGAGAGAGTTACTCCGTAACGGATGACCTCTCCGGCATATAGCCCGTTCACGGGGTGATTGCCTTCCAGAAGATATCCTGCTGCGAATCCGTCCCTGATACTGATTTTCGGATCCACCATCCACGAGATTCTGTAAAGTCCGTCCTGGCTGAGGGTAAGGCTGATGTGCTGCTCGATGTTTCTTCTGATGTCGAAATTCCGGCAATTGTCCATCCCTGCATAGAATCTGTAGGTGACATCCCCTTCGTACAGGAAACCTTCCCTGAACCGGCATCCTACTTCAAGGTAGGTGCACAGGTCCGCTCCGTAGTCAAGACTATCCGGAACTTTTGACCATTGGTCGGTGTTATCCGGTAACAGGTCTCCCTGGCAGTTCTCAATGGCATAAAACACAATCTCCCCTCCGTCGTTCAAGATCTTGAGATCCTCTGCCGAAGCATAATCCCCGTCAATCGTCCCGTCTTCTTCTGTCGCCACGTTTCCTCTCTCCCATCTGAATGGATAGACAGCTGAAGCCCCCTGGCACAAGCGTGCCGAAGTGACCTCGATTCCGGCAAGCAAATCTTTGTTCACTGAAAAGAAAATCTTGGACACCATCCGTTCCATTTCCATTTGTACAGACTGTGATGTGCCGGTAATCTGCACATTTTTTCTATTCCAGGACATCGGAAGGCAGTCCCCAAGTTCTGCCATGTCGCTGATCACCAGGGTGCAAATATTCAAAAAATCAGATTCTTTTGTCAGGAAGTAAGGCTTTCCGGTGTTGGCGGTTGCGTAAATGTTGTAACTCTGACCTGCAAGCAGTTCAAGTGTGATGCTTTCCGTTCCCTCGGCATATCCGTAATTGTCCAGATTCCCGTCCTTGAAAACGGCTATTGCGAAATTCTCAATCGTTTCTTCCTCGGGGTTTATGGAACTTTTGACGCCTGTCCGCATTACATTGAATGTCACTTTTGATTTCCCGGACGCGACCTCTTCCGCAGGTCTTTCTACTTCACAATGTGGCAGTTCCTCCCGCATACATCCCGGCAGACACAGCAACAGAACAGCCGGAATCAGACATTTCAGTAAAACATTTTTTTCCATTCTCTCCTCCCTCTCCCGTCAAAACCCTGTGCAAATATACAATATATTGTGATATAAACAAAATATTTTATAAAAATATCCCTTGCCGATTGATAAATACTTCTCGTATATTGTCGCTGGCAGTTAAATCGTTGACAAGGATAATGTTCTGGTGTGCAGGTTTGTCAAGGAGGATAATTTCTTGAAGTTTGTGATTCAGGGAACTGCTCTTGAGCTTGATCATCTTGAGTCTGCAGAGCCTATGAACAAGGAGAAACTTTATGATCTTATCAAGAGGGAATATTCCTTGATGCTTTCAAGGTATCGTAGAAGACATAATCCGTATAGTCCATCTGATATGTCCGAAAGGCAGCCTTGAGGCATCTTTCGTCAAACTTGGCATTGTGTTGTCTAAGAATGCAAATTGAATATTTCCCCGGGAAATATTATCTTTGCGCTATGGAAAAGAATCAGGAATATTACAACACGTTTGAGAATAGCCTTGAACAGGAACTACTGAAGGTGTGCACTTCATTGGGGGTGCTTGACGGAACATTGCTCTCCAGTGATGACATTGATGCTAAATGGAAAGAAATGGCTCCGGAATATATGGTGGATGCCGTCCGCGAAATTATTTCATACCCTGAAGTTGCAGTGTCCTGGGCATCATATATGGGATGCGCTGTAGCACAATGGTGGGACTCCGACTGGGGCCGCAACCACAACAAAACCTACAAGGATCTGTATGGCGACAGGGGATTCGACAATATGGATGACCATATCGTCAGGG
>CAMFBM010000050.1 GCA_945948555.1 uncultured Bacteroidales bacterium | reverse complement strand
GAATGGAAGTTTCCTAAACTTTAGATAGCAGTTCGATTCTGCTCGGGACTACAAAATATGGAAAATATAATGATACCGACGGCGGGCCTCTCACAGAGTCCTGCCGTTTTTGAATGGAAAATAGGGAGGGATTTCTTTTTGTCTTTCGGAAATGCGGAAATCCTTGATGCTGACCTTTATGTCAGGGCTTCGGCCGTGAAAGACGGGAGGGATGTCTGCCTGGATTGTCGCCTTGACGGGATTTTGGTTGTCCCTTGTGACAGATGTCTTGCCCCGGTGGAGATGGAAGTCTCTCCGTCTTTTGGCCTGCGGCTGTGCTGCGGTGTCGGTGCACGGGAAACTTCAGACGGCGTTGCGGAAGATGGGAGGGAAGTCGTGCCCGTGTCTGCTTCGGAATCCGAGTACGACATCTCTCAGGCGGTGTATGACTATGCCTGCCTGTCTCTTCCGATTCAATGTGTCCACAAGGAAGGGGAGTGCGACAGGGAGACTGTCTCGCGCCTCTCTGACGGGAATGCCCTTGCGCAGGAAACTGCGGCAGAAGACCTCTCCAGGGATACCGGGACAAATCCTTTCGCTGTGCTGAAGGACTTGTTGTGAGCCATTTCCCTTGAGATTCGGGTCCGTTTCACAGAGCCCGGGAGTTGTTTCTTGAAGGACTGGACAGCGTCTTTTGTCTGAAAAATCGGGACAATTGATTTTTTATCACTATCTTTACGCCAATATTGCGTAAAATTGTACAAGGATGAAAAAGATAATCTCAACTACTGATGCCCCGAAGGCCGTGGGTCCTTATTCCCAGGCTGTTGAGGCCGGTTCAACTGTTTATGTCTCAGGGCAGATTCCTGTGGTCCCTTCCGACGGAACCATTCCTGATGGCATTGAGGCTCAGACAACCCAGTCTCTGAGAAATGTAGGCGCGATTCTCGCTGCGGCAGGTCTCGGTTACTCTGATGTCGTGAAGACGACAGTTCTTCTTGCGGACATAGCCGACTTCAAGGCAATGAACGCGGTTTATGCGGAGTTTTTTACAAAAGACCAGCCTGCCAGGGCCTGCTATCAGGTGGCTGCACTTCCCCTCGGAGTGAAGGTTGAGATCGAGGCTGTCGCTGTCAGAACTAAATAATCTCGGATGAGCAGAAAGACCTTGATTGTCCTGATCTCCATCATCGCAGCAATGTGTGTTGGGGTGGGCATTGCAGTTTATGCCTTGTATTCCGGAGTTCCTGCGGAACCGGAGAATTCAAAAGGGCTGTCTCTCTCCGATGATGATTACAGACTCTTTCAGGCTGTCCCGACGGATGCCGTGCTTGTAATGCATTCGGACCGTTTTGACAAGTTGTCCGGGTTGCTGTCGGATTCAGCCTCGGTAGCATCGTGTTTCACCCACAAGGGTCTGAGGAAGTTTTTCCGGTCTGTCATCTCCGCCGGCATCGATGGTGTCAAATCTTCCGAAGCCGTGCTTTCATTCCATTATTACGGAGACCTTGTCCCGTTACTTGTCGTGGATGTGTCCAAAAAGGGATTGCCCGTTCCTGAGGACTTCGGCACTCTTTCGGAGATGGCCTCTGCCGCCGGTTTTTCTTCACAGGTCGTTGATTGTTCCCTACTTGCAGACGGGAAGAGCGCTCTGTCCTCAAGGAACATTCTGATTCTCTCACCCTCTGAAATACTCCTGAAGTCGTCCCTGAGGCATATCTCCGGTGAATTGTCAGTTCTTGAGAGGGATGAGTTCTGCCAGGCAGCCCGTTGTTCCGACTTTGGCGGCTGCACTCTGTTTTTCACCAATTCCTCCGTGCCTGATTTGATGTCAGCCTTCTTTACGAAGGGGGTCCGGAAGAATTCTGCATTCCTGAAGACACTGTCCGACTGGTGTCAGGTGTCTCTTTCCCGTCCTTCCGACAGGAAATTTGATGTCAGGGGAGTCCTTTCTGCCTCAGACGGCTATGACTTATATCTGAATGTGCTGCGTTGTGATTCACCGTCGGATTCAAGGATATTGGAGGTCTTGCCTTCATATACTGTAAGTTTTGTTTCAGTTCCAATCTCAGATGTAAGGAAATTCAATGACGCCTGCGACCGTTTCGCTGATGCGCAGGGAAGGAGACAGAAATATGTCTATCTGCTTGATTCACTTTCGAAAAGAAGCGGGGTGAATCCAAGTGTGTGGGCTGAAACACTTGACATAGAAGAAGTTGGAGCTGCGAAATTCTATCTGGGGGACAAACCTGACACTGTCCTTCTGATAAGGCCGGGCAATCCTGACCCGAAGATGATTTTCGGTAAGTCCACCAGTGTTGTCAATCCAGGCAGGGAAACTCCTGTCGTGTCGGAATTTCCGTTTTATGATTATGCCTCTGCCCTGTACGGATCCCTGTTTGCCGTAAAGTCGGGAATGTTCTGTACGTTCAAGTCAGGATGGATTGTTGCCGGGAGCAGGGCCGTGGTTGAGAAATATGCCGAAGGAAGGATTCCCGACATTACCCTGAAATCCTATATCTCCGAATCATCCGCTTCCGGAATGTCGGATTTAAGGTCTGTCGATGCCGTGGCGTATCTTTCCCTTTCTGACAATCCGGCACTTGCCGGTGAGATTTTCAAGCCGGAGACTGCGGCCCTTGTACAAGAGCAGGTGTCTGCGGCTGCATTCTGTCCGATGATGCTGAAACTCACATCCTCAAAATCCGGCAGGGAGGAACTGTCCATAGCGTGTGAAATGGTTTCAGACATCAGGACCAGGGTTCCGGAAGTGGTGGACAAGGTTACGGTGGAGGTTCCAAAGGGGCCGTTCAAGGTGAAAAACGTGGGGACAGGCAAGACAAACACTTTTCACCAGCTGGAAAATATGAGCATCTGTCTGAAAGATGAGAATGGCAAGGGGTTGTGGACTGTTCCTTTCCGGACACCTGTCTGCGGACGGGTTTGCAATGTGGATTTCTATGCAAACGGAAAGTTGCAGTTCCTGTTTGCCTCCGGCTCTGAAATCTACATCATAGATCGTCTCGGGCGTTTC
The DNA here is from genome assembly GCA_945948555.1 of uncultured Bacteroidales bacterium. Taxonomy (GTDB): domain Bacteria; phylum Bacteroidota; class Bacteroidia; order Bacteroidales; family UBA932; genus Cryptobacteroides. Next base: position 6,967 of record CAMFBM010000050.1, on the reverse strand, counting down.
GTGAAGTCCTTCCCGGTGGATCTCGGAAAGGAAATCCTGCTTGGACCGGACCTTTATGATTTCAGCGGTGCGAGGAAGTACAACATTCTTGTCCTCCACAAGGACAACACCATAGATATGTACAACCTTCAGGGAGTCAGGCCAAAGGACTGGAAGGGCATTACATCCAAGGAAACGATTACCGGTCTCCCGGAGAAAATCACAGTTTCGGGGAGGACATTCTGGGTTGTCAGGACATCCCTCCAGACACTTGTCTTTCCATTCTATGGGGGCGAGCCTTATTCGCTCGGAAACAACGTGAAAATCCGTCCGGATTCCCCTGTGACCCCTGTTGATTCCGGGGTTGAACTCACAGACTATGACGGAAGGAAGCATATCCTCAAATTGAACAAGAACTAAAACCTGAACTAAAATATTATGGAATTCAAGTCAGTTAACAAAATCTTTGAGAACAGCCTGCGGAACAATTGGGACCGTCCGGCCCTCTCAAATTACCAAGGCGTTACCCTGCACTATCGTGATGTGGCCAGGCGAATAGCCAAGCTGCACATTATGTATGAACACTGCGGTCTCGAGAAAGGGGACAAGGTGGCAATCTGCTCCCGCAACCAGGCAAACTGGGGAGTGTCCTTCCTGTCCGTGCTGACTTACGGGGCTGTTCCGGTTCCGATTCTGCACGAGTTCAAGGCCGGTAATGTGCATCATCTTGTGAACCATTCCGAGGCGAAGATTCTCTTTGTGGATGACGTGGTCTGGGAAGGTCTGACAGAGACTGAGATGCCGAATCTCCAGGCAGTGGTCCAGATCAACAATTTCCAGCTCCTATATTATAGGACTGATGCAATCAAGGAGGTCCGTGAGCATCTGAATGAACTCTTCGGAAAGAAGTATCCGATGAACTTCACTCCGGAAAGCATGGACTTTTATGAGGATTCTGCTGATGAACTTGCTCTGATCAATTATACTTCAGGAACTTCAGGCTTCTCAAAAGGAGTGATGATTCCGTACAGGGCCATATATTCGAATATCGAGTTTGCGAAAGATGCCGTACCGTGTCTCAACAACGAGTCCAATGTTGTTGCAATGCTTCCTTCCGCACACATGTACGGAATGATGTTCGAACTCCTTTACGAGCTCGCCGTTGGAGCCCACGTGCATTTCCTGACAAGGGTTCCGAGTCCGAAAATCATCATGCAGGCTCTTTCGGAAATCAAACCTACAATCGTGATAGCCGTTCCACTGATCATCGAGAAAGTTTACAAGAGCAAGTTGAAACCTCTTCTTGAGAAGGAAGGCATCAAGCTTATTATGAAGATTCCTGTCATCAGCCAGACAATCCAGAAGAAGATCTGCAATGAACTTGTGAATGCATTCGGAGGCCGTTTCTACGAAGTGATAGTCGGCGGTGCCGCCTTCAACAAGGAGGTTGAGGCCTTCTTCAAGAAAATCGCTTTCCCTTACACTGTCGGTTACGGAATGACTGAATGTGCTCCTATCATCGCATACGATGGTTGGCAGACCACCAAACTCTATTCCTGCGGAAAGGTCGCTATGAATATGGAAATAAAGATTGACTCTGACGATCCTGAGAATGTCCCTGGAGAGGTCCTGGTCAGGGGTGCCAACGTTTTCCTCGGTTATTACAAGAATGAAGAGGCGACTTCGTCCGCATTCACGGAAGACGGCTGGTTCCGTACAGGTGATATGGGTGTTATCGACTCCGATGGCTATCTCTTCCTCAGGGGTCGCTCCAAATGCATGATTCTCGGGCCTTCAGGGCAAAACATCTACCCTGAGGAGATTGAGTGTGTTGTGAACAATATGCAATATGTCGTTGATTCCCTTGTGATTGAAGAAGAAGGCACTCTGACTGCACTCATCTACCCTGATTTCCATCAGGCGGAGATTGACGGCTATGACAAGGATGGAATCGAGAAGTATTTCAATGATTCCCTTGCCGACCTGAACAGGGAACTGCCTAATTATGCAAGAATAAAGAAGATTGAAGTGATGCCGGAGGATTTCGAAAGGACTCCTAAACGCAGCATCAAACGCTACCTCTATCAGCGAAGCTAGTTGAAATGGAAAAATTCGATGCAAGTTACATGGAAATGGCGGCAATCTGGGCCAAGAACTCATATTGCCGCCGAAGACAGGTTGGTGCCCTGATAGTTAAGGACAGGATGATAATTTCCGACGGCTACAACGGCACTCCCTCCGGCTTTGAGAATGTCTGTGAAGATGAACACGGGGTTACCAAACCGTATGTCCTTCACGCGGAGGCCAATGCAATTACGAAAGTTGCAAAGTCAGGAAACAGCAGCGAAGGCGCGACCCTGTACGTGACTGCTGCACCTTGCATCGAATGTGCAAAACTGATAATCCAGTCCGGCATAAAGAGATTGGTGTACCGTGATGAATACCGCCTTACCGACGGGGTGGACCTCCTTCGGAGGGCGGGAATCACAGTCGAGAAAGTTGACTGAATTAGAATGATATGAAAAGGTTTGAGAATCCGTATCTTACGTCCATTCTGGGAATCGTGATAGGTGTTCTTGCGACTCTGGTTGTCGTCAAGGTCACCGACAAACGTGAATTTGACGGTGACTATGGCAGATGGCGCAAGCTGAACCTCATCTTGCAGGAAGTTGAGAAGAATTATGTGGACACCATAGATATGAAGGGCATGACCGATGCAGCCGTTGAGGCTGCCCTGTCCTGTCTGGATCCTCATTCCGTCTATCTTCCGCCCGTGCAGTTGGAAGAGTCTCAGACCGAACTGGCGGGTAATTTCGAGGGCATCGGCATCCAGTTCAATGTTCCGAATGACACGGCAATTGTATTGAGCGTAATTCCAGGTGGCCCGTCAGAAAAGGCAGGCCTTCTTCCCGGAGACCGTATCCTGAAGGTTGGGGAAAAAACGATTGCCGGAATGAAAACCCCTCAGGATTCGATGGTCCGGCTGATGAAGGGACCTTCCGGAACCAAGGTTAAGATTACCGTGAAAAGGAATGCTGTGGAGATTCCTTTCGACATTACGAGGGACAGGATTCCTGTCAACAGCATCGATGCCGCTTTTATGGTTAACGACACGACGGGCTATGTGCGGCTGACCAAATTTTCCAGGACCACCTACAGCGAGTTTGTCAAGGCCTACACTTCTCTTCTGGATTCCGGAATGAACAGGCTGCTCTTTGATATCAGGGACAATAGCGGCGGTTATCTTGACCAGGCCCTGCTCCTGAGCAATGAATTCCTGGAAAAGGACCGGATGATTGTCTATATGGAGGGTCTTCACCGGAAACGTGAGGAATTCAAGGCTGACGGCAGGGGCAAATTGAAGGACATCAAAGTTACTGTGCTCATCAATGAGTCTTCGGCTTCTTCGAGTGAAATCTTTGCCGGAGCAATCCAGGACAATGACAGGGGACTGGTTGTCGGGAGGCGCTCCTTCGGGAAAGGCCTTGTTCAGGAACCCATTAACTTCACCGACGGTTCCGGCATAAGGCTGACTGTCTCACGCTTCCACACACCTTCCGGAAGGTGTATCCAGAAGCCTTACTCAAAGGACTATGCCTACGACATTTACGAAAGGTTTGCCCACGGCGAAATGACTGATGCCGACAGCATCAAACTTGACAGGAGCGTCGAGTACCACACTCTCTCCGGCAGGGTAGTCTATGGCGGCGGTGGAATAGTCCCCGATGTTTTCGTCCCTGTGGACACTACCAGGGCCACTTCCTACTACATTGCTTGCAACAAGAAGGCAATGCAGATGAGGTTCGCCTCAAAGATGTTCGACCGTTATGGAAGAACCTTGTCAGTCACTGATGATTTCCGGGAATTGACTGTGTATTTGAAATCTCTTGATCTCGGAAGGCAGTTCCGGGAGTTCACTTCCTCAGAGGGCTTGAATCCTGCTCCGGGTGAATGGGAGCAGACCGAAAGTTATCTTATGCCTCAGCTCCTTGCCCTTGTCGGCAGGTATTCAAAACTTGGTGACGAGGCTTTCTACCGCTATTATCTTGACATCGATGATGTCGTTAAAACCGCCCTTACTGGGCAATGAAGCGATAGACTATTTCCCCGTTCTGCCGCGCCGGAGCAGTAGCCGATTTTGAGAATTTTGACAGTCTTGCCGCCCTGATTGCAAAATCCCGGAGGCATTTGTCCTGTGATGAGACGTCCTCGTGAATCCTGGCATTCAGGACATTCCCCTGAGGGTCAACGACAATGATGACTGTCACGTCTCCGCCTCCCATACACCTGTATGCGGGAATTGAAAGATGGCTTGCCTTTCTCCCGTCAAGGGAATATGAAACAACGGAAGGTCCCTTGTATTCCTTCCCCTTCTTTTCCTCTTTCTTTGGAGAAAGGTCCACGGCCTCGTTTCTTGCATCTTCCTCAATTGCCTGACGGTTCCCTTCAGCCAGTTCCCTGCGCAGCCTTTCCGCATCCTTGTAGAGCTCGTCGGCATCGGTTCCCCTGTCATCCTTGAGTGTTTGTGGGGAGTTGTCCACAGCTATGTTCCGGACATCCTGATTCTTTCTGTCAACAGGGATGTTCCCGAGCATCTCGTCAATCTTCCTGCTAATGTCCTCCTTGAAGTTTTCTTCCTTTGCTCTCTGCTCAAGTTCCTCCTGTTTTGAGAAGTCAAGCAGGAAAGAATTCTCTCCGCGCACCATTGAGGTGAACTGCACGGCGAGCAAGACAATAATCACCGTGAGATGGAATATCACGGTGATGTAGATTCCGGCCTTGTCCTCCGGTTTGAGGTGCTTTATGAGTTCCTTGAATGTCACTGCTTTACTGTCTGACTCATAAGGGATTTCTCGATTGTCGCCGTGAGAACGTCAATCGCGACTTTGTTGTGTCCTCCCTGAGGGATAATGATGTCAGCATATCTCTTGCTAGGCTCTATGAACTGGAGATACATCGGTTTGACCGTCTTTGTGTATCTTTCGATGACAGTCTCCACTGTCTTGCCCCTTTCAAGGATGTCCCTTGCCATCACCCTCATCAACCTGTCGTCGTCATCCGCATCAACAAAGATTTTTATGTCAAGCTGGTCACGAAGTTTCTTGCAGGTGAAGATGAGTATGCCTTCGATGATGATGACCTCTGCGGGATTGACAGTAATGGTTTCGGTCTTCGACCGTGAGCAGGTTATGTAGGAATAGACAGGCTGTTCGATGCTGTTGCCTTCCCTCAGCATTCTCAGATGCTGGTTAAGCAGTTCAAAATCGATTGAATCAGGGTGGTCGAAGTTCATTTCCTTCTTCTCCTCATCGCTCAGATGACTGGAATCCTTGTAATAGGAATCCTGTGGAATCACCACCACTTTTTCTCTCAACTGTTCAGTGATGGCTTTCACGACAGTCGTCTTTCCGGAGCCTGAACCTCCTGCTATTCCGATGATAAGCATATAGTCAATATATTAGTATTCAGCATTCTTTGGAGTACGTGGGAAAGGAATGACATCCCTGATGTTGCTCATTCCCGTCACGAACAGCAGAAGTCTCTCAAAGCCCAGACCGAAACCGCTGTGCGGAGCGGAACCAAATCTGCGTGTGTCGAGATACCATTCGAGTGTTTCCCTTCCCATTCCCAGTTCGTTGATTCTGGCCTCAAGTTTTTCCAGGGATGACTCTCTTTCGGAACCTCCGATGATTTCTCCGATTTTCGGGAAGAGCACATCCATTCCGCGCACCGTCTTCCCGTCTTCATTCTGCTTCATATAGAATGCCTTGATGTCTTTCGGATAGTCGGTCATTATGACTGGTTTCCCGAAATGTTTCTCAACGAGATACCTCTCGTGTTCGCTCTGCAAATCTACACCCCAGCTGACAGGGAATTCAAATTTTTCTCCTGATGCTTCAAGAATCTTGATGCCTTCGGTGTAAGGAAGTCTGACGAACTCCGTTCCGACCACGCTCTCAAGTCTTTCAATCAACTCCTTGTCAAACATGTCGTTCAGGAACTTCAGGTCATCCATACAGTTCTCAAGTGCGTACTTCACGAGGGATTTAATGAAATCCTCTGCAAGGTCCATATTGTCTTTGACATCATAGAAAGCCATCTCCGGCTCAATCATCCAGAACTCAGCAAGATGACGCGGAGTGTTTGAGTTCTCGGCTCGGAATGTCGGACCGAAGGTATAGATCTCACCCAGAGCCATTGCTCCGAGCTCTCCCTCCAGCTGGCCGCTGACAGTCAGGCTTGTCTGTTTTCCGAAGAAATCCTGTGAGTAGTCGATTGCTCCGTCCTGTGTGCGCGGAGGATTCTGGAGGTCCAGGGTCGTTACCTGGAACATCTCACCTGCGCCCTCACAGTCTGATGCTGTGATAAGAGGAGTGTGCAGATAGACGAATCCTTTCTCATTGAAATATTTGTGGATGGCGAATGCCATTGCGTGCCTTATTCTGAGGACGGCTCCGAATGTGTTGGTCCTCGGCCTCAAATGTGCAATTGAGCGGAGGTACTCCAGACTGTGACCTTTCTTCTGGAGAGGGTAGGTGTTCGGGTCAGCCTCTCCATAGACAGTTATTTCCTTTGCCTGAATCTCAACGGCCTGTCCGCTGCCCATTGATGCAACCAGCATTCCGCTTACTCCAATGCAGGCTCCCGTGGTGATTTTCTTCAGGATTTCATCCCCGAAATTTGCCACATCAACCACAATCTGTATGTTATTTATTGTAGAACCGTCATTAAGCGCGATAAAAGCCACGTTCTTGTTGCCTCTTTTGGTCCTGACCCATCCTTTGGCGAGGACTTCCTTCCCCGGCTCCTCCTTCAGAAGAGCCTTGACTTTGGTTCTTGTTAAAGTTTCCATTTTTATATTATTTCACAAACTCTGCAAAGATAGTCTTTTATGCTTATTCCGTCAATATTTCCAAATCTTAAAAAGATAAGGAATCTTCAAAAAATAACAAGCATCATCTATGAATAATCTTTCCGGAACATATTG
>CAMFBM010000049.1 GCA_945948555.1 uncultured Bacteroidales bacterium | reverse complement strand
GGTAAACGAAAGCAGGAGATAAACTCCATTACTTTCGTTTACCTCCTACTCGATTGTCTTCCCTGCTTTTGTTGTCTTCCCTGCTTTTGTTGTCTTCCCTGCTTTCGTTGTCATCTCAGTCTCGTTTTCCCGGTCATTCCCGGCTCGACCGGGAATCTGTGTCTGAAAATAACCCCACCCGTCTCGTGAAATTCATTCGGCACGAGCAACGGCGACAGGATGTTGTCTATTGCTGCCTTGCGTGACCGATGAGGTCAAATTGACCTCATTCGGAACATCGGATACCATTGCAAAGGCCTGTAAGTACGATGCCTGTGCCGAATGAATTTCACGGACCTGGCTGTGTTCCTATTTGACGCAGATGCCCGGTCAGGGCCGGGCATGACTGAAATGCACACTGGGGAAGGTTCCTAAATCCCGAACGCCCTGCGGACATCCTCCACGGCATCAAGCAGTTCCCATCCGAAGAACTGCACAAGTTCCTCTGACTTCTTTCCGTTGCGGAAGATTGTGACGAAATCCTTGTAGGGTTTGCGGCCCACGTGCCCGTAGGATGCGGTAGGCTCGTAAATCGGCTTCTTCAGCTGGAACTTTTCGATGATCCTTGCCGGCCTCAAATCGAAAATCTCACCGATTTTTTCTGCAATAAGGCCATCGTCAAACTTCGAAGTTCCGTAACTGTTGACAAAGATGCTCACAGGCCTTGCCACACCGATGGCGTAGGAAACCTGGACGAGAATCTCGTCAGCCACCCCTGCGGCCACAAGGTTCTTTGCAATGTACCTCGCAGCGTAGGCCGCCGAACGGTCAACCTTCGAAGGGTCCTTGCCGGAGAACGCTCCGCCTCCGTGCGCTCCTTTCCCGCCGTAGGTGTCCACGATGATTTTCCTTCCGGTCAGTCCCGTGTCCCCGTGAGGCCCTCCAATCACGAATTTCCCTGTCGGGTTCACGTGCAGGATGTAGTCGCCCTTGAAAAGGGCTGCAGTCTGCGGAGCAAGTCCCTCAATCATCTTCGGGATGAGAATCTCCTCAACGTCCTTTCTGATTTTCGCCTGCATACAGGCATCCACGCGGTCCTGTCCGTACTGGAGCACTGCATCGTCGTAGCTGATGTTCCCGAGCTCCTTCACCACGAAATTGTCGTGCTGGGTCGAGATGACGATGGTGTGGATTCTGACAGGCTTGTTGGTGTCCCCGTCGTATTCCACCGTGAACTGCGACTTTGAATCGGGACGCAGGTAAGGCATCAGCTGCGGAGTCTTCTTGCGAATCTCCGACAGTGTGACAAGGGCGGCGTGGGCAAGGGCGAGCGGAAGAGGCATATATTCCTCTGTGTCCCGGCACGCGTAGCCGAACATCATACCCTGGTCGCCGGCTCCCTGCTCAAGCGGGTCAACCGTCACGACTCCCCTGTTTATGTCCGCGCTCTGCTCGTGCAGGGCGGAGAGGACTCCGCAGGAATTGCCATCGAACATATACTCGGCCTTGTTGTAGCCGATTTTGTTGATTACTCTTCTGGCTGTGGACTGGATGTCCACGTATGCGTCTTCTGAACGGACCTCGCCGCCGACAACCACAAGCCCGGTGCTGCAGAATGTCTCGCAAGCTACCTTGGCCTCCGGATCACGGCGGAGAAACTCATCAAGAATGGCATCTGAAATCTGGTCTGAGACCTTGTCGGGATGTCCCTCGGACACCGACTCTGAAGTAAACAAATAGTTCATTTTAGCATTTTTTAGATGTGGTTGCAATCAGGCAAATCCTTCCACATATATTTTCGGCCGCAAAGTAAGTATAAATCCGAGAAATTTCCTACATTTGCGGAATGTTTTGACAGAATTATAGATTTAAAATAAATTCAGATTATGCAACAACACATTGACACCTACGATTTTTCAGGAAAGAAGGCCATTGTAAGGGTTGACTTCAATGTTCCTCTCAACGAGAAATTTGAAATCACGGACGACACCCGCATCAGGGCTGCCATCCCGACCCTCAAGAAAGTCCTTGAGAAAGGCGGAGCCCTCATCATTATGTCCCACCTTGGCCGTCCGAAAGGCGTAACTGAGAAATTCTCCCTCAAGCACATCATCGGCCGTGTCGAGGAACTTCTCGGAACTCCTGTCAAATTCGCTGACGACTGCCAGAAGGCAGACGCACAGGTGGCAGAACTCAAACCGGGTGAAGTGCTTCTTCTCGAAAACCTCCGTTTCTATGCTGAGGAGGAGGGAAAGCCGAGAGGACTTGCAGAGGATGCCACTGACGAGCAGAAGAAAGCGGCAAAGGCTGCCGTGAAGGAAAGCCAGAAGGCATTCGTAGCAAAACTTGCTTCCTATGCTGACTGCTACATCAACGACGCATTCGGAACAGCTCACCGTGCACATGCTTCCACAGCCCTCATCGCAAAATATTTCCCGAACGACAAGATGTTCGGCTACGTGATGGAAGGCGAGATCAAGGCCATCGACCGTGTCCTCAAGACTCCTGAGCACCCTGTGACCGCAATCATCGGCGGAGCAAAGGTTTCTTCAAAGATCGGCATCATCGAGCATCTCTTCGATGTTGTTGACAATATGATCATCGGAGGAGGAATGGTTTACACCTTCATCAAGGCCCAGGGCGGAAAGATCGGAAAATCCCTCTGCGAGAACGATCAGATGGATCTTGCCCTCAATATCCTCAAGAAAGCCGAGGAGAAAGGCGTGAAACTTTACCTCTCAAAGGAGGTTGTGATTGCCGATGCGTTCTCGAATGACGCAAACACAAGAATCTGCCCTAACACTGAGATTCCTGACGAGTGGGAAGGCGTTGATGCCGCTCCAAGCACCCTCGCAGTCTGGGAGGAAGTTATCATGAATTCAAAGACAATTCTCTGGAACGGTCCTGTAGGCGTGTTTGAGATTCCTGCATTTGCAAAGGGAACCAACAAGGTTGCCGAGATGCTTGCAAAGGCAACCGAGAACGGAGCATTCACCCTCGTGGGCGGCGGAGACTCAGTTGCAGCCGTTACTCAGATGGGCTTTGCGAAGAAGGTCAGCTACGTTTCTACAGGTGGTGGTGCAATGCTCGAGTACCTCGAGGGCATCGAACTCCCGGGAATCGCTGCAATCAGGGAGTAATCCAGAGTCATTATGCTGAAGACATTGTTGAAAAGGCAAATGAATGATACCCACTTAATTAACTGGGGGGGGGATTGCCTGTATGTAGATAATGTGCCAAAGCAGTGAAGATTGTGGCAGTCTGGAGGGAAAACACCTTTCAGACTGCCATTATGTTTCCAACCGACATATAGGAATCTTCAAAAAATAACCAGCATCATCTATGAATAATCTTTCCGGTACATATTGCTTTTCTCATCGGTCATTTAGCACCACTAAACTCCCTCTTCGAAAATCAATCTGTTCTCGAAAATCTTATCCATATCTGAAGCAGGTTATTTTTTTCAGATTCCATATTATTAACACATAAATTAACTCTTATGAAAAAAACATTTTTGATTATCTTCGCCCTTCTGATGACAATGAATGTGTTTGCGCAGAAGAAAGGACAGGAGATGGAGCCGTACAGGCGCAGTTCATTGTGTATGATTATGATGGAAGACCCGAGGATTGACCAGAGCATCGCACCGCTCGTGCGTCAGAGCTTCCTCTCTAATCCGATTCCGTCAAAATTCAATGACCATTCCGTTCCTGCAGAGTTTATGGCATTCAATCAGAGTGCCCTTGAAATCACTGTCGCTGACAAGCAGGCATTCAATGATTTCACAGGAAAAAAGAAAAAGGCAAAGAAGGACAAGAGTGCTGAAGGAACAGCTGTTGCAGCAGGTACGGTCGGTCTTCTGGGTGCCCTTGCCGGCGTGGAGATGGGACCGTCCAACAAGGCATACGCAAATCCGGTTGTGGACACGATGAAGAAGGTGTCCGAGGTAGCTGCCTTCAAGTACATCAATGACAACAACTTCGCCAAGAAGGTGGTTGACCGCTGGTTCGTGGGTGAGGACGGCAATCTGAACATGAAACTCGTGATTGACAGAATCAACGAGAATGCCACACCTGAGGAGAAGGCCGCTGCCGCCGAGAATTCCGCCGCGGGCGTTGCCGGTGCCACTGACTATCTCATCAACAACGGTGGACTTGACCTGATTGGCAACACTTTCATCACTGTTTCCCGTTTCCGCTATATGACCGGTCCTGAAATGGCAGCCGAGATTCTCAACGGAGCAGCCATCGGAGCACAGTTCCTTCCTCAGAGCGCTGCAGATATGGTGATGTCAACTGCCGAGCTTTCCGCAACTGCAGCCACTCTTGCAATAGGCAAAGGCTACTGCATCAACACCACCACATATCTCTACCGTCTTGAATGGACTCCAGAGGCTCAGTTCGCTGCAGGTCAGGGATTCGGAGAAAGGTCATCTTACGAGAATTATCCATACACCCTTGAGTATGTCGGGGAAGAGAGTGCCTACTGCCAGGTTTCAGTTGGCAAGAGGGACCTCGATGAGGCTGTAAGATTTGCCGTTGGCCGTTCTCTCGACAAGGTGCTTGCAAAACTCGAGAAAAAGTACGAGGTCTTCAGGACAAAGACTCCTCTTACAAGCGTGGACCCTATCACCGCTTCAATCGGAACCAAGGAATGTGTCGAGGTTGGCGACAAGTATGAAATCCTTGCCAGCAGCCTGAACACCAAGACCGGAGAGGTGACTTACAAGAGCGTCGGTACCCTCAAGGTCGAGACTGTGGGCAACAATATGGGAGAGGACAATGACGACGAGAAAGCTTCTTCCGATCCTTTCACAACCTTCTCCGGCAAACTTCCGAAGAACGCCTATCCTGGAATGCTGATCCGTCAGGCAGGAAAGAAATAAGTATATATAATATTGAAATATAGACAAATATGAAAAAAATATTTCTTCTGATTGCGTCTCTTCTTTTCGTAACCACGACATTCGCTGACAACAAAAAGAAACAAGCTGATGCGGCTACTGAGGCGTGGGAGTACGAAATCGAGACTGTAGGCAAGACCGGTTCGACCGACTATGTCCTGAAAGTCTGGAGCTATTCAAAGGATTCAATGATTGCCGAGGAGCAGAGCAAGAAGAATGCTGTCCACGCAGTTGTTTTCAAAGGGGTCCCGTCAGCTGACCGTATCCCCGGTTTGAAGGCGCTTGTATCAGATCCTGTTGCTGAAGAGGCCAATGCCGATTTCTTCAGGGAATTTTTCGCTGACGGCGGAGACTATATGAAATTCGTCACCCGCACCAACAGCGGATTTGCAGAGGTCGTGAAGTTGGCCAAGGTCAAGAAAAGCGGGAAGGAATCTGAGCCTAAAAAATTCAAAATCGGTCTTACTGTCCGTGTGAATGTCCCTGCGCTGCGCAAGCATCTTGAGCAGAAAGGTGTCATCAGATCTCTTTCTTCAGGCTTTTGACTTTTCAATATTCAGGAAAGCGAAATATAAAATATATGAAATATTCAAAAATACTATTTGTTTGTGCCGCAGTCCTTTACGGACTGTCGGCATTTGCGCAGACTGCAGCGAAGAAACCTTCCCTGATGGTCGTTCCTTCACGCCAGTGGTGTGTTGAGCACGATTGTATGATGACTTTCGGTGAGACGGCAATGCCTGATTACCGCAAGGCTTTTGACACGAATCCAGAACTGAACATTGCTGTTGCGAAAATCGGGCAGATGATGTCCGACAGGGGATTCGATTTGAAGATGATGTCGAACGCCCTTGCCACAATCCAGGCTGAGGCGGCAGAGGATATGCTCCTGACCAGCAGCACAACCGGCGCAGAAATTGAGGAAAGCCCTATTGACAAACTCAAGAAAGTCGCAAAGGCAGACATCTGGCTTGAGGTGTCGTGGATTCTCAATTCAGCGGGATTCGGAGGCAAGTCGCTGACATTCAATCTTTCAGGCATCGATGCTTACACCGATATGCAGATTGCCAACTGTCAGGGAACGGGTGACCCTTCCTACACTACCGAACTCCCCGTTCTGATGGAGGCTGCGGTTGCTTCCTATCTTGACAATTTCAATGAGCAGCTTCTCAACCATTTCAACGACTGGTTTGAGAACGGACGCCACATCACCCTTTACATCAAGAAATTCGCTGATTCAGAGTACAATCTCGAATCTGAGTTCAATGGTGAGGAACTGGGCGTGCTGATTGAGGACTGGGTTGCCGAGAACACCGTCAGGGGACAGTTCAACACAGATGATGCTACTGAGAACTTTATGAAGTTCAGCGGTGTGCGCATCCCGATGTTCAACGAGTCCGGACGGGCTGTTGATGCTCGCTACTGGGGGCGCGGCCTTCAGAAGAAACTCAGGGAGTTGGGAGTTGAGTCCAAGGTTATGACCAAGGGTCTGGGACAGGTTACTCTCGTTATTGGAGGGAAATAATCAAGTCCAAGGTAATTACTCTCGTTATCGGAGGAAAATAATCAATTTCTCTTGATGATTGAGTACCTGACACCGAGTCTCTCCAACTCATTGATGAATTCGGCGGAGATATTGATCTGGAATTTCTTTGACAGGAATTCCAGATTGTATTTTGTAACGGGGTCATAGACGAACATCGAGAGCGGAATCTTCCCCCCTTTGCTGTTCTTGCTGATGACTTCGATGAGCTTCTTTCTGAAGTTTTCATTCAGCTGGGGAGTGCTGATATTCAGTGCAAAACTCTTTATCATGGATTCCGACACATTCCCGAGCATAGAGACTTTCTTGATTCTGAAGGCCTTGGGAGGATCTCCCAGTTCCTTGCGCTCCTGCTCGTTCCTTGGGAACATCTCCTCAATCTTTCCTTCGATGAACACCGCAGTGTTCTGGACAAGCAGGGGCCTGAATGTCTCGAGTTCCTTTCCTACCAGTCTCTTCTCGTAACTGCCGCTGAAATCCTCGATTACGACCTTCATGAACTGTTTTCCCTTATTGGATGTCCCGTGCTCCACGAGAGTGATGAATCCCCCGACATTGGCCGTTGCGGTAGTCTTCTCGCTCTCGCATTTGGCGATGATTTGAGGAAGTTCGTTGAGCTTTGTAGTTGTGAAATTCTCAATCTCGAAAGAGAACTTATCGAGAGGATGGGCTGAAAGGTACATCCCGACCAGGTCCTTTTCCCTGTGGAGCATCCCCAGGTCGTCCACCGGAATTTCTTCCGGCCTGATTTGCGGCAGTGCCGGTCTTACCGGCTTGATTTCTTCCATTCCTCCGAATAGCGAAACCCCGGCATCCAGGGTGTCCTTGCGGTAGAGGTCCGCATATTTCAGAAGTGAGTCAATGAAAGATTCTCCTGTTGTGACACTCGGGAGGTTGTAGCCCATTCTCGGCATTCCGAAACTGTCGAATGCACCGCTGTAGAGCAGTGCCTCGAAACTCTTCCTGTTCACCACCCCGGCCATCCTTTCCGCAAAGTCAAATATGTCCTTGAAGTTTCCGTTGCTTTCCCTTTCCTTGACGATGGCACTTACTACATTGTCTCCGAAACCCTTGATTCCTCCGAGACCGAAGCGGATATTCCCTTCCCTGTTCACGGAGAAATGCGCGTCACTCTCGTTTATGTCCGGATTGAGCACCTTGATTCCCGCCTTCTTGCAGTCATCCATAATGCTCTTGATTTCCTCCTGGTTCGAGAGATTCTTTGAAAGGTTGGCCGCCTGGAATTCGGAAGGGTAGTGTGCCTTGAGCCAGCCGGTCTGGTAACTTACCCAGGCATAGCAGGTGGCGTGTGACTTGTTGAAGGCATACTGTGCGAACTTCCTCCAGTCCTCCCATATTTTGTCCAGGATCTCCTGAGGATGACCGTGCTCCTGACCTCCTTTCATAAACTTGTCCTTCAGGGACTCCAGTACGTCCAACTGCTTCTTACCCATTGCTTTACGCAATTTGTCCGCCTCGCCCTTGGTGAATCCGGCAAGTTTTTGCGACAGAAGCATCACCTGCTCCTGATAGACGGTAACCCCGTAGGTATCTTCCAGATACTCTTCCATCTCCGGAAGGTCATACTCAATCTTCTCCGTACCCTGCTTGCGGGCCACGAACGACGGAATATAGTCCAGAGGTCCCGGACGGTAGAGGGCATTCATCGCGATAAGGTCCTCGAACCTTGTCGGCTGGAGCTTCTGAAGCCAGGATTTCATTCCCTCGGACTCGAACTGGAACACGCTCTTGGTGTCTCCGCGACTGTAAAGCTCGTAGGTCTGCGGGTCGTCAATCGGAATCTTCTCGATGTCAATCTCCACCCCGAACCTCTTGCGGACCAGCTCCAGACATTCCTTGATGATGGACAGCGTCCTCAGTCCGAGGAAGTCCATCTTGAGCATACCCACCTCTTCGATGTAGTGCCCGTCGTACTGTGAAGTCCAGACGTCCTGACCGGTAGCCTTGTCCGTTGCCAGGGTAATCGGTATGTAGTCTGTCAGATTGCCCCTTCCGATAATCATCGCACAGGCGTGCACACCCACCTGGCGGACACAACCCTCCAGCTTGACGGCATATTTCAGAACTTCCCTGACCAGTTCAGTACCTTCTTCGGCCTCCTTTTTCAGGTCAGCGAGATATTTCACACAGTTGGAAAGTTTAGGCTTGATTTCCTTTTTGACTTTTTCCTTCGTAACAGTCCCGTCTTCCTGTACCTTCTCCTCTTCAATCTCGACCTCGAAAGGCTTGTCCGGCACCATCTTGGTCAGCCTGTTGGACTCCTCTATGGAGAGCCTGCTGACCCTCGCCACGTCCTTGATGGCACTTTTCGCCGCCATCGTTCCGAATGTAATGACGTGGGAGATATGGTCCTTTCCGTAGGTATCCTCGATGTACTTGAACGCCCCGTACCGCCCCTCATCGTCAAAGTCGATGTCGATATCCGGCATCGAGATTCGGTCCGGATTCAGGAAACGCTCGAACAGGAGCTTGTACTTGATGGGGTCGAGATTGGTGATTTTCAGGCAGTAAGCCACCACGGAGCCCGCCGCCGAGCCCCTGCCCGGTCCCACGGATGTTCCGACAGCCCTTGCCGCGGCGATGAAGTCCTGCACGATCAGGAAGTAGTCCGGGAAACCCATCCTCGAGATGGTCTTCAACTCGAAACTGATTCTCTCCTCCTGCTCTGCCGTCAGAGTCTCCCCGTAGCGCATTCTCGCGCCCTCGTAGCACAGATGACAGAGGTAGGCCACGGACCAGGTGAACTCTTCGCCCCTGCTGTTGCCTTCCTTGTCGCATCTGCCCTCGTCAATGATATCCTTGTATTTTTCGAGATACTTCTCCTTCTGAGCAAGGAATGCCGGGTCAATCTCGAATTTCGGGAGCACGTGCCCCCTGTCAATCTTGTAGCTCTCGATTTTCTCGACAACCTCGATGGTGTTGCTCAGCACCTCCGGATGGTCCGGGAACAGGGCAGCCATCTCCTCCTCGCTCTTGAGATACTCCTGCTGGGTGTAGTGCAGCCTGTCCTGCTCATCGATGTATTTGTTGGTGGTCAGACAGATGAGCCGGTCGTGAGCCGGTCCGTCCTCCTTGTTGACAAAGTGCACGTCATTGGTTGCAACCACCTTGGTCCCCGTCTTCTCAGCCAGGGAGAAAATCGCCTCGTTGACCGTCTTCTGCATCTCGTACAAATCGAGCGACAGTCCCGGCACCTCGGTCTTGTGCAACTGCACCTCAAGATAGTAATCGTCCCCGAAGACCCTCTTGTGCCACATAATCGCCTTCTCGGCCCCCTCAAGGTCCCCTGCCACAATTGCCCTCGGAATCTCTCCCGCCACGCACGCAGAGCAGCAGATCAGGTCGGAAGCATATTTCTCAATCACCTTGTGCGAAACCCTCGGACGGTAGTACTGCCCCTCAATGTGCCCAGTCGAGACAATCTTCATCAGATTCTTGTAGCCCTCATAATTCTTCGCCAGAAGAATCAGATGGAAGTAGCCCGAATGTTCCTTGTCCTTGAGCTTGTGGTCGTAATGCTTCGTGACATACACCTCGCATCCCACAATCGGCTTCACGTCCGGAAAGTCCTTCGCCGACTTGAAGAACTCCTTCACACCGTACATATTTCCGTGGTCGGTAATCGCAATAGCCGGCATCCCGAGTTCCGATGCCCTCTTGAAGAGCCCTTTCGTCGATGAAAGACCGTCCAGAATGGAATATTGGGTGTGAACGTGAAGGTGAGCAAACGCCATAGTTAAAAAGGTATATGAAATATTGAAAAATGGGAGGACAAAGGTATATAAAAAACTCCCCCGTTCAAAACAAAAAACGGGTGGAAAACCAATGTTTCCCACCCGGCATTTTCAGGATGATTTTCCTCCTTTCCCAGGAATCGTCCATTCAGGGATTTAAGCCTCCTCAGGCTCGAACATATCCTTTCCGACTCCACAGATAGGACAGGTCCAGTCTGCAGGAAGATCCTCAAATGCTGTTCCCGGAGCGATACCGCTGTCAGGATCGCCTACAGCAGGGTCGTAAACGTACCCGCAAGGCTGACATACATACTTTGCCATAACTTTCTTAGTTTTAATTTTTACAAAAATATGGAATTTACCGCCATAATGCAAGAATAATCCTTCCTATCTTTCCGGAATATGAATAATTTCTTCCCTGGAACAATATCCGAAAAGGTCAATGCGTCGGATGATGCATGTTGTTTATGAAGATACTAATTTACTTTCAAAATTAAACCTCGGAAATAAAATTTGTGAAAATTTCTAACGAAAAATTTGGCAATTAATTTTAAATTACTACCTTTGTATCGGACATAAGAATTTTTTCGTGTCTATTTGTTAAGTTCGTTTTATATACGATGGCGGTCTCTTGGGGAGGAGACCGCCATCATTTTTTTTTGCAAAAATCAGCAAGACTGGCAAACCCAGGGATGCCCACTTGCTCCGGTCACAACTGACAGCAGTCCACGCCCCGCTGCCTAATCCCAAATTTCATCTGAAACACAAAGAAAACACTTCCCGTGAAATTCATACGACACAGCCAAAGGCAGCAGGATGCCGTCTATTGCCATCTCGCGTGTCCAATGAGGAAAAATGCCTCACTCGGCACAGCGGATGCCACTACAAATGCTTATAGGCACGATACCTGTGTCGAATGAATTTCACGGGAGGTGATTACTGTTATTCTCAGCAAAACTGGTAATGAAAAGGATGGTCAAGTCGCTTGTCTGTCTGCAATGAGATTCCCGGTCAAGCCGGGAATGACGGGGTGGACCGACTGCCGTCGGCTGCTCGCTGTCAAACGTCCGCTGGACGATTTGACTAACCGCTCACGTCCGTTCCGACT
>CAMFBM010000048.1 GCA_945948555.1 uncultured Bacteroidales bacterium | reverse complement strand
TTTGTAGTCCCGAGCAGAATCGAACTGCTATCTAAAGTTTAGGAAACTTCCATTCTATCCGTTGAACTACGGGACCATTGGACGGATTACTCCGCCTTCTTCTCGATGATCTGTCTTCCCCTGTAGTATCCGCACTCAGGACAAACCCTGTGATACATCACAGTAGCACCGCAGTTTGAGCAAGTTGCGAGAGTAGGAACGACAGCCACGTCGTGTGTTCTTCTCTTGTCTCTTCTCTGTTTGGAGACTTTGTGTTTCGGATGTGCCATTGTTCTATATTTTAAATATTTTTATCAAAATCCTGTCGCTTTCGCGTTTGAGCCTGCAAAGGTAATACTTTATTTTGAAATATCAATCCAAATTTCCGCTTTTTCTTTTCCTTTCGATTTCATCAAGGATTATTTTCCTGATCCTCATAGATTTAGGAGTCACCTCCACAAGCTCATCCTCCTGAATATACTCCAAAGCCTCCTCAAGAGAGAACACGACAGGAGGAGGGAGCATTACCTTGTCATCGCTTCCGGAAGCCCTCATATTGGTCAGTTTCTTGGTCTTGCAGATGTTTATGTTCAGATCTCTCTCACGGATGTGCTCGCCCACGACCTGACCTCCGTATATTTCATCTCCCGGCTCAACAAAGAAACGGCCCCTGTCCTGGAGCTTGTCCATTGAATACGCCACTGCGACACCTGTCTCCAAAGACACGAGAGATCCGTTGGTCCTCCTCTCAATTTCTCCCTTGTATGGTTCATAACCCTTGAACCTGTGCGCAACGACAGCCTCTCCCTGGGTCGCGGTCAACAGATTGCTGCGCAATCCCATAAGTCCCCTTGCCGGAATGTCGAAGTCGAGATGTGTCCTGTCACCACGGGTCTCCATGTGAATGAGGGCCGCCTTCCTGCGGGTTGAAATCTCTATTGCCTTGCCCACAAACTCCTCCGGGACCTCAATGGTAAGGTTCTCGATCGGCTCGCACCTCTCCCCGTTGATTGTCTTGTCAAGCACTTTCGGCTGGCCTACCTGCAGTTCAAAGCCTTCCCTGCGCATTGTCTCGATGAGGACGGAAAGATGAAGCACTCCCCTTCCATAGACCACGAAAGAATCGGCATTGACACCAGGCTTCACCCTCAGGGCCAGATTTTTCTCCAGCTCCTTCTCAAGGCGCTCCTTCAGATGTCTTGATGTCACGAACTTGCCCTCACGTCCGAAGAATGGCGAGTTGTTGATGGTGAACAGCATACTCATCGTCGGCTCGTCCACGGAGATTGGAGGGAGGGCCTCCGGATTCTCAAAGTCGGCAATCGTGTCACCAATCTCAAAGTCTTCAAGTCCGACAACTGCACAGATGTCTCCGCACTGAACGCTCTCCACCTTGGTCTTTCCAAGACCGTCGAAGACCATCAGTTCCTTGATCTTCTGCTTCTGGACAATGTCATATCTCTTGCAGAGACTGATGTTCATCCCTGCCTTCAGCTCACCCCTGGTGACCCTTCCGATTGCCACACGACCAACGTATGGGGAATATTCCAGCGAGGAAATGAGCATCTGCGGTGTTCCCGGGTTGTGCTCCGGGGCAGGAATCACTTCAAGGATCGTGTCAAGAAGAGCGGTGATGTCATTGGTCGGCTTTCTCCAATCTGTTGACATCCAGCCCTGTTTTGCGCTTCCGTAAACCGTGCGGAAATCCAGCTGGTCATCCGTGGCGTTCAGGGAAAACATAAGGTCGAAGACCTCCTCCTGCACCTCGTCCGGACGGCAGTTAAGCTTGTCCACCTTGTTGATGACCACAATCGGCTTCTTGCCCATCTCAATCGCCTTCTGGAGCACAAACCGTGTCTGAGGCATACAGCCCTCGAAAGCATCCACAAGCAGAAGCACCCCGTCCGCCATGTTCAGCACCCTTTCCACCTCGCCTCCGAAGTCACTGTGGCCCGGAGTGTCGATAATATTGATCTTTACACCTTTATAAGGAACGGACACATTCTTTGCGAGGATGGTGATACCTCTTTCCCTCTCAAGATCATTGTTGTCGAGGATCAGTTCCCCGAGTTTTTCCTGTTCCCTTGCCTGACGGGCCTGATAGATCATCCTGTCCACAAGGGTGGTCTTGCCGTGGTCAACGTGAGCGATAATCGCTATGTTCCTTATGTCCTGCATAAGCCTTTATATTATAGATTCAAAAAATAAGGGTGCAAAAATAAGAATTTATATTATTTTTGTCGCAAATTTTCATATATGATAGAAAAAATTATTGTTCTGGACTTCGGTTCTCAGGTCACGCAACTCATCGGAAGACGCCTTCGGGAAATAAATGTCTATTGTGAAATTTATCCTTACAACAAGATTCCCAATCTTGACGATTCAGTCAAAGGATTGATACTCAGCGGCAGTCCTTGTTCCGTAAGGGATTCCGGTGCACCTTTTGTCAATCTTGACGGAATAAAGGGACATATTCCGATTCTGGGTATATGCTATGGCGCCCAGTTCCTCGCACAAAATTTCGGAGGAGAAGTAAATGCTTCGATAGCAAGGGAATATGGCAGGGCTATGCTGACCGTGCGCGGGAACTCGCCGCTTCTGCAGGGAGTCTCTGCCCGGAGCCAGGTCTGGATGTCCCACGGAGATACAATTGCAAGATTGCCTGAGGGGGCTGAAGTCATTGCATCCACCGATGACGTTGAAAATGCAGCCTACCACATAAAAGGAGAGGAGACATACGCCGTGCAGTTCCACCCGGAAGTGTTCCACACAACGGAGGGAACCAGGATACTTTCCAACTTCGCCCTTGGAATCTGCGGATGCAAGGGCGACTGGACTCCGGACTCCTTCATCGAGACAAGCATAAAGGAACTTCAATCCACAGTCGGCAATGACAAGGTGATTCTCGGGCTGAGCGGCGGTGTCGATTCAACCGTCGCAGCAGTTCTGCTCAACAGGGCCATCGGGCACAACCTGACCTGTATCTTCGTGAACAACGGACTTCTGAGGAAGAACGAGTTCGAAGATGTGCTCGCCTCCTACAAGGATATGGGTCTGAATGTGATCGGCGCGGATGCTTCAGCCGAGTTTATCTCGGCCCTTGCAGGGGTGAGTGACCCCGAAGACAAGAGGAAAATCATCGGAAGGCTCTTCGTGGAGACTTTCGACAAATATGCAAGCCGGATTGAAAACGCCCGCTGGCTCGCACAGGGGACCATCTACCCGGATGTCATTGAATCAGCTTCAGTGAATGGCACTGCTGCGAAAATCAAGTCCCACCACAATGTGGGAGGACTTCCCGAGAAGATGAACCTGAAGATTGTCGAGCCGCTGAAATCCCTGTTCAAGGATGAGGTACGCAGGGTAGGCCGCGCCCTTGGAATCAAGGACGAACTCATCGGAAGGCATCCTTTCCCCGGTCCTTCTCTCGGAATCCGTATCATCGGGGATGTCACGGAGGAGAAACTTTCCGTGCTCAGGGAAGCCGACGATATCTTCATCAAAGGACTCAGGTCCTACACTCTTGAGGGCAACAAAGCGGCAATCGAAGCCCTTGCAGGACCTGGCGCAGAGTTCGTACGCTCGGCATCCGACCCGTCCATTCACGCAAAGACCCTCTACGATGCCATCTGGCAGGCCGGAGTGATTCTGCTTCCCGTCCAAAGTGTCGGGGTGATGGGCGACGAGAGGACCTACGAAAGAACGGCAGCTCTTCGCGCCGTCATATCGACCGACGGAATGACTGCCGACTGGGTACACCTCCCTTACGACTTCCTTGCAAAAGTCAGCAACGACATCATAAACAAAGTCCGCGGAGTGAACCGCGTAGTGTATGACATCAGTTCCAAACCGCCTGCAACCATCGAGTGGGAGTAGGTTCAAAGCCGTTGTCCGGGAAACAAAACAGAAATCCTCCAATGCGGCATTGGAGGACAGGTTTTAACTTGTTGAAAGATTCCGGAGGGAAAAGTCAGGATTCAAGTTCCGGGATGTCATTTCCCTACTGACAGAAATTCCTTGATTCTCTGTTCCTGAGAGAGGGGGCAGATGAGAATATCCCCGTTCTTCGAGGCTACCAGATAGCCTTCAAGCCCCTCTGCGACAATCGTGCCCGAATCTTCGCAGTGGACAATGCAATCCGAGCATCCAAAAAGACGAACATCATCCCCGACTGTCGCATTGCCCTGTGAATCAAGGGTGGAGTATAGTCTGACCGCGCTCCAGTTGCCCAAGTCGCTCCAACCGAATGACCCTGTTACAACATATATCTCCCGGCTCTTCTCCATCACTGCATAGTCGATGGAGATTTTTTCGCACTGCGGGAAAAGTCTTCCGACGGTCTCAGCCTCCCTGGAGGTGTAAAAATCTGCCGACATCCTGTCCATCAGGGATGCTATCCCCGGAGCATACTTTCTAAGGGCGGTCTCTATGGTATTCCTGTTCCAGACGAAGATTCCCGCATTCCAGAAGAATCCTCCCTCACTCAGGAATGCCCTGGCAGTTTCAAGGTCAGGTTTCTCCCTGAACTCTGACACCTTGCAGACCTTCCCGGCCTCAGCTCCCGGGGAATGGATGTAGCCGTACCCCGTCTCAGGCCTTGACGGGGTTATACCGATTGTGGCGATGGCATCCGACGAGCAGGTAAACTTCAGGGCTGATTTGACGGCTTCCACAAATTTCTCTTTCTCCAGCACCACCGCATCGGACGGAGTCACCACGATGTTTGCCAGGGGATGGCGCTTGCCGATTTTCCAGCAGGCATACGCTATGCAGGGCGCAGTGTTGCGTGCCTGAGGTTCCGCCAGAATATTCTCCAGAGGAATTTCCGGGAGCTGCTCCCTGACGATGTCAACATAGCCTGCAGAAGTCACAACCCACATATTCTCAGGAGGGCACACATCCCTGAAGCGGTCAGCCGTCATCTGGATCAGAGTCCGGCCCGTTCCGAGGATGTCGATGAACTGTTTCGGGAATTCCGGTCTGCTGACAGGCCACAAACGGCTTCCGATGCCTCCTGCCATTATGACCACATGGTTTTCTGACATATTTTCCATAACCGCAATATTTTGTCTTTGAACTCGAATCTGTCTTTGTGCTCGAATCCGTAAAGTTATCAATTTTTCTTCAATTTATTCCGTAACGGAGCAAGATTGACCGGATTGTAATGATTTTTTAACATTTGGTTTAATTGTTGTCCTTTGTGCGTGACGGTATTTCTTATACAGTAAATATATATGGAAAGAAAACAATCGAACAGGATTCAGACATCCATACTCAACTCCGCTGAGAAGAAGGCGCTTGTGTGGCTGGCGGGGAAACAGCCGAAATGGATGACTTCCGACATTCTGACTTTCATCGGAACATTCGGGGCGATCGTCATCGCAGCCGGCTACTACCTGTCAAACTTCGACCTCCGGTTTCTTTGGCTGTCCAGTCTCGGATTCGTAATCAACTGGTATGGAGACAGTCTGGACGGGACCCTGGCAAGAGTAAGGAAACAGCAGAGACCAATCTACGGATACTATCTCGACCACACGATGGATGCCGTCAATGAACTCATCATGTTCACCGGAGCAGGTTTGTCACCGTTCTTCGACCTGAAACTGGCACTCGTGGCATTTGTCTTCTACCTGATGCTTACACTGAACGTCAGCATCAATGCACATCTGAAATCGGAGTTCAGGCTGACATACGCGAAACTGGGGCCGACTGAATTCAGAATCATCATCATTCTGCTGAACACGCTGCTGTTCTTCATCTGGGATGACATCAGCGGGACACGCGTGACGGAGTACATCACCTGGGCAATCATCGTCATACTTGCACTGATGTACATTGTTTCAGTGATAGTTGATGCAAAGGGATATGCAAAGCTGGACCCCCTGCCTGAAAAGACAAACGATGACGGAAAAGATTAGACCCTGGACAAGGAAAATCTCGGGATTCGTGGCTTCAAACCTTTTGGGCACGGCAGTTGACACTGCCGTGCTTTGGGTATGTTCCACCTATCTTTTCAGCGGATATGCCGGAACATATCTCCTTTCTCCGGTCATTTCCTTCGAATGTGCGGTCTCGGTCAATTTCCTGTGCTCGTATTTCTTCATCTGGAAGGACAGGGTCACCCGGAAGAGACATCGCAAAACGTCATTCTTCCGGCATTACGGAGCATACAATCTCTCCTGCACGGGTGTATTCCTACTGAAGATGGGGTTTCTGCTGATAATCGAGAGGATTACACGGTGGGACGTCGTTTTCTGCAACCTGCTGGCCCTGTGCGTGTCGGGATGCGTGAACTTCGTAATGGACGAGTGGGTTATCTTCAAAAAGAAAAAAAAGTAAGAAATATTATGGCACTTATCGAATTGGAAGAACTCGAACGGGCTTCTCCGCTTTTCCGCGGCAGGGCCGGGCATCTTCTTGTGAACAGGATTTTCAGATGTCTCGGGCTTGACCGCATCCAGGAGGCATACGACAGGAACTGCTCCTTTGAGGGAGCGGACTTTGCTTCGCACATTCTGGAAGATTTCGGGATCCATTACACCGTGGAGGGTTCCGGGCTTGAAACACTGCCCCAGGGTCCGTTCATCACTGTCAGCAATCATCCCTACGGAAGCATCGACGGGCTGATTCTTGCGGATATTTTCGGGCATCACCGGCCGGATTTCAAGGTGATGGTCAACAAGTTCCTCGGCAGAATCAAGGCTCTTGAGCCTTCCTTAATAAAGGTGACTCCTACCGGCAACGAGAGGAAGACACCGGATGTCCACAGCATGGCAGGAGTGCGTGCCGCCCTGGGGCATCTGCGGGAAGGACATCCTCTCGGGATTTTCCCTTCCGGCGCAGTGTCGGACCTCAGCCTGAAGGACAGGTGCATCAGGGACAGGCAGTGGCAGGAACCGGTTCTGAAGCTGATTATGAAAGCGGCAGTGCCGGTAGTCCCGGTCAGATTCTTTGACAGGAATTCAGACCTGTTCTACCTGCTGGGGCTGATTGACTGGAGGGTCAGGGTACTCAGGCTACCAAGGGAGGTACTGAACAAGAAAGGCAGACAGGTCCGCGTCGGCATCGGTCAAACAATCACGCCCCGGCAACAGGCGGAATGCGAGTCCATTGAGGATTTCGGAGAAATGCTGCGCAGTGCCGTCTATGGGATGAATCCCCTGTAGAGGTCAATACCTCCGAATCCCGATACACAATCTGCTGATATTACTCGGGGCTATTGCCCGGCGAGTGGAATTGCCTTCCCGGACCAGGGCTCGGTTGAACTACATCCAGTCAAACTTCTTCCTGAAATTCATACGGAACCGCTGTTCGGATTCTTCCTTTTTTTCGGCTTTGTTCTATGCTGTCGCCGGAGGCTTACCTGCCAGTTTTGACTGGAGCGCGAGTCGGCATCAGGGTATGGGTCGCTGACGGTACGCACTTTCGGTGCTATTCCCCCGACGCTTCGCATCGACCCCGGTGGGGTATTGTCGGCTCCGCCGCGGGAGGGTCGTGAGCGAAAAGCGAAACAGTCCAGCGGACTTTTCGCAGCGAGCAGCCGACGGCAGTCGGGGCGGGCAGAGGGAGTCGACCCCCCGATGCTTCCTTTGTAAGCATCGGGTAAGCTGTCTTACCCCCCGACGCTGCGCGTCGACCCCGGTGGGGTATTGGCGGCTCCGCCGCGTGAGTGTCGGGGGTTCGGGAAGGTGGTCTGGTTCTTGGGAGGTTTGAGTGGCACGAAGGGTATCGCTTACAAAAAATAAAGGTCTTGAATTTTCATTCAAGACCTATTTTTTGTGGGAGCAGAGGGAGTCGAACCCCCGACCCTCTGCTTGTAAGGCAGACGCTCTGAACCAACTGAGCTATGCTCCCGATGCTTATCTTTTGATGAACTTGCCCGTTCTTTTCGATTGGGATTGCAAAGATAGGCAAAATTTTTAATATGCAAACATTTTTTCTGAAAAATTTGAATTTGCACGATAATGCGGGGTGTAAAGAGACTCTACGGAGATTACAGGGCTGGTAAATTCACCGCCGCAGACAACGAAGTATTCCTCGCAGAAAGTTGACCATTCTTCCGGACAGACATCCATATACCATTGTGTCCGGTCACTTTTCACTTCCCTATAGGAGAGAGGGGTCCCTGCACCCTGGATTTCCGAAGTCGGGAGGAAAGGTCGGGAGAACCATCCGCCGGAAATGCCGGAGAGCTGCTCCACCGGTCTCAGGGAGGCGTGACGCGGGGCATCCAGCATCACAAAACTTCTGTTTTCCCCGCTCCAGAGCCGGATTACCGAGAGGACTTTCTCTCCTACAGCCAGGGTGTCACCTTCATTCAGGAGGACCCATCCGGTGGAGTCTCGTCCGCCTGTTCCAGAGGCAGGAGATGCACCCGAAACAGGCGAAACTACTGATTCTGAAGCGGTTCCTGATGTGTTCTCCTGAATGGACTGCCTGTAGAATTCCCGCTGGACTTTCATTCCATTGCCAGCCTCACGGATATCCTCCAGGGGTTTGGCATAGCGTTTTGTCACCACGGCCATCTTAGCGGAAAGGACCCGGTCGGAGCCGCCAAGGATTGCCAGAAGGGCATCCTTGCAAGCAGGGTCGCCTGACCATTTCTGGGATTCTTTCTGAAGCATCATCCACAATCGAAGGCCGTCAGCAATCCTCTCATACAGCTCCGCCTCAGACTGATCCAGTGTCTGAGAGAACATCTCAGGAAAAGATGAAAAGAGATTGCACAGGAGAGTATGGGCGTATGCCTCGCTTTCGAGAAGCCCCCTCCAGGGCATAACAGCATTCGGAAAATACACCGCACCGTCCGGACGACTGACCGAATGGTCGGCAAGGGATGCAATACGCAGGGAAGCCTCACGGAAGAGTTTCCGCGTTGACCTTATTCCCCAGGCGGATAGAAGTTCCGCGCAGTCAGGTGCGGACAGACGCACAAGGGTTGAGGTGTGGAGGGCATTTTCAAGGATTGTCCCGGAATGCCGCCCCGATGAAGCCTTCCCGGGGAGAAGAATCCTGAGAATGCTCTTCTTCAGATCGTCCGTTACGCCTTCAGGAAGGACATAGCCATACATTGACCTTACATACAGATACCTTTCCATAGTTATTCCACCCTGCCATAGAGGCAGAGGCTTTCCGGAGGCGATTACTTTGTCCAGATAACGGACCGAAATTTCCAGGTCATCAGGCCGGACAGTACAGAGATCCCTCAAGGCTGCAAAACGCTCCAGAGCAAGTGCTGTCAGAATCGGAGAGGACGGGAAACCCTTGAACCAGGCAAAACCGCCATCAGCATTCCGGCAGGCAAATATATCCTTCAACAAATTGTCATTCAGAAGAATATCTTCATCGGAACCTTCCACAGTCTGACTTGGGGACGGGGCCTCGTCAGCAGAGTTCCTTCCGGAACGAATGTATGAGAGGACTGCGCGGGAGTAATAGGCCGAAAGCAGGCTGACAAGATCCTTTGAGGAAGGAAGGGCCGACTGTTCAATATCCCGTAATAGCAAAGAAGAGAGAGTCTTCTCGGAATATTCGGCACCATCGGGAGAAGTCCCGGTAAACGAAGACCGCAGGACATTCTTCAGGGAATCCCTGTCCGCTCCGGGAAGAAGAAGGGCAGAATGTGCCTCGGTGAGGGTCTGGTTCGCAGCAAGCACAGGTATGCTCAGGAAGATTCCGTCCGAAACCTCCACGGAAGGATTCCCGGAAGCCCTGCCGGAAGAACAGACTCCGGAGACACCCCCGGACGAAGCCCCGGACACAGGTTCCACTTCCGGAGCCTTGCCGCTGAACACCGCCTTGACCCCAAGGGTTCCTGACTTCACGGCAAGTGACGGCACGGCTATCTCAAAGACAGATGAGGACTGTGAGCCCGCAGGGACATCCAGAGGAACCGAACGGACAAGCACCGGAGGAAGATTTCTGTGGTCGTCACCGCCGAAGACCGACACCGACAGGATTCCCTCCACAGGTTCCGCTCCGGAATTTGCCACGGCAACCCTCAGACGGCAGAGGTCACCCTCGTAGAGGAATGGAGGAGGAACCAAGGAGACCTTCACAGGGCTGGTCACAAAGAACTCCCTCCGAATCACGGAATTACGCATATTCCTGTCGTGAGAAAAGACGCTGACTGCGTAGGTTCCGAGAGCATCCGAGGAGTCAAATTCAAATGAAACCTTTCCCGAGGCATCCGGAAGAAGGGCGGGACGAAATGCAAGGGTCTTCCGGAAATTCTCCCTCAGACGGATGTCACCCAGGGAGCCGGCATCGTTCTGTTCACCCGCCTCTGCCTCAAGGTCATCCGCAAAGGCAGACTCTTCCACAACAATCCTGTCCGCGGCCTTCGAATTCATCAGCACAGGTCCGGCCGCGCCTGAAGAAGACGACAGTTTTCTGAAAACGGGACCTCCGGTAGAAGCTTTCCCTGAGAAAGTCCTGCACCATACCCTTTCAAACGGAGGTTCCTTTGCCCCGACACCACTCCAGATATTTTTCCCGAACACTTCCGTGCTCACATCAAAGACTGTTGCAGCGAACTCCGCGGAAGCCTCCCCAAGCAGGGAAACCGAACATCTGGTTCCCGGCAAGGTCCTGTCACGGAAGCTTTCAAAGGACAGTTCCATCCGGGAGCGTTCAGGCAATGGCCTTTCAAATTCCATTGTGCAGGACCGCACACCGGCGTCGCGGAAACAAAGAAGGGAAAGAAGGACCTTTTCGGGATATTCATCCCTGTAGTCAAAACTGATGCGCTCCACCGACCCCTGCCCTGCCCTTACGCCGGACAAGTGAATATTCCGTGAATCAAGAAGATGGCATTCCCCGTCATACAATTCAGCCACAATCCATTCCTCCCCGTCGGAGCAGCCGGCAAGAGCGCCGATTCCCCGGGATTCCTTCTTGTAGAACCACCCTTTGCCGAAATCCTGCGCATCGTCCCCGGAAGGAGCCCTGAAAATGTCATAATGCGCCTCAACGGACTTCTGCGTCCCGTCAGAACGGGTGTATGAAGCCGTGCACACGACTCTGTACATCCCGGAAGGCATTCCCGACAGGTCAAGTTCAAAATTACCCGAAGAAGTTTCGTTCAGTAAGACATCCCCGGACCGAAGCACTTCCCTGCCCCTTAGAAGTTCATATCTGACGACATTCACCGGGCAGAATCCTACTGAAGAGAACGCGCTGAGCCTGAAAGCGGCAGAATCCCCCTGAGGCATTCCCTCCCCGGAGATTCCCCAGCCGGTCCTCCCCCGTGAACCACCGTCAGAGTCCGTCCGGAAGTCATCCCAGGAATCTATCCTGAAAGTTCCCTCCGCCTCGTTCTCGAGAGTCAAGGACAGACTGACAAAAGGATTGACAGTCACAGTCCTCCTCCATTGCAGGGTCTCCCCTGTCAAATCGGACACGATTACCTCAACAGCATAGACAGAACGCACCTCCTCCCCGGTGTCAAGTGTCTTGAACCCGAAATCGAAACGTCCACCATCTTTCACGCGGACTTCACCACTGTCAACAGTTTCACCTCCCCTGCTGACTTTGTACCTGACTGATGCCCCCGAAAGGGGATGTCCGGAGTAACTCTTAAGCCAGCCTCCGACATTGACCTCATCCCCGTCAAAATACGCGGTCGTATCCCTGTCGAACTCCAGCGTCCAGGATGGCAGCACAAACTCGTCAACCCTCAGGCTTCGCGAGGAAACGACTTTTCCCGATTTAAGAATATTTACACGGTATATTCCTCCCTGTGCATCGGCTTTTATCTCGAACGCCCCGAAAACTGACCCAAAATCATTGGACACCAATGAAATACGGCCAATTTCAGAATTTTTTGGCCCCAAAAGGACAGCCTCGACGCTCTCTCCACAGGACAGGGCCGACATCCTCCCCTCAGGAAGGACCCTGTAAAGAACTGATTTGAAATGAACGGTTTCACCGGGGTTATATGCGCCCCTGTCAGTCAGCACGAGAGCCTCGATGTGTCCCTCAGAGCCATCCTCATCCGGCCTTTTGTCCCCCCGGGGCCAGATGTCCCAAAGTTCCATCAGTTCACTTTCTCTCCTGAGCCCGTTCTCTCCTGTGCCGGAGAAGCGGATCAGCACCCTGCCATCCTTCAAGGAATCCGGCAAAGCCTCTGCAACAGAACTCAGGTCGGCAAAGCCCTCTCCGAGAGGAAAATCCTTGACATTCAAGACAGTCTGCCCTTTGAAAGAGATTTCGACATCCGCCTTGTCAAGAGGCTTGCCCGACAGGTAATCAGCCACATAGGCCCCCATCCTGAAAGAGTTTCCCGCAGACGAATCCACCGGATTCTCCGCCCCGGCAATCCTCCTCAATGCCGTCGAAATGGTATGTTTCACATAAGAAGCACGGTCCGAGACCTTTCCGTCTGCGGAGCGGCAATCCAGAGAGTAAACCCCGTCAGGGATTTCCGGAAGAGTGAAGCAGAGAGTGTCCGGAACAAAGTAACTTTTCACAGGATTCGCCACAGTTTCCGTTCGGATGGGAGTTTTACCGGAAGAGAGTGTAACAACTGCCTTGCCGACATTCTGAGCGACAATCCTCACTTTCCCCTCCGAAGCGCTTACTGACAATGACCTTGAATCCATCCGGTCAATGATTTCCGCCACAGCCCTGCAGGATTCAGCCACATCAAGTTCCGCCCCACGGAATGCCTTCCTGTGTTTCTCAAAAGCCTCGCACTCTGAGCGGAACGAAATGAAATCCTCCGAAGACGGTTTCCGAAGGCCATCCTCTTTCTTAAGACCATCCACTTTCCGAAGCCTTTCCGCTTTCCGAAGGACTTCTGCACCGGAGGACAAATCCTCACACATCCGCGAGAATTTCTCTTCAAGAATCCTCCCCCGCGCATAGACGGCAACAGCCTTTCCTCTCCACTTCGAAGCAAAACCCGCCAACGCATCCCCGCAATCATCCAATTCGGCTCACCTGCAAAGTTCCGTGTTTAAGTTATCCAAAGATCTTATAGATTCT
>CAMFBM010000047.1 GCA_945948555.1 uncultured Bacteroidales bacterium | reverse complement strand
GAAATAACTTTTCATTCTCTTTGGCGAGCGCTAGCGGTCATGAGGATTTCATATATAATATGTATATTTATATTCATCAAATATCTCAAGTTATCTGAAGCGTTCCACAGATCCGTCCTCCACCTTCACAAGGAAGGCTTCAGGGAAGTCTTTCTTCACCTTTTCGGCATTGGCACGGGCTTCCTCAGGAGTAGCAAACCCGCCTATGACATATTTGAACTTTCCTCCTGACAGATAGGAAGTCACTTTATGTCCCTTGAAAGACCTGTCATCCTCAGGAAGTTGCCTTGACAGGGTGAAAACCTGGAAGCCGTAGCATGAGTTTGCCGGCAAGACGTTGTCCCTCACCTCCATAGCAGGTTTCACCTCACTGGAAACCGCATTGGAAGGGGCAACTTCCAGGCTTCCGTCATATTCTTTCTTGAAGTCCCGGAATGCATCAAAAAGCCTTGTGGCAATCATCTCCCTGCCACTCGGGGAGGAAAGCACCTTCAGGTCAGATGGATTGGTGATGAAACCCATTTCAAAGAGTACGGCAGGCATCGAAGTCTTCCACAGGAGCAGAAAGATATCCTGGGAAATGGAGCGGTCATTCAGGATTGGTCCCTTCTTCATCTGATTGCAGATGGCGGCTGCAAAACTGAGGCTCTGGGCGTAGTTTGCATTCTGGAGAAGATTGAACAGTATGGATGACGCCGGATTGCCTGGGTCATAGCCTGCATACTTGGTAGTGTAGTCATCCTCAAGAAGAATCACAGAGTTTTCCCTCTTTGTCAGGTTCAGGTTCGATTCGAAATAGTCTTTCTTGTTGTTCGGATTGGTCTTGGAGCGCTGCCCGAGGATGTGGGCCGAGAAACCGTTGGCCTTTGTGCCCTTTTCCTGCGCATTAACGTGGAGGGAAATGAACAGGTTGGCATTGTTGCGGTTCGCGATGGAAGCCCTTTCGTCAAGTTCCACGAATTTGTCGGTGGTCCTGGTGTAGATGACCTTCACGTCCGGAAACGCCTTCTCGATTTTGCGGCCCAGAGCCTTGGCGACCTCAAGATTGATTGCGGATTCCCGATACTTGCGGTCAAGGCTGACTGCTCCGGGATCCTTTCCTCCGTGACCGGCATCGATGACCACCGTGGATAGTTTCAGACCGGTCTTGCCGTCATCAGCCGTGGAGGGAATGGCAGAATGCTGAAACAGAAGGACTAAGACCAGCGTGAAAATGAGAGGTCTGGAACAATTCGACATTTTTAAGCGCTCCTGATTTTTGTAATATTAAAATTAGTCTTAAATTTGCGGATTGCAAAAATAAGAAATATATTCAATATTTCGCGAAACTTGAGGAAGAGAATTTGTTGATGTCAATATACAAACGCGTCTGCGCCAAATATTCCGGATGGGAAAAACTGATGTCTGTGGCGGTCATTCTGCTGCTGATCAGTTCCTTTTCCGTGTATTCCCAATCTGACAGACGCTCCAGGAGAAACAGGCTCAGGCAGCAGACCGAGCAGGTTAAGGATACCGTCCAGATCTCGGATTCGATGAGGGCGGCAAGGGATTCGGCCAGAAGAGCAGACTCGACCGCAAGGGCGGATTCCATCAACCTCCTGGGCAAAAGTTCAATCGACCGCCCGGCCTTTTCTGCGGCAAGGGACTCCATCATAGAGGATTTCAGCAACGGAAGGCAGATGATGTACTACTACGGCGACGTCACCGTCACCTACGGAAACATGAAGCTGACCGCAGACTATATGGAGTACGACATGAAGACCCAGACGGTCTATGCCAGGGGTACCCGGGACACGAGCGGGGTGATTACCGGTCAGCCGCAGATGGAGGACGGCGGCAAGACCTACACTATGGAGGAGGTCAGGTACAATTTCGAGACAAGAAAGGCGAAGATCAGCAATATGATCACCCAGGAGGCCGAAGGAATCCTCCACGGAAAGAACATCAAGATGATGCCTGACCAGTCAATCAACATCACAAAGGGAAAATACACTGTCTGCGACTGCGAGCATCCACATTACTATCTTCACCTGTCCGCTGCAAAGGTGATGACGAAACCATCCCAGAAGACAGTCTTCGGACCTGCCTGGCCGGTTGTGGAGGATGTGCCTATGTTCCCGATTGTACTGCCTTTCGGTTTCATTCCGAAACGGCCTGACAGGGCAACGGGTTTCCTTATGCCAACCTTCGGAGAGGAGGCTTCCAGGGGATTTTTCGCAAGGGATATGGGTATGTACTTCGTCATCGGGGACTATTTCGACATATCACTCACCGGAAGCATCTACACCCTTGGTTCCTGGGCGGTGGACCTCAACTCCCGCTACAAGGTGAACTACAAATGCAACGGAAGCTTCGGACTCTCCTACTCCAATGACCAGACAGGAGAAAAGGGCAGCTCGGACTTTTTCCAGACAAGGAACTTCTCGGTGAAATGGAGTCATTCCCAGGATGCAAAGGCTCATCCCGGAATGTCTTTCTCCGCATCGGTGAACTTCTCCAGTCCGTCCAACAGCAAGTACAACTCCACATCCGTACAAGAGGCCCTTCAGAACCAGATCTCATCTTCAATTTCCTGGTCGAAGAACTGGAACGGCAAGTTCAACCTTTCTGTGAATATGCTGCACAACCAGAACTCGAGGGACAGTTCCTACTCATTCACCCTGCCTAACGTCACTTTCTCAGTCTCAAGGTTTTACCCCTTCAAGAAAAAGAACAGGGTCGGAAAGGAGAAATTCTACGAGAAATTCTCACTTGCCTACAGCACGACACTCCAGAACCGCATAAACTTCAAGGCTTCCGAGTTCAATCAGCCGGGATTCTGGGACAAGATGAGCAACGGTATGACCCACAGTTTCCAGATCGGTCTGCCCAACTTCTCTCTTTTCAAATACATAAATTTCACTCCAAGCATTTCCTACGGCATGAACTGGTTCTTCCGGAAGACGGAGAAAGTTTACAACGAGGAGACGGGGAAAGTAGAGGATGTCAAAGGCAAGGCATTCGACCATTTCGGGGCGACGCACACCTATTCAGGAGGACTGTCTGTCAGCACAAGGCTTTACGGTATATTCAACTATGGAAAATACAAGAAGCTGCAGGCTATACGCCACGTCATAACACCGTCGGTCAATTTCTCTTTCAGTCCCGAGAAAGGCGCATATTTCAACGGATGGAGAACACTGACCTACACCGACGCGAGCGGAGTGGAGAGGAGCCAGGACTATAATATCTATTCGGGGCAGATCTATTCAGCCCCGGGCAAAGGAAAGACGGCATCGATGAGCCTTTCCATTGGAAACAACCTCGAAGCCAAGGTACGTGACCTGAAAGACACCACTGGCACGGGAACCAAAAAGATCAAGCTCATTGACAACCTCGCATTGAACACAAGCTACAACTTCCTTGCTGACTCCCTGAGAATGAGCAATATCGGGATTACAATGTCAACCTCTGTCTTCGGCAAGCTCGGAATCAATGCAAATGTAAACTTCGACCCTTACGCCGTCGCCGTAAAAGGAAACAGCGTTGTGAAAATCAACAGGTTCAACGCTGCCCAGGAGGGTTGGACAAAGCCGCTCAGACTGACAGGAGCAAACCTGTCACTCTCCTACTCCCTCTCAGGTGACGGAAAGATCAACGGAAACGACGGAACGAAACAAGCAGGTGGAAATCCGGCGGACAATTACACTAGGATATATTACCATCCTGTCACCGGAGAATATATACCGGGAGGATGGCTCTACTACATGAACCCTAACTCTCCGTGGTCGGTGAATTTCAACTATTCCTACAACTACAGCAGGAGCTACCAGTATTCCAACGGTCAGATAATCACCAATCACAGGCATACCCAGACCCTGGGAATCTCCGGCAATGTCAAGATTACCCCTGCCCTGTCAATCAACCTGACGACTGGACTTGACATAATGGCTTTCAAATTGACCACCACACAGTTGAGCGCGACGTACGATCTGCATTGCTTCAATATCTCGGTCAGCTGGGTGCCGACCGGGCAGTGGCAGTCGTGGAGTTTCAGGATTGCGGCCAATGCCGCAGCCCTTGCTGACCTGCTCAGATTCAAGAAAAGCAGCAGTTACTGGGACAATTTCTAATTTCCTCCCGCAAATTGTTGGAGAAAGACATTTTTTACCTATATTTGTGCGTCCATTTCAGGACAATTCATCGGAATTGTCAATATTCCTCAGATTAAATCTTCAGATTATTATTTCTTATTACTGATATATGCACAAAATTTTTGAGTTGAAGGAGATGGATTTTGAGGCAATCCTTTCCATTGCGGAAGGTCTCAAAATCAAGAATGCGAAGAAGAAAGATAAGGACAGTCTGATTTACGAGATTCTCGATGCTGAGGCTGTCATCGATTCACAGAAAGCACCGGAAAAGCCTGAAAGGCCGAAGAGAGGCCGTCCAAAGACACAAAAGGACACTGTTGAAACGGTTTCGGCAGAGGTCCGGCAGCCTGCACAGTCACAAAAACCTGCAGAGACGGATGAAAAAAAGCCGGCCAGGAAACGCCAGCGCAAGCCTAAGACAGAGACTGCGGATGTCCCACAGGCGGAGAACACGGCAACAAAGCAGGAAAATGTTTCTCCTGCAAAGGAAAAAACAGTTGAAGAGGCTTCAGAAGCAAGTTCTAATCAGGAAGTCCAGCCGACCCCAAGGAAGAGGGGACGCAAACCTAAGACTGCACAGGAGGCGGAAAAACCGCAGACATCAGCCGTACAGGAAGATGTAAAGAAACCTGAAACCGAAGAGCCGCAGGCGGAAAAAACTGCTGCTGACAGTCAAGAAACAGCACCTGAGACAAAGGATTCCCGTCAGGAAGTCCAGCAGGGCGGACAGCCTCAGGAGAGGAACAGGAAAAACCGCATCGGAGGCAACCAGCAGAAGAACGGCAATTTCAACCAGAACCAGCGCGAACAGAGAGATTTCCAGGGAGGTCAGCAGTACCAGAACAACCAGCAGAATCAGAGGGAGCAGCCCGCTCCAAAGATTGAGTTCGAGGGCGTGGTAGAAGCAACTGGAGTACTGGAGATTATGCCGGACGGCTATGGCTTTCTGCGTTCTTCCGACTACAATTATCTGAATTCACCGGACGATATCTATGTTTCACAAGGCCAGATCAAGGCAAATGCCCTCAAGACCGGAGACACGGTAACCGGAGAAATCAAACCGCCGAAAGAAGGTGACAAATACTTCCCTCTCGTCAGAATCAAGTACATCAATGGAAGGACTCCTGAGTACATCCGTGACAGGGTACCTTTCGACTTCCTCACACCGCTTTTCCCGAACGAGAAGTTCAACCTTCTCGGAAACGGTCACAATGACATTTCATGCAGGGTTGTGGATATGTTCACCCCAATCGGAAAAGGACAGCGCGGACTCATCGTCGCCCAGCCGAAAACCGGTAAGACAATGTTGCTCAAGTCCATTGCCAATGCGATTGCGGACAACCATCCTGAAGTGTATATGATAGTCCTCCTGATTGACGAGCGTCCTGAGGAGGTTACCGACATGGCACGAAGCGTAAAGGCCGAGGTTGTAGCATCCACTTTTGACGAACCAGCGGAAAGGCATGTGAAAGTTGCCAATATGGTTCTTGAAAAGGCAAAGAGGATGGTTGAATGCGGTCACGACGTGGTCATCCTGCTAGATTCCATCACAAGGCTCGCGAGGGCTTACAACACCGTTCAGCCTGCTTCAGGAAAGGTCCTTTCAGGAGGTGTGGATGCCAACGCCCTCCACAAGCCCAAAAGGTTCTTCGGTGCAGCCAGAAACATTGAAAACGGAGGTTCACTGACTATCCTTGCCACTGCCCTGACCGAAACCGGTTCAAAGATGGACGATGTGATTTTCGAGGAATTCAAGGGAACGGGCAACATGGAGCTCCAGCTCGACAGGAAACTTGCCAACAAGCGCATCTTCCCTGCCGTTGACGTGACCCTCTCAAGCACCCGCCGCGACGATCTTCTTTACAATCCTGAATTCATCAACAGAATCTGGATTCTACGGAACTATCTTGCGGATATGACATCCGTCGAGGCGATGGAGTTCCTGAAGACTCGTATGGAGAGGACTGAAAGCAATGAGGAATTCCTTATTACTATGAATGGGGACAAACTGCAGTAGTAAAATCCACATAGCGATTTTTTGAAAAATGTCCGGAAGGTTTCACAACTTTCCGGACATAATCATATTATTAAAGGCAGACTAATAATATGTAACTACATTGGTCATTGGAGACCATTTGTTACAAAGATATGAATAATATTTTTGAACATTCCTTATTTCCGACAAAAAATATTACGGTTTGTTCCAATGCCTAATATTGATCCCAACTCTTGATCTGGATATCATCCATTTTCATACTTGTGAAAGCCCGGATGAACGCTGTGGCAAGCCTTGCGTTGGTGATTAGCGGAATGTTGAAATCCACGGCTGCACGACGGATTTTGTAGCCGTTCTGCAGTTCCACAGGTGTAAAATTCTTCGGCACATTGACCACCAGGTCGATTTCACGGTCCTGGAGCATCTTGAGGGCAGAGGCATATTTCCCTGCTGTTTCCGGGTCGTTCTCCTCGCTTGGCCATAGAACCCTCTCGGCCTGGACACCGTTCTCAAGGAGGTATTTGTAGGATCCGCCGGTAGCGAACAATCTGTAGCCTTTCTCGACAAGCAGGCGGCAGGCTCCCAGAAGGTCAGCCTTGTTCAGGGCGTCACCCGAAGACACCAGGACATTCTTTTCAGGAATACTGTAACCTACTGACAGAATGGACTTCAGAAGAGCTTCGTTGAACTCGTCACCAATGCAGCCAACCTCTCCCGTGGAGGCCATATCCACGCCAAGGACAGGATCAGCCTGCTGAAGACGCGAGAAGGAGAACTGGGAGGCCTTGATTCCGACGTAATCCAAATCGAAGGCACTCTTGCGCGGAGCTGCCGGCTTCAGTCCGAGCATTACTTTAGTTGCAAGTTCTATGAGGTTTATTTTCAATACTTTGGAAACAAACGGAAAACTGCGGGATGCCCTGAGGTTGCACTCAATCACCTTGATTGCATTGTCCTTGGCAAGGAACTGGATGTTGAACGGTCCGGAAATCTCAAGCGCCGAAGCAATCTTCTTGGCAATTTTCTTGATTCTGCGGACTGTCTCGACATAGAGTTTCTGAGGAGGGAACTGGATTGTGGCATCTCCGGAGTGCACTCCGGCGAATTCGATGTGTTCTGAAATAGCGTAGGCAATCACTTCCCCACCGTCTGCAACGGCATCGAACTCGATTTCCTTGCATCTCTGCATGAATTCACTGACCACGACAGGATGCTTCTTGGAAACCTCAGCCGCAAGGGAAAGGAATTTGCGGAGTTCCTCCTCATTGTAGCACACATTCATTGCCGCTCCGGAAAGCACATACGAAGGTCGCACCAGAACAGGATAGCCAACTTCATCAATGAATGAGTTGATGTCATCCAAAGTGGTCAGTTCCTTCCACTTAGGCTGGTCGATGCCAAGAGCATCAACAATGGATGAGAATTTGTGCCTGTCTTCCGCCTTGTCAATGCAGGATGCTTTTGTGCCGAGAATACGGACTCCGCTCTGGTCGAGTCTGAGGGCAAGGTTGTTCGGAATCTGACCGCCCACAGAAACAATGACTCCGTGAGGCTGCTCCAACTCGTAAATATCCATAACCCTCTCAAATGTAAGTTCATCGAAGTAGAGACGGTCGCACATATCGTAGTCGGTCGAGACTGTCTCAGGGTTGTAGTTTATCATCACTCCCCTGTAGCCTTCATTCCTGATTGTCTGAAGAGCATTGACCGAACACCAGTCGAATTCGACAGAACTTCCGATGCGGTAAGCTCCTGAACCAAGAACTATAACTGACTTGTTATCATTCTCGTAACGGACATCATTTCCAGTTCCGTTGTAGGTAAGGTAAAGGTAGTTCGTGGCTGCAGGAAACTCTGCGGCAAGGGTGTCAATCTGCTTGACAACAGGCACAATCCCGTGCTCCTTCCTGTACTGGCGGACAATGGTCTGGGCCTCCTCGATTGCCATATCCCGGTACACTGCGCGGGCAATCTGAAAGTCTGAAAAGCCCTGCATCTTTGCCTGGCGGAGGAGGTCAAGAGGCATTCCCGCACAATCCGAATACTCCTGCATCTTCTTGTAGGTCAGAACAATGCGTTCAAGTTTCTCAAGGAACCAGCGGTCAATCCTCGTCAAGGAGTGAATCTGGTCTATTGAATATCCCGCATTCATAGCCTTCGAGACCACGAAAATCCTCTTGTCGGTCGGCTCGCGCAGAGCCTCATCGATGTCCTCAACCTTCAATTCTTTGTTGCCGACAAAGCCGTGGGCACCCTGCCCTATCATACGAAGTCCCTTCTGGATTGCCTCCTCGAAACTGCGGCCGATTGACATCACCTCGCCGACACTCTTCATACTTGACCCGATCTTCCTTGAAACACCGTGGAACTTCGAGAGATCCCAGCGTGGAATCTTGCAGACAATGTAGTCCAGGGCCGGTTCAAAGAATGCCGGGGTTTCCTTTGTGACGGAATTCTTCAGGTCGAAAAGGCCGTAGCCCAAGCCAAGTTTCGCCGCCACAAATGCCAGAGGATAGCCTGTAGCCTTGGAGGCGAGTGCCGAAGAACGGCTGAGACGGGCGTTCACCTCAATTACCCTGTAGTCCATCGCATCCGGATTGAAGGCATACTGCACGTTGCACTCCCCGACTATTCCGATGTGTCGCACAATCTTGATTGCCAGCTCGCGGAGATAGTGATACTCTTCGTTGGTGAGCGTCTGCGACGGAGCGACCACAATGCTTTCGCCCGTGTGGATTCCGAGCGGGTCGAAATTCTCCATATTGCAGACAGTGATGCAGTTGTCATAGCGGTCCCTTACCACCTCGTACTCTATTTCCTTCCATCCCTTGAGGGATTTCTCCACAAGTACCTGGGGCGAAAATGAGAAAGCCTTCTCACAGGTCTGCTCCAGTTCCTGCTCATTGTCGCAGAATCCGGATCCGAGACCGCCGAGGGCGTATGCAGCCCTGATAATCACAGGATAGCCCAGAGCAGCAGCGGCGTCCTTCGCCTGCTGGAGAGTCTCGGCAGCGTGCGACTTGATTGTCTTGACATCAATCTGGTCCAGTTTCTCCACGAAAAGTTCACGGTCCTCCGTGTCAATGATCGCCTGCACAGGTGTACCGAGCACCTTCACGCTGTTGCGTTCCAGAACACCGCTCTTGTAGAGTTCCACGCCACAGTTCAGCGCTGTCTGGCCACCAAAGGCAAGAAGAATACCCTGCGGACGTTCCTTCAGAATGACCTTCTCGACAAAATAGGGAGTGACAGGCAGGAAGTAGATTTTGTCTGCAACCTGCTCCGAAGTCTGTACCGTTGCAATGTTCGGGTTGATAAGAATCGTCTCAATCCCCTCTTCCTTCAATGCCTTCAATGCCTGTGAACCGGAGTAGTCGAATTCGCCGGCCTCACCGATTTTAAGGGCTCCGGAACCAAGGACCACCACTTTCTTTATGTTGCTGTCTATCATAGTTTTCGTAATTTAGAAGCTGTTTTAGAGTTTGCTGATAAATTCATCAAAAAGAAATTCCGTGTCAGTCGGACCGCTGGAGGCTTCCGGATGGAACTGAGCAGAGAAGAAAGGCTTGCTCCTGTGCCTGATACCCTCGTTG
Organism: uncultured Bacteroidales bacterium; assembly: GCA_945948555.1. Taxonomy (GTDB): domain Bacteria; phylum Bacteroidota; class Bacteroidia; order Bacteroidales; family UBA932; genus Cryptobacteroides. Next base: position 3,783 of record CAMFBM010000047.1, on the reverse strand, counting down.
GTCCCGTCATTCATATTGATGAAAAGTGGCTCCCACTCCTGTGGCAAAGTGCTGTTGTCAACTGCAAAACCGTGATTCTGTGATGTGATGAAGCATCTGTTGGTGCCAACCATCCTGACCGGCTGGTTGTGGCTGCGGTGACCGTATTTGAGCTTGTAAGTCTTCGCTCCCGCCGCGCGGCAAAGCAGCTGGTTGCCCATACAGATTCCGAAAATCGGTTTCCCGGTCTCCATAGCCTTGCGGATGTTCGCCACTGTAACGTCACAGAACTCAGGATTTCCGGGACCGTTTGAAATGAAAAGCCCGTCATAGTCGAGGGTGTTGAAATCATAATCCCAAGGCACCCTGACAATCTCGATTCCCCTGTTGACGAAACATCTGAGAATGTTGTGCTTAACTCCGCAATCAACCATCACCACCTTCTTCTCTCCCTTTCCGTAGCGGATGACCTCCTTGCAGCTGACCACGGCAACCTGGTTCTCCATATTCGGGTCCGGCACCGGGAAACTCTTGCTGACACCCTCGGGAACTATCATTCCCAACATCGAACCATTCTCACGGAGAATCTTTGTAAGTTCCCTTGTGTCAATGCCATATATCCCTGGAATCTTCTGCTCACGTAGCCATTGATCGAGACTCTTTACGGCATTCCAGTGACTGTACTCGAATGAGCAGTCCGAAATCACAAGTCCCCTCACGTGTATTTTTTCAGACTCGAAATTCTTCGAAATGCCCCACTCGTCAACCCCGTCATCAGGCACACCGTAGTTGCCTATCAGAGGGTAAGTCACACAGAGGATCTGCCCGGAGTATGACGGGTCAGTCAGACTCTCCGGATAGCCCACCATTGCCGTAGAGAACACCACCTCTCCGTCGCAAGGACCGTCATAGCCAAACGACCAACCCTCAAAACGAATTCCGTTCTCGAGAATCAAGGTTGCACCTTTTCTTTCCATTCTAAAGCTCAAGTTTCGCAAGTTCATAAATATCTATTATTGTGAGGTTTGTGCGTCTTGCGAAACTTCTTCCTACCGCACAACTCTCATCTACGTTACCCCTATCCTAAATCCTCACCGTCCCTCCGGGCTGCTCGCTGCAAAAAGTCCGCTGGACTGTTTTGCTTTCCGCTCACGACCTCGGGAAGAGGACTTACTATCGATGCTGAAGCATCTCCAAATATGGTGTTTCGCATTTGCGAAACCAAAATTTTTAAAATTATTGTTGGTATATAAAAAAATGACCGCCTGTAAAGGTGGTCAACTAAAAACAACTGCCGCTTCCGTCACAATTCGGAACTGATTCTGAATGATATGTGCAGAAGAGAACAATCATTACTACATTTTTTTCGGACGCAAAGATAGAAAAAAAGGTCAATATGCCGAAACATTTTCCGGTTTTTTCAGAAAATCTTCAAATACACATCCGGTAAAGTCATTAATCACGAAATCAGCATACTTCCTCACCGTCCCGGCATCATTCGTTGTCGTCAGACCCACTACTCTCGCCCCGGAACCACGGGCTGCTGTCAAACCGGACACGGAGTCCTCGAAAATCACAGTATGCGCTGCATCCGAGCCAAGCATCCGCATCCCGGTAAGATAACATTCCGGAGATGGCTTTGACTGCGTAAAATCCTCACTTGTAAGTATGTAATCAAACTTTTCCCTTAAATCCGGGTGGTGTCTGTAAACCTTCTCCATCTTCAGCCTGTTCGAGCTGGTCACCACGGCACAACGAACACCGATCTCCTTTAACGAGTCCACAAACTCCACAGCACCGGGCACATAATCATACCTCATCTCTGTCTCAAACTCATTGAGCAGCTGAATGACCTCTTTCCTTTGTGCCTCAGAATGGAAATGCTCCTTCAGAATCTTGTCAAAAGTCTGTCCTTTGATGAGTATTCCGAAATCCTTTTCCTTCCCATATTTCTCGCCGATGCGGTTCCACACAAGGGTATATTGCCCCTCAGTGTCGAGTATGACGCCGTCCAGGTCGAACAATGCTATATATTCCATATATATGTATAAATATTTAATATTCCGTAAATTATTGTCCGTACACGGAATATGGACCAAACGGCCGCAAATTTAAGAAATTTGCGAGTATTTACGAAAATATGGTAAATTTGCAGGATTTGTTTTCAACGGAATATGCACTTTTCTAAAAACGACGACACAATCTGCGCACCGGCAACTGTTCCCGGCACCGGCGCCATTTCGATAATACGGGTCAGCGGCAAGGACGCACTTGCCATTTCAGACAAGGTAATACATTGCAATCGAGGCACTTTGTCAGAGGCTCCGGGCTACACCGTAAAATTTGGAACAGCCTGCGAGACAGATGGAACAGTGATTGACGAAGTCCTGGTCAGCATCTTCAAGGCGCCACACTCCTACACCGGGGAAAATTCAGTGGAAATCTCCTGCCACGCATCCTCATACATTGTCTCAAGACTGATCGGACTGCTGCTGGAGGCCGGAGCACGCTTCGCCCAGCCGGGTGAGTTCACCCAGAGAGCTTTCCTGAACGGCAAGATGGACCTTGCTCAGGCTGAAGCAGTTGCAGATGTCATCGCATCTCAGAATGCAGCGGCACACCGCATAGCCTTCGCCCAGATGAAGGGAGGATTCTCACGTGAACTGGCATCGATGAGGAACAATCTCCTGGAAATCGTCACACTGATGGAACTCGAACTGGATTTCAGCGAAGAAGACGTGGAATTTGCCGACAGAACCCGCCTGAAGGCACTCGTTGACGGGAGTCTTGCCCATATTGGCCGCCTCATTGACTCCTTCAAGGCAGGAAATGCAATCAAAAACGGAGTTCCGGTCGCAATCGCAGGAGCAACCAACACCGGGAAAAGCACTCTGCTGAATGCCCTGCTAGGTGAAGAAAGGGCCATAGTCTCAGACATTCACGGAACAACCCGCGACACCATCGAAGAGACTCTCAACCTTGACGGGGTCCTCTTCCGCTTCATCGACACGGCAGGTCTGCGCGAGACAGATGAAACTGTCGAAAGAATCGGCATAGAAAGAACCCTGAAAAAGATTTCTGAAGCATCAGTTGTGCTATTGATGACAGATGCAACGCGTCCGGAGGAGGAAATCTTTGACTCCCTTGGGGATGTCCTCTCAAAGGTCGATTCTACACAACAGAAAGTCGTGATTTTGGTGAACAAACGGGATATTTTACCCGCTAACAAATTTGTTAGCATTGTTAACAATATTGTTTCTTTCATTATATCTAAAGGGTTTAATGTCATAGTTTCTGATGAGCAACCAAGTAATGGGAAAACCGATAGAGCATTAGTCGAAGAAGGCGATTCCTCTGTCATTTCCAATGCCGGAAATGCCTTGGAGCACAAAACCCACCTGAAGGGAACTCCAGAAAGCAACACAGCGGCAATCATCGGTCTGTCAGCAAAAACCGGCGAAGGCATCGACCGCCTGAAATCCCTTCTCTCCACCTCCCAGAAGGACCTTCTGTCCGACCCTTCCGCCACCCTGGTGACAAACACCCGCCACCTGGAAGCCCTGACCCAAGCCCTAACCTCCCTTGACCGTGTCCGCACCGCCCTGGACACCTCCCTCCCGACCGACCTGATTTCCCAGGACCTCCGCGAAGCCCTCCACCACATCGGCACCATCACCGGCGAGATTTCCACCGACGAGGTTTTGGGGAGGATTTTTGAGGGGTTTTGCGTGGGAAAATAGAAGTTAGAAAATCTACAAAACAAACAATAACAAATTATATATAATCCCTTGTTAAACAAAGATT
>CAMFBM010000046.1 GCA_945948555.1 uncultured Bacteroidales bacterium | reverse complement strand
TCTTCCCGTCATTCTCCGCAGCCTGGAGAATCAACAAGGAGAAATTCATGAAGAAAGTGAAGTGCATCTCCAACCTAAAGCTCCGTGCGGGCTGGGGAACTGTCGGAAACGACAGGATTGCCAACTACCTCTCACTCGACCTCTACACTCCTGAGAAATATGGCATCGGAACTGACATCGTGACCGTAATGAATCCGAAGCAGCTCCAGAACAGCAATCTGAAATGGGAAGGTTCATCAACCGTCAATGTCGGAATCGACTTCGGTTTCTTCAAGGACAGGCTTACCTTCTCCATCGACCTGTTCAACAAGGACACCAAGGACCTGCTTCTTGCACAGCAGCTTGCCTACGCTACCGGATTCGCCACCCAGATGCAGAACATCGGAAAGATTCGTAACCAGGGTCTGGAGTTCAGTCTGATGAGCACTAATATCGACAAGAAGAATTTCATCTGGCAGACTAATTTCAATATTTCGTTCCTAAGGAACACCCTCGTCTCGCTTGCTGACGGGACAAACTATGTGCAGGCCCGCTCGGGATTCGACAGCAATTTCACTGCGAATGACTACATCGCCATAGTCGGTCAGTCAATCGGTCTGATGTACGGTTACCAGTTTGACGGCATTTACCAGAGCGACGATTTTACTGTCAATCCTGACGGCACCTACACCCTCAAGCCAGGCATAGTCGAGAACACTCTCTACACGGGAGGACTTGAACCGGGAGTTGTCAAGTACAGGGATGTCACGGGAGACGGCAAGGTGACGACCGAAGACAAGACCGTCATCGGAAACGGACTGCCTCTGTTCTACGGAGGAATCACCAACACCTTTGCCTTCTACGGCGTTGACCTGAGCTTTATGTTCCAGTTCAACTACGGCAACGACATCTACAACGCCACCCGTCTGTACGCCACCCAGACCCGCAGTGGAAGGCGCAACTTCCTTGCCGAGGTGGCCGACCGCTGGAGTCCGACCAACGCCTCCAACACTGTCCCGAAACAGGATGGCTACATCACCAACGATGTCTATTCCCGCTTCATTGAGGACGGTTCCTTCCTCAGACTCAAGAACGTGACCCTGGGCTACACCTTCCCTCGCAAATGGACCGAGAAGGCGAAAATCTCCAAACTCAGAGTCTATGCCACAGCCCAGAATCTCTTCTGTGTCAGTAACTACAGCGGCTACGACCCAGAGGTCAGCACTGCCGGAAGCAACCCTATGACTCCGGGTCTGGACTGGGGCGCATATCCTCGTTCACGTGTTTTCACCGTCGGCCTTGACCTCCAGTTCTAAATATGGTAAATATGAAATATATGACAGATATGAAACATATATATAAAATATTCCTTACCTTCCTGTGCGTAGCCTGCGCCCTTTCCTGCAGCTTCCTCAAGGAACAGAGCTACACCGAAATAGAGAAGGACAACTATCTGAACAACGCCGACGAGGCGCAGAACGTCCTGCTTGGAGCCTACCGCACCCTCATCGAGGACGCAGCCTATTCGATGAACCTGTCTTTCCTGCTGAATATGGGAACCGACATCTCCCAGGTCGAAGGAAGCACGACCGAGAACTGGCGCATCATCCCGACCAATGCCTTCCCGACGACCCAGTCCGAGATTCAGGAGACCTGGAGGACGCTCTACAAGTGCATTTACAGAACGAATGATTTCCTTGAGCGCATCTCTGTGAAAATCGATTCCTACGACCAGACTGACTATGCTCTGGGAGTGCTTTACATTGCCGAGGCAAGATGTCTGAGGGCAATGTGCTATTTCGAACTGGTCCGCAGGTGGAACCGCATCCCTCTGATGAAGGACACGGCAATGTCCTACGCCGACCCTTCAACCTTGGTTCAGGCCGACCCTGCCGAGGTATATGAGTTCATTGAGCAGGATCTTCTCTATGCAATCGAGGTTCTTCCTTACGCCAAGGATGACCACTACCGATCCGACAACCGCTACCGCTTTTCCAAGGGTGCGGCGATGGGACTTCTGGCAAAGGTATATTGCACCTGGGCAGGCTGGCCCGTTCAGGATGCCACGAAATGGGAGGCTGCCGCGAAAATCGCCGAAAGGCTCATATACTCAGGAAAACACGATCTTCTTCCGGAATATGAAACATTGTGGAAGAACACCTGCAACGGTGTCTGGGACCCTACCGAGAGCCTGATTGAAATCTCTTTCTACAGTCCTACCACCGGAAGCGGCTCGTCCGACCCTTGCGGGAGAATCGGCAAATGGAACGGCGTCAGGACCACGGCCCTGGCAGGAGAGAGGGGAAGCTGCGCAGGAAATGTCAAAGTGGTGCACACCTTTGTGGTTGACTGGCGCAACCGTTCGGCAGGCAAGGACCTCCGCTGCGACCTTTCCGTCGCCAACTATCGCTACAACAACGACTGGCAGCTCTGGGTCGGCACTGATGCCTCCGCTGCAGACAATGATGCAAACCCTTTGAAGAAGCAGAAGGAGAAACAGAACTACACCCCTGCAAAATGGGATGTGCTGAAATATGTAGAACCGGCCAACCAGATGATAAACAGTGACAAGTCGAATGTCAACTGGTACTTCCTCCGTTATGCAGATGTGCTTCTGCTCTATGCGGAGGCCCTGAACGAGTGGAAGGGAGGCCCGACGACCGAGGCATACGCCGCCCTTAACAAGGTCCGCCGCCGCGGCTACGGAAATCCGTCCAATACCTCCGTCTGCGACCTTTCCGGACTCGACTGTGAGGGATTCCGCAAGGCAATCCGAGACGAGAGGGCCTGGGAACTGGCCTTCGAGGGGCACAGACGCACGGACCTCGTCAGATGGGGCATCTACTCCGAGACCGTCCAGCAGACGGATGCCGCCCTGCGCGACTGGTGGGACTGGGGATCCAACAGCTCTTCCTACAACTATGTAGTTGCAAAATACACTCAGAAAAACAAGAGCGAACTCCTTCCAATCCCTCAGCGTGAGAAGGACCTCTGCACACAATTCAAACAGAACCCGGGTTGGGAATAATATTTAATAACACTCATAATGAACAGGATTTGTAAATATTTCGCAGTCGCTTTTGCTGTCCTCACAGCGGTGGCTTGCGCACAGAAAGAAGATTATTCGTGGTTGAAAAACGGCATTGACACTGCTCAGACCCAGCTGCTTGCAACGGCTGAGAAAGTTCACGGAACAGGTCTGATGCCGCGTGCCATCTGGGTCGGATATGACCTTGATTTCCTTGCTTCACAGCTCGGACCGGTAGCCTACGACAAGGTGGATTACTTCAGGAAACAACCTTCAGCGGACCAGCTCGGAACCCTCCGTCTGTGTGACATATATGACTGGACCAGCGGATTCTTTCCGGGGTCTCTCTGGTACGTGTACGAGATGACCGGAAATCAGGAGTGCTTCGACCGCGCTGTCGAATACACCAATCTGATGTACCCGATTCGGGAATACACCAGTACCCACGACCTTGGCTTTATGATGAACTGCAGCTACGGGCATGCCCTGAGGCTCGCCCCGGCAGACAGTGTCAAAGCAGCCCTCATCCAGACTGCGGACAACCTCGCAGGACGCTTCAATCCTCAGATCGGGGCAATCCGTTCCTGGGATTTCGGTGACTGGAACTATCCTGTCATCATCGACAATATGATGAACCTTGAACTCCTGTTCTCCGCAGAGAGGCTCACAGGTGATCACCGTTACCGCGAGATTGCCATCCGTCACGCAAACACCACACTGAAGAACCATTTCCGTCCCGACTGCACCAGCTGGCATGTTGTAAGCTACAACAATGACGGCACAGTGGAGTGCAGACAGACCTTCCAGGGCAGGAGCGACGACTCGGCCTGGGCACGCGGACAGGCTTGGGGCGTGTATGGCTACACGGAGTGCTTCCGCGAGACCTCAGATACCACATATCTTGAGTTTGCTCAGAAGATTGCAGATATGATAATGTCTCGTGTAACCACTTCAGATGCAATTCCTTACTGGGATTATGACGCACCTCAGTCAGATCAGACCCCTCGTGACGCGTCAGCTGCTGCGGTGACCGCCTGCGCCCTTTTCGAACTCAGTACATATCTGCCTGACGGACAGAAGTATTTCGACTATGCCGAGAAGATTCTCAAGAGCCTGTCCTCTGAGGACTATCTCGCGGCTCCCGGCACCAACGAGGGCTTTGTGCTGAAACATTCCGTAGGCTCCCTCGCCCACGGCTCGGAAATCGACACGCCTCTGAACTACGCCGACTACTACTATCTTGAGGCAATCAAGCGCTATATGGCGCTCAAGGGAATTGAGTACAAGAATCTTTAATTTACGGGATATGAAAAAGTATATATTGACCATGATCCTCTTCCTTGCCGGCGCATTCGCCGTCAGTGCACAGGAACTCAAAAGTGAAGTCTTTGATTTGCTTAATCTTGACTACAAAGGACTTGAACAGGTAAAGACCCTCCATGCCCAGGGTGACGATGCTGCGGCAGCAGCGGCCCTGCTGGATTACTACAGAGGCCGCAAGGACATCTGCACTCCCGAAATCAGGGACCCTAAGAAGGTGAAAATCAGCAAGGAGGACCAGAAGATGGCCGATGAGGCTCTTGAGCACAAGTTCTTTTCCCACAAGGGCTACCAGCCGTCCTTCTTCTACGGGGAAGACATCGACTGGAGATACTGGCCTGTTCAGGACAACGAACTCCGCTGGCAGCTTCACCGTCACAAATGGTTTACCCCTATGGGAAAAGCCTACAGGGTCAGCGGTGATGAAAAATATGCAAGGGAATGGACCCTGGAGTACATCGACTGGATCCGCAAGAACCCTCTCGTGAAACTTGACAAGGCTGCCTACGAAATGGCAGACGACAATCTCAAGGGCGATGCAGACAACTCGCGTTTTGCCTGGAGACCTCTTGAGACCAGCCACCGCCTTCAGGACCAGTGCCTTCAGTTCCAGCTTTTCGTGGATTCCCCTGCTTTCACTCCGGAATTCCTCACAGAGTTTCTTGTGAACTACCACAAGCATGCGGTGCACATCCTCGGCAATTACTCGGCTCAGGGGAATCATCTCCTTTTCGAGGCTCAGAGAATGCTGATGGCCGGATCCTTCTTCCCAGAGTACAGGGAGGCGGAAGCCTGGCGCAAGAGCGGCGTCGAGATTCTGAACAGGGAAATCCTCAAGCAGGTGCTCCCTGACGGAGGCCACTACGAACTGGACCCTCACTACCACCTTGCCACGATTGAGATTTTCTACAAGTCCCTTCAGATTGCCGACCTGAACGGTTTCCGCAACGATTTCCCGCAGAGCTATGCCGATGCAGTCGAGAATATGATTATGTTCTACATCGACATCATCTTCCCTGACTACACCAATCCTTGCTTCAGCGATGCGAAGATTACCAACAGGAAAACCATGCTGAACAACTACAGGAAATGGCAGAAAGTCTTCCCTGAAAACCAGGTCATCAGGTACTTCGCTACCGAAGGACAGGAGGGCAGCCTTCCTGACCATCTGTCCAAAGGCTTCCTTGACACAGGTTTCTTCGTGTTCCGCAACGGATGGGGAGGAGATGCCCTTCAGATGGTCGTAAAGGCCGGTCCTGCAGGGGAATGGCACGCCCAGCCTGACTTCGGAACCTTCGAGATGTGGTACAACGGCAAATGCCTCTTCCAGGATTCAGGCTCGTATGTCTATGAGGGCAAGGACCCCGAGATTATGGAGTGGAGGAAGTGGTTCCGTGCCTCATCCCACCACAACACCCTGACAATGAACGACCAGGATGTTGACAAGGTTCCTTCGAAGACTCTTCTGTGGCAGCCTGAGGGCGACGTCCAGATTCTCGTGACCGAACACCCGAGCTACAAGAACCTGACTCACCGCCGTTCGATTTTCTTCGTGGACGGAAAGTATTTCGTGATTGTAGATGAGGCCATAGGCAAGATGAAAGGCTGGGTGAACCTTCACTACCAGATGCCTCGCGGAGACGTGCCTAACAGCCGTGAGGATATGCACTTCCACACCAATTTCGAGGGAGAGAGCAACTTCTATCTGCAGTGCTTCTGCGACGATATGGAGAAGATGCAGATGAAGAAGGAAAAGGGCTGGCAGTCAAGCGACTATATGAAGAAGGTCCAGAGAATCGACGCAAGCTTCAAACAGAAGAAGGAAACCGACGACCCTGTACGCTTTATCACGGTAATCTACCCTAAGCACGATGCCGGCGAGGAGGTGGTTTCAGCTAAATTCACCGACAAGGGCTATGACCCGAACACCCTTTCCGTTCAGGTGAAAGTCGGAAAGAACAAAAAGAAAACCCTCACCTACAATCTTTAATATATATATATTGTTTAATGACATATATATAATATATATATCTGAGAATGAGAAATATACCTATATCTTTATGTCTTCTTCCCGCTGCCGTAGGAGCCGTCTCCTGCGGCAACGGTGCAGAGGAGGAGACTCGCAGGCCGAATATCCTGTTCATAATGACGGACGACCACACCACCCAGGCGATGTCCTGCTACGGCGGAAGGCTGATACAGACCCCGAATATGGACAGGATTGCAGGCGAGGGCATCAGGTTTGACAACTGCTACGCCACCAACGCGCTTTCCGGTCCTTCGCGTGCCTGCATCCTGACTGGAAAGTTCAGTCACGAGAATGGTTTTACCGACAATGCCAGCATCTTCGACGGGGACCAGCAGACCTTCCCGAAACTGCTTCAGCAGGCCGGTTACCAGACTGCAATCGTGGGAAAATGGCATTTGATTTCAGAGCCTCAGGGCTTTGACTGGTGGAGCGTCCTCTCCGGACAGGGAGAGCAGGGGGATTACTACTCACCTGATTTCTGGGAGAAGGACGGAGACACCACCAGGAATGTGACCTGTGAGGGTTATGTCACAGATGTGGTTACCGACAAGGCGATTTCCTACATTCAGGGCAGAGACAAGGACAGACCTTTCTGCCTGATGCTTCACCAGAAAGCCCCTCACCGCAACTGGATGCCGTCTCCGAAGAATCTCGGAATATTCAACGACACGGTTTTCCCTGAGCCTGAGAATCTCTTTGACGACTATTCCGGCAGGGGAGAGGCTGCAAGGAGCCAGGATATGAGCCTTGAGCGCACTTTCACCGAGGACTGGGACCTCAAACTCCTCACCGGGGATGAAATGAGGGCCAATCCGTCCAATCGTCTTGCGCAGGTCTATTTGCGTATGCCTGAGGATGTTCAGCGGAAATGGGACTCTGTCTATGCGGGCAGGATTGCGGAGTATCGCAGCGGAAAACTCTCCGGAAAGGAACTCGTCAGATGGAAGTACCAGCAGTATATGAGAGATTACCTCGCCACAGTCCTTTCCGTGGATGAGGGAATCGGCCGCGTGCTGGAATGTCTGGAGAAAGAGGGTGAGCTTGACAACACCATCGTTGTATATACCTCCGACCAGGGTTTCTTCCTCGGGGAACACGGCTGGTTTGACAAGAGGTTCATGTACGAGGAATGTCAGAGGATGCCTCTGATTGTGCGTTACCCGAAGGCTATCAAGGCGGGAAGTGTCAGCAGCGCGCTTTGTATGAATGTGGATTTTGCTCCGACCTTCCTGGATTTTGCCGGGGTGGAAATTCCGTCCGACATTCAGGGAGAGTCTCTCAAAAGAGTGCTTGAGAATGGAGGAAAGACGCCTGAGGATTGGAGGAAGGCAGTTTACTATCACTATTACGAGTATCCTGCCGAACATTCCGTCAAACGCCACTACGGCATCCGTACCGATGACTTCAAACTCATCCATTTCTACAATGACATCGACCAGTGGGAGATGTATGACCTGAAGAAGGACCCGAAGGAGATGAGCAATGTCTTTGATTCAGAGGAATATGCATCCACTCGCGAGAGTCTTCTGGAACTTCTTCGGGACGTGCAGAAGGAGTACGGGGACGATGATCCCGACGAGACTGTGAAAGTGCTTTTCCACGGCGACCGCCGTTATGTTGAACGCTCAAAATAACCGATAATGGACAGAAGAAAATTCCTGGAAACATCCGGCTGGTCCCTGGTGGGACTGGCCGCCACGGGCAGTCTCCTGAAAGCCTGTGCTCCGGGCTCAAAGGAAGCCCGCAAGATAATGCCATCAGCAAGCGACTACAAAATCTACTGGGGCGACCTTCACAATCATTGCAACCTGACCTATGGTCACGGGGATATGCGTGACGCCTTCGAGGCGGCCAAGGTCCAGCTGGACTTTGTCAGCGTCACTCCGCACGCGATGTGGCCTGACATCAACCTTCTGAACAAGGAACCGCGCCTGAAATGGGTCATCGGCTACCACACCGATGCCTTCAAACGTCTGCGCCAGGGAAACTACGAGAAGTACCAGGCAATGACCAAAGAGTACAATGAGGAAGGCAAGTTCCTGACATTCATCGGCTACGAGGCCCACAGCATGGTCGCCGGAGACCACGTTGCCCTTCATCGCGACCTGGATGCACCGCTTGTCAACTGCACCTCGATTGCAAACTGGAAGGAGAAATTCAAAGGTCAGAAAGTCTTCGTGACACCTCATCACATGGGCTACCAGACCGGCTACAGAGGCTATGACTGGAACCTGTTCACAGAAGGCGACCAGACTCCTTTCGTGGAGATGTACTCCCGTCACGGCCTTGCCGAAAGCGATATGGGGGACTATCCTTACCTTCACGACATGGGACCGCGCCAGTGGGAGGGCACCATCCAGTATGGTCTGGAGCAGGGTCACAAATTCGGTCTGATCGGCTCGACCGACCAGCATTCCGGCTATCCGGGAAGTTACGGCGACGGCCGTGTCGGAGTCCTTTCTCCGTCCCTGACCCGTGACAATATCTGGGAAGGCCTTCGTTCCCGCCACACCTGCTGCGCAACGGGAGACAAAATCAATGTGGATTTCCGCATCAACGATGCCTTTATGGGTGATGTCATCCGCTCCAACAAACGGCGCATCTACCTGAATGTCGAGGGCGAAAGCTGCATTGACTACATCGACCTGGTCAAGAACGGCAGACTGGTTGCAAGGGTCAACGGACCTCACATCCCTGTGATGCCTTCCGGCGACACTGTGCGCTGCAAGGTGAAAATCGAGTTCGGATGGAACCGTGAGGAGACATACGTTCCTTGGGAAGGAATGCTTTCCGTGGACAAAGGGCGCATAATTGCCGTGAAACCTTGTTTCAGAGGTGCCGCTTTCACATCACCTCAGGAGGGCGAGACCGAGTTCCACACCCACGTCCAGAGAATCCTCTCCGTGGGTGAGACCTCGACTGAACTCAAACTCTACACTTCGAAAAACCCGAACACCACCACTGCGGCCACCCAGGCCGTGATTCTTGAGGTTGAGATGCCTCTTGACGGAGTAATCAGGGCGCAGTTCAACGGCAGGGAATTCTCGCACACCCTCGGGGAACTCCTCGAAGGATCCCGCACGCATTTTATGCGCGGCTGGCTCAGTGAGGCGATTCTCTTCAACAGGGCAATGCCTCAGAGCTGCTACACCTTTGAACACTATCTCGAAGACAACGAGCCCGAACGCGACACCGACTACTATTATGTCCGTGTCCGTCAGAAGGACCAGCAATGGCTCTGGACTTCTCCGATCTGGGCGGAAAGAGTTTGATTCTTATGAATATATCACTTCTTTTGGCAGGTTTGCCGGGGGCTTTGTCGGCCTCCGACAAGCCTTTGTGTTTGCAATCCGAGGCAAAGACCCCGCGCAGGCCGAACATAATCTACATAATGACTGACCAGCACTGGGCCGGTGCAATGAGCTGTGCCGGGAACACCGACCTCTCCACTCCTGCGATGGACGCTCTTGCCGCCAGGGGAGTGAGGTTCACCAATGCCTACTGCTCTTTCCCTTTGAGCGGACCTTCCCGCGCTGCGATGTTCACCGGGCTGATGCCGAGCGAGAGCGGGGTGGTGGAGAACGAGGTTCCCCTTCCGGAGGCCCTTGCGGGTGAAACTCTTGGAACTCTAGTCTCGGATGCAGGTTACGAATGTGCCTACGCCGGGAAATGGCACGTGAACACTATCTCCCTTCCGGGTGAGTATGCTTTCGGCTTCCGCAACATCAAAGGCAACGGTGACAAGGGAATTGCAGAGGCATGTGTGGACTTCCTGAGGAATCACTCCGAAAAGCCTTTCTTCCTTGTCGCCTCCTACACCAACCCGCACAACATCTGTGAGTTCGCCCGTGGACAGAACACTCCGCACGCCCCCGTGCCCCCTGCCGCCCTGGAAGAATGCCCGAATCTTCCGTCCAATTTCCAGGTGTCACCCTACGATGCCAGTGTCCTGAGATTCGAACAGGGGCGGAATTACTCCCTCTACCCGACGACCTCCTACACTCCTGACCAGTGGCGTTTCTACCGCAATGCCTACTGCCGCCTGGTTGAGGCCGTTGACAGCGAAATTGGCAAAATCGTCGCCGAAATCGACAGACAGAACCTCTGGGAAGACACCGTGGTGATTTTCACAAGCGACCACGGCGACGGCTGCGGAGCACATCACTGGAACCAGAAGACCGCCCTTTACGAGGAAGTCGCCAATGTGCCTCTGATTGTGTGCCTGCCCGGAAAGAAAGATGACGGGAAAGTGTCTGAAATCCTTGTAAATGAAGGAATTGACCTGATGCCTTCCGTCTGCGACTGGGCCGGAGCATCCGTCCCTGAAGGCCGAAGTGGAGTGAGCATAAAGCAACTTCTGGAAGGGGATGCCACCCGTGAAAGCATAGTGACGGAAACGAATTTCCTCCAGACCTCCGGAACGCTTGGCTGGATGGTCCGCACCCCGCGTTACAAATATGTCCTCTACGACAAGGGCCAGTACCGGGAGCAACTCTTTGATATGCAGACCGACAGGGGAGAGACCCGCAACCTTGCAGTGGAAGCCAGGTACAGCGAGATTCTGCGCGAACACCGCGAAATCCTCCGCCAGTGGATCCTCACCCACCCATCCTGCTCACTGACCCCTCGCCCGGGCAATGCCCCAGCCACTGTGACCGACCGCTCCCGTCACTTGCGGCTCATTCCGGAGTAACCGATCGTTCCCACTACCTGAAGTTTATCCCGGAGTAACCGACCGCTCCCACTATCTGCGGTTCATAATATTGCCGTGATTGTAAATAGACTAAAAATAATGACAATGAGAAGAAAATATCTGATGGCCCTTGCGGCCGCCCTGTTGTTCCTGCATTTGACGGCTGCATGTCTGTCTGCTTCTGCGGCTGAGTCTGTGCAGAGAGATTCCGTAAAGGCAGTCTGGACTGAAGTTGAAGGGGTGAATATACCGATTCCTCCGATGGAACATCCGCGCCTGTATGTCAGGACTTCCGACATCCCGGCCCTCCGGGAGAAGATGAAATCCCCTCAGGGCAGGAAAATACTGAACAAACTCAGGGAAGCCTCCCTGCCTCGTACGGAGGAAGAAGAGGCTAGTGTGAAACTCAAGGATTTCCGGTACTACTTCCAGATGAGGGGAGTGACCTCACAGGTGCAGCTCCAGGCTTTGGACTATCTCGTCGATGGTGACAGGAACAAGGCGCGCAGTGCAATCACATCCATGCTCGACACCCTTAAAAGGGTTAATTTTGACACCGGAAACGACCGCACCAGGGCGAGCGGGGTGATGATTATGGTCGGCTCGATGGTGTATGACTGGTGCTACGACCAGATGACTCCGGAGGAACGTCAGGCATATATCTCAGAATTCAAGCGCATTGCCGGAACGATGGAGTGTCACTATCCTCCGAAGAATACGGAACCGGTGGCTGGCCATTGCTCGGAGTGGAACATCCTTCGCGACCTGCTCTCGGCTGGGGTTGCAGTCTATGACGAGGATCCTGAAATATACAACTATGTGGCCACTATGCTGTTCCGGGACTATGTGCCGGTCCGCAACTACACCTACAAAGGCGGAAACTATCATCAGGGCTCGGGCTATGTGTCAGTACGTTTCATCAATGACCTGATTTCATTGTGGATCTTCGACAAGATGGGCGCCGGTGCTGTGTATGCCCCTGAACAACAGTATGTTCTGTATGATTTCATATACCGTAGAAGACCTGACGGTGGTGTCCTTCCTGCAGGAGACGTGAATCCCGGCAACAGGAAGTCTCCGAATTCCTACGCGATGCCTGCGATGTTTGCCGCCGGATATTATCACGACCCTTACCTCCAGAACGAGTATTACATCAAGCCTTCCGTCGAGGCGCATCTACTGATGATGCAGTTGCTCTGGATGGATTTCGACCTCAAACCGAAGACTCCTGAGGATTTGCCTCTGACACGTTACTGCGGGACTCCTTTCGGCTGGATGATTGCTCGTACCGGCTGGGATGCGAACAGTGTGATTGCCGAGATGAAGGTCAATGAACATTTCTACGGGAACCATCAGCATCTTGACGGTGGCTCGTTCCAGATTTACTACAAGGGTCCTCTTGCCATTGATTCGGGTTCTTACCAGGGCTCTGCGGGAGGCTACAACAGCCCTCACAACAAGAATTATTTCAAGAGAACCATTGCGCACAACTCGCTGCTGGTCTATGACCCTTCTGAAGTTTTTGAATGTTGGAATTACGGGGGAGGAGACAAGACAAAGACTGCCGCCAATGACGGCGGACAGAGGATGCCGGGAGACAGATGGGAGACCTGCCGTTCTTTCGAGCAGCTGCTCAGCGATGACTATACTGTCGGAGAAACTCTTGCTCACGGTTTCGGACCTGACCCTTTAGTCCCGGAATACTCCTATCTCAAAGGTGACATAACAAAGGCATACACATCAAAGGTGAAGGATGTCCGCAGGTCTTTTGTCTTCTTGAACCTCAAGGATGAGACCGTTCCTGCTGCAATGGTGATTTACGACAATGTTGTCTCCTCCGACCCTTCATTCAGGAAATACTGGCTGATGCACTCCATCGAACAGCCTGTGGTGAAAGGGAATGAGTTCACGATTTCCCGTACTTTGAACGGTGACAGCGGAATGTTGAAGAACACGGTTCTCCTTCCGCGCAAGGCAAGCGTCAAGACCGTCGGAGGTGAGGGAAAGGAATTCTGGGTGTTCGGAACGAATTACCCTAATGCGGCCACGACAAGGCCTGACCCTGCGAATGAAAGAGGCTCCTGGAGAGTTGAGGTCTGCCCGTCAAAGGCATCCGCTGCGGACAATTTCCTGAATGTGATTCAGGTTGCAGACAATGACTGCAAGGATTTTTCAGCGGTTGCCTTGGTAGAATCCGGGACGGTTGCCGGTGCCGTGGTTGCCGACAGGGTGGTCACTTTCAGCAGGGATTCCAGGCCGCTTGATTCCTGTGCCTTTGAAGTGAAGGCAGACAAAAAATCTGCCCGGGATTCCTACAAAATCCTTGTGACCGACCTCAAGCCGGGCAGATGGACTGTTAAGTCTTCCGGAAGCACCCTGGGTGTTTTCGAGGTCTCTCCGGAAAGCGGAACCCTCTACTTTGACGCTCCTGCAGGAAGCTTCACTCTTGCAATGGAGTAGTTGTAAGCTTCTCCGCGGTTACGTATTGTTGCAATTGTTGTCGCGAGCGTCAGGAAAACATCCTCGTGCATTGCTCAGCGGGATTTCCGGTCAATCCGGGAGTCCCGCTGAATGCTTGATTTTGTGGAGTCCGTTGCTCGCTCCGGAACTCGGACAATGGAACTACCTCGTCAAACCGGCCGACTGATGCAACTTATTTTTTACACATACTTAGTCACCTTCAGGGCGGGGAGTATGTCAATTCAGTATCATCTGATTTTTGGTAAATACCGTAAGGATTTACTATCTTCGCAAAAGATATTCGACTCTATCAAGAGACTTTCGTTGGAGATATGTTCCCGCCACGATATAATCATAAGTCTCTAAATATTTAAATATTTATAGATTAAAATTATATGGAAAAATGGGCCAACAAGTTACCTATAGGTGTCCAGGACTTCGCAAAATTGCGCACCGAAGGGTACAAATACATAGACAAAACCGGAATTGTCTATCGTCTGGCAAATGCGGGGTGTTACTATTCCCTCTCTCGCCCGAGGCGTTTCGGAAAGAGCCTGTTTCTGTCTACTCTTGAAGCATATTTCCTTGGGAGGAAGGATTTGTTTTCCGGTCTTGAGATAGAGAGCCTGGAAAAGGACTGGATTGAGTATCCGGTGCTGCATTTAGACCTGAATACGCAGAAATATGAGAATTCTGATGCCTTAGACTACGTCCTTAACGATTTTCTGCAAAAAGAAGAAGTTAAGTACGGGTTAACCTCCCAAAACAAATATTATGGCCCAAGATTCTCTTCTGTTATTCAAAAGGCGTACGAGCATTCTGGGAAGCGGGTGGTCATCCTCGTGGACGAGTACGACAAACCCGTCCTGCAGGCGATAGGCAACGATGCTCTCCAGGACGAATACCGTTCCACCCTTA
>CAMFBM010000045.1 GCA_945948555.1 uncultured Bacteroidales bacterium | reverse complement strand
GGAATTTGAAACTATTCAATATTTATGTTAAACTAATTGATTTGCTTATGAAAAAGGTTGTACTGTTTTTCATCGCGGCTCTCTGGGGGGGCATCTTGTTCGCCCAGAATGTGAAAGTGTCCGGTACAGTTACCGATTCTGACGGCGCACCTCTGCCGGGAGTAGCCGTTCTCGTTGAAGGTACAGGTATCGGAACCGTTACCAATTCAAAAGGACAGTATTCGATGACCATCCAGAAAGATGATCATACGCTTGTTTTCTCTTGTATAGGTATGCAGAATCAGTCTGTACCTGTAATAGGACGTGCTGTCATTGATGTCAAGATGGTTGAGGACGCTATTGGATTGAGCCAGTCCGTCGTTACGGCGACAGGTCTCACAAGGTCTCAGAAAGCATTGGGATATGCTTCAACCACAGTAACTTCGGATGACATTATGAAAGGTCACTCGGCAGATGCCCTTTCAGGTTTGAGCGGAAAAATTGCCGGTGTGCAGATTTCATCTGCCGGAGGAACCGGAACTTCCCAGAAAGTCATCGTCAGGGGTTATTCTTCTATGTTCGGAAGCAATGCCCCACTTTATGTAATTGACGGTGTTCCAATCTCAAATACAACAATGGGAACACAGGATTTGAACAATGCCGTTGACTTCGGTAATGCCGCTGCCGACATCAATCCTGAAGATGTCGAGTCAATAACCGTGCTCAAAGGCGCCTCTGCAACTGCGTTGTATGGTTCAAGGGCTGGCAATGGCGTGATTATTATCACGACCAAGAAAGGACAGCAGAACGAAGACATCACCGTTACATACGACGGATCATTCACAGGAAGCAGTGTCCTCCGTATCCCTCAGCTCCAAAGGACCTTCGGACAGGGATGGTACTACAGCAATGACGGGAACTATTTTGAGAACTGGTCACCGACGGAGAACGGCTCCTGGGGAAATATGCTTGACGGGCGTGATCACATTTGGAGGCCTGGTGCAACTGACTACAACGGTGCTCCGGAATCAGTCAAGCCTTTCAGTTACGCCAAAAATTCCCTCAGGAATTTCTACGACACAGGTTTCGAGACGAACAACACCATTACAGTGAAAGGAGGTTCCCAGAGTACAGGTTTCGTGGTTTCCTACGGAAATGTGTATTCAAACGGCATCCTCCCCGGCAACCTCGACTACTACAAACGAAACACTTTCTCCGCAAGGGGCAACACCAAAATCAAAGAAGGAAGGGCCTGGCTGAACTACGGTCTCAACTACATCCGCAAAGATATGCGCAACGCGATGGGCGGACAGGGAGGAAACGGTTCAACCATCTACAATAACATTCTCCAGTATCCTGTGGACATTGATTATGCAGATCTTCGTGATTACAACAGTGTTTACAACAATGCCAACAACTTCTACACTCCGTATGCACAGAATCCTTGGTGGGTACTTGACCACAATTACTCCACTTTCAGCGAGGACCGCGTCTATGGAAACCTCGAACTCGGAGTACAGATTGTAAAAGGTCTCAAGGCTATCGGACGTTTCGGAGCGGACTTCTCCAACTCCCTCCAGAAAACCTACAATGACATCTGGAAATTCGATCCGGGTTCTTACGCTGCCGTCAATGAAGCAAGCGAAGAGCAGGGATCATACGAAGAATATGCCTACAGGTCCAATCAGATGGATGCAAATGTCCTGCTCAATGCCGACTACAGAATCAAGGAGGACTGGACCATCAACGGAGTCCTCGGATGGAACCTCAACCAGAGAAAATATTCCTACAATCGCGGCAGCCTGACCGGACTTGCAGTTGAACAGTGGCCAAGCTTTGAGAACACGAGCGGTATGACCCCGACAGCATCTTCATACCAGTCAATGCGCAGGCTCATCGGTCTATATGCCCAGGCTGACTTCGGATGGAAAGACGCACTCTACATCACCCTTTCAGCAAGAAATGACTGGTCATCCACACTTCCGGTACAGAACAACTCATTCTTCTACTGGGGAGCCAATGCGTCAATCATCCTTACCGAACTCTTCCCTGCAATGAAGAGTGATGTCCTGAGCTTCTTGAAAATCAGAGGCGGTTACGGTCAGACCGGTAATGACGCATCTCCTTACCTGACATCCAGCTACTACTTCCTTGCAGGTGTCAGCGACGGATTCGGAAAACTCACCTTCCCTCTGAGCGGACATTCAGGCTTGCTGAAATCGACCTCAGTGCCTGCAACAAGTCTCAAACCGGAGATTTCTTCAGAGGCAGAGGTCGGAATCGACCTGAGACTGTTCAACAACAGATTGAATTTCGACTTTGCATTCTACAACAAGATCACTACAAATCAGATTATGAAGGCTGAACTTGCTCCTGAATCAGGATTCCTTTCAAATGTCAGGAACGTCGGCAAGATTCAGAATATGGGTTACGAACTTTCAGTCGGAGCAGTACCTGTCAAGACAAGGGATTGGGAGTGGAACATCGGATATACTTTCTCAAAGAACAACAACAAGGTTCTTGAGCTCTGGGATGACGTTAAAGAAACAAGCATCTATGGACTTACTTCCGGCGTTCAGCTGAAGGCCATCGTTGGAGAGCCTCTAGGAACCTGGACCTATTACAAGACCGAAACCGTTCAGGACCCGAAGAGCGAATACTACGGGATGACAATCGTGAATGCCACAACAGGTTACCCGGTAGTGTCCTCTACTGAAGAAGAAGTGATTGGCTATGCCGACCCTAAATTTACGATGGGTTTCAACACCACTCTCCGCTGGAAAGATCTCTCACTGAGTGCATCGTTTGACTGGAGACACGGAGGACTGATGTACTCCGCAACCAACAGCGTTACATATTTCAACGGAAATGCTGAAGAGACGGCCTACAACTACAGGGATGCATTCGTTCATCCGAACTCGGTTTACAAAGGAGCGGACGGAGAGTATCACGAAAATGATATTCCTGTAAACGCCTACTACAATATGAACAACTACTGGTACAGCAACACCAACAAAGAGCAGTTCAGAAAGGACCTCGTTGACAAGAGCTATTTCAAACTCCGTGAACTGAATCTTACATACAAGCTCCCGCGCAAGTGGTTCTCGTCACTCGGATGGCTGACAGGCATCGATCTTTCAATCTTCGGAAGGAACCTTCTTATGTGGACTCCGAATCAGGGTATGATTGACCCTGACACAACGAACTATGGCAACGACCTGGATTCCCAGTTCGGAGAATACTATGCAGCTCCGTCAATCCGCACCTTCGGAGGAAGCATAAAAGTAGTTTTCTAAAAATCAGAGAAATATGAAAAAATACATATATATCATTTCATTTCTGGCTGCCTTTACCCTGACAGGTTGCAGCAAATGGCTCGCGGTCAACGAAAACCCGAACTATGTCTCGGATGCGGATGTGCAGTTGCTGATGCCTACAGCACAATTAATCACGGCGGACAAGGTCGGATATGACATCTCTCTTGTCGGATATTTCTGGTCACAATATGTCATTCAGAACAAGACGACCAATCAGTACACTACCATTATGAACAACGACCTTTCGGTTTCGACTTCATACTTCACAAGACCCTGGTCCTACACATACGCAAGGACGCTTCCAACCCTCAAGACCATTCTTGACAAATGCAATGGAAAGGACGGATATTCAAACTTTGTACTTGAAGCAAAGGCAATGGAAGCATATAACCTCTATATGCTGACAAGCCTCTACGACAAGGTTGCCTACAAGGAAGGACCTATGAGTGACGATTTCAATGCAAATCCTTCATTCGAGACAGGATTACAGATGCAGGAAATTATCCTCGGCATTCTTGAAGACGTCCGTTCAATGGATGCTGCAGCAGTTGCTGCTGATGAAGCCACCAATTCCTCTGCAACTGCCGATATGGTGTTCTCGGGAGACACCGACAGCTGGTTCCAGTTTGCCAACACTCTCTATCTCAAGCTTCTGCTCAGAGATTTTACGACAAACAAGACAAAAATCCAGTCCCTGCTGGCCGAGGACAATTTCCTTGCTGCCGACGCTGCCTTTGACAAATTCCTCGATGCCGCCGACAAGTCAAACCCTCTCTACGAGAATGACCGCAGGGGGCTGAACACCAAACTCAACATCCGCTGCTGCTCTGATATCCTCAATGTGCTCAGTGCAAACGATCCACGTCTTGAATACTACTATGTGGGAGGAGGAAAAGGCGAGCCTTACGGTACAAACACTGATCCGGAAGTTTCAAACCTTCTGAACATTGCCGCGACCGATGCAGTTTATTTCTCGACTGTAGATGAGGTTCATTTCCTCAAGGCTGAGGCATACGCCAGGCTTAACGATGCAGTAAATGCCAAGAGCAGTTACGAGGCTGCCGTTACCGCTGCTTTCACAAGGTGTGGCTGCACCGGTGCCGACACATTCCTTGCTGGGGACTATGCTTTCACAGCAGGAACGACAGAGCAGATGCTTGAGCAGATTCTTAACCAGAAATGGGCTGCCAATGTGCGTTGTATGCCGATTGAATCCTGGTTCGACATCAACAGGACGGGTTATCCTGCCGTCGGTACGGTTCTGACCGACTTTACAGGTGTCCTGGATGGAAGGCCTGTCAGGTTCCTTTACCCTGAAGATTCGGCAATCAACAATGTGAACTCACCTGAAGTTGAACCTATGACTGCCAAGATGTGGTGGCACAAATAATCCGGAGGGAATAGTTATGAAAAATATAATTAAATTTTTGATTTGCATTGTGGGGTTTGCCGGCCTTGTGTCCTGTGAAACATACAAGGTTGAAGACCCTGAACAGACTGCCGTAGGGGATTTTGACGGAAGATGGATTTGCTTTGCCTACGACAAGGCTGACCAGACAAATCCTGTCGGTCTTTATATTGTCGAGATTTTCAATACGACATTCAATGATTCCGACAAATTCTGGATGTCAGTTGCCGACTGTGACCCTGTCGCTGGAGGTCATTACTATCTCGATGCTTTGAAATTCAAGACATCCTGCGACGTGAACTCTCTGACATTCAACGCCTCAGATGTTGAGGCTAGCCAGCCGAGGACTTGCTACAATATTTATTTGGAACAGGGCTATTTTACACTCGGGTACAGGAATATGGTTCCGGCAACGGGCTACAAGGTCAGTGTCACAGACGGCAAGGTAACAAAGAACGGAATTGACACTGATTCCGGCTACAAGGCTGATGCCATCGAATTCTCATACAAGAGGACCAATCCGGACAATACGACAGTTGAGTACGTTTTCAAAGGAATGAAGAACACTGGATGGGCAGAAGATATGGGTGCCTACTACGACTTTATAGATGCTCAGGGCTGGTAATATAACTGACACATTTCTGGGAACGCGACACAATCAAATTTGTGCCGCGTTTTTAGTTTAATTCTTACACTTTCCTATTGCTTTTGAGAAACCTGACCTTTCCGTCGTGGAAGAACGGACTGATATTCGGAAATAATTTCTAAATTTGGGGCTGCATTGAAAAAGCGGCCCCTTTTTTTGCTTGCTGCACTGTTGACATTAATAATTACAGATATGAAAAAATTCTATTTTGCACTATTGGCGGTTTCCGCCTTCCTGACCTCCTGCGTGGGTGACCAGGGCGTACAGCTTCTTCCCGAGGAAAATTTTGCAACTGAGGTTGACGGGAAACCGGTCGGTCTCTACACCCTCTCCAACGGTGATTTGACAATGCAGGTGACGAATTACGGTGCGAGAGTCGTAAGTCTCTGGACTCCTGACAGGAAGGGAAGGATGGAGGATGTGGTTCTCGGCTATGACAACATAGACAGGTATGTAAACAACACCGGCGAGCGTTTCCTCGGTGCCTGTGTGGGGCCTTACGCCAACCGTCTTGCCGGAGGCGAGATCGAGATTGACGGCGCGACATACTCCCTGCCGAAGAACAACAACGGCCAGACTCTTCACGGTGGTCTGATGGGAGTTGACAGAGTTGTCTGGGATGTGATTGCAGCTGATTCCACTTCAATTTTCCTGCGCTATGTCCATCCTGACAGACAGGACGGCTATCCGGGCAACATTGTCATCGATATGAAGTACGAACTCACTCCCGACAATGAGTTTGTTGTGACCTACAGGGCCAGCACCGATGCCCCGACATACGTCAATCTCTCTCACCATCCGTTCTTCAACCTCAAGGGCGAGGGCAAAGGCACCATTCTCGACCACGTGATGACCATCAATGCCAGCAGGACCACTCCGGTTGACAAGTACCTGATTCCTGTCGGAGGTTATGCCGACGTGACCGGAACACCTTTCGATTTCAGAGAGCCTCACACAATCGGAGAGCGCATCAATGAGGAGAACGAGCAGCTTGCAAATGGTGGAGGCTACGACCACAACTGGGTTCTCGACCGCAAGACCACTTCAGGAATAGAGTCTGCGGCAACTGTCTATGAACCGTCTTCAGGCCGTTTCCTTGAGGTGTTGACAGACCAGCCCGGCCTGCAGTTCTACAGCGGGAACTTCTTTGACGGCAAGTCAACCGGAAAATATGGCAGACCTCTCCGCTACAGGGAATCCCTTGCTCTTGAAACGCAGAAATTCCCTGATTCTCCGCATCATCCGGAGTTCCCGTCAACAAGGCTGAACCCTGGCGAGATGTACACCCATGTATGCATTTACAGGTTTTCTGCGAAATAAGTCAGTGACATCTACACCCCCATCGCGGGATAATGTGACAAAATGTCAGTCCTTCGGGGCTGGCATTTATTTTGCCCTTGTCCCTGCCGTCCGCGTGCTTCAGAAGGAGCCGGCGGCACAGTAAGTACAAACATTAAAATTAAATAATTATGATCAGACCATTGTCAGACAGAGTGCTGGTTGAGCCTAAGGAGGCTGAGACCAAGACGGCGGCAGGACTTTACATTCCTGACACAGCAAAGGAAAAACCACAGCAGGGAACAATTCTCGCAGCAGGCCCGGGCAAGAAGGATGAACCGATGGAGTTGAAGGTCGGTGATGTTGTGCTTTATGGTAAATATGCCGGAACCGAAATCACCGTTGAGGGGAAGAACTACCTCATTATGAAGCAGTCCGACGTCCTCGCGGTTCTCTAATGCCGCAGGCGCTGAATAAAGGAATATATATTATATAAAGTATATATATTAAATAAGATATATATAAAAATAGGAGAAAAAGATATGGCAAAAGATATAAGATTCAATGTCGAGGCCCGCGCCAAAATGAAGGAAGGCGCTGACGCTCTTGCTGATGCAGTGAAGGTGACCCTTGGTCCGAAAGGACGCAATGTCATCATTGACAAGAAGTTCGGTGCACCTCAGGTGACAAAGGACGGAGTGACTGTCGCAAAGGAGGTTGAACTTGAGGACAGGTTTGCGAATATGGGTGCCCAGATGGTCAAGGAAGTGGCTTCCAAGACCAACGATCAGGCCGGTGACGGTACGACCACTGCGACTGTGCTTGCACAGGCCATCATCAATGTAGGTCTGAAGAATGTGACTGCAGGGGCAAATCCTATGGACCTCAAGAGGGGTATTGACAAGGCCGTTGCAGCTGTTGTCGAGAGCCTGAAGGCTCAGAGTCAGACAGTTGGCGAGGACTATGCGAAAATCGAGCAGGTCGGAACCATTTCTGCCAACAATGACAACTACATCGGAAAGCTTATCGCCGATGCAATGTCAAAGGTGAAGAAGGACGGCGTAATCACCGTCGAGGAGGCCAAAGGTACTGAGACTGAGGTGAAGGTCGTTGAGGGAATGCAGTTTGACAGAGGTTACATCTCACCTTACTTTATGACCAACGGTGACAAGATGGAGGCTGTTCTTGACACACCTCTGATTCTCATCACCGACAAGAAGATTTCCACAATGAAGGACCTGCTTCCTATTCTTGAGCCGGTTGCACGTGAGGGCAAATCCCTGTTGATTATTGCTGAGGATGTTGACGGAGAGGCACTTACAACTCTCGTTGTCAACAAACTCCGTGGCACATTGAAGATTGCCGCAGTGAAGGCTCCGGGCTTCGGTGACCGCCGCAAGGAAATGCTTCAGGATATTGCCACTTTGACAGGTGCAGTGGTTGTTTCCGAGGAAAGGGGATTCACTCTCGAGAACACTACTCCGGATATGCTCGGAAAGGCAGAGAAAGTGGTCATCACAAAGGAGAACACCACAATCGTGAACGGTGCAGGTGACAAGGAGGCCATTGCAGAGAGGGCTGATCTCATCCGCAAGCAGATTGAGACCACCACTTCAGACTACGACAGGGAGAAACTCCAGGAGCGTCTTGGCAAACTCGCCGGCGGTGTGGCAGTCCTCTATGTCGGAGCAGCTACCGAGGTAGAGATGAAGGAGAAGAAAGACAGGGTGGAGGATGCCTTGAGTGCCACCCGTGCAGCTGTCGAGGAGGGAATTGTACCGGGAGGTGGAGTTGCCTACATCCGTGCTGCCGAGGCTGTCAAGGGTCTTAAGGCTGACAATGAGGACGAGGCTACAGGTATTGCCATCGTGGCACGCGCAATCGAGGAACCTCTCCGTCAGATTGCTGCAAATGCAGGAGTCGAGGGAAGCGTCATCGTCAACAAGATTCGCGAGGGTAAGGGTGACTTCGGTTACAACGCCCGTACCGATGAGTATGTGAATATGTTCGAGGCAGGTGTCATTGACCCGACCAAGGTTTCACGTGTGGCTCTTGAGAACGCCGCTTCAGTAGCAGGTATGTTCCTGACCACCGAGTGTGCAATCGCCGACATTCCTGAGAAGGAACCGGCTCCGGCAATGCCTGCTGGCGGAATGGGCGGAATGATGTAGTCCCAATACGGACAAATCCTTTTAAAGAAAGAAGCTGGCTGACGAGTGCTCAGTCAGCTTTTTTTGTATCTTTGCGGCGGATTAAGGTGAACCGTGCGGCTTCCTGCCTCACGGGATGAAAAGGGAATCAGGTGAAAAACCTGAGCTGTGCCCGCAGCTGTGAGTCCGCTACGCTTGATTGCGGAAAAGTCACGCTTCAATTGCCACTGTCCTGATGGATGGGAAGGTGCGTGACTGGACAAGCCAGAAGACCTGCCTGATCAAGTCGTTCCAATGTTCCCCGGGGTCAGGGAACTTTTGAGACGTTGCTTTATGAATTTGTCGGCTGTCCTTACGGTCGTTGCCTTGCTTTCTGCGTGGCAAAACCGGATTTCTATGCCCCAATGTGCCCCTGAAGACACATTGAGGGTGGCTGTCGTCGCAGCCGAAAGGGAGGCTCTCCGGAATGATCCCGCTCCGGTCCGTGTCCTGACTGCAGAGGGCATCGGCCGCAGTGGAGCGACATCCCTGGATGAGGCCTTGAGGATGTTTTCAGGTGTCAGTGTCAAGGATTACGGCGGGGTGGGAGGACTCAAGACGGTCTCGGTCCGCAACCTCGGCTCACAACACACTGTGGTAATCTACGACGGGGCTGTCATCTCAGATGCAATGAACGGCAGCGCTGACATCGGACGCTTCAATCTGGACGGAGTAAGCTCAGTAAGAGTCTCTTTGGGAGGCACTTCCGACATTTTTCAGACTCCCCGGCAGCAGCTATCCGCAGCCTCCCTCGTCATCGGGACCGCCCCTGCCGTTTTCGGTAAATCGCCCGTGCAGGCTGCTGTCAGACTGGGCGTTGGCGCATTCGGGACCTGGTCGCCTTATCTTCTGTACCGACACCGCCTTGCTCCCGGATGGGCCCTGACTGCATCGGCAGATTACGTGTATTCCAGGGGCAATTATCCATATACCTTCAAGAATGGAGGACTTGTCATCAAAAAAACTCGTGAATGTTCGGATGTGTCGTCCTTGAGGACGGAGATAGGAACCTCGGGAGATATGGGCAGGGCGGGAACGCTTTCCGTTAAGGCTCTTTTCAATGCTTCCTGTCGGGGACTTCCGGGCTCCGTGGTCTATTACGCTGACAATCCCCGGGAACGTCTGTGGGACAGGAATCTGCTCACGTCCGCACTCTGGAACTGGAACGGAGCAGATTTGTGGAAGGTGCGCACTTCGGTCGGGTGGACGAGGTCCTTCAGCAGATATCTCGATACGGATCCTGTCTGGAAGGAGCCCCGGAAGGATGAGTATTTGCAGAATGAAGGTTCGGTATCAGCCCTTGTGATGTTCGGCCCCGTGAAAGGTTTCTCTGTCAGTGCCGGAGAAGATTTCTTCGTGAATACTCTCAGTACAAGTCTGGAAGACTGTCCCTTCCCGACCCGGTTTTCTTCAATGACGTCCCTTTTTGCGTCCTGGTCCTGTAAGAGATTGACTCTCAATGCCGGAGCTGTGCTGACTTGTGTGAGGGAGATGGTCAGGACAGGGCAGGGAGCATCTCCCGTGAACCGTATTTCTCCATCACTGAGCCTGTCCTGGAGGCTGTCCGAAAGGGAGAATCTCGTCCTGAGGGCTTCTGTCAAGGACGGTTTCAGGATGCCGACCTTCAATGACCTTTACTATGCGAGGGTGGGTAACAGAAGTCTCACTCCGGAAAAGGCCCTTCAGGTTAACCTGGGTCTGGTCTGGGGAAGGACTATTGGATGTTGGGACCTGGGCCTGGCCCTCGATGCCTTCTTCAACAGGGTGAGGGACAAGATTATAGCAATCCCGACAATGTTCATCTGGAGGATGCGCAATGCCGGACTGGTGAATATGGCCGGAGCGGATTTCGATTCACGTGTCCGGGTACAGGCCATCTCCTGGATGGATGTGCGCCTGGATGGTTCATATTCCTTGAATTATGCTGTTGACGTCACTGACCCCGAATCGAAGAACTATGCCCATCAGATTCCCTACACGCCCTTGCATTGTGGCAACGCAACTCTTTCTGTGACAACCCCCTGGGTCAGTCTTTCCTACATCCTGTCAGCCTGTGGGAAAAGATATTCCTCGGCGCAGAACATCCCTGAAAACAGGATGGAACCTTACGCCGACCACAGTCTGTCCCTCTTCCGGGAGTTCTCCCTCGGGCGTTCTGGACATTATTTTCTCAGGCTCAGTGCCCAGGTCAGGAATCTTGGAGGAAAGAACTATGAAATTGTGAGATATTACCCGATGCCGGGACTCAACTGGCGTATTGAAATGAAGTTCTCATTCAGGTAAGGGCTTATATATGAAAGAATTACTAAATATTTACGTATGAAAAATTTAAGAATATTGGGCATTCTGCCCTTGATTTTTTCCCTCTTTTTTGTGGGATGTGAGAAGGCTTCGGTTGAAAATGACGCTTCTTCTGACCTGACAGGTCTTGTGATTCTGAACAATGGCAACTGGGGTGACAATAATGGGTCTGTGATGGCATACGATGCTGTGTTACAAGATTTTACTGATGTTTTCAAGAGTGCGAACAACAAAGCTCTCGGAGATTTGGGACAGGACATCCTGGTCCTCGGGGATGACATCTACATCTCGGTGCAGGGCTCGCAGGTCATCTTCGTCTGTGATTGCAACTTCAGGGTGAAGAAGGAGATCAAAGTAAGCGATTCCGAAGGAAATCAACTGTCTCCCAACTATTTCGCTGCATCTGCCGACAAGGTTTACGTAACTTTGTATGAGGGTTGGCTCGGAGAGATTGACCCATCTGAGGACTATGCCGTCAGGATTACTGAGGTCGGTCCCAATCCTGTCGGACTGGCCTGTGTCTCCGGGAAAATCTATGTGGCAAATTCCGGAGGCTATGTCCAGTACTACTACAACAACACGCTTTCTGTGGTGGATGAGACTTCCTTCAAGGAGGTTTCCACCATTGAGGTGAATGTGAATCCGCAGACAGTTGTCGCTAATTCCAGTGGTAATCTGCTGTATGTCAGTAGTCTGGGTAATTATGGCGACATGGCCCCAAAACTTGAGGTGGTCAATCTTTCCGACGGGAGCGTGCATTCGACTTCGTACTCCGGAGTCAGCGAAATTGCCCGGGGAGCCGATGACACCCTTTACATCCTCTGCGGAGGCTATGATTCATCCTGGAATCCTCTGCCTGGGACGGTCTATGCCCACAATATGGCTTTGAATTCCGGCAAGGGAGTGTTCTCGGAGATTAAATTTGAAAAGGCCTACAAGATTTCCGCCGACTCACGCACCGGGAATGTCTTTGTGACGGCATCCGACTACAAGACAAACGGCGATGTCTATGTCCTTGACCGCAGCGGAAAACTCCTCTCCAAATTCGATTCACGGGGACTCAATCCGGTAAAAGCCCTGTTCCTGTGAGAATATTTACGAAATATTCATCCCTGTTAGTTGCTTCTGTCCTCCTGCTTGTGGCTTTCATTCTGAGCGGATGTTCCTGCTGTTCTCCTGTGCAGAATGATTTTGACACTGTCTTTTACAAGCCTTCCAGTGCCGGGGGCTTCGAAATCGTTGGAAACAGGAATGACAGCAGCCGGGTAATCAGGGTTTTCTCTCCCTGGCAGCAGACGGACTCTTCCTTCAGGGAAATCTTCCTGGCAAAGAACGGGGAGAATCCGCCCAAAGGCTTTCGTGGTTGTGTGCTTGAGGGGGCTGCCCGGAGGATTGCTGTAACTTCGACTTCTCACATTGCCCTGCTGGATCTTCTGGGGGCTGCTGACAGAATCGTCGCTGCTTCGGGAAAGCGTTTCGCCTTCTGCGATTCTTTCCGTGAGCGCCTGGACAGTGTGACGGAAATAGGTCCGGACTATTCCCCCGACTACGAGGCCCTGATTTCCTCACGTGCCGACATAGTCCTTCTCTACGGGATTTCTTCGGAAAGTCCCCTTGAAAGGAAGCTCTCAGTGTTGGGTATTCCCTATATATATATAGGTGAGTATCTCGAAACTTCCCCCCTTGGCCGCAGCGAGTGGGTAGTGGCCCTTGGCGAACTTCTCGGAATGAGGGAGGCGGCTCAGAGCGTATTCTCTGAAGTGGAAAGGAAATATTCATCAGTGTGCAGGGTGGTTGCAGGCCAATCACCGAAGAACCGGCCCCGGGTAATGCTGAATTCGCCTTTCGGTGACAGCTGGTTCCTCCCGTCAGGCAGGGGATTTTTCCCGAGGATGATAGAAGATGCAGCGGGGGAGTATGTCCTTGGAGATTGTCTGGAGGGAACTTCCGTTCCGGTCAGCCTTGAGAAAGCCTTTTCCCTGGCAAGTTCGGCGGATTGCTGGCTGAATGTCAGCGGGGTTGCCTCGATGGAGCAATTCCTGTCGGATTACCCGGTCTTCGCTCAGGTGCCTTGCGTGTCCTCCGGAAGGGTCTTTGCCAATGACAAAAGACTTAATCCGTTTGGAGGCAATGACTTCTGGGAATCGTCAGCTGCAAGGCCCGATCTCCTGCTTGCCGACCTTGTCCGGATTCTGCATCCTTCCCTCTCTCCAGCTCTGGATTCACTCGGGTTTTCTTCCGGGCAGTCTTCCGGTTTCTCTGCTTTGTACTACTATCGAAAATTGTGAGTTGTTCAATATGCCAAAATCTACCCTTCCCATATTCCTTTGTCTTGCAATTCTTATTCCCCTGGTCTTCTTTTTCTGTCTGATGACGGGGTCTTCGGACATCCCCTTGAGTGACGTGCTTCGCGCCCTGTCCGGTCAGGACTGTCCTCCAGAGGTAAAAACCGTCATCCTGGGAATCCGTCTTCCGCGCTCTCTTGCTGCCCTGGTAGCCGGTTCGGCAGTGTCGGTCTGCGGTCTGATGATGCAGACAATGTTTGCCAATCCGCTTGCCGGCCCGTATGTCCTTGGGGTCAATTCGGGAGCTTCGCTCGGAGTGGCCCTGCTTGTTATGGGGCTTCCGGGAGGTTTCTCTGCGAGTATCCCATATATTTCCGGAGGGCTTGTTCTTGCTGCCTGGACGGGTGCCGCGGCTGTCCTGCTTCTTGTTGCCTGGGCGGGAAGGCGGCTCCGCAACATTATGGCATTGCTGGTTCTCGGACTGATGCTTGGATCAGCAGCTGATGCCATTGTGCAGATTCTGCAGTATTTCAGCGGTGCGGAATCCCTGAAAACCTATGTGCTCTGGACTATGGGTTCCCTTTCCGGGGTGACTCCCGAGGGGCTGGGAGTGATGACAGTTGCAGTCGTTCTGGGGCTGGCAATGGCTTTTGCCTGTGCCAAACCTCTGAATCAGATGCTTGCAGGTGAGCAATATGCCGTTTCAATGGGGATGAATATCCGTCGGGTCAAAATTCAGGTCTATCTTGCAACCATCCTTCTGTGCGGAACCGTAACGGCTTTCTGCGGGCCAATCGGTTTCATCGGCCTTGCCGTCCCCCACATCACCCGCTTTCTGCTTCACCGCTCGGACCATCGTCTCCTGCTTCCGGCAACTGCTCTTGCAGGAGCCCTGATTCTGCTCTGTTGTGATGCGGTTTCATCGGTTTTCTGCCTTCCGCTGAATGCTTTGACATCCCTTCTTGGCATTCCTGTAGTCGTTTGGATAGTTTTCAAAAAGTAGTTTTCAGATATGATTGAAATCAGAAATCTGTCAATAGGTTACGATGGTAAAGTCCTCCTGTCCATTCCTTCTCTGGACATCCCTGACGGAAAACTTGTGGCCATTCTTGGCAGAAACGGCACGGGTAAGTCCACTTTTCTGAGAACCCTTGCCTCCCTTCAGAAGCCTCTTTCCGGCTCCATTTCCTACGACGGACTCGCTACCAGCCGTATGACTGACCTTCAGAGGGCTTCGAAGGTTGCTGTAGTGACCACCTCAAGGGTAAGGATTCCTGCATTTTCCGTACGGGACTTCGTTGCGCTTGGAAGGACTCCCTATACTGACTGGATCGGCAGGCTTTCTTCAGAAGATGTCGCCCTCGTGGACAGGGCTGTTTCTCTGACTTCGCTCGGGACCTTGTCCGACCGGTCTCTTGACAGTTTGTCCGACGGGGAATGCCAGAAAGTGATGCTTGCCCGTGCGATAGCTCAGGACACACCTTGTGTTCTGTTGGATGAACCCACATCTTTTCTCGACTACCCGAACAAAAGACAAATTGTCTCGCTTCTGAAAAAGGTGGCAGCCGGGTCATTTGACGAAAAAAAATGTACGGTAATTTTCTCTACACACGACATTGCTCTTGCTCTGGAATATTGTGATTCGATACTCCTTGTAAATGAGGGAAATATGGAGTTTTGGGAGAATTCTCAGGCCGCTAGAAACAGGGTCTGGAGGCTGCTGGACAGCGAAAGATAAGGGTCTTTTTGTAGAGAAATATTGAAAAAAGATTTGGAAGTAAAGAAAAAGTGCGTATCTTTGCAGCCCGTTTCGGAAAAAGGGGTCTTTGAGACCTTTTGAAGCGAGACGGCGAGCTCTTTAAAAAACGAAAAAATTTGAAAAAAAAATTTTGGAGGTTTTGAAAAAGTTGCTACCTTTGCAGCCCCGTTCGAAAAGACGCGGGAAGCAAAAAAGAAGATCATTGAAAAGACTGAAAGACTAAGTACAAGGAAGTACAACTAAGTACCGAGAAAACAATAAGAGAGC
>CAMFBM010000044.1 GCA_945948555.1 uncultured Bacteroidales bacterium | reverse complement strand
ATCTGCATCTTCTGCTCCAGTTTTCTTGGCAACTTGGTGCCCATTGTATTCTTTGCCATATTCAACACATCATATAATATGCAAATATATTATTTTTTATTTATTTAATGATGTGTTATATAAAAAATAGCAAGATATGTTCCGTATTACAAAAGGGACTTTGGATGTCAGCCCCATGTTCCACTTTACCCCTCGAAGGATAGAAGCACACGTCTGCAAATGCTTTGTGGCACTTAAAGTATATAAGGAACTTGAAAGGTTACTGAAGTAGTCAGGATGTCAATACTCTGTTGATGAGGTTCTGAGAATAGCTGAGGCGATATCATTCCTCATCGAAACCGATGATTGGCTGGAACTCTAATTTGGGTGACGCAATGATAAAGTCAGGAGTAGTCGAGGCGAAGGCAAATCCGGGATTTTCCGGAGTCTGGGTGACGGGCTACATCGTGGGAGGAGATATGACCTCCTCAGCAGAAGGCATCTCTTTCACTCCTACTTTCAAGTCTTCTTCGAACCTTGCAATCGCCTCGCGTGCCATCGTCTTGTCGAAGCAGTCCTGCATCGGGGTGGCTCTCCCATCAGGGAAGGTGAGGGATGCCCTGAATCTTGTCTCCTCTCCGGAAAATCTCGGCAGGCAGGTCTTTCTGAAAGGCGACCTGGTGGAATCCTATTATGGAATCTGCGGACTGAAAAACGTTAAGGAATTCAAGTGGAAATAACCCGCTATTCTGTTCTTTTGAAATTCTGAATGTAAAAGGAGTTGTCAAGTGCCGTCCACGTCATCGTTGTGGAAGTCAGGTCCGTGATGACATAGTCGTGGCTCCACATCTCACCGCCGTGGTCGTATTTCCCTTTGATTATGCTGCCGATGGCATCGTCAGTGACAATGTTAAATGTCCCGTTTGAGGTGTGGGGTACCAGATCGCTTGAATCAAGGTTTGTCGTGATTTCAAAAGTCTGATCCTTCCTGTAGAATGTCACATTCATAAAGGTACCTTCAATCGGGGCCTGGAATACCGGCTTGTCCTCCGTTTCGTGCTTACCGGAGTAGCTGACAAGTGTCCAGGTGCCGGATATGTTGTTGGATGTCACCGGAAGATATTCAACTTCAGGCATTTCCTGTTTTTTGCAGGAACAAAGGGAAGATGTGATTGCCAGTGCCGCGATGGCTATGCTGATGATTCTTTTCATATTGTGTGATTCAGATTGTCTGCTGTGTTTCCTGATGCATTATTTCCCGTCCGATTTTACCCGGACTTTGACTGTTATGATGGCTGATGGGTCCCTGTAACCGGAAGTGTAGATGTGTACCCTATGGTTGAACCTGCCGAAATGTCCTGCCGGATTGTAGGCGATTCTCACTGTTGTGCCCTGACCGGGTTTCAGAGATGTCGCCGGGCAGACTGCAATGACGCAGGAGCAACTGGTAGTCAGCCTGTTGATTGATATTTCCTTGCCGGAGACATTTGTCAGCCTGACTGTCCTTCTGCAAGGTTCATCCGTGTCGTTGAGGTCCGGGAGATTCAGTTCCGTTGTCTCGGGCAAAATCCTACTGGCATCGGGACTGAGAGGCGGGTTGGCAATGCTGTCCAGTTTTTCCTGCGGGATAATCTTCAACTGGGCGGCAGCATCAATGCAGAAAAATGCAGCTGCCGCCAGTGTAATGAATATTCCGGCAAGTCGTCCCATTCCAAAGCCAGTCTAAAGCCAACCGTTGGAGCTGTTGCTCTCCCTGACGGTAATTACGAATTTCTGTGTCTCAGAAGAGCCTGTTACACTTGCAGTTGTCTGCCCTACTTTCTTTCCGGTGAATGTGAGCCTGCCGCCTGAGACTTGGTACGAAGCAATGCCTTCGTCATCAATCTTGACAATGAAGTTGCCGTCAAGGTATTTTGAAGGAAAGTAGCTGGCCTTTCCTCCAAGTGACAGCAGGACATTCGGGAATGTCATCCGTGGGGCTTCCGTGTCCGAAATTTTTGACAGCAGCCCGTTTGCGTTAACCATTCCGTGACCCATCTTGCCACGGTAACTGTTCAGGTCTATTGAGGATTTGTGTGTCAGGCCTATGTCGGCGACATATCTGTAGTAAACCTTTGGCTTGTCAAGATTCCAGAAAGACTCGATTTCACTGGCCGAACCGTAAAGGTAGTCAATGATCTGGGTTGCCTTGAAGTGCTTCTTCAACTGTGCTGCGTATGAGAGTCCGAGGGCAACGACACCTGAAACCTGCGGGCACGCCATCGAAGTTCCTTCCATGTAACCGTAGCCGCTTGGAGAGACTGTTGTCGGGAGAGTTGAAAGAATACACCCGATTGCTCCGTACTCGCCGTTGTCATCATAGTCAAAGTAATAGTCCTGGTCTCCTCCCGGAGCACTGATGTTGATTCCCGGACCGAAGTTGGTGTAAATTGCAGGGGTGAAATCGCCCGCGGTTGCCGCAACTGAAATGAAGTCCCCGTATGCCCCGGGATATCCTGCGGCAGGGGCGCTCTCGTTTCCGCCGGCAAACACTACAATCCCGCCTTCAACGGCTCCGTCAGGTGAGCCTGCATAGTTCACGAAGTAGTCCAGGGCAGTCACCTCAAGCGGACAGTATGTTTTCCACTGTTCGTCTGTGGAGTACTGTGGCTGCCAGTCGTAAGGATTGGCAGCCCCTGAGACATAGCCCCAGCTGCACTGCATTACCGTTGCACCGTTGTCGGCAGCATATTTCATAGCCCTGACCTCGTCCAGAATCGTGGCAAGTTTGTTTCCGGAAAAAATCTGGCAGGACATTATTCTTACACCCGGTTTTGCGTTGTCACCTCCGGCAATTGAACTGATTCCGACCCCGTTGTTGTTCTGTGCCGCAATCACGCCGGCTACGTGTGTTCCGTGGCCGCTGTCATATTTGTCGTTGGTTGAAATCACTCCGCTGTTCATGGCGAAATTGAAACCGTGTCTGTCCCCTGCATATCCATTGCCGTCATTGTCATCGTGCGAGCCCCATATCTCATCCTCATTGACCCACATACTTGCTTGCAGATCTTCGTGGAAACAGT
Source organism: uncultured Bacteroidales bacterium (assembly GCA_945948555.1). Classification (GTDB taxonomy): domain Bacteria; phylum Bacteroidota; class Bacteroidia; order Bacteroidales; family UBA932; genus Cryptobacteroides. The sequence goes on along the minus strand of CAMFBM010000044.1, from coordinate 12,471 downwards.
CAACTCCCTCGTCAAGAACGGCCACAATGATGTCGGGATGTCCGGTACATTTCGTCCAGGCCTCCTTTACATTGACATCCGAGCCGGCTATGAACTTCTGAGGTTTCAGGTTTCCGTCATTGATGAGGTACCATTGATATTGCAGTCCCGGGTCGTTGAATGAAGGGTTTGAAGACGCCTTGGTCGCCTGTGCAAGATTCTCAGCCGGCATCGGAATGGCCGGTTTTACGTTGGCTCTCTTGATTTCGCGGTTGAATTCCACGCGGCTGATTTCTCCAAGTCTTGAAAGCCTTTCGGCGAGTGCGTGTGAGTCGGTATCCTCCGGGAAGTAGACTACATACCAGAGGTTCAGACCACTCTTCACGGTGTTCGCTTCTGTCTTTCCGTTGTAAGGGAAGACTCTCTCAAGTGTGCACCCTTCAAGGATGGACAGTACTTCGTCCACGGAGTTTACACCGCTTTTTGTGGCTGCTGTCTTTGTCAGGCCAGCCTTGTTCAGGAGGTCTGCGACAGATGCATCGAAGCGGATGAGAAGTTGTCCCGGAACGGCGTCGGCAGAGGCTTGAGGCACCTTGTTCTCCACGTTTACCGTCTGAAGATCGGAAACGCAGGCGATTGTCAGGAGAAGAGCCGTCGCCAATAGTGTTATATTAATGAATATTCTGTTCATATCTAATCCTTGTCCTCGACATTCTTGGGATTGTACTTCTTGTTTGTGTAGTGATTGTAGTATTCTGTCAGGTTCGTCCAGGCATTCTGGAAACCGCAAAGATTGCCTTCCTCATCCTTGCCTTCCTGAGGGAACACAAGTTGTGACCAATCCCAGATGTCCAGCTTCGGATGATAAAGGAACCAGTCCGGCAGGTTTCCGTGCAGTCTGTTGAGGTTGATTGCAAAAAAATCAGTGTTTGGAAGGACTTTAGGCATTCCGACGAGAATCTGCGGGAGAGTGTCGCAGGCATCAATCTCGGCCTGTGTCCATTTCTCGAAGTCAGGGTCATCGGAAAGATCCGGAATCACTCCCTGAAGATAGTTTACGGAAAGTCTGAGAGTGTCAAGCTTTTTCCATTTGAGAAGACGGCGCGGGAATTCCCTCTGACCGTTTTCTCCTATTGGACATTCGTTGATGAGACCTCCGCAATTCTCCTTCTTGTTGTTGGACAGGTCGGATGCGACGTGTCTCTGGTTGGCATTCATTATGAGTGCCGTCAGGCTTGGAAGAGCATCCCCGTTCAATACATCAGGAAGTGAATTGAAGTTGTTTCCGCTGAGGTCGAGATATTCCAGTTTGTCCAGTTTGTCAAACGACTTCGGAAGTTCGGTCAGTCCGTATGAACCTATTGTGAGTCTTCTGAGGTTTGTAAGCTCACAGATGTCTTCACCGCAGGAAAGATTGTCGAGCAGGAAAGAGTTCTCGTTGCCGTAGAAGTAGAGTTCTTCGGCGGCCGTGAGATATTTGACCTCGTACGGGAGAGCTTCCTTGGTGCGGAAGAGGAAGAACCTTGCAGAACGCACCCGGCCTTTGTTCTCACCTGACCTCCAGACTGTGACATTCTCCCAGTTTTCCATTTTCTCCGCCGTGTTGAATTCCGACCAGACATTCATATTCCGCTGGATGGCGAGAAGTGCGAGCGAGTCACCTTCGGCTGTGCCCGGAATGATTGCCTGGGCAGCTTTCTGCACGACTTTCAGAGGGTCATTCTGGGCAAGATCCACATTGTTGACAGGTTTAAAAGTGACCAGGGTTTCGTGCTTGTCAGGACGGGAGTTTACCCTCCAGTTGAATCTGACTGTCACATTCCTTGGACGCACGCCTCTGTCAAACTCGTGGCTGAGCACCTTGCATGTCAGTCCACTCGGATTGACGTCAGGAATCACTACAGTGAATTCGGTGTTCGATTTTACGACGACATCAAATGTCCTGCTGTCCGAATCCGCAAATTCCGGAATTTCGACTGTAGGCTCTTTCAAGGTGATGGCATAGTCATATCCTTTCTGCTTCACCTCAAATTCCCTGTACTCACCGTTTTCGAGCTTGAACTGGACGAATTCCGCCCTCGGCTCGGTCTGGAGTGTGGAGTCAACAAGAATCCTGCACTCCGTGCTTGAGTTTCCGTTGGCCGGAGAAATGGTAATCCAGGGTGCAGTGGTCGATGCCGTCCACCTGCCGGATGACTTGACGGATATTTTCCTGACACCTCCGTCCGGACCGATTTCTTCCCCGCTGAATTCCTTTGTGTCAAGCTCAAACGGAGTCTCAGTTACCTGCTGGCATGAAATCGCAATTATGGAAAGTGCCGAAAAGACAGTTGTAATATTTCTTAGTTTCATATTTTCCGTTTCCCTCCTTAATTCTTCATTATTTCACAATTCCTGATGTCCTGAGTCTTGTCATAGATAAGGAAGAATTGCCCGTTCTTGTAGGCTGAACAGATGTCGGACGCGTCGAAGACTATGTTCGGGTTGTCGCTGATGTCCAGATAATAGCACAGTGTCGAAATCGTGTCGTCAATTTTGCGAAGGTCATTCGAACCGATGTAGAATCCTCTAAGACCCTTGTGGTTGTAGATTCCGGTAGGCCATTCGGAAAGACATCTGTTTCCGTTGGCATCCCTCTGTGACCGGATTCCGAACACTGTCAGGTAACCGCTGTCCAGAGGCTCGAACGGGAATTTGGCGAATCTGTTGAACGAGAGGTCAATCCCGTAGAAATAAGGCATTACCCTTGAGTTGAACTCTTTCGGCAGGGAAGTGAGGTTGTTGTAGGAAAAGTCAATCGACAGGATGTTGATTGCATTCTTGTACTTGAAACTGCCTTCAGGAATTTTCTCAAGCTGACATCCTCTGATGTTGATATTCGAGATCAAGGAGTTGCTCTGTGCGAATTCAAGTGGGAATGTGCCCAGAGGGTTGTTGCTCAGAGTGACTGTCTCCGCACGGATACCCTGGTATGTGCCTCCAACCCCGTTTTTCTCAAATTCCGTTATGTTGTTGAAAGAGAAATCGACAGACTTCATAATCATCTTGGATTCCGCATCGAAGATGTCGGGGAGCTTCGTCAACCGGTTGTTGGAGAATGACATAGATTCCACGTCATCGAATCCGCAGAAAATCTTCTTCCCGTCAACTGTCTCGGTCGGGATTTCTGTCAGCTCGTTGTTACTGAGATACATCTGAACCGGGCTGACATCCTTGCCGAATGCCTTCTCAATCATTCTGATTTTGTTGCTTGAAAGGTCAAGAAGACCGATTTTCTTCATCAGGCGGAACTCTTCCGGCACTACCTCCAGATTGTTCTCAGAACAGTAGAGAATCTGGATTACTTCTGATGAGGCACCGCTTGCAAAGGCCTTCAGACCGTTGTATATCTCGGTGGCTGACATCTGGCGGTTGTTGGAAATGTTCAGGGATTCAAGAGACGGGATTCTTGTGATTGCCATCGGAAACCTGGTCATCTCAGGGCAGTTGTAAATCTCAAGGTCTGTCAGCTTCCCAAGCTCTGCGATTCCGTCCGGAATGGTTTTGATTCTGCCGTTGGCAATGAACAGCTGTTCGAGATTCTTGAGATATTTGATTTCTTCCGGAATTGAAGTAAGTCCGTTGCAGAGTTGTCCGTGCACGATGTCCATCGGTTTGACACGCATTTTGCCGGAGCTCTTCTCAATGATTTCCTCTTCCTTCATAGTGTTGTACATCTCTATTTCAGGAATGGAGATATTGTGCTCCATCAATGCCCGTGCAACAGGCTCGGACATCTGTGTCGCAGGGTGTTTCGCTTTGAGATATGCCTTGTGGGCCTCCATCCTCGTCATTCCGGCAGGTCTGCCCACTGTAGGATCGAAGTTGATCAGATTCAGGTCGTTGTGGGTTCCCAGGTACAGCACTGCAAGCTCCGTCAGCTGCTTGATGGATGCTGGCAGGTCTCCGTAGAAACCGAAGTCGCTGAGGTTGATCGATGCCACGCGGCCGTTGGAGTGAAGTTCCACTCCAGGCTGGTCGCCCCATAGGTCGATGTCCTTGTTGAAGTTCCAGTTCGTTCCCTCCCTGAAATCCTGTCCACTGTAGTACCAGTCCTCGCCTCCGAGAGTTTCCCAGATATCTTTCAGTACTGCATAGTCCTTCAGATATTCATCCGAGAGGCTGAGCGAAATTTTGATATCCGCCTTTGTGGTCCGGTTGTCCTCCACAGTGAAGGCACTGTCCTGAGGCAGGGTATTGGTCTCAAGAATGCCCTTTGAGGAGTTGCAGGTCTCATAGGAATGGACACGCCAGGTTCCAGCCGGGATTGACAGGAGGGTGTCGCAGACAAGGTATGATGTCCTTTTGTCTTCATCCTCTTCGTCGAAATCAAGCACGAACTTGGTTTTCAGGTTCTTGAATGTAGTCCTGTCTGCCGAGCCGTCCTTGCGTAGGGTAAGGTTTACATATTTTACTTCGTCAAAGGTATATTCATCTGAGGAGGCTTTGCTGACAAAGTCCTTGACGAAGCGGAACTGAACCTTTCCCCTTGGCTTTACCTTGGCTGTCAGGTCACAGATTTCCAGGCCTCCCGGAACCACGGTGAAGTTCAGGTCCTTGACATTCCCGATGTAGAGAGCCTGGTCAAGCACATCGTAAAGGACAAATGACTCGACCTCGTATTCCCCTCCAAGCAACTGAAGCATTTCGCTCTTGAGTCCGAATTCGGCAGTTTCCTTGTTGGCTGCGGAAAGTGTAAGTGTCTGTGACAACTGTGATTTGCCGTATTTGAGATTTATCTGAATCTTTCCGGCCTGTGAAAGATATTCAAGCTGGCTGACAAGTCCTTTGGTGGAAGGCTGGTATGAAGCCTCCTTGAACAGCATAAACTGGACATTGCCGTAGTCCTTCTCACGGTTGTCCGGCAAGTCCTCCCTCGCACAGGATGCAAGGGAGAGAAGTCCGGAAAACGCAAGCAGGAATCCCGCCAATTTAATCAATTGTCTCTTTATAGTCATTATTTAATCAGTTTGCAGGCTCGTAAGTGCAGACAAGGACATATTTGTTAGTCCATTCCTCTGTGAATATATAGCAATCATAGCAAGATTCTGAAGCCTTCATATCAATCAACATCATATTTCCGTCCATCAGTTCATAGCTGAGCCAGGTGTTCTTGTCCCAGTCAAAGGCAGGGTACTCCTGTGGCGTCCCTGAATAGGTGATAGTGACATTGGAATAGTCCTGACCGGTGTATTTCAGCTCCCAGATGCAGCTCTCATCCCAGACTCCTGTATTGTTCTTGATGTAGGCCATACTTGCTCCCTTGTAAGGGGCAAGGGTGGCTCCCTTCACCATATTCGGTGTCACGAAAGAGAACGGACCGCTTCCGACGGATGCCGTCCCGTCCGGATCGTAGATGACGTGGACGATGGCTACTACGCCATCTGAATCCTGGAATGTAACGAGACATTCAAGCTTTTCGTCGCCGCATTTGTCAGGATTCAGACCGAATTCGGTGCTCTGGTTGTTGTAGATCTCAAAGAACCTTTTTTCCGATGGGAAAGAACCCATTGACATTGAGTAAAACTCATTGTACATCCAACTTTTTGCCGGTTTGAGGGCGATGTACTCGCCGTTTTTCCCGAAGACAAGAGTATAGAGGTTCGGTGTCGTTTCGACGAGACTTTTGTAAAGCTCGTCCGTGTCGCTCATTTTTCCGAAAGTGACATCACCTTCGTGCATATTCTCGGTGAAGAACTCCACGTCGCCGGATGATGCCGTTCCTTCCTGGATGATGGTGGAAACGATGTACTTCTTGAATTCATCCTTGATGTCGCCTTTGCCTTCTTCTGTAAACATCTCCTCGTCAGGATTGAAATTCTCAGGAATTGCCGATGCCGGGATTGCAAGAATGTATGCAGTCCTTTCCTCTCCGTCGTTTGCCCTTGCGCTGAGTGAGTATGCCGTTTCCTGGAGTTTTGACAAGTCTTTCTCATCCCAGCCTGCCGTCTCGTTCCATTTCACCCAATTGTACACATCATCATCGGGTGAAGAGAACCACCATTCCCCGTTAAAATAAGGAAGATAAATTTGAAGCCCTTTGGCCGCCATAATTCTTCCTGTGAGAAGATCCTGCTCTCCTCCCATCTCAGACAGGATTTTACCCTCTTTTGAGATGTTGATAGTCTCAGGGAATCCGGAGCGGACAATGTCTGCGGATGCTGGAAGCACAATGTTGAATGTAAGCATCTCTGTCTCTCCGTCCTTGAAGGTGATTTCGCCGCTCTGCTCTTCCATGCTGATCTTCTCAAGGTTGGCTTCGAAACGGAATTCCATTTTCCCGATTTTGTCGTCAGAAACGCCGTAAATCTCAAGCCACTCAGGAAGTTCTCCGATTGTCCATTCGAAGTTTGCATCCACGAGGAACCACATCTGGAAGAAGTTCTTCTCCTCTGGCCAGACAAGGTTGACTGTGTTTCCGGCAGCAATCGGATCTTCCGGATAGGCATAGATGAAGTCCGACTCATCTGTTGATTCTACGAGATTCCCTGCGTCAGTCAATGCCGCACGCACTGAAATGCTCTTTTCTGCTCCCGGAAGGACAAGTGTTGCCAGTGTCCTGGACTCACCCTTCATTGTCATTACGACTTCGCAGGTCAGCTCGTCGTAGGTAATCCGGTCAGAGACATAGAGGTTTACCTCCTGTCCTTCGGTAGCCTGCCCCTGGATTCTGCTCACATGCTGGCTTCCTTCCTCAAACCAGAACCAGACGGAGCCTCCGTCAGCCTTGATCTCGAGTTCCCAGTCAAGGTTTGCGGTAATGTTGAGTTTTACGACTTCACCGCTTTCTACAGCCTTGTTTCCTATTACCTCAGGAAACACCGGTTTGATCTCAATTGCCGGTTTCTGGCAAGCGAAGGCGAAGAAAATCGCCAAAGCGCTGAACAAGAACGATTTGAATGTTTTCATAATTCTATATTTTATAATTTTTTGTAATCAAAATATCCTGGCATCCCCTCGTCGAAAAGCCTTCGTGCCTCTGCATCGCTGACAAATTCCATAATGTTGTAGAAATGTCCGACACTTCCGTAAGGTTCTCCGAGTGTTTCCACGTACAATTCCACCCAGGCGTAGAGATAACGGCCCCAAGTCATAAAATTGGATGTGTAGAGCGAGCTGGATTTTACGAGTATGCGGTCATCACCGTATGTGATTCCGAAGAATGAGCCTTCATCGGAGGCGGTCTGTCCTTCAGGAACAGTAATATATTGATTCAGCGGGTCATCAGGATGGAAAACCATCTCGATGTCTTTTCCGTCGATGAGCCAGTTGTGGCAGATAATAGTGTCGTCTGACAGGTCCTCCTTTGTCTGCGGATTCTTTTTCAGAGGTTTCCTTTCGCAATAGACAAGCCTCTGGTAGTCTCCTGTCAGGGAGTACTGGTACAGGAACATTGAAGAAAAGACGCACCAGCCTCCATAGATTCTTCCGTCAATCTCCTTTTCTCCGATGAAATCCTCAAGGACAAAAGGATCAACCCTCTGTAGCACAACCTTGGTGCGGTTGGCGAACAAATCTGATTTGACTGCATCGGGGGCAACCAGTTCAAGAGACACATAGACAGGATTTTCCGGATCCAGATTCTCGTAGTCTGCGAGGATTTTCACGCTTGTGCCGAGTTCACCGGACTTGATGGTTGCCGTGTTGGATTCCAGTGAATAATGGAATCTGTCAATGGCCTGTCCTTCGACATCAATGACCCGGACGGCAAAAGTCCTGTCATAGTCTGTTGCGACAGTTGACACAAGAGGGACAAGAACCTCGCTCGCGTCTTTCTGGACCGCGTAGATTTTCATTGTGTCTGCAAACATCACATATTCCCTGTCGGAGTAGGTGATGTATTCCTCCCGGCAGGATGTCACGCTTAAGGTTGACAAAATGCCTGTCAGAACTATTAGATATCCAAATACTTTCTTCATTATCAGTTGCTTGGGTTTTGTACGATTTCTGATCCCTGCGCCTCAATCTCGTTTCTCGGAATCGGCCAGACGAACAGGGCATTGTCCTTGCTGATTTTCAGTGAACTTCCTTCATCCTGGGATTCTGCCTGCGGGGTCCTTTCAAATCCGCGACCCCATCTCTTGAGGTCGTGAAGACGGAAGCCTTCCATGTAGAGTTCACGGACTCTTTCCTGGCTGATGACGTCATTCCAATTGTCTGCGTTGACGCTGATGTTACCTCCTGTCGAAAAACGGCTCTGGCGGAGTTTTGTCAGGTCAGCTCCGGCCTTTCCGTATTCTCCCATCTGTGCGTAGGCTTCGGCACGGATGAGGTACTGTTCTGCAAGGCGAAGCGGTTTCGGCATACAGACGTGGTAGATATAGTTGGACAGGAATTGAGTGTTTCCGTAGTATTTCTTGAGAACGGGACATTCAAGTCCGCTTTCATATCCGGTCTGGACTGTTGCGAAGTAACTGTTATACCTTAGGTCTCCGGATGTATAGAGCTTCAGGACATCCTCGGCAGGAACATAGTCGGGATAGAAATAGACCCGGTCTCTGTTGAAATTGAGGAAGACCGATCCGAGAGCGCCGCCGTAGGAAGTAACCGTGAAATTGACCTTCCAGATGATTTCAACTCCTGAATCAGTGCTCCAGAGATTGTTGAACTCACTGGTCCTGGCATTGGTCAGGTCGAATGCCTTGAGGTCTCCGACCTTGGTGTCAATCACGTCAGTGGCATATTTTACTGCCGTCTCCCAGTCCCTTGTGTAAAGGGCCACGCGTGCGCGGATTGCCTTTGCCGCTGCCTTTGTGAAGACAGGGGCATCGTAGCCGTTCCTGTCTGCGTCAAGCAGTGATTCCGCTTTTTCCAAATCGGAAATGACCAGTTCGTAGGATTCTCTCAGGGTTGAGCGTTTTACACGCTCCTTTTCAGTCCATTTCGTTCTGAGAACCACTCCTCCGTCAGGCTCATCGGCGGTTGTCTGATCGTAGGCCTTGCAGTAACATTTGATGAGTTCGCTGTAGGCAAGGGCCCTTGCACAGTAAACCTGTCCGGTGTAGTTCTCGAGGACGGTGATTTCATTGTCATCCGTCAGGCTTTTCTTCAGTTCCCCAACTTTTTCAAGGAAGAAGTTGCAGCGTCCGATGACAGTATACAGCTGTGCGTAAACGGCTTCGATTTCGCTGTCGGTAGAGCGTACGGTCCATTGCCAGAAACGTCCGTAGGTGTTCGTGTTGCCTTTGACCGCGTAAACCAGATCTGCCTGTATGTCAGGGCATAGCGTAAGATATCCGCTGTAAAGGGCATTGCTCTTGTAGGCGGAATATATTCCCACGAGTGTCTGCTCTGCGTCGCTGAACGTCTTCATCCCCTCGCTCTCGTGAATGTAGTCTCCCGGGAGTTTTTCCAGACAGCCGGTGAGGCTGATGGCTAGGAATGCAGCGGCAGCGCATCTGTATATATAATTAGTTAATATCTTCATATTCAAAAACAGTCTTAGAAAGTCAAATCAAGTCCGAAGGTGAACTGCCGTGACATAGGATACTGTGCAGCATAGACATTGGCGGAACTCTCCGGGTCGAGGCCTGAGAATTTGGTGCAGGTCAGAAGGTTCTGTCCCTGGAAGTAAACCCTCACTCCTCTGAGGAATCCTGTCTTTTTCAGTATATTGTCAGGAAGGGAATATGCAAGCATAAGATTCTTCAGACGGAGAAATGATGCGTCCTCCAGAAGCCTGCTGTCAAATTCCGTGTAAACACCGTGACGCGGTATGTCCGTGACATCGCCGGGTTCTTTCCACCTGTTCAGGAGTCTGCTTGACTGGTTGTAGGAAGCGAATCTTCCGTTGGACTCGTCAAAATAGCGGTCATTGTTGATCATCCATCTGTCTGCAACCCAGCTGAACTGGGCAGAAAGCACGAGACCTTTCCAGGAGAGCTGCGTTCCGAATCCTCCCTGCCAGGGGGCAAAATAGCTTTTGCCGACAAGAACCTTGTCTTCATCCTTCATCTCATTGGTGAGATTGCCGTCCTTGTCGTACCAGAGCGCGTCTCCGTTTGCCGGGTTAACGCCGGCGAAGCGGTTGATGTAGAACTCTCCGAGAGGATGTCCCACGACCAGTTTGGTGTTGGTCCCGGACATCTCGTACTCACTCACCCCGTTGTAAAGTTCGGTGATGCGGTTGCCGTTGTAACCGGCATTTGCATTGATGGACCAGTTGAAATCCTTGATTGAAAGGATGTTCGCATTGACGTTGAACTCAAATCCCCTGTTGACCATTCCTCCGATGTTTGCCCATTTGTAACCATATCCGTTGGACTCGGCGTAGGAGAGCGGAACGGACATCAGCATATCCGTGGTGAGCTTGTTGTACAGTTCGACATCCACGTTGAGCCTGTTCCAGAATCCCAGATGGAATGCAAGGTTGGTGGTCCAGGTGTTCTCCCAGGTGAGGGATTCGTTTCCTGGCTGCACTGGAGCGACTCCGGCGTTACCTATATAGTCATATCCTCCTCCAATCAGAGCAAGATGCTCATAGTTAGGAATCTCAGAGTTACCTGACGTTCCGCTGCTCAGGGCAATCTGCGCATTGGTGAGCCAGTTTCTGGTGTGGGCTGCAAATGCCTCGTTTCTGAGGTTCCACATCAGACCGACAGAACCGAATGCTCCCCAGCGGTTGTTTGCTCCGAAACGGGATGAACCGTCCGCGCGGACTGAGAAGTCCACGTAATAGCGGTCTGCATAGTTGTATTCACCCCTTCCAAAGAAGGACACGGTGGAGTAATCCGATGTTGAAGTGCTATTCCAGCTGGTGGCACGGGTTCCTGTCGAAATGTCTGTCAATTTGTTGTTGGACTGTCCTGCAGTTGAAACCGAGAATCTTTCTCCGTGACTTGTCAGAGCCTCCTGACCGAGCAGGAAATTGAAATCGTGAATGTCATCAATTGCAAAACGGTAGCTCAGGGTGTTGGAAACCTGGAGGCCAAGACCGTCTGTAGAACTTCTGCTTGCAGAACCTTCCCCTGAATTCGGCATATATTCGGGGAATGACTGGCTGAAACCGGTTGTGTGTGAATAGTCAACGCCGAACTGTGACTTGAAGACGAGATTCTTGTAGAGGGTCAGTTCGGCATAGACAGTTGAAATCACTTTGTATTTCTTGAATTTAATGGGATTGTTCTCAATCCATTCGAGAGGGTTCTGTCCCGTACCTTTCCAAGATCCGTCCTCAATGCTTGCAATTGAACCGTCGGCATTGAATGGATTGTAGTAGGGGAGCATAAATCTTGAGGCAGCAATAGGGGTTACAAGGTTGTAGCTTCCCTCATCGGCCTGCTCGATGTTCTGGTAGTTGAACATCGTGTTGGTCCCCATTTTCAACCATTTTGCCATCACCTGGTCAAAGTTGAAACGCAGGGAATAACGCTCGAAACCTGACCCCGGAGCAATTCCGTCCTGATTGTAGTAACCACCTGAAATATAGTAGTTTGTCTTGTCATTCGCTCCGGAAACTGCCAATTCGTAACTCTGCAGGAGTGCGTTGTCCTTGTAGATGGCATCCATCCAGTTGACATCGGTCTTCGAGAGATAGTTGTAGTCCTTGCCTGAAGACATCCCGATTTCCTTTTCGTACTGGATTCTCTCCTGAGTGTTCATCAAATCCCATTTTCCTGACGCTAGATTCGAGAATCCGACCTGCATTCTGTAATTAATGACAGGTCTTTCCATATTGCGCCCGCGCTTGGTGGTGATCACTATCACCCCGTTGGCGGCACGTGCACCGTAAATTGATGTGGATGAGGCGTCCTTGAGCACTGACATACTCTCTATGTCCGCTGGGTTGATCGTGTTGAAATCCGATGCTGAAATTGCCACTCCGTCTAGAATGTAAAGCGGTGCCGTGCCGGAGTTGATTGAGTTGGTTCCGCGGATTGTCATTGTGGCAGAGGCACTTGGCTCTCCTGTGTTCGAAAGTACAGTCAGACCGGCCACCTGACCCTGCAATGCCTGGTCGAAAGCTGCTGTCGGAGTGCTTTCCAGTTTTTCGGACTTCACGGTTGAAACTGATCCGGCTACCGTTCCTTTCTTGCGGACTCCGTATGCGATGACCACGACATCATCCAGTTTCATACTTTCGGTCTTCATCGCAACGTCGAATCTGAAAGTTTCAGCCTGAGGAACTGTCACTTTTTCATCAAGGAAGCCGATGCTCGAGAAAACGAGTTCGGTTCCGGGAGCGACTTCGATTGTGTAATCTCCGTCAAGTGAAGTCACTACGCCGACTCCGGGGCCTGCCATCACGGCTGCGCCCATCAAAGGAAGACCGTCATCGGCAGAAGTCACAATTCCTGTGACCTTAACTGTCGACTGGGCTCTAAGAAGGACTCCTCCCGCCACGGTGAGCATCAGAGCAGACATAATAATTTTCTTGAATTTTCCCATTTGTTGTATTATCAATAGTTCGTTAAATTTTCCAGGCCCTAAGCGGCCCTGGCAGTAAATAAAACC
>CAMFBM010000043.1 GCA_945948555.1 uncultured Bacteroidales bacterium | reverse complement strand
GCAAGTACCTCGGACCTGCAAGGGATGAGATGAAGAAGCTCTATATGCACAAGATCAAAGAGGTTCTCGGATCTGACGGCAAAGCTCTCTGATTCCCTGGCGCATAAAAAAGGCGGTCTTCCGACCGCTTTTTTTATGCACATTTCTCAACCTTACCCCCTGATAGGCCCCCTTTCAGGGGGATTTTTTGTCCGACGGCCGGGCGTCTGAAGACGCCTGTCGCTTCACTCCAAACGGGACACGGATAGGCAGGAAGATATGAAAATGCAGGAAATCAGTGCCAGCGTTTGTGACTCCAGAGCCAGTTGACAGGGTCCTTGACAATGTCGGCTTCGAGGAGGTCGTAGTACTGGCGCATAAGTTTTTCCGGGTCCTGGCCGAGGGCGTTCTCGGAAATCACCTCGAAAGTGAGTTTGTAGTGACCTCTGCTGACCCTCTCCTCACGCATATAGAGCACGGCGAAACCCAGTTTGGAAGCTAGGGAAAAACCTCCGAGCATTCCCTGGGTCTCCTGGTTCAGAAAGATGCCGACAGGATGGCAGGCCTTGTAGGGGAACTGGTCCGCATTCAGAATGTATATCGGCCTGGCATCCTTGCGCGCCACGGCGTGCCGCATCAGTTTCGTGTCCTCAACCAGCCCTTTGAAGCCGGGAAGCGGAGCACGGCGGTTCTCGTAGAAAACCTTGTCAGAGACCGGACTGTGCATCGCCCTGTAAGCGACATAGACATCGTCCATGTCAAGTGTTCCCCTGAAAGACTCACAATAGTCGTAAATTCCTCCGAACAATTCCCAGTTGCCGCAATGCGACTTCATTGACATTACTCCCCTCTGGGCGTGATATTTCAGAAGCAACTCGGGGTTTGTGTACTCGTAAATCTTCTGCTTGCGGAGTTTCGCACCGTCGCCATTGCACCCACCGAACCAGATTGTCTCTGCAAACAATTCCCCGAGACGGGAATAATATGCGTCAGCCAGCCTGCGGACATCATCGTACCACATCTTAGGGAACGCACGGGAGATGTTGGTCAAGACCACATTCTCCCTGTAATGCAGGACCCGTCGCATAAACCAGGCGGCGAAGTCCCCTATCCCATACAGAACCCTCAAAGGGAGATGCCCCACAAGGGAAAGGCATCCCCCCGCTATCTTTGCCTTAAATTCGATTGCTGTCATAAAGATATATATTCCAAGAGCACAAATATACGACAAAGAAACAAAAAGCCGCAAATCCAATCGACAAATCGGGATTTGCGGACCATAAAAATTAAGACTTCCTTGCAGGAACGGCAATTCTTGAGAAAGAGCAGTGAAATATTGCCTAGTCTCAAAAATGCAGGCAGTAAAAAAGTATGGAGTCCACACCCATATTAATTTTCTGAAGACAGGATATCCATCAGTTCAGTATTGAACCACACGAACTCCTTTCCGATCCTGGATTTTGTGAGGAGTCCGAGTCCTTCCAGTTCTGTCAAGTACTTTTTGGCAGTGTTCAAACTCTTGATCTTCTCTGAAATGAGATTCTTCGGACGGATATAAGGCTGTTCGAAGAGCTTCGGAATCTCTATCTTGGCAACGGCAGGCTTCCTTTCCCTGATGAGGTCCTCGGTCTTTGAGATGAGGGCGCGGATCTTGTTAATCTTATAGATGGTGAACTCTGATGTCTGAATGACAGTCTCCATCATGAAAAGCAACCACTCCTTCCAGTTCTGTGTTCCTGTTACGCTGCTCAGGTCGAAATAATATCTATCTTTGTTCTGAAGGATATAGGCGCTCAAGTACAGGATTGGCATATCCAGGAGTCCCTTCTGAATCAGATAAAGCAGACAGATTATTCTTCCTGTTCTTCCGTTGCCGTCACGGAAAGGATGGATAGCCTCAAACTGGTAATGTGCCATTGCCATTTTCATCAATGGATCAACCGGGAACAGTTCGTCATCATTAAGAAACCTGACAAGGTCGTTGAGCATCCTTTCAACCACTCCCTTGCCTCTTGGAGGGGTATATACAGTCTCCCCTATCAATGACCCCCATCCGCGTTTCTTGATGACGATTTCTGCCTGATATGGACGAATACCGTCTTGTGCCTGCTTCACCTGGCGATAGATTTCTATGATGGCGTCAACAGTAAGTTTCCTTGCCTTGACGATTTCTGTGTAGCCTTTCCAAAGAGCTTCCCTGTAATGAAGGATTTCCTTGGCCGGTCCCTGGACGTAATCTTCCTCCTGAAAAGTCAATGCTTTGTAGAGCTCGTCATCTGTCGTGAATATGTTCTCGATTGCGCTACTGGCCTTGGCTTCACGAAGGGCGATGGTATTTACGAAGATAGACTGGTTCGGCAGCATGGAAGCCACGCCCTTCAGTTCTGCCAGCTTTCTACTTGCTTCTGCGAGTTTTAGAATAACTGCACCATCTTTGTAAAGACTCTCTGCAGGCGGAAGGCCGGGAAGAGAGTTGTACGGAATGTGCCTGTCGAACGGTTGCATGATTTGATAGATTTTTATTTATCTGTCAAATTTAGTTAATTTTTGACAGTTGACAAAAATTCTGTCAAGAAATGCAGACTCCCTTGTAGGAACGGCAATTCTTGAGAAAGAGCAGTGAAATATTTCCTAATCTCCGAAAAACTCGATATTTTTGCCATCGGAAAGAATTGGAGTATTTCAGTGGATGAAAAGGCTGTTTTTATTTGCGGGATATGACAGCGGGGGTCTTGCAGGTCCTTCGCTTGTTTACTATTGTTCAAGGCTCAGGGAGGCGGGCGATGTGGTCATAAGGTTTGACAATGACTGCAACCAGGAGGAATTGGACCGGCTCAGGCCCTTCGTGCTGCATGCAGAAGCCGGAAGGCACGGGGAATACGACTTCGGGTCCTACAAGAGGGCGATGGACTGGGCCCTGAAGAACCTTGAAGTGGGAGTATATGACTGGATATATCTGGTAAACGATTCCGTTTTCGGTCCGGTTTCGGACATTGTCGCGACTCTGGAAAGAATGGAGAATCTGGGCACGGACGTCACTGGCCTTGTGTACAACCCTCACAGGAGGAATCCCCATCTGCAGTCCTGGTTCATAGGGCTCAGGAAAGACTTCTTCACATCGGATCTTTTCCGGAACTTCATCAAAGGTGTCGAAAGAGTTCAGAGCAAGGAGGAAGTCTGCATCAGGTACGAGGAAGGTTTCACAAGAATGCTGATTGAAAATGGGGTTTCTTTTTCGGGACTGTGCAAGGCAAGCGGGAAGGACATCTACAACAAACCATTGGAAATCATCCGCAAAGGAATCCCTTTCATCAAGAAATCCTCCTTCACCCGGCACAACGGATGCCTTGGGCGTGAACTGCGAATGGCACTCGGAAAGACCGACCCTGCCCTCGCTGCAGCAGTACAGGCCGATTTGGACAGAATCAACGGTGCCGGCTTCTTCAGGCACCTGGTTTCCGGAGGATATTCTACAATGTTAATAAGGTACTTCAACTATTTGGCACAAAAGTGCATCAATATAACCTGAGCTTATCGGTTTTGGCAAATATGAACATATCGGACATATATGACTGTTTCATATATATATTATAAACTGAAATATCTGCTTTCCGCACACATTCTCAATCCTTTCTGGCATTCAAAGGACAAGAGGAGAAAGATTAGGGGAATTGCAACAGGAAATATTGTCAGCCAATACCTTGACTCATATCGGGATTTTATGGCGTCCGTTGATGTCAGCAATGAAAACGGGTCGTTGCTTCAGAGCAAGGAAAGAATCTTCAGTATATGGTTTCAGGGTGAGGACAACGCGCCTGAGATTGTCAAGGCCTGCTACCGGAGCATAAGACACAACTGCACTCAGGAGCTCGTTGTGCTTGACAGCAGCAACATCAGAGATTGGATTACCCTGCCGGAACACATAGTGCGTAAATGGGAGAAGGGAAAACTGGCCCCGGCACATTTCGCTGACCTTTGCAGGATGGAACTTCTATACAGGTACGGCGGGATCTGGATGGACGCAACCTGCTTTGCAACGGCTCCAGTACCTGAATGGATTGAGCAACAGGACTTTTTCATCTATCTTTACGACAAGGACCTTATTTGGAACAGTCCTTTCTCCTACTCATTTGTCAACAACTGCTTTTTCAGGGCCAGGAAGGGAGACCCTCTTCTGAAGGTCTGGAGGGACACTTCCTTTGAGTACTGGAGGAGGGAGGATTCCAGATTCGACTATTTCATCCATCAGCTGATTTTCAAGAAGGTGACGGAATGTAATGACATTGCTGCTGAGGAGTTTGCAAAAATGCCTCACGTTGACCAGGGAGGGACACACGCCCTCTGGTTCCGCCACAAGGATGAGCCTTTCGACAAGGAGAAATTTCAGGAGTTGATCTCTGGAGCTTTCTTTCAGAAGACTGAGTACAAATCAAATTCCGCAAAAAATCCTGTAAAGGGTAGTTTTGCGGAAACACTTATCAGGATGTACAGATGAAACGACACGCCTATCTGATTCTCGCACACAACAATTTCGGTCAACTTCGCAAGCTGGTCGGATTGTTGGATGATCCGCGCAATGACATTTTCATTCACATCGATGCCAAGGCACACTTCAATTTCAGGAAATGGAAAGATGTCTGCAGCCATTCCACCCTGGTCTTCACAAAGAAAAGATTCCGGGTGCATTGGGGAGGCTACAGCATCATCAGGAGTGAGATGGAACTGCTCAAGGCAGCCACCTCCTTTGGAGAATATGATTACTACCATCTTCTTTCCGGAGCAGACCTGCCTCTGAAAACGCAGGACACGATTCACGAATTCTTCGACCAGAACGGAGGAGTGGAATATATGAATCTCCGGAATATGACGGACGAGGCACAGCTGCGGTTCAGATATTACACTCTTTTTCCCGAAGGAGCCCGGAACTTCATAACGGCAAATATCAACAAGATTGTAAAGAAATATCTACGGAAGACAGGCAGGACAATCAATGACGGGATTGATTTCAAATACGGTTCCCAATGGTTCAGCATTACCGACAGACTCGCAAGATATGCCGTCACACAAGAAGAGTGGATTGATAAAGTGTTCAGCCACACCTGCATCTGCGATGAAGTGTTTTTTGCGACCCTCGTCTGGAATTCCGATTTCAGAAACAGGCTATCACCTTTGAACACCAACCTCAGGCGAATCGACTGGCCTCACAAGGGGGCAAGGCACCCAATAACATTCAGGGCCGGACACTTTGACAGTCTTATGTCCGGCAAGGAGTTCTGGGCACGCAAATTCAACGAAAGTGTTGACAATGAAATCATCGAAAAAATATACGACCGACTGAAATGAAAAGACACGCATATCTGATTCTCGCACACAACCATTTCGGTCAACTGCGAAAACTGGTGGGACTGCTGGATGACCCGCGCAATGACATTTTCATTCACATCGATGCCAAGGCAGAATTTGATTCCCGGGAGTGGATGGATGTCTGCCGTCATTCATCATTGAAATTCATTGAAAACAGAATAAAGGTGAACTGGGGCGGAGTGAGCATAATGCGTAGCGAACTGATGCTGTTGAAGGAAGCCACTTCCACAGGTAAATATGATTACTATCACCTTCTTTCGGGAATGGATCTTCCTATCAAGGATCAGGACACAATACACGCCTTCTTCGACTCGCACAGCGGAACGGAGTTCATCAACTACTGGAAGTTCAAGAAAACAACTGCCTCACGCTTCCATTACTGGACACTTTTCCCAGAGGGAGCCGGCAAATTCCACACAAATTTGGCTAACAACATTCTGAAAGGGCTCCAGATGGCGGTAGGCTTCAAAATCAACAGGGACATTGACTTCAAATTCGCATCCCAATGGTTCAGTATTACTGACGAACTGGCAAGATATGTCATTTCAAAGGAGGAATGGCTTGAGAAGGTTTTCAGCAGGACGAACACCTGCGACGAGATATTTCTCGCCACGCTTGTCTGGGATTCTCCGTTCAGGGAAAGGCTTTTCGTGAAGGAGCCTGTGGAAGAGCACATTGTCAATGAAAGTAATATGCGTTTCATTGACTGGACCAGGGGAGAAAGCATCCGCCATCCCTGGACATTCCGAAATTATGACTGGGACCTTCTGATGAGCGTCCCTCATTTCTGGGCGAGGAAATTCGACGAAAGCATTGACAACGAAATTATAACTCGCATCTGCAAGCAACTTGGACGATGAAGGATTTTTTTGAAGACTAACACGGAAATTTTTATGAGTAAAAAGATTTGTGCGCTGACAATGGTCAGAAATGATGATTTCTACCTTAAAAGATGGGTGGAATACTACGGGAGGGAACTCGGGAAAGAGAATCTCTATGTGTATTTTGACGGGACTGACCAAGTGATTCCCGATTTCTGTGCCGGTGTCTTCGCCAAAGCCGTCGAGAAAATCGGAGGGCAGGTGGTACAGATGGAGAAATGCCGACTGAAATTCCTCTCGGAAAAGGCTGCCGAACTGCTTGAAAGTTATGATCTTGTCATCGGCACTGATGCTGATGAATTCCTTGCGGTTGATCCCCGGACAGGGATTTCATTGAAAGAGTATCTTGAGAAGGCAGACATCTGCACATCCCTGTCGGGACTTGGAGTTGACGTCGGACAGAACACCCGTGAGGAAGGAGACATCAGGGACGATGCGACTTTTCTTGAGCAAAGGCATTATGCACGCTTGTCCACCAGATACACAAAGCCTTGCGTAATTGCAAAACCTGTCACCTGGGGCAGCGGATTTCACAGAATCAAGGGGCACAACTTCCACATAGGCAAGGACTTGTACCTGCTGCATTTCGGATATTTTGACCTTGGCAGAATCAAGGCCCGTTTCGAAGACCCTTCAAGAAGGGAGGGGGGTTGGACCAAACATCTTGCCAAAAGGTCGAAGACCATCAATCTTGTCACAAACAGGAGAGCACGGAACTGGGAGAGATGGACAAGGGCAGCAAGAATCATCCAGACAATTTTCCGTCCTCCGTACGCCTGGAACAAGCCTTCTATGTTTGAGGCTGTGATCATAGTAAGGATTCCTGACAGATTCTCCAAACTCGTCTGACACAAAATTACATTCCTATGTTTCTTGAAAAACTCGATGCCATTGACAGGCAGATCACACTTGCAATAAATTCACTCAACTCCCCTTTCACAGACAAAATCTGGGAAGTTTTCTCCCACGTTCAGATCTGGTTTGTGATGTATGCAATCATCTTGGGCTGCATATATTGGAGAATCGGCTGGAAAAAGGCACTCATTTTCACTGCAGCCCTGATTCTGTGCGTTGTCACCTGCGACCAGACAGCAAACCTTTTCAAGGAAGGCTGCCAGAGACTCCGCCCTTGCAACAATCCGTGGATGGTCGAGCACGGTCTCCACATTATTCATCAGGGAGGTCTCTACGGGTTCTTCTCCGGCCACGCGTGCAATGCCTTCGGCTTCGCCTGCTGCTCACTCATTGCACTGCGAACCGACAAAAGACTGAAATACAGGGGTTATGCAGCGTGGATTTTCATCTGGGCGGTCCTTGTGAGCATCAGCAGGGTTTTCGTCAGCATGCACTTCTTCGGGGATATTCTCTGCGGAGCAATCGCCGGAACACTCATAGGTCTTCTGTGGGGATTCATTGCCCGCCTTGCAGCAAGCCGAATGATTTCACGGTCCTGACAGCCTCGGCAACATCGTGGACACGAAGGATGGCCGCACCCTGCCTCAAGGCCTCATAATGAAGTATCTGGGTCTGCGGCAAAGCCTCCTCAGGAGTAATGCCATAAAGCCTGTAAATCATACTCTTACGGGACACTCCGACAAGGATGTCCCTTTTTCGTCCCCCGAATTCGGCATCCGAGAGCCTGTGCAGGTTCCGGAGCAAGTCCCAGTTCTGTTCCACAGTCTTGGCGAAACCGAATCCCGGGTCAAGAATCCAATCCTCTATCCCAGCCGCGGCAGCCCTGAGGGCGAAATCACGGAAATAATCCGAAACGCTCTCCGTCACATCGTCATAGTCGCAAAGGCTCTGCATAGTCTTCGGGGTTCCCCTTTTGTGCATCGCTATGTACTTCAGTCCGAGCCTTCCAACCAGAGGAAGCATCCGGGGGTCATCCTCTCCGGCAGATATATCATTGACGATCAGGCGTTGTTTAATATTCCGTAAACCTTTGTCCGAGGCCGCATCATCCGAAGCCGCGTCTTCGCCTTCAATGTCCTTCAGCTGCACCCACGCCCTTTCAATCACCGAGGCCCAGTAGGTGTCAATCGAGATTCTGATTTCCGGGAACCTCCTCCACAATGCATCCAGAACAGGTTCCAGCCGCCTCCATTCCTCAGCCTCCCCCACAGGATCCGACCCGTGGCGCGTCGAGCAGGCGCCGATGTCGATGATATCGGCCCCTTGCTCCAGCATTGCCGAAACCCGAGAGAGAACTTTCTCCAAATCCGGGGTCCCCGAAGCCGAGAGACACCTGCTCTGTGCAAAATATGAATTGTCCGTCACGTTGACAATTCCCATTATTTCCACTTTTCTCATTTCCTCGAATTCTTCATAAGCACAACTCACAAAGATATGGAAAGTGTTTGGAATTTTGTCTATATTTGCAGGATTTGAATCAAAAAACCTCCAGGACAATGCTCATCGTCATCGAAGGACTTGACGGGTCAGGGAAATCGACCCAGGTAAAGAAACTGAAAACACATCTCGAAAGACTCTATGGGAGTGTCAATTACATACATTTCCCAAGATACGGTGCTCCGGTTTACGGCGACCTCATCAGCCGATTCCTGAAGGGGGAGTTCGGGGGAAACGACCAGGTGCACCCTCAGCTGGTTGCCCTGCTGTTCGCCGAAGACAGGCATTACGCCCTGCCGCAGATGACACAGACACTTGAGAACGGAGGCTGCGTGCTGCTGGACAGGTATGTCTATTCCAACGTGGCCTACCAGTGCGCCAAAATCAAGGACCCTCAGGAAAGGGAGAGGCTCCGGGAATGGATAAACAACACTGAATACGGGGAGTTCGGCCTGCCCAGACCTGACCTGAACATCTTTCTTGACGTTCCCATCGGCTTTGTGGAGAAGAAACTTTCCTCTCACCGTAATGGCAATGACAGGGACTATCTGGAGGGCGGTCAGGACATACACGAGGCTGACATCAACTTCCAGAAGGCTGTCAGAAAGATGTATCTGGAGCAATGCGCCATCGACCCGGACTTCATCAGAATCGACTGTTCGGGTCCTGAGGGGGAGATGCTTCCTCCGGATGAGATCTTCAGGAGAATAACCGTCGCAATGGGAGGCAGGTAATGGGAAAGTCACACAACAGATTCCGCAGGTTCTGCGCATTCGTCATCGGAATTGTCTTCCTGAGCGGAGGCATATTCAAACTCCTCGACCCTGTCGGCTCAGGACTCATAATGGAGAGCTATTTCAAGTTTCTCCATCTGGATTTCCTGAATTGCATATCCCTCTGGGCAGCAGAGTTCTTCGCCTTTGCAGAGACATTTACCGGAATCATGCTCATCAGCGGAGTTTTCCGCAAGGTGACGGCAATTGTCACATCTGTTCTGCTGACATTGTTCACCGCCCTGACAGTTCTGCTTGTAATTTTCAATCCATCAATGGATTGCGGATGCTTCGGGGAGGTCCTCCATCTTACCCACTGGGAATCGCTCATCAAGAACCTGATTCTGGACATTTTCGCCGCAATCGCCTTCATTCCGTTCAGGGACTACGGGCAGCCGGCAAAAAGAAAATATGTCTCAGCCGCCATCGCAGCGATTTCCTGCACAGCACTTGCAGTATATTCACTCCTGTTCATTCCGTTGGCGGACTTCACGGATTTCAGACCGGGCACCCGTCTTGAGGCATCACTTGAGAGCGAACCGGACCTCTACAAGGCGACATTCATCTACGAGAAAGACGGGGTAACCCGCAATTTCTCCCTTGAGAACCTTCCTGACAGCACCTGGACATTCGTCAGGTCGGAAACCACCCTTCAGACCGAACGGTCGGACGAAAGGATTGCATCCCTTGCATTATCCGACGCATCCGGGAACAACTGCGACCTTGCCGCAGCCACAGGAAAAGTTGTGATTTTCTCGGTATACAACCCGGACTCCCTCTCCCCTGAACAGTGGACAGGCATAGCCGGTGGAATCGAGACAACCGGCCAGAACGGATTCACCCCTATTCTCCTACTTCGTGCCACGGGAGCGCAGGACAGTCTTTTCAGCGACCTGCCACAGATGGAAAGGTATCTCCTTTCATCGCATGCCTACACAGCTGATTTCAAGACAATCGTGTCATTGAACCGCTCCAACGGAGGGGCGACCTGCTTCCACGACGGTCATCTCGTCCGGAAATGGGCAGCCCGCGACCTCCCGGACTTAGGTGCCTTCGAGGCGGACGGCACAGGAGAATCGGCACAGGAGGCTGCGAAGACAGGCACAAGACAACAACTGACGCTCCAGGCATTCCTGCTCTATGTCTTTGCTGTCCTGTTGTTTATTTAGGAATATTAAATATTTAAGATATATGGATTTGACTTCACTCACAGCAGTCTCACCGGTTGACGGGAGATACGCAAGGCAGACAGAACCCCTCAGGGAATATTTCAGCGAATTTGCACTGATCCGCTACAGGGTCAGGGTGGAAATCGAGTATTTCATCGCGCTCTGCGAGATTCCCCTTCCGCAGCTGGCGGATTTTGACAAAGGGAAATATGAAGCATTGAGGGACATCTGGCGCAAGATGACCCCGGAGGATGCCGCCAAGGTGAAAGACATCGAGAAAGTGACCAACCACGATGTCAAGGCTGTCGAGTACTACATCAAGGACAGGTTCAAGGAGATGGACATCATCCGCTGGGGAGAGTTCGTGCATTTCGGACTGACCTCCCAGGACATCAACAACACATCAGTTCCGCTGTCACTGAAAGAGGCTATGGCAGATGTATATATGCCGTTGCTGAACGAAGTAAAGGACAAAATCGCCGAGATGTCGCAGGAGTGGAAGGACATCCCGATGCTTGCGAAAACACACGGCCAGCCAGCATCCCCGACAAGGGTCGGCAAGGAGTTCAGGGTCTATCTGGTCCGTCTTGAGGAACAGCTGAGACAGTTCTCCGCCCTCGAATTCCCGGCAAAGTTCGGCGGCGCCACAGGAAATATGAACGCACACAAGGTTGCATTTTCGGGTATTGACTGGATCTCCTTCGGCAATGATTTCGTGGGCTCTCTCGGACTTCGGAGGTCATTCCCGACAACCCAGATCGAGCACTATGACAATCTCGCGGCCATCTTCGACTGCCTGAGGCGAATCAACACCATACTGATTGACATGTCAAGGGACATCTGGACCTATATTTCAATGGAATATTTCCGCCAGAGGGTAAACAAGAACGAGGTCGGCTCATCGGCTATGCCGCACAAGGTCAATCCGATTGATTTCGAGAATGCAGAAGGAAACCTTGGCGTCGCAGATGCCCTGCTGACTCACCTGTCAATGAAACTCCCAATTTCAAGACTCCAGAGGGACCTGACCGACTCGACCGTGCTGAGAAATGTCGGTATGCCTCTTGCTCATGGAATCATTGCCCTGAATTCCCTGAAAAAAGGACTCGGAAAGCTGATTCTGAACGAGGATGCCATCCGCGCTGACCTTGAAAGGAACTGGGCAGTGGTGGCAGAGGCGATTCAGACAATCCTCAGAAGGGAGAACTACCCTAATCCCTACGAAACTCTCAAAGCCCTTACCAGAACAGGGAAAGGCATTGACCACGAGTCGATTGCAGCATTCATTGAGGGACTTGACGTTCCGGAATCGGTGAAAGAGGAACTGCGTGTCATCACTCCGATGACCTACACGGGTTTTTAGGGACTCTAAGATTCCTAGGGAAGAAGATAGACATCATCGCCGGGAGCAGCGAAATGGAAATGCTCCCTGGCGAATTTTTCGAGGGTATCGCGGTCGGAAGTCAGCATCTTTATGCGGTTGTCCATCCTGTCGATGCCCTCGCGATATTCCCGGATCTGCCTCTGCTGATTAGCGATGGTGACCTTGGCTCCTACCCAGTGAATCAAATTATTGCCGGGAGCGAATGTCAGAAGCAACAAAGCCACGACCGTCACAACGGTCGCAAAAATGAAGAAACTGCGGTGTTCTCCCGTGAACAAGTCTTTGATTTTTCCCATAAAGTACTTTCGATTGTCTGCAAAAATAGTTAATTTTGTGAGATTTTGGTAAACAATCGATTTTTTTGTCAAGTGCCAGAACAATATTTAACACAGCAACAGATATGAAACCTACATTGCTTGTCCTCGCTGCCGGAATGGGCAGCCGTTACGGAGGACTCAAACAGATGGACGGACTCGGTCCTAACGGTGAGACAATTATTGACTATTCCATTTACGATGCCGTTCAGGCAGGATTCGGGAAGGTGGTCTATATTGTCAGGGAGTATTTCCGTGAGGAATTCGAAAAGACTGTCAGGGAGAAATACAAGGATGTGAAGTGCGTTGACGGCTCACCTCTAGAGTTCCAGTTCGTGGTCCAGGAACTCAACAAGATTCCGGAGGGCTACACCCTCAATCCTGAACGCCAGAAACCTTGGGGCACCGCTCACGCCGTTCTTATGGCAAAGGATGTCATCAAAGAGCCGTTTGCAGTGATCAACGGAGACGACTACTACGGAAAAGACTCTTTCAGGATTCTGGGAGACTGGCTCCGTGCCCACGAGAACACAAAAGGACAGTACTGCATCGTGGGATTCGAGCTGGACAACACCCTCTCGGAATCCGGCGGAGTGTCAAGAGGAATCTGCACGGCGGATGCAGAAGGTGAACTCACCCACGTGGAGGAGCATCACAACATCGCCCTCGCACAGGACGGAAAAGTCTATGGTGACAACAGCAAGGGAGAGAAGGTTGTCCTCGACGGCAAGGCCCTCTGCTCGATGAATATGTGGGGGTTCACTCCTGATTACTTCTGCAAGAGCAGCGAAATCTTCAAAGGCTTCCTCGACAAGAACATCGGCGAGCTCAAGGCTGAATTCTACATTCCATACGCAATTGACTGCATGATCAAGGCTGAGAGCGCACGCACCGAACTCCTGTCCACCCCGTCCCGCTGGTTCGGAGTGACATTCAAGGAAGACAGGCCTGGTGTAGTGGCCAAATTCCAGGAATTTGCCGACAAAGGCATATATCCGACACCTCTGTACAAATAGCCTATGGTTCGCAGAAAACCAAGAAAATCCTTCGACCTCCTCTCGGCCTACAGTTATTATGTACCGGGAGGAGGCGGAGTTTGTATGCTCCTGCTGATGATGTTCATCGGAGCCGTTCTGGGTAACATCGTGGTTCTTCTTTTGGGTTTATTCTCGATGGACTTTGCCCAAACCTACGGGATGCTCATCTCTTACCCGCTGATGTTCATCCCGCCAATGCTCTACGCCTCTGCCCAAAGCCGCAGGAACGAGATGTTCGAGACCGGATATGCACTGGACAACAACAATTTCGGCAGGCTGGGAGGATTTTCCTCAGCCCTTGCCGTCTCAATCGCCACCCTCGCCCTGGCATTCATAATGGATTCGGTGAATATGATCCTGCCTCCGATGCCGGACTACATCAAGGCCATCTTCGAGAAACTCACAGAAGGTCCCCTCTGGGTAACATTCATCTCAGTCTCCATCTTCGCCCCATTCTTCGAGGAATGGCTGTGCAGGGGAATGATTCTCAGGGGTTTGCTCCAGAAAATGAAACCGGTCTGGGCAATAACACTCTCGGCCCTGGTCTTCGCCCTGATTCATCTGAACCCGTGGCAGGGACTTCCGGCATTTGCCCTCGGAATGCTTTTCGGCTATGTCTATTACAAGACAGGCTCCCTGAAACTCACCATGCTGATGCACTTCGTGAACAACACCTTCTCGACAATCCTCAGCCAAGTGGACCGTTTCAAGGATGCAGAATCCTTCTTCGATGTCCTGAGCACCACCAACTACATCATCCTGATGGCCGCCTGCATTCTGATGACCGCCTACTTCATCTACCGTATGCATGCCTACATCAGCCTCCCCCTGGGACAGCGCAGTGCCTGCAAGCCTCTTAATATCATTTAGTTACAACCTTAACACACCTTACATAGCGTGTGCCGGCATTGGTCTTGGTATATTTTTCCCCGGCTCCATCATACCTTTTCCCGAAACGGAATGACGAACCGTACGCTACACCTCCGATAATCTGTTCGGTACTTGACCAGTATTGCGAACCGATTTCCGTATCGGCAGCCGTATTCAGTGCAGTCCCTCCATTGTCCGTCAGGACCTTGTCAAATGCAGCCCTCGAAGCCTTTTCCGCTTCGGTGATATTTGCAGGAACTGCATTGGTTGATGCGGAATAAGTGGTTCCGTTATATGTTTCAAACAAAGTCTGAAGTTCATTCAAGGCCGGCCAGTACCATCCTTCTCCGTGACTGTCACAGAAAGTCAGGGCAGGAATTGAAGCCGCCTCGGAACTTGACCTCAAAGTCGCGGTATTTGCAGCTCCGTCATTCTTGCTTGAAGTGCCCAGGGTCTTCGTTCCGTCGCTTGACCAGGCTACAGTTGCAGTCCTGTCCAGACTCACAATCTTTGCCGTCATACCGTCCGCAGAAACATAGAACACAATACCTTTTGCGACACCCTCTTCCATATATACATCCAGGAGTTTGAACGGAGCCTTTTTCCCCTCGGAAGATATTGTACCTACTTCATAGACCCTTCCGGATTCCATCCGGACTTTGGTATTCAGGGATTTTATTATACTGCTCCCGTCCCGGCAAAGTACATTGAGAGTCAAGCCTGCTGAATATGTCAGAGGAAACATCGTGATATAATAGTCTCCCTCCTGAAGAACGGTGTCATCTGCATTGGAGATTGAGACTGAAGTGTTCTTCAATGATTCCCGGCCGAAGACAGGAGAATCTCCGGTCATATCGACATAACAGGTTCCCGCCACTGATTCCCTCGCTGTTGAAACCGTCACTGACACTACCTCCGGAGAGTCCGGGCCGATTGTGAATTTCAGATAACTGCACACGTGACTGAAGGTAAAATTCCGGTCACTCGTTGTGGCAGCGAGAATCGCCGCATCCGAATCAAAGGAACCGGTGACAGCTTTCTGTGCAACAGGGACGATGACATAGACCAAAGGGTCTCCGTTGCTCTGCCAATGGTCCACGGCAGAATATGGATAGACCGCACTGTAAGATTCCAGTTCGGGAGCGGAACCTGTAAAGACCGCTGAAGCCGAAGGAGCATCCAGCTCAGTTGTAAATTTCAGGCCGGTATTGCGCTCGGCAATACGTGAGCAGATGGAAATTGCATCATTGTCCTGCCAGAAAATCCGGTTGCCGCCAATATGTACCGCTCTTACAGAAGAACCGGCAGCGAGGAAAGACATCTGGCAGAAGGTCTTGTCATCATCAGCGACAATGCCGGCATCCTGTTTTGAGCAGGAAATGGCAGCAAGAGCCATCAACATCGAAAGGAAGATTTTTAGTTTCATTCGTAAAGTTATTATATGTAAACCCCCATTTGAGGCGGTTCAGTTAAAC
>CAMFBM010000042.1 GCA_945948555.1 uncultured Bacteroidales bacterium | reverse complement strand
AATATTATATATGGACAAATCCTGCTTATAAATATTTTTTATGATAGATTTCTAAATTTGTAAAAACACCTCGAAATCCCACATTTCTGCATATCTTTAGTTTACAAATATAACATAAAATATTACTTCTGTAATTTACAAAACTGAATTTAGCTAATACAGATAGTGTCGCTGGAATTTTGTATATTTGTGCGCTCAAATTTGAGCTATTTGTAAGGAATATATTTATGTTACCGAATATTAAAATCTCAGACTATTTTTATGACCTCCCTGACAGTCGGATTGCAAAGTATCCGCTGGAGGAAAGAGATTCATCCAAACTCCTGCAATACCGTGACGGACAGGTCTCTGAGCACATTTTCCGGGACCTTCCTTCCCTGCTTCCGGAAGATTCACTGATGGTTTTCAATGACACAAAGGTTGTCCCTGCCAGGATGCATTTCAGGAGGGAAACAGGAGCCATAATAGAGATTTTTTGTCTGGAGCCCTGCTCTCCTTCTGAGTATGTGAAGTCTTTTGATGCGAGGGAGAAATGCTCCTGGAAGTGCATTGTCGGCAATGCAAAGAAGTGGAAGGGAGATGTGCTGAGTTTGTATAGCGCTGAATCTGATGAAGTTATAGACAGGATGAGTCTGAAGGCATCACTTGTCAGCAGGGATGGTGCAACTGCAATTGTGGAGTTTTCGTGGAGTGACGGGGCGGCTTTCTCTGAAGTACTGGAAAGATGCGGTTCGATTCCGATTCCTCCATATCTGAATCGTGAAACGGAGGATGTTGACAGGGAAAGATATCAGACTCTTTATGCGAAATACCGCGGGTCTGTGGCTGCTCCGACTGCCGGACTGCATTTTACAGCTCGTGTGCTTGATGAAATCAAGGCAAAGGGCATCGAGGAGGAGGAGGTTTGCCTTCACGTCGGAGCGGGGACATTCCTGCCGGTGAAAAGCGAGAATGTTGCTCAGCACACTATGCACCGGGAACCTTTCACTGTTTCCAGACAGCTGATCAGTGAACTCGCTGAGGGAAAGCGGAAGGTGATTGCAGTCGGGACCACATCGGTCAGGACACTTGAGTCCCTATATTATATAGGTGTGAAATGTCTGGAGGAGGGTGCCCCGTCGGATGTCGGGCAATGGATGCCGTATGAAAGAGAGTATGGATATTCCCTGTCGGAAGCCCTGCATGGCATCCTGGATTATCTTGATGCCAACGGACTTGACACCCTGACTGCGGGCACGAGAATCATCATAGTTCCTGGATTCCGGTTCAGGATCGTGGATGTGCTGGTCACCAACTTTCATCAGCCGCAAAGCACTCTGCTGCTGTTGATTTCGGCATTTGTCGGAGGATGCTGGAGGCCGATTTACGAATATGCCCTTGAGAATGGTTTCCGTTTTCTCAGCTATGGGGACAGTTCCGTGCTTTTCCGGCAGTAATACCGTGTTGTTTGTTTTCTTGAAAGAAAATTTTAATTTTGCACCGGTTTAACCTGAACTAAGAATAATGGAAGATTTTTCGAAATTTGAGAGCATAAGTCCGTACTCTGATGCAGAGGCGGCAGAGGCTCTTGGTAAAGTTGCTGACCATCCGTTTGTTTCAACTGTCTCCAAATATTTTTTTCCTGAGAAGGATTCTGATTTTCTGAAGAATCTCCTCAAACAGATTAAAAGTGTCGATGATTTCCAGATTCTTGTGATGTCAAGAGTCGTGGAGTGGGTCCTTGAGAACACGGCCCACAATTTTTCATACGATGGAGTGAACAACATCCTCGGGCTTAAGGGCAAGTTCCTGGCGCTGTCAAACCACAGGGACATCATTCTGGACCCTGCAATCACCCAGCTTGTACTTTACAGGAACGGAATTCCTATGACGGAGATTGCAGTTGGTGACAATCTGCTGTCAAACAAGTTCGTTGAGTATCTCATCAGGTCAAACAGGATGATCAAGGTGGTCAGGGGCATTTCAGCACGCGAGCTATACCTTTCTTCCCAGTTGCTCTCCGAGTACATCAGGCTCAGGATTACCTCCGGTGTCAGCTCAATCTGGCTGGCACAGCGTCAGGGACGCACGAAGGACGGACACGACATTACCGAGCAGGGGTTGCTCAAGATGCTGGATATGAGCGGCAAGTCTGATTTCCTTCAGAACTTCAAGGAGCTTAACATCATTCCTATGAGTATTTCCTACGAGTACGAGCCGTGTGACATTCTCAAGGCAAGGGAGATTCTGATTTCAAGAACACAGAAATATGTCAAGGCCCATGGAGAGGATCTGAACAGCATCATGGTCGGAATCAAGCAGCAGAAGGGCAACATTCATCTGAATATCGGTGAGCCTCTGACAGAGAAGGAGATTGCAGATGCTTCACTGTGCGACAAGAATGACCGCTATCAGCTGATTCGTCACGCGGTTGACATCAGGGTCATTCAGGGTTACAGGTTGTGGAAGACCAATCTCATGGCCTACGACATTGTAAAGGGTACTGACAGATTCGTCTCGAATTACACTCCGGAGGAATTGGCTGCATTCAAGGAATATGTTGAGAAGCAACTCTCTACTGTGGAGCCGGAACTTGACAGGGATGAGCTCCGCGAAATCTTCCTGATGATTTACGCAAATCCGGTAATCTCCAAGGATTCCCTCTCTGAGAACTAATTGTAATTGAGGTTGGACCCAGTTTCCAAGGATTAAATAAAGCGGCGAGTTCAAGGCGCTGCTTTTTTTAATCCTTGTTGATGTGGACGTCAAGTTGTGGGAACGGGAACTGAATCCCGTGCTTAGGCAACTCATTGTAAATCCTCTCGTTGAAATCCCAGAGCACCTGCCAGTAGTCCTCAGATTTGACCCATACCCTCATTATGAACTGCACACTGCTGTCCCTGAGGGCATTGAGCTCAACCATAGGGTCAGCCGGTGCACCGGTCGCAATGCCAAGCACCCTGGAATCGGCGGAAGAAATCTCTGAAAGGACTTTCCGGACTTCTTCAGAAGACGAACCGTACTCCACATCTACCAGCCATTCCACCCTGCGCATTGTCTGCTGGGAATAGTTGTCGATTGTTCCGTTGGACAGGGCTCCGTTTGGGATGACGATGACGCGGTTGTCGGTTGTGACCAGCTTGGTACTGACAATGTTCACCTCGCTTACAGTGCCGCTCACCCCCTGGGTCGTTATGAAGTCACCTGCCTTGAAAGGCTTGAAAATCAGAAGGATGATTCCTCCTGCAAAATTCTGGACAGTCCCGCTCAGAGCCATACCAATCGCCATTCCTCCTGCAGCGAGGATGGCTGCCAGTGAGGTGGTGTTGATTCCGAGGGTCCCGATGGTAATGAGTATCAGAATGACTGTCAGGGTGATGCTCACCAGACTCATCACAAACGAAGATATTGTCTTGTCCGTGTTCCGTCTGATGAACATCTTCCCGAGAGCCCTTTTGATAACCTTGATCAGCCAGGCGCCGACGATGTAGATCAGAATGGCGATGACTACCTTGATGCCAAAATGGATTGCCTTCTGGACCAGTTCTGCCAGAAGTTCATCGGCAGGTGTAGTCTGTATGGTCTGGACCATAGTCTCCATCTGCGACTTGAAATGCTTGTCCAGCGAGTCAATCTGCTCGGGTTTCATTTGCAGGAAGGGAATCATATTCTCAAGTTTCGTGAATTCAGAATTATCTACTCAAGTTTTGCAAGTTCATAATTGTCTGTTATCGTGATGGTTGTGCGTCTTGCACAACTCAGGAATCTTCAAAAATCCTATTTGAACAATTCCGAGACTTTCTCAATGATGACAGATGCATCCAGAGATGGATCCAGCACAAGGTCCGGTTGTGCCTGTACCGTCTTTGTTTCAGCCTTGCATCGTTTCTCTCCGCCTCCGGTGATGTTGAGCATTATCACCTCGTCTTTTCCTACAGTACCCTCACGGACAGCCATCTCAAGGCTTGCTGCAGCAACAGCCGCTGCAGAATATATGTCAATTCCCTCAAGTTCCTCAAACCTCTGCCTCCAGACTTCCAGTTCGGCATTTGTCACCTTGTAGATATCTCCTCCGGCATCGCTGATGGCATCATAAAGTCCTCCAGCAAGAGAGTATGGCGGTTTCCTGTTGGAGAGGACCTTGGCGTCAATAACGCTTGCCGCGTGGCGTGCCTGTTCCGGAGTCATCGGAACAAGTTCCCTCGAACCGGCCTTCCAGGAGTCATACATTATTGTGAACGGGTCGTTCTGTGAAGGAAAAAGTTTCATCTTGTGAGAGCCGTAGCGCCCGTCTTCAATCAGCCTGAGGTTGTTTTCCCAGACAGCAATAGTTCCTGTGCCGCTTCCGATGGCCTGGAAATATGCATCCGGAATCCTTCCGATTTTCTCCACAGCAGAAAGCAGGGTAGTACCCATACCGTCCCTGCGGGCTATGTTCTTCGCACCTCCTTCGGCGAAAAACTTCGGGTCGCTGCACACCTTGTCACCGAGTGCGATGGCGTCGAAATAATCCGAACCTGCCGGCGAGGCAATGATTTTCACATTGTCATTCAGAGGATTGGAGAACCAGAGTGCGCCGATATTGTCGTAAGGGATGGAAAGCAGAAGAGGAATCCCGTTGTCAGAGCACACCTTGGCGAATGCACGGGCGGTGTTTCCGGCTGATGCGACCACCATAACCCTGTCATTGTCCTGAGGAAGCCTTGCGCATACTGAATATGCCTCTGTCTCCTTGAAGGAACAGGTTTCCATTCTGGCCCCGATTTCAGGGTAATACCCGGAAAATGTTATGTAGAGATTGTTCAGACCAAGGTATTCTGCCATACCCTTGCTCTTGTATGTTACCGGAGCGCAGGAATGTTCAAGAGTCCTTCTGATCGGCAGCCAGTCGGCGAATCTATAGAATCCGTCCAGGTCAACTCTTGGATCGTATGTCTTCTTTTCATAGACAGCCCTCACGAGGGATGGTTTCTGTCCCTGCGGATCGGAGAGTGTCCATCCGGCATCCTCAAACTTGCGTCCGGACGCACAGTCCATCAATGAGTACTTTGTTGGTTTGAATGTCATAATATTTAATAGTTCTTAATTTATTTACAATCAGACTTCAACAATGCGGCTGCAATCTCGGAGATATCCTTGACCGGACGGTCCGCAAACCTGCCGAACGTGTTCAGGCAGAGAGGGCATCCTGTGACAATGACATCCGGGTTTTCCGCAGTAATATTCTCAAGGGCATTCTGTGTCATAGCCCTGCGTTTTTCAAAATTCAATGTGAGACTCCCCAGGCTGCCACCGCAGCATAAACTTTCCTTGTGGTGCATCCCGGCCTCAACCAGTTCACCCGCTGCTTTCAGCACTTCACGTGGCTGCTCATATATTCCGCAGCCCCTGCCGAGTTCGCACGGGTCGTGCCAGACGTAACGCTGGTTGTCAGGAGCAATCTCAAGCGCTCCGGAATCAAGCATCTCCTTCAGCCAGACGGAGTGGTGCACAACCCGCACTCCGGGGAGGTTGTAATTCTCTGTGAACACCCTGTAGCAAATCGGACAGCTGACCAGAAGGGTGTCGGCTCCGCTGTCGAGAATAAGTTCGGTGTTCCTTCTGATCATACCCTCGGCTTCCTCAGTCCTTCCCGCGGTCATCATCGGCCGTCCGCAGCAGATTCCTCCGTCGCGGTCCAGAATCTCATATTCATTTCCCGAAGCCCTGAAAAGGGTTTCCACACTCTTCAATATTGAAGGAGTAAGGGCTGTCATACAGCCGGCAAAATAAAGGGTTTTTCCCTGTGATTGCGGAGGTTCGGGAGTTCCTGCAATCTTTCCGGAGGTTTTCCAGACCGAATCCATACCGGAATTTCTCATGGCCCTCTGGGCTACTCTCAGGGCATCTCCCTGGACACCCACGGGGCAGATTGCGGTGCATTTCCCGCAGAGCAGACATTTGTCGCTGATTTCCTCAATCCTCTTTTCATTGCCTCTGCGAATCTGCCTGTTGAGATAGACGGTGGTGTCTTTTGCGTGGGTTTTCATCACGCTCATCGGGCAGGCGTCAATACACAGACCGCAGGAAGGGCAGGAATAGACCTGAACCTTTGCCAGCCCCTTTCGGGCATTGCGGATCTTCAGTCCGGCATTGCGCAGAGGAATCAGCAGCATCTCAGACGGGATGTGCATATACCTTGTGAACGGCAGCACGCAGAAGAATACTCCGAGAGCAATAGAGTATGCCCACCAGGTAGGAAGCATATTTACGTGATTGCCCAGAAACGCAGTGAAGACGTGATTCAGGGATTTGGTCAGGAAAGACCCTCCACTGATTTCTGCGGTGAATCCTTCGGCCAGAAGTCTTAAAGGGAATATTGACCAAAGTGAGTATAGCCCTATGGTGTCCAGCAGACTCTGGTTTGTGGTTCTTCGCATTCCGAACATTCTGGATCTGAGCCTTTTGAGCATAGCAAGGAAGATTCCGCTCAGGACAACAAGCAGGAAGAAGTCCATCAGGAAGAAGAAGAATCCTCCCCTCAGTGTGCTTTCGGTCTCGGCTACGAAGTATCTGAAGAAGATAGGATAGTACAGGAATTTGGCCCTGTGAGGCACATAAAGGAAGACTTCGATGTGTCCGATGACTATCAGCATAAACCATCCGAAGGCAATGCTGGAGTGCATATATCCCAGAAGTTTGTTCCTCTTCCATATTTTCAGGTGCAGAAGGCAGTCGCAGAATATGTCCCGGATGTTTTTGAGCAGAATCTTGGGATTGACCAGGGAGAGAAGGAATCTTTTTCTGTCCTCGTGTGGTAGCTGGTGCAGAATCCGGAACAGGCACACCAGGCAATATGTCAGGATGAAGACCATTCCGATGAGGAACGGCAGGACGAAATTGTTGTATCCTGTCAGAAATCTCTCTCTCACCGTGCTTCCTCCCCGTAAATTTTGTGAATTGACATTATCAGATGCCTTGTGTTGATTGCACGTGGGCAGACCATCGAGCATTTTCCGCAAAGCATACATCCCTGAAGCATTTCAACAGCTTCTTTTTCCCGTCCTCTCTGCAAATTGTGAATGACTTTCCTCAGACTCATCCCGGAGAATTTCCCTGCAGGGCAGGTGGCAGTACAGCTTCCGCAGGAAATACACTTGAGAGCATCGGGCTCCAGAGCCTGAAGCTTTGTGAAATTCTCAAGCGCAACACTGTCAAGATTGACTGTTGAACTGCGGGATATGCTGAAACCGAAATCCATCATTGCTTCCCTTTGAACCAGTTGTGAATCGAAAGTACGGCGGAACGCGCCTCCGCAATTGTTTCGGGAACTGTCTTCGGACCTGTGCAGGACCCCGCGAAGAAAATCCCGTCCTGTGCTGACAAATTGAAGTCAGTCACACTGTTGCGGCATTTCAGAAACCCGTCGCTGTCAGCCGGGAACTGTACGGTGCCCGAATCCCTGACGGTCTTGGGATTGCATACCATTCCTGACATCAGCACCAGAAGGTCGAGGGTGATTCTGACCGGTCTTCCTGCAAGAGTGTCCTCGGCCTTGACCACGACCCTCCCGTCAATATTCTCGCTGACCTCGGAGACCCTGCCTCTGATGAAACGGACACCATAGTCCCTTTGGGCGGAGATGTAGAAGTCCTCATATTTCTTTCCGAACATCCTCAGGTCCATATAGAAACACCAGACCATCATCTCGGGAAATTTCTTCTTCAGTTCAATTGCCTGCTTGACTGCCGTGATGCAGCAGACTTTCGAGCATTGCGGATTTCCGGCTTTCTCATCCCTGGACCCGACGCAGTGGACAAAACCAGCAGAAGACATCATCGAGTTGTCAATCCTTGGATCCGGAATACCGTTGAACCATTTCTCGAGGTCACTATTGGTAATCACTTGGTCGTAAACACCGTAGCCATATTCCTCCTTCTTGTGTGCATCGAAAAGTCTGAAGCCTGTTGCACACAGGACAGCCTTGGTCATTACTGACACTCCATTTGATAACATCACATTGTAACAGTCTTGCAACCTGTTGATGTGAAGGACTTCCGTGTTGGTGAATATATTGGCCGAAGCAGCCCCCGCAACAAGTGTGGAGACCACATCCTTTGCGGGAATCAGATCCGGGAAAAGGCAATGCCAGTCTGCAAGATGGCCCCCAAGGTGATCCTCCTTTTCGACCAGGATTGGATTGTAGCCCAGACCTGCCAACTGCCCTGCGGCTTCAAGTCCGGCAATCCCTCCGCCTATTATTACGACATTTTCTCTCATATCTGTCTTGAATCAGCAGCATTTCAGTATGCCGGGCAACTCGGGCCGTGAAAGACTCTTCCTGTCTATTCCTTCATATTTCCTTGCCGGGTCATATTCGATGCCGATTTTGTCAAGCAACGGTTCGACCGCAACCTGATGCAGCTGAAGCCCGATGTCCCACGGGTCGTAGCCCAGCACAAGGGAAGCGACCTCCTCGTAGGTGAAGACCGGAATTCCGTAACCGTCCTTCGAGTAGGTCTTTCCTTCCATTTCTGAAATGGCATACTGCCATCTGTCAAGGAAATATGGACATCCCGGGCAATTGGTTATGATCATATCCGGTTGATACGGTTCCATTGACTCGAATTTCTTGTGGGTGTTGGAGATGGAATAGCCCCGGTTTGCCTTTACGTGGTACTGGCGGAAACCGTAGCCGCAGCAATGCCTTCGTTCAGGATAGTCAATCACGTTCCCGCCCCAGCTCTCGATCATTCCGCACAGGACGTAAGGATATTCAGCCCCTCCGACTCCCTTTGAAGGGAACATCTTGGAATAGTGACAGCCGATGTGCTCCACAACGCGAAGCGGCTCGCCTGTGTGCCTGTTCACCAGGCGGTATTTCGCCCTCGCGGCAATTTCATTGCGGTACTTGTATATCAGGTCGCTGGCGTGCGCCACATAGTCCGGCTTGCGGAATTCCCTTCTGCATGCCTTCCAGAGAAGTTCCCTGATGCGGGTTTCCAGTTCGGGGAATTCCTTCCAGGTCTCCAGAATCTCAATGTAGTTTCCGAAGGAAGTGATGCAGGATGCAACATAATTGCTGTAGCCCGCTTCAGTCATCAGGGCAAACTGCCTGGCCACAATCGTCATCACGGTCTCCTGCGGGATGGTGTCGCAGTGATAGGCGATTCCGCCACAGGTCGTGTGGTGCTCAGTTTCGTAGAAGTCTTTCCCGAGTACGTTCCTGCAGATTTCGAGGAACATCTTCTCGGATGCCGGGAAGAAATTCTGACGTATGCAGCTCCTCACATAGAACCAGTGGTCGTCAGGAATTTCTTTCTGATATTCGGACCATATTTTCTGTTTTCCCTGGTATATCATGGATTGGTAGTTTCGCTGATAGTGTTAAATCAATTACTCAAGTTTCGGGGGACCAATATCTCAATCATTAAAATGACAGTCGGAACACTCGTTGAACGTCTTGTCGAAATATTCCTCCATCGTCAGCCCCATCTCCTTAGCCTTTTGCTCCGAACATCGGTTGACGGTCTCGATTCTCTCTGTCGCTCCGGTTACGTCAAATATTGCCTTCAACTCATCCAGAGACTCTTGCGGAATCTTCCTGAGCACTCCGGGCCCGTCACCCCTGTAATTCGCCCCGAGCCTTTTGTAACTCTCCTCCAGATGCTCAGTGTGCCATTTCCAGACAGGTCCCGATTCCGGATGATCCTCCCATTTGAAAGTCTCGGGATAGATACAGTAACCATAGTTCAGGATGTTTCCAGTCAGCATTTTTGTGAGAGGGTAGAGTTGCCGGCCTTTCTCGGAGCAGACAAAATATCCAAGTTTTGCGGAAAGATTCCTCAAAGCCATTATCACCAGTCCCGGACCGTTCTTTCTTGGACACCTTGTCACGCAGGACATGCACTCTCCACAGTACCAGATTACGTCGCTCTTGAGAAGTTTCTCAATTTCAGTCTCGTCCTTGCTCTGTACGATGTCAACAATTCTTCTGGGATCATAACGGTAGAACTCCGCCGCCGGGCAGATGGCAGTGCAGGTCCCGCAATTGATGCAGGTCTTCAGTCCCTCAATGACCCGGTAGTCTTTGCAGAGTTCTTCGTAAAGTTTACCCATAGCAATTTGTTTACAGGGATGTTATCAACCAGGCCATGTAGCCTCCCCAGGTGAGGAGAAGAATCACGCCCTCGATCCTGTCAAGTTCCTTTTTCTTGAACAGATATGCACTGGCCAGAATCATTATGGCAGAAAGCAGCATTACACCGAAGTCCACGGGAGTGATTCCCTTTACCGGAAGAGGTCTGACTACAGCCGCTCCGCCAATGATCAGAAGAATGTTGGAAATATTCGACCCTATGATGTTTCCAAGGGCCAACTGGCCCCTTTTCTTTGCAGCTGCAACCACGCAGGTCGCAAGTTCGGGTAGGGAAGTGCCTCCTGCCATTACCGTGATGGCTATGAATGCTTCAGGAACATTGCAGAGCCTCGCGATCTCAGAGGCAGAGTTCACAAAAAGTTTCCCGCCCAGGATCAGGCCTGCGAGACCTCCGGCTATCATTATGATGGATAGTGCCGTCGAAAAGGTCCTGGTCTCTTCTTCCTGCTCGCTGCCTGCATCATTCTTGAAGGAAAGGTAAAGGTAATATGCAAAAACGGCAAGGAGTATGATTCCGTCGATTCTGCTGATGGTGTCGTTCCCGATTCCGAAAATAGTGCAATTCAAGCCCATTATTATGAGCATCATTGTCGCGATGATGTTCATCGGGATGTCCCTGCGCAATGTGTTTCTAGTGATTTTCAGCGGCATTATCAGGGCTGTGACGCCGAGAATGAGCATTGTGTTGAAAATATTTGATCCGACGACGTTGCCGATTGCCATATCTGCGTTCCCCTGGTATGAGGAGATGAAACTTACCACCATCTCCGGAGTGGATGTCCCGATGCCGAC
The DNA here is from genome assembly GCA_945948555.1 of uncultured Bacteroidales bacterium. Classification (GTDB taxonomy): domain Bacteria; phylum Bacteroidota; class Bacteroidia; order Bacteroidales; family UBA932; genus Cryptobacteroides. Next base: position 4,743 of record CAMFBM010000042.1, on the reverse strand, counting down.
AATCGTAAGTCCTATTACAAACTCACTGATGCCTGATTTGCGGGCCACGCTTGAAGATCCTTCTACAAGATAATTCGCCCCGGCCAGTATGAGCAGGAGGCCCGCTATAAGTATAATAATCTGTATGAACATTTTCTTTTGCTAAAAACGAACAAAGTTAAAAAATAAAACAATATACATCAATTTTTGAGCCTGAGCGCGACCACATTCTCGACGTGATGAGTGTGCGGGAACATATCTACCGGCCGGACTGCCGTGATTTCATATTTGCTGCAAAGGATCTCCAGATCTCTTGCCTGTGATGCTGGATTGCAGCTGACATACACTATTTTGGAAGGCTCTGCATTAAGTATCACTTTAGCAACGTCAGGATGGATTCCAGCCCTTGGCGGGTCCAGGATTATGACATCAGGATGTCCGTGCTCATTCACAAAGTCATCAGTCAGGATGTCCTTCATGTCGCCTGCAAAGAACTCGCAGTTTTCGATTCCGTTGTCGCGGGCATTGATGCGTGCATCCTCAATCGCCTCCGGTACATATTCTATTCCGATTACCTTTGACGCTTTGGAAGCGACAAACTGGGCTATTGTACCTGTCCCCGTGTAAAGGTCATAGACGACCTCGCCACCTGTCAGACCGGCAAATTCCCGAGCCACGCAGTAAAGATTGTAGGCCTGGAGAGGATTGGTCTGGTAGAATGATTTAGGCCCGATTCGGAAGCGGAGGTTCTCCATTTTCTCGAAGATGACCTCCTGACCTTTGTACAGAATGCACTCCTGGTCTGAAATTGAGTCATTCGCCTTCCCGTTTATGACATAATAAAGGGAGACAATCTGCGGAAATGCCTCTGAAACGGCATCCAGCAGGGCCTCCCTCTGCGCCTTGTCCTCGTGATAGAAACAGATGATGAGCATAATGTTGCCCTCAAAGTCGGTTCTGATGAACATATTCCTCAGAAAACCTCTGTGCTCGCGGATGTTGAAGAACTCCAAAGAGTTTTTCAGGGCAAAATCCCTGATGAAAAGCCGGATTTCGTTCGACGGAGACTGCTGAAGGTAGCAATGCCTGATGTCCAGCACCTTGTCGAAGAATCTCCCGACGTGGAATCCGAGCCCTACACGGTCCTTTTCTTCCAGGGATTCAAGGTCTTCCTTTTTCTCAATCCATCTGCTTTGTGAGAAAGTGAATTCCAGTTTGTTCCTGTAATATTGAGTTTTCTCTGAAGGTACAATCGGTTGTATTTCAGGTACATCCAGATGCCCGAGCCTGACGAGCTGGTCGTAAACCTGCTGCTGTTTGGCCTCCAGCTGCATCTCGTAGGGCAGTGGCTGCCACTTGCAACCTCCGCAGATTCCGAAATGGCTGCAGAACGGTTCCAGACGGTCTTTCGAAGGGGTCACCATCCTTGTGATGAATCCCTCCATATAATTCTTCTTTTTCTTCGTAACCTTCACATCCACAATGTCTCCCGGCACTGCGAACTGCACGAACAGAACCGTGCCGTCAATCCTTGCAATAGCCTTGCCCTCAGCCGCAACCGCCTCAATCCTGACATTCTCAAGGATAATTTCCTGTTTCTTTCTTCCCATTCCTGTAGTATATTTGAAATATAAACTGCAAAGATAGGTGTTTTTATCGGTTTACGGATTATTTCTTTTCCCTGACTAACCTTCCAGCATACATTCCTCTTGTTACACAATTTATATTATGTTAACTAAAGGGTCTAGGAATTTACATAGGGCAGCAATGTGCCTGCTGCTTTCCCATCCACTCAAGCAAATCACCGCGCGTAACACGCAAATATACATGTTTGATACTCAAGCAATTAGCATTTTTGCCCTTGCTCAGTGGCATCAATTTGATCTCACCGAGCAAGTTGCAATTTTGCATATCCTTGGTAATCAGTAATTTACAATTTTACTAGTTGCGCGGTAATTTGCAGGAGCCCTGTTCACGCCTTTGATAGGTCTTTGTTTGATACTCTGCCACATGTGTGTCCGGCAAAAGTTCCAGCGGTACTATTTATTGTCCCAGACGCATCGAACCGCTCCCAGAAATGATAATCGAGCACAGCCCCGATATTAACAGGTAAGTTAACGATTGATTGGCCGCAAGCTCCCCTTAATATCTCCCAGACAACCGAATCTGGAAGATACTGCAACAGTCCGATAACAGACGAGGTAAGCGTATCTTCTATCCCCTTAAAATAGCCAAGGGAAATTGCTTTTCCGAATTTGTTGTGAAGAATAGCCTGAAGCACTGGGATTGGTAATTTTGGTATTAGTTTACAAATATAATAAATCTCCGCTCATTCATGATTATTATCATCCACTCTTATTTTGGTGTATCTTCTTTATGTTCATTATTCCTGTGGGCTTATTAGCAATAGGGAAACGTATAGCCGAATGCTTCACCAATCCTTATAGCTTTAGGGCATGGAATGATTAGTGGTTGTAAACCAGTCACCCTATATTTTTCTTATTTTCTGCGTTTGCAGATTAATCTTTATGAATCAATCCCGTTATCTTCTCAAGGCTTTCCCGGTCAGTTTCATCAAATGCATTCAGATTCCGGCTGTCTATATCCAGGACCGCGATTACCTCTTTATCACGAAAGATCGGGACTACTATTTCGCTACGAGACAGACTGCTGCAGGCGATGTGTCCCGGGAACTGCTCAACATCTGGAACGATGATGCTTTCCTTGCGCTTCCAAGCTGTCCCGCACACTCCCCTGCCGAACGGAATACGGCTGCAGGCAATCGGACCCTGAAACGGCCCCAGTACCAGCTCATCACCTTTGACAACATAAAATCCTGTCCACCAGAATCCGAATGTACTATGAAGAAGAGCAGCGATGTTGGACATATTTGCAATGCAGTCATCCTCTCCCTCGACAAGGGCTTCAACCTGCTTATAGACAAGGCTAAACTTGTCTCTCTTCGCCTTGGCGGCATCGTACGCGCACTGAATGCCAGAGACCCTTTCAATCAGAAGTTCCATCTCCTTATGTGGGATTCCCTCATCCAGGAATTCATCCGAGATGACCTTGGCGCCCAAAAAGGTGGACCTACGGGGTCCACATGTAAGTTCCATCCCAGTAGTCCTTGAATTCTATGGTTTTGACGGTCTTCTTCGAGGTGAATACATGTCTTCTTACAGGGGTGTACCATTCGGCTTCCACATATACTGTCTTGCCGGTATATCTGTCCACGATAGGGAGGAATTCCCACATGCCGCCGATGCGCGGACCTGTAACCCACACTCTTTCACCCGGAGCGTAAGTCTGGAATGTCGAATAGGCTTCAGACGGGCCTGTGTAAACGCTACCTCCAAAGTCGCGTCCGGCTCCTTCTCCCCATGCTCTTGCCTGATACCAGCCGAGCTGATGTGCATGTGTGCATTTTTCTGCCACGTCGATAGCTTGTTCGATGGAGCAGATTTCCTTAGGGCAGATGGTCGTGGACGTCTTGCCTTTAATCAGACCGAGTGCCTCCATGAAACTCATGGCCTCCTCTGCGGCAGGGTTGATATCTTTCTTGTCAATGTATTTGTCCAGTCCATTATCGAATTCCGTATAGGCATAGATACCTTGGTCCTCGATGTAACGCAATGCCTTGTAGAGGATTGCAGCCATATCCTGACGGGTGGCATTGGCATTGACGGATGCAGATGCTGACGGGATGCAGTCGATTCCGAGGACGGCGCATTTCGCCGCGAACTTGTCGCCGGTCTGCTTCTTTCCGAGTTTGATTTCGTGTCCGAGAAGTTCCTCTGCGAGACGGATTGCGAGCGATCTTACCTGAAGCAATGTCGCCTGTGCGGTGTAGTCGTTTCCGAGAATCATGTCGTCCAGAAGATTGTCGCACAATGCGAAGTTTACGGAACTCTGGAACGCGGTGCTCATCTTGGCGTCTGACTTGTATGGCAGGATGAACGTTCCCGGTTGCGTTGTAGTGGTAAGTCTTGCCTCTGTTTCGAAATCTTCTGCCTGTTCGGCCATGGCCTTCCTGAAGTCTTCATAACCCATTTCATTTCCGGTCGCTTTCCATGCGACTTTCGTAAAGTGCTTCTGGTCATATCCTTCTGACATGCCGCACCAGATGCAGCTGTACCACCATACGTGCTGTCCGGCCGAGTTTTTGCCTATATATGCCTGGTCATTGGCCAAAGGCTGTTCGAATATGTGCAGCGGGTAATCGAAGTCGGTATATTTTATCTCGAAAGTATGCGCGGGGTTATGCTCACTTTTCCCGCAAGTTTTGCATGAATAATAGTACGCCGTGAAATTCTTGCATGAATAATCCTTGCAAATGTAGTCGGGGCCCGCTACTTTTTCCGTGAAGACATGATGCGTGCAGAACGGTCTCGCAGCATCGGCTCCGGCTTTCTGGGCGGAAAAGACGTCACCCTGATATGTCTTTATCGTGAACAATATAGGGAATGACCAAGTTTCTCGGGTAACCATTTTCATTATATTGTCGGCTTCCGCTTCCGGAATGAATATCGTTGCCCTTTTATTCTGGCACAAGTAGCTGTGATACGGATGGTAAATCTGTGTTGAAAAATCCCTGTCACCCTGATAGGCACTACAGATGGTTCTGATGAATTCTGTAGCGTCAACTTTCTGGCTTAGCCATACTTCGCGGATATTGTAAGTTCCTTGTATGGAGTTGTTTACATCGCCTGCTACGCAACTTTGGATGAATTCACTGTCAGTATCTACTATTATCCTGGTCACGCG
>CAMFBM010000041.1 GCA_945948555.1 uncultured Bacteroidales bacterium | reverse complement strand
GCAAAGGTAGCCCGGCTTACGCCAGGCTACAATATGCACTTCGTCGGATGCTTACCACCTTAATGGCACTGTTCGTGGTGAGATATCTGAACGTGCTTTAAGGCTTACCAGAGGAAATTGTCGAAAGGGTAGCGGCCAGCGTGGATTTCGGCTACCATCTTGTAGAGATCGGAGCGGAGTTTGTCTATTCCGATTTTCTCCTTTGCTGAGATGAATATGCATGGAGTGTTCTCCTTTGCAATCCAGCTGTTCTTGAACTCGTCAAGCGTGTAGTTTTCCTGCTTTTTAGGCTCCAGGGAGAACTCGTCGTACTCTTCGTATCTGTAACTGTCTATCTTGTTGAAAACGACAAATACAGGCTTGTTTATAGCCTTTATATCCCTTAGGGTTTCTTCCACCACGCGGATGTGTTCCTCGAAATTCGGATGAGAAATGTCCACCACGTGCATCAGTATGTCAGCCTCCCTGACTTCATCCAGGGTGCTTTTGAATGCCTCCACCAATTGGGTTGGGAGTTTTCTGATGAATCCCACAGTGTCACTCAGCAGGAATGGCACATTTTCGATTACCACCTTCCTTACTGTAGTGTCAAGGGTAGCGAAGAGTTTGTTCTCTGCAAAAACGTCGCTTTTGGCCAGCAGGTTCATCAATGTGCTTTTACCGACGTTAGTGTATCCCACAAGGGAAATCCTCACCAGAGAGCCTCTGTTTCCACGCTGTGAGGCCATCTGCTTGTCAACTTTCTGAAGCTGTTCCTTGAGTTTGGCGATTTTCGTCTGGATTATTCTTCGGTCAGTTTCAATCTGGGTCTCACCCGGACCTCTCATTCCGATTCCTCCCTTTTGTCTTTCAAGGTGGGTCCACATTCGGGTTAGTCTTGGAAGAAGGTATTGATACTGAGCAAGTTCAACCTGCATTTTTGCGTATGCAGTCTTGGCTCTTTGAGCGAAAATGTCCAGAATCAGGTTTGTCCTGTCAAGTATTCTGATCTCGAGTTCTCTCTCGATGTTCCTGAGCTGGGTAGGGGAGAGTTCATCGTCAAAAATCACCACATCGGTCTCGTTTTCAGCGATGTAGTCCTTGATTTCCTGAAGTTTTCCGCTTCTGATGTATGTCCTTGAATCCGGTTTGTCAACCTTCTGGATGAATTTCTTTTTTCCCTCCGCTCCGGCCGTCTCGGCCAGAAATTCCAATTCATCAAGGTATTCCAAAACCTGTCTTTCGTCGTCACCTTGTTTGATTACTCCGACGAAGACTGCTTTGTCTTTATGTGTTTCTTCTTGCTTTTTGTTCATATTATCAGACAAGAAAAGGACACGAAACCTGAATTGGATTCGCGCCCTTTTGTTAATGTAAGAATTTTACTATCTCAACTGGAAAATTACAGGGAATGTGTAAGTTACCTTCACTGCGCGGTCCCTCTGTTTTCCCGGAGTCCATTTCGGTGACATTGAAACGACCCTGACAGCCTCTTTGTCAAGAGATGAGTCAACACCCCTGAGGACTTTTACGTTTGAAACGCTTCCGTCTGTGTTCACTGTGAACTGGAGGGTAACTCGACCCTGAACACCGTTCTCCTTTGCAATTTCAGGATAGACCAGACGCTCGTTCACCCATTTTGAGAATGTGTTTGCATTACCTCCCATAAATGAAGGTTTGTCTTCAACCAACTGGAAAGGAATGGCTTCTTCTTCAATTACTTCCTCGCCAACACCTTCTACATAGTCCATGATTTCAACTCCCATGTTGGAGTCGTCCTCAAGATTGATGAACATGTCATCGTCAACCTGGATTTCATCGTCCACGATGTCAATCTGGTCTGAAAGAACGGGAATCTGAGGAGCTGATGGAGGTGGAGGAGGAGTTTCCTGGGTGATTGGAACCATTTCTTCCACATCTACAAGTTGTGTGGTCTCTTCAAGGACTGCTACCTGTTTCTCTCTTGTACCCCATTCGAAAGCGAAGAGAACGATTCCGAGAGAAATGCAGAGTCCAATTTCAAGAAAAAGGAGTTTCTTGTTTTCAAGACTCGCTTTTGCTGACTTTTTGACTTCCATATTGTTTATATTTATATAAATCGCTTTTACTCGGTAAAGTTAGAAATAATAATTTTTATTTCAAATTTTTTGTTGAATAGATTATTTTTGTAGTCTAATTCGTTGAATATGATTTCGTATTTTTTTGAAGACACAGATTTTATTTTTAAAGGTAAAGCCTTGAATAACAGGTGGTTGAAGATAGTTGCCGAGAGTGAAATCCGCAGACTGGGGCAGATTTCCATCATTTTCTGTTCTGACAACTACATTCTTGACATCAATCAGAGGTTTCTTCAGCACGATTATTTTACTGACATCATCACATTCGATTACTGTGAGGGTGACAGGTTGTCCGGAGACCTTTTCATCAGTGTTGATTCAGTCAGGGAAAATGCGATTGAGTACGGATCATCGTTCAATGACGAGTTGAACAGGGTGATGGTTCACGGAATCCTCCATCTGATCGGTTATGATGACCACACTGATGAAGACATCCGGCAGATGCGTTCGAAAGAGAATTATTACCTTTCCCTTCGCGAATTGATGTGATTCCTGTTTTTGATTCTTCTGGTATGGAAAAGGTATATGATGTAATAGTTGTCGGCGGTGGACACGCCGGATGTGAGGCTGCGGTTGCCGCTGCGAAAATGGGTTCCTCAGTTTTGCTTGTAACGATGGATATGACCCGTTTTGCGCAGATGTCGTGCAATCCTGCTGTAGGCGGAATTGCCAAGGGACAGATAGTGCGGGAGATTGATGCTCTCGGTGGATGCACCGGAATTGTGACGGATGCTTCGACCCTCCAGTTCAGGATGCTCAATCGTTCAAAGGGGCCTGCAATGTGGAGTCCGCGTGCCCAATGTGACAAAATGCATTTTTCCCTGTACTGGCGAAAAATCATCGAAACTACTTGTAACTTAGAGGTTTACCAGGATTCTGTGACCTCTTTTCTCTTTGATGGTTCAAAAATTTCGGGGGTTTGTACGACTACCGGTGCTGTATTCAAATCTCAGACGGTTGTTCTGACGGCAGGAACCTTTCTTGATGGTCGTCTTTTCATTGGAAGGACCAGTTTTACTGGAGGAAGAATCGGTGAACTTTCTTCCTATGGTCTGACTGAACAGTTGGTTGAAAGAGGGGTGAGAACCGGAAGGATGAAGACGGGCACTCCTCCGAGGATTGATATTTCGTCGGTTGATGTTTCAAAACTTCCGGTCCAGACTGGAGATGAATCTCCGAGAAGATTTTCTTATCTTTCTGTTGAATCATCAGTACAAGGCGGAGGACATCAGATGCCTTGTTATGTTGTTCACACAAACTCCAGGGTTCACGACATTCTCAGAAGCGGTTTTTCTGATTCTCCGCTTTTCACCGGTTTGATTACCGGGATAGGTCCGCGTTATTGTCCGAGCATTGAGGACAAGTTGAGAACTTTTGCCGACAAGGAGTCCCATCAGCTTTTCCTGGAACCTGAGGGTCGGGAAACGAATGAGTATTATCTCCAGGGTTTCTCTTCATCTCTTCCTTTGAGGGTTCAGTTGGATGCCCTTCATTCAATCGAAGGTTTGGAGAATGTCAGAATTTTCCGTCCCGCATACGCTGTCGAGTATGATTATTTTGATCCGACTCAATTGCAGCCGACGCTTGAGTCAAAAATTGTAAATGGGCTTTTCCTTGCTGGTCAGGTGAACGGAACAACCGGTTACGAGGAGGCTGCTGCACAAGGATTGATGGCCGGTATAAATGCTCATCTTAAATCAGCTGGGAAGGATGGAATTATTCTTGGTAGAAATCAGGCATACATCGGAGTTCTCATTGATGACTTGATTACAAAAGGTGTTGATGAACCGTACAGGATGTTTACCTCAAGGGCAGAGTACAGGATTCTTCTCCGTCAGGATGATGCCGATTTGCGTCTAACACCGTTGTCTTACGAATTGGGGTTGGCGAGTAGGGAGAGATACGATCAGGTTATAAGAAAATATGAATTGGTTGACAAATTGGCCTGGATGTGTTCCGAAGTAAGGGTGATTCCTGATGTTGTAAATTCTTACCTTGATTCTGTCGGAACATCCTTACTTGATTCAAGAAAGAAAATCTCTGATCTTGTGAGCAGGCCTCAGGTTAATCTGAATGAAATATTAAATAATGTTCCATGTGGAACATTTAACAAATATGGACTTTTCCCTGAAAAGTATGATTCATATTTGTGGGAGGAAATACAGGAGTCTGTTGAAATAAGACTTAAATATTCTGGATATATTGAGAGGGAACAGCGACTTGCTGAAAAAATGCTCAGACTCGAAAATCTTGTAATTCCTGATGATTTTGATTTTGATCGGGTGAACAGTCTTTCAATAGAATGTCGTCAGAAGTTGAAGAAATATGCACCTCGTACAATCGCTCAGGCTTCAAGAATCTCCGGTGTTTCTCCTGCAGACATTTCTGTACTTCTGGTTTATTTTGGAAGATAAGTTTTTTGTCTCTGAACAAGAAGAGTGTGTTCCACGTGGAACACACTCTTAAAATATTTCCTAAAGTTTTTTCAGAGAAGCCTTGATGATGGTTTCTATGCTTGCTGAAGGATTTTCTTTAAGCACGGAATTTACAGCCTTGGTAACATTGGCTTTTGTGAAACCAAGGAGCACCAGGGCAGTTGTGGCTTCTTCGACAATGCTGCTGTCTGCTGTCTGAAGCAGGGTGCCGGTGTCACTTCCTGCTCCTTTGACGATTTTGTCTTTAAGTTCTATGATCAGTCTCTGTGCGCTCTTTGTACCTATTCCTTTTATGCTCTTTATCCTGTTTATGTCTTCCGCTATGATAGCATTTCTTATTTCTTCGGACGACAGGGAAGACAACATCATTCTCGCTGTTGAAGCTCCGATTCCGGAGACTCCGATCAGTAGCCTGAACAGTTCTCGCTCATCCTTTGTACTGAATCCGTAGTACAGTTCTTCGTCTTCGCGGAGATAATGGTGAATGTAGATTTTGGTTTCTTTCTGGCTTTCGATGGCTGAGAATGTTTGGAGTGAGATTAGAATCCTGTAACCTATTCCGTTGCATTCAACCGTCACTTCTGTCGGATTCAATTCGGTGATTTCTCCTTTGATGTAGTCTATCATATTGCTCAAGTTGATATTTAATGCAAATTTATTAAAATTTCTTAGTAAATTTGCAGGTTGGAAATTTTTGAGAGTTTTCTAAAGTTTTGCTTTTATGACAATTGATGAAATAAGAAAAGAATTTCCTGCGCTTTCTACAAAGGTGTATGGGAAAGACCTTGTCTATTTCGACAATGCCGCCACTTCTCAAAGACCGCGTTCCGTCCTTGAAAAATGGAACGAGGTTTCTGTGCAAAGCAATGCCAACATCCACCGTGCCGTCCATTATCTTGCATCACAGGCAACCCAGGCCTATGAGCAGGCAAGGGATTGCGTACGTGATTTCATAAATGCCTCCTCAAGGGAGGAAATAGTCTTCACTTCCGGAGCCACGGCATCGGTGAACCTTGTGGCATATTCTTTCGGTGAAGCTTTCATCTCTCCTTCGGATGAAATCATCGTTGCCCAGGACGGGCATCATTCCAACATAGTTCCCTGGCAGTTGATGTGCCTCCGTAAAGGAGCTGTCCTCAGGGTGATTCCTGTTGACGATAACGGTAATCTTGAACTGGATGAACTGGCAAAAATGCTGAATGTACGCACAAAATTGGTTGCGGTCAGTCATGTCTCCAATGTTCTCGGAATAGTGCATCCTGTCAGGAAAATTGTGGATTTGTGCCATTCCAAGGGTGTGCCGGTGCTTGTGGACGGTGCCCAGGGTATTGTACATTGCAAGGTTGACGTTAAGGATTTGGGATGCGATTTCTATGTTTTTTCCGGTCACAAGATGTACGCTGCTCCGGGAACCGGAGTGCTTTACGGAAAAAGGAAATGGCTGGAATTGCTGCCTCCTTTCATGAGCGGGGGAGAGATGGTCGGGACCGTCAGTTTCAGCGGGACGACTTTTGCTCCTGTTCCTCTCAAATTCGAGGCGGGGACTCAGAATTTTGCGGGTGCCGCCACTTTTGTTCCTGCCATCGAAACCGTCTTGTCGTTCAGAGACGGGGAATGTAGAGAAAGAGAGGATGCAATTAAGGCTTATTTATATGACAAATTGTTGAGTAATAATAGAATACATCTATTTGGCAATCCTCGGTCGCTGGAGGATAAAATTCCTTTGTTCTCCTTTGTCGTTGAAGGTGCTCACCACGAGGATCTTGCCCTGATTCTTGACAAGATGGGAATTGCTGTCAGGTCGGGGCAGATGTGTGCCGAGCCTTTGATGGAGCGTTTCGGGGTTACGGGAATGCTCAGGGTTTCACTTGCGCCGTACAACACGATGGAGGAGGTTGAGTATTTTGTGGAATCGTTTGAAAGGGCTGTCAGAATGGTTATTTAGACAGGAACAAGAAGGGAGGGATAAATATGAAATCATTGAAGGAGGCGGAAGACGCCATAGTGGATGAGTTTTCGATGTTCGACGAGTGGCTCGACAAGTACGAGCTGCTCATAAGTCTCGGGAAGAATCTCAAGCCGTATCCTGAAGGAAAAAGGACTGATGAAAATTTGATAAAAGGTTGTCAATCAAGGGTTTGGCTTGATTGTGAACTGAAGGATGGATGCATTTATATGGTTGCGGACAGTGATGCAATCATCACCAGGGGAATCATATCCCTGTTGGTTGACTTGTACTCCGGAAGGACTCCGCAGGAGATTCTTGCATCTGATTTTTCCGTGGTTGACCGCATCGGTCTTAGGGAGAACCTCTCTCCGACTAGGGCAAACGGACTGGTTTCAATGATTGACAGAATCAGGGAAGTTGCCGCTGCGGCATCCGTACGATAGATGACAGGAGGAAAACAATGAATCTGGAAAGAGACATAATAATGGCTTTGCGGCAGGTATATGATCCTGAAATACCTGTCAACATATATGACCTTGGTCTTATATATGAACTTAGGGTCGATGAAGGGCATAATGTGGAAATCAAGATGACTCTTACCGCTCCTAATTGTCCGATGGCTGATTATGTTGTGGAACAGGTGAAGACGGCTGTGGAGGATGTTCCTGGCGTGGTCAGCGCTACGATCGAGCTTGTGTTCGACCCGGTCTGGGACAAGAGCAGGATGTCCGAGGAGGCGCTTGTGGAACTCGGACTTGACGAGGACTGACGTTCCCGGACTGGATATGGCATTGATTGATCTATATCTCGGTTTGGGATCGAACCTTGGTGACAGGAGGGAGAATCTTCTGGATGCTATCGGAAGGCTTGAAAGGGCTTTCGGAAAGGAATGTGACAGGGTGTCTTCCTTCATTGAAACCGAGCCTTGGGGATTTGAGGAAGAGGTTGACTCTTTTTTGAATGCTGTTGTGAGGTTCAGGGTTGATATGCCGCAAGATGTTGACAATGTTGAGTTTTCATTGAGTCTGCTTGATAAATGCAAGACGGTTGAGAGGCAGATGGGGCGTGAGGATGAGCCTGAGTATGACCGTGACGGAAAGAGGGTGTATCATTCGAGGGTTATTGACATAGACATCCTTCTTCTGGGAAACCTCAGAATCGAGGCCGAAGGTCTGAGGGTGCCGCATCCTTTGATGGGGGAGAGGGACTTCGTGATGGTTCCGTTGAAGGAGATTGCGCCTGAAATAGTTGATATTTAATTTATTATATATTTTGTACCATGACACAGGACGAACTGTTCAAAGTGCTTGTCGCACATTGTAAGGAGTACGGGTTCATATTCCCGTCAAGTGAGATTTATGACGGGCTTGGAGCCGTCTATGACTATGGCCAGATGGGTGTTGAACTGAAGAACAACATCAAGAGATATTGGTGGGAGGCTATGACAAGGCTGAACGAGAATATCGTCGGCATTGATTCCGCTATTTTCATGCACCCGAGAATCTGGGAGGCCTCAGGCCACGTGAGTGCATTCAACGACCCTCTGATTGACAACAAGGATTCCAAGAAAAGGTACAGGGCTGACGTCCTGATTGAGGATTTCATCGGCAAACTTGAGGACAAGGTCCGCAAGGATGTGGAGAAGGGAAAGAAGAAATTCGGGGATGCGTTCGATGAGGAGAAATTCATCGAGACCAATCCTAACTGCATCCGCAACAATGCCAAGATAGCCGAGGTGAAGAAGAGGATGGCGGATGCCCTGAATGCGAATGACCTTGAGGCATTGCGCCAGATTATCATCGATTGTGAAATTGTGTGCCCTATTTCGGGAACAAAGAACTGGACAGAGGTTCGTCAGTTCAACCTGATGTTCAGCACTTCCGTCGGTTCTACTTCCGATGGTGCAAGCACGATTTACCTGCGTCCGGAGACTGCACAGGGTATTTTCGTGAATTATCTGAATGTCCAGAAGACAGGCCGTATGAAGATTCCTTTCGGTATTGCTCAGATCGGAAAGGCCTTCAGAAATGAGATTGTGGCACGTCAGTTCATTTTCAGAATGAGGGAGTTCGAGCAGATGGAGATGCAGTTCTTCATCAAGCCGGGCACTGAACTCGACTGGTTCGCAAAATGGAAACAGAATCGTCTGGCCTGGCACAAGGCTCTCGGAATGGGTGATGAAAACTACCGTTTCCACGATCATGAAAAGCTTGCCCATTATGCCAATGCCGCAACAGACATCGAGTTCCGCTTCCCGTTCGGATTCAAGGAACTGGAGGGAATACATTCAAGGACGAATTTCGACCTCGGAAATCACCAGAAGTTCTCCGGAAAGAAAATCGAGTATTTCGATCCTGAAATCGGGGAGAGCTACACTCCGTTCGTTGTGGAGACTTCCATCGGAGTTGACCGTATGGTGCTTGCAGTGCTTTCACACGCCTACAGGGAGGAGCAGCTTGAGAATGGTGAATCGAGGGTTGTGCTCGGTATTCCTGCTCCTCTGGCTCCTGTGAAGGTTGCCGTGATGCCGCTTGTGAAGAACAATCAGGAGTTGGTTGACCTGGCCCAGAAGATTATGGATGACCTCAAGTACGACTACAACTGCCAGTACGATGAGAAGGATTCCATCGGAAAGAGATACCGCCGTCAGGATGCCATCGGAACTCCTTTCTGCGTGACTGTTGACCACGATTCGCTTCAGGATGGTTGCGTGACTGTCCGTCACCGTGACAGTATGGCTCAGGAGAGGGTGAGGATTGAGGACCTGAACGCCATCATCGGCAAGGAGGTCAATCTTTCAAATATCCTCAGGAAACTTTAGGCCTGTTAAGCGCAATCCATGAACAGAATAAGGACAATATTCAATTTCTACATCGAAGGTTTCAGGAATATGACCTGGGGACGTCCCCTGTGGATAGTCATATTCCTGAAACTGTTCATTTTGTTTTTTGTTCTGAGACTGTTCTTTTTCAAGCCTGTGCTTTCGGGAAAGACCGAGAGTGAAAAAAGCGATTTTGTGGGAGGTTCGCTCGTCGAAAGAATAGACGAGTGAGTATCCTTTTTTATAACCAAATATTAACACTATGATTGATAGCGCATTGATTGGCTGGTCAAGAGCCCAGTTCGCCCTGACAGCCGCCTATCACTGGATTTTTGTTCCGCTGACTCTTGGACTGGCGGTGATTATGGCAGTGATGGAGACAATCTACTTCGTCAGGAAAGACGAATTCTGGAAGAAGACCGCCCAGTTCTGGATGAAACTCTTCGGAATCAATTTCGCCGTGGGAATTGCCACGGGTCTCATTCTTGAGTTTGAGTTCGGAACGAACTGGAGCAACTATTCCTGGTTTGTCGGGGACATTTTCGGCGCTCCGCTTGCCATTGAGGGTATCCTGGCCTTCTTTATGGAGGCTACGTTCGTCGCCGTGATGTTCTTTGGATGGAACAAGGTCAGCAGGGGCTTCCATTTGGCTTCCACCTGGCTCACAGGAATAGGAGCAGCCATTTCCGCTTTCTGGATTCTCGTTGCAAACGGCTGGATGCAGCATCCTGTGGGGATGGAGTTCAATCCGGACACGGTCCGCAATGAAATGGTGGATTTCTGGGCAGTGGCTCTCAATCCGGTTGCCATCGTGAAGTTCTTCCATTCGGTGCTGAGCGGCTGGATGACCGGGGCGATTTTCACGATTGGAGTGGCCTGCTGGTATCTTCTTCGGGGACGCGAGACGAAATTCGCCCTTGCCAGCATCAAGGTAGCCTCGATTGTGGGTATTGTCGGAACTCTTGCAGTAATGTTCACCGGGGACAAGTCAGGTGTTCACATTGCTGAGTATCAACCAATGAAACTTGCTGCTGCAGAAGGACTTGAGGATGGCGGAGAACGTGCTCCATTCTCAATAGTGCCGGGCATAGAGGTTCCCGGTATGCTTTCAATTCTCGCGACTCACGACATTGATGGATATGTTCCCGGAATCAACGACATCCTTGACGGCTACACTGACTCTGAAGGGGTACGTCATCTTTCGGCAGAGGAGAAGATCTACAAGGGAAAGACGGCTCTGAAGGCATTCAGGGTGTATCGCAAAATCAAGGACAGCGCTCCGAACGCCGCAGCCGAGGTAAAGAAGGTGTTTGACGAGAACAAGGAATATTTCGGATATGGATATATTCAGGACAGGGAAGACCTTGTACCTCCGGTTCCTTTGATATATTGGTCATTCAGGGTTATGGTCGGTCTTGGTTCGTTCCTTCTCCTGCTGATGTGTGTAGTGCTTTTCTTTTCGTGGAAAGGTCGTGTTAAGGATATGAAGTGGCTTCAGTGGGTAGCCCTGCTGTCCATTCCTCTGGTTTATCTGGCAGGTCAGGCTGGCTGGATTGTGGCAGAGGTCGGAAGACAGCCTTGGGCTATTCAGGATCTGCTTCCTGTGAGCGCTGCCATTTCAAATCTGAGCGTGGGTGCGGTAAAGACCACATTCTTCATTTTTGTGGCCGTTTTCACCGCCTTCCTTGCAATCGAGCTCAGCATTATGTTCAAGGCCATTAAAAAAGGGCCTGAGGTTGAAGAAAACAGATAGGAGGAACGGAATATGTTTACATACGAATTTCTACAGAACTACTGGTGGTTCATCATTTCCCTCCTGGGGGGTCTTCTTGTGCTTCTGATGTTTGTCCAGGGAGCCAATTCGATGATTCTTCTTGTCGGTGCCACCGAGAGGGAGAAACAGCTGATGGTCAATTCGACAGGCCGCAAATGGGAATTTACCTTCACCACCCTGGTGACTTTCGGAGGAGCATTCTTTGCATCTTTCCCGCTGTTCTACAGCACCAGCTTCGGCGGAGCCTACTGGGTTTGGGTCCTTATTCTGATTACTTTTGTCTTCCAGGCTGTTTCATACGAATTCCAGAACAAGACAGGAAATCTAATCGGCAAAACCGCCTTCAGAATCTTCTTGACAATCAATGGTTTCCTTGCTCCGCTTCTGGTCGGAACGGCAGTAGGGACTTTCTTCTCGGGTTCTCCTTTTACCGTTGACAAGGCTGCAGCCGGTGACTCTCTCTCTCCGGTAATCAGCACCTGGGACAGTCCCTGGCACGGTCTGGAGGCTGTTGCCAATCCGTGGAACGTCGGTTTCGGGCTGATGGTGCTCACCCTTGCAATCTGCCTTGGAATCCTCTATATGCTGAACAATATTGATGACGAATCGCTTGCGAAGAAGCTCCGTGCACATCTTCTGGTCTTTGGAATCGCCTTCGTGGTGATGTTCCTGAACAGCGTTTTCTGGCTTCTGACAAAGAGCGGTTTCGCAGTCGATGCTGACGGAAGGGTGTTCATCGAGCAGTACAAATACCTGCACAATTTCCTCGCAATGCCTTGGGTTCTTGCCACTTTCATTGTCGGGACAGTGCTGGTGCTTGCCGGCCTTGTCTGGACCCTTGCCTGCAGGAAATTCCGCAGGGGAATCTGGCTTTCTGGAGCGGGTACCGTGCTGGCAGTAATGTCTGTTTTCCTGGTTGCGGGTCTCAACGGTACATCCTACTATCCTTCAGTCACTGACCTTCAGAGTTCCCTCACTCTCGCGAACAGTTGCTCAAGCGAGTTCACCCTCAGGACGATGGCATACGTTTCAATAGCAATTCCTTTCGTTCTTGCCTACATCGTGTATGCCTGGAGGGCAATGGACCGCAAGAGCCTCACCTCACAGGAACTTGAGGAGACCGACCACAAGTATTGAGTCTTTCTTCTCGAAGCTTAAGTACAATCATAAAAGTCGGCGCAAAGTTCAGTTCTACTTTGCGCCGACTTTATTACAGACCGCTCAGGTCCAAACGGAACTTTATATCTATGACAGGGTCTTTGTGTATAAACATCACCATATATATTGGAGCGTAAGTTACCTTATCCTTCCGAGCATAGTTATCGTTGCATAGTACAACGGACTCAGGAATACTATACTCGCTACAATCAAGAATATTATTCAGTGCACGATGTCGGGCATAATCCTTACCGGATTTTACTTCGATTGGGAATACCTCTGAGTTATGTTCAATAATGAAATCCACCTCTCCCATCTTCTTGCTATTGTAGTAGTATAACTCGCTAAACCCATGAGCAAGAAGTTCTTGTGCCACTACATTCTCGTATATTGATCCATAATTGATTGCATCATCACCCTTTAACACTTTTAGTTGAATCCCATCCGAGTATTGGCACGCCAACAGCCCGACATCATTTGAAAACAACTTGAACAGGTTTCTTGAACTTGCCAATTTAAGAGGAGATTTTGGCTCTTCGACATTGTATGTCGGGATTGCAACTCCCGCATCTTTCAGCCACAGGAACTCATCTCTGTATTTTTCCATTCTGGCCTTCTCATTAAGGTTTTTAATGATAAAGCGTTTGTTCTTGGAGTTAAGTTCTGACGGAATAAGATCAAAGACTTCCTTAATACTCAATTGCCTTGACTCGTCATACTGTGAGATATCTTTTCTGTATAATCTGATGATTTCCTGTTGCTTTGCCATTACATCCTGAAGATTGTTGTTCTCCTTGTAGGCATTGACGGCATCCGGCATACCTCCTACTATCAGATATAGGCGAAATACATCCATCATTTTGCGGTGAACGAAATCATCGACTGGTTGTTTGGTCTCCCACGCACTCTTCAATGCGCCGATTACATCTTTTTGTACACCGACAGCCCACATAAACTCCTCTAAATCCAATGGATACATATCTTTAATTGCCATATAGCCCACTGGTACAGAACGGAGATTATTAAGTTCTACACCAAGCAACGAGCCACTCAATATATAGCGATATCTGCCATCATCGACAAGGAACTTTATGGCGGTAACCATTTCGGGGCATAGCTGAACCTCATCAAAGAAAATCAGCGTATCACCCTTTATCAAGGGTTTATCAGTGAAAGCAGATAATCGAAGCAGGATATCATTGCTGTTTCTGGCATTCGAGAATATTTCGACTGCTTCGGGGCTCTCTACAAAGTTAATCTCAATGAAACTTTTGAAGTGTTTTTCTGCAAACCTTCTGATTGAATATGTCTTGCCAATCTGGCGAGCTCCAGAGAGTAACAATGCACCTTTATTTACCTCATAAAAATGCTCAATGTAATGCGATATTTTTCTTTCCAGCATAGCTTTCTGCATTTTTCCAAAACAAAAATGCAGATATTTATGCAATTATCCAAAAAGAAATACGCATAAATCTGCATTTTTCCAAAAATCCTCTAAAGAATCTGTACCAGCCGCGAAAAGTAGTCGCAGAAAATTGTGCCGTCCTTTTTACAGATGGCAGGCAAGGAGTTTCATTGAACCTTCAGGGGTGAAAGTGGCGCTGAGGGAGTCGGCAGGGAGAAGGATGGTTTCGCCCTTGCGGATTTGGATGGTGTTGCCGTGGCCGTCCGAGATTGTTCCCTGGCCGTCGATGCAGATGGCGATGAGGAAGGAATCGAGGCTGGCTATGTCCTTGGTTACGCTCTGAGAGAGGTCAAAGAGCGAGGTTGTGAAGTATTTGCAGCTTACCAGGGTGTTCTCGCTGTCAGTGACCTGAGGGTAGTGGGTCCTGTAGTCGTCAAGGACGGTGTAGTCGATGGCGTCTTTTGCCAGTTCCGTGTGAAGTTCCCTCGGTTTCCCGTCCAGACCGAGCCTTCCGAAGTCGTAAATGCGGTAGGTTATGTCGGAGGTCTGCTGGATTTCTGCGATGAAGCAGCCTTTTCCAATGCTGTGGACCCTTCCGGCAGGAATGAAGAAGGTGTCGCCTTCCCTGACCTTGTAGTCTTTCAGAATCTCTGTGACAGTGTTGTCGTTGACCTTGCTCTCATACTCCTGCGGGGTGGTTTGGCGGCTCAGTCCGGCCATCAGATGGGCTCCTTCATCGGCCTGTACCACGTACCACATCTCGGTCTTTCCCTTGGAGCCATTGTGCCTTGCCCCTGCAAGTGTGTCGTCCGGGTGAACCTGCACGGAGAGATCGTCACGGGCATCGATGAACTTGATCAGCAGAGGAAATTCGGTGCCGGTTGCCTCATAGACCTTCTTTCCAAGAAGCGTTTCCTTGTACTGGCAGGCGAGTTCCGTGATGGTGTGGCCTTTGAGCGGGCCGTTTGCAACCACAGATTCGTTGCCCTTGACTCCCGAGAGTTCCCAGCTTTCGCCGATGTTGTGCTGTTCCGTTTGCACGCCTTTGAACGGGGCGATTTTCTCACCGCCCCAGACCACTGTCTTGAAGATGTCTTCAAATTTTAAGGGATACATATTTCGTTTGTATTTATCTGTATATTAAATATTTACTATTTCCTGGCCTCCTCCTCGGATGCGACCATCGTGAAACTGATGTCCGCTCCTTCGACAAGGTCGCCGTAGCTGATGAAGTTTGATTCATATTTCTTTCCGTTCAGTTTCATCTCCCCGATGTAACAGTCAAGGCTCTGGTTTGCTTTGTTCGCGTTTCTGGCACTGATTTTCACCGTTTTGCCGTTTTCCAGACGGATGCGTGCCTCAGGGAAATACGGTGTTCCTATGGCGTACTGGTCGGAAGCAGGGCAGACAGGGTAGAAGCCAAGGGCGGAGAAGACGTACCAGGCCGATGTCTGGCCGTTGTCCTCGTCGCCGCAGTAACCGTCAGGAGTAGCGCTGTAGAGCCTGTCCATCACCTCGCGGATGTGCTTCTGGGCTTTCCAAGGCTGGTCGGTCCAGTCGTAGAGGTAGATCATGTGCTGGGCAGGCTGGTTTCCGTGTGCATAGTTGCCCATATTTGCCACCTGCATTTCGGTGATTTCGTGGATGCGGCATCCGTAGTAGCTGTCGTCGTAGATTGGCGGCACGACGAAGACGGAGTCAAGCATATTTACGAAATTGTCATTGCCTCCCATCGCTTCCCTGAGGCCTTCCACATCGTGGAACACTGACCAGGTGTAGTGCCAGGCATTGCCTTCGGTGAAGGCGTCTCCCCATTTGTACGGGCTGAAAGGCTCCTGGAAACTGCCGTCAAGGTTGCGGCCGCGCATCAGGTTGTGGGAAGGGTCGAAGACATTCTGCCAGTTGCGGGAGCGGGCCTCCCATTTGTCCAGTTCCTCCTGAGGGCGGTCCAGTTTTTTTGCAATCTGGAGGATGCACCAGTCGTCGTAGGCATATTCAAGGGTGCGGGCTACATTCTCATTGATTCCGACATTGTACGGGACATAGCCGATGGAGTTGTAGTACTCGTGGCCGAGACGGCCTGTGGAACTGTGTCTGTGGTGAACGTTCTCTGTACCGTAAACGATTCTCTCGTAGAGGGTTTCCCATTCGCTGCGAGGGGTGATGCCCTTGACGATTGCGTCTGCCACGACGGAGGCGGAGTTGTTTCCGACCATACATCCCCTGTGGCCCGGACTTGCCCATTCCGGAAGGAATTCATTCTCTCTGGCGATGTTGGCAAGCCCCTGCTGGATTTCCGTGTTCACTGAAGGATAGACGAGGTTCAGAAGAGGGAAAAGTGCCCTGAAAGTGTCCCAGAAGCCGGTGTCTGTGTAGAGGTAGCCCTCGCAGATCTGTCCGTTGTAGGGGCTGTAGTGGAGAGGTTTGCCTTCCTCATTGATTTCGTAGAACTTGCGCGGGAAGAGGACGCTGCGGTAGAGGCAGGAGTAGAATGTGCGGTACTGGTCCGTGGTGCCTCCTGAGACTTCTATGCGGCCAAGGACATCGTTCCACAGTGAGCGTGCCTCATCCCTGACCTGTTCGAAACTCTTGTCTTCAACCTCCTTCAGGTTGAGCCGTGCCTGTTCCTCTGAGATGAATGAAGAAGCAGCCTTGACATTGACAACCTCGCCCCTTTTCGTGGCGAATGAGACGCTTGCAAGGGCGTGGAAACCTTCCAGTTCGCTGATGTCCTTGCGGGGACTCTGCGGGCCGTCGTAAATGACATAGTTGGTAAAAGGCTTGTCGAACTTGACTATGAACCAGTTGCGGAAGTTGTCAGGCACTCCGCCGCTGTTTTTTGTGGTGTATCCTATGATGGCATTCTCTTCCGGGAGAACCTTGATCAGGGAACCTTTGTCGTAGGCGTCGATTACAATGCCTGAGCAGTCTCCTTCAGGGAAGGTGAAACGCATTGCTGCGGCCCTGTCCGAAGGGGCAATCTCGACATTGATGTCGTGGTCAGCGAGATAGACCTGATAATAGTAGGGCTTTGCGGTCTCGCTCTTGTGGGAGAACCAGCTGGCGCGCGCATCCTGGTCCACAGTCGAGGCATTGCGCACAGGCATTATCGCAAACTGGCCGTAGTCATTGATCCAAGGTGAAGGCTGGTGGGTCTGCTTGAAGCCGCGGATTGTGTGGGCGTCGTAGCGGTAGGCCCATCCGTCACCCATTTTGCCGGTCACCGGGGTCCAGAAATTCATTCCCCAGGGCACTGCTGTGGCCGGGTAGGTGTTTCCGGTGGAGATAGAATGCTCTGAAAGGGTTCCGGTCAGGGTTGTCACATAGTCTGCCGGGTCGGTTGCCGTTTCCGGTAGCGGACTGTTGCAGCAGGCTGATGCCAGGAGTGCTGCCAGAAGGAGTAGATTTGTGTTTTTCATTCGTAAAGTTATTATATGTAAACCCCCATTTGAGGCGGTTCAGTTAA
>CAMFBM010000040.1 GCA_945948555.1 uncultured Bacteroidales bacterium | reverse complement strand
TAACTGAACCGCCTCAAATGGGGGTTTACATATAATAACTTTACGAATGAAGAAATTGATTACCACGGTGGCAATTGCACTTGGTTTCTGCATGATTCCGTGCGGAAGTGAACTCATTGCCCAGGAATACAAGGCTCCGGAAGTGACATTGTCAAAGGAAACGGTGAAACTTGACGGGAAAATTTATTATTCCCACATCGTTCTGGAGAAGCAGACCCTGTACTCCATTTCAAAGGCCTACGGAGTGACAATAGACGAAATATATGAGGCCAACCGGAATCTGAAGGAGACCGGGCTGAAGAAGAATGCCATAATACTCATCCCTGCTAACGACAAGGCCGCCACGGCCGTCAGGAAAGAGGAGAAGGTCATTGTGAATGACGATACCGCAAAGGAAGAAACAGCAAAGGAAGAAGCGGAAAAGCCTTCCTTCAGGGAGGAAAAGAGGGAGAAGAAGGAGGACGGAAGAAAAGGAAAGACTCCCGACTATTTCATACACACGGTGAAATGGTACGAGAACCTTAATGACATCGCCGAAAAATACGGGATGACCGTGGAAAGTCTGATGCAATACAATTCATTGAAAGACCGCAAACTGACCAGAAGACAGAAACTCCGCATTCCGACCGAGCCTCAGAATTTCATACCAGAGGAAACGGTGCCGGAAAATCCCGTGGACACTCTGCAGGAAAGCGCAGGCAGGGATGAAGGTCCTGCGGCACTGTTCACTCCCCGGAACAATTTGAATTTCGTGCTTATGCTTCCGTTCAACGTCTCCTCCGAGAAGCACTCCGAAGGCGTAATGGATTTCTACAGCGGGGCCCTGATTGCAGCCAGAGAATTGGGAAAGAAAGGGATAAACATCGAGATGAGCGTCTATGACGGAGCGACGAGTCATCTTCCGATCACCTCCTCAAGACTTGAGGAGAGCGACCTTGCAATCGGTCCGATTGCAAGCAGCGGTCTCCAGGAAATGCTGGCAAAAAGTCCGGAGAACAAATTCGTTGTCTCCCCTCTCGACCACCGGGCAGACACCCTGGCTGACAGGCATCCCAACTTCATACAGGTGCCGACCTCCTCGGCCGCACAGTATGAAGATGCAATCGAATGGATCAGGGAGGATTTGCAAGCCGGTGACAAGGTAATTGTCTTTTACGAGAAAGGCGTGGACTTTCCTGTCGTCAGAAACAACCTCTCAAGGCTGGACAACCACGAATCCTTTTCCTACAACATCCTTGAGGGAAGGGATGTGATGACGGCCCTGACCGAAAAACTTACCGAAACCGGCGAAAACCGCGTCCTTATCGCATCCGAGAGCGAAGCATTCGTGAATGACGTCATCCGAAACCTCAACCTGCTGATTCACAGCAAGTACAAGGTCACTCTCTACGGAGCTGCCAAAATCAGGAGTTTCGACACAATAGACATCGACAACCTGCACAACACCAGGTTCCATTCTTCCCTGTCATACTACATCGACTACGAAAAGCCTGAAGTGATGAATTTTCTGATGGAATACCGGGCCCTCTGCGGCACGGAACCGACACCTTTCGCATTTCAGGGATATGACACATTGAAGTATTTCGGAACCCTCTGTTCACAATACGGGGACAGGTGGCCGGAATACCTGCAGTCCGAGCGGCAGGAGATGCTCCAGTCCGGATTTAAATTCAAAGTCAGGACTAAGGAAGACGGAACAAATGGCGGGTATGTCAATACAGCCATCAGAAGAATCGTTTACGGAAAAGACTATTCGGTCACTCCTCAAGGAGGGATTTAGCGTTGGCGATTGCCGCATCGGTTATTTTTGAGCCGCTGAGCATTCTTGCGACTTCGATGACTCTCTGATCGTCAGAGAGTTTTTTTATTGTGGTGACCGTCCTGCCCGAGGAATCGGTGTCCTTTGAAACGAGGTAATGCGCCTGTCCTTTGGCAGCAACCTGCGGAAGGTGGGTGATGGCGAACACCTGCATATTCTCCCCCATTGAGCAGATCATCGAACCGATCTTGTCAGCCACGCTTCCCGAGACTCCCGTGTCAATCTCGTCAAAAATCATTGTAGGCATCCGGGTGTAGCGGGCCATCTTGTCTTTGAGACAGAGCATTATCCTTGACAGTTCACCTCCGGAGGCACATTTTTCGACATCCACCGGATTGGTCCCTGTGGATGAGAAACGGAACACGGCCGAATCAGTGCCTGAAGGACCTGCACCTGCCGGGCAGATTCCGACTGAAAAGACTGCATTCTGCAATTCCAGATTGTGAAGGGATTTCTCTATGTCCGAAGCGAAAGGAAGAGCCGCCTGTGTCCTTGCGGAATGGAGTTTCCGGCAAAGAGTATCATATTCCTTCTTCAGGGCGTCCAATCGGGATGAAAGTTCAGCGAGCCTGTCTTCTACGGCGGCAGAGTCAAAAAGAGCCCCGGACAGGGAATCGCGGCAGGCAATGAGTCCAGTCACGTCACGGCAGCCGAATTTCTGCATCAGGGAGTACAGAAGGGACATTCTCTCCTCCACCTGTGCGAGTCTGTCCGGAGAGAATGACATCCGCTCCTCAATGGACGAGACTTCCGAAAGAATGTCGTCAAGCTCAACCCTTGCCCCTTCAAGCCTTTCAATCAGGGAAGAGGTCTGCGGAACGTATTCCGAGATTTTTTCCAGCCTTCTTGCAGCATCCCTCAGAATGGAATCCAAAGACATCCTGCCGGTCTGCTCATCGTCGGAGAACATACTCTCCACTGCATAGAGACTGCTCTTGATTTCCTCCGCATTGGCAAGCTGCCTCTGCTCGGCTTCCAGTTCCTCCGTTTCCCCTTCGCGCAGAGATGCGGATTCCAGCTGTCTGTAGCGGGCCTCGTTGTATTCCTTCTCCGCCCCCGCTTTCGCCAGAAAGGACTTCAGTTCCTCAACCTCGGACTTG
This sequence comes from uncultured Bacteroidales bacterium, assembly GCA_945948555.1. Classification (GTDB taxonomy): domain Bacteria; phylum Bacteroidota; class Bacteroidia; order Bacteroidales; family UBA932; genus Cryptobacteroides. The sequence continues at coordinate 14,504 of CAMFBM010000040.1, read as the reverse complement.
CAGGACACATACGAGGAGTAAGCACGGGAGCACTCCGAAAGAAGTCCGCCGTTACCTGCATAATGGTCAAGGACAGACAAACGGAACCTTGCATCGGCAAGTTTCAAAGTCTGATGCTGGGAGTGGATGTCTATGAGCCTGCTTGAGAGAGACTGCAGGGCAGAAGACGTTACGGGGCTGTCGTTTACAAAGGCTCTCGCTCTACCCGTCCTGCCTACCATCCTTCTGAGAATCAGATGTCCTCCGTCCCAGTCTGCATCCATTTCCTCAACAAGGGAACGGAGGGATGCATCTTCGGGATCCGCTTCAAACTCGGCCTCCACCACGCATTTGTCTCCGTTCTCCCCTATCAGGGACGCATCGGCCTTGGAACCGAGCGCAAGGGCTATGGAACCCAGGAGAATTGATTTTCCCGCTCCTGTCTGGCCTGTGATTATGACAAGACCCTCCGGAAAGGAAATGTCCAGAGAGTCTATCAAAACATAATTCTTTACCTGCAGGCGGGTAAGCATAGGTTATTCTTTATTGTCCTCCTTTGCCATCCTGTAAAAAATCTCGCCGTTCTCAAATTCGGAGATTGCGACAAGACCGGGTTTAGGCTGACGCTCGTAGTATTTTGAGATCTCAATCTGCTCGCGGTTCTCGAAGACCTCCTCCATCGTGTCGCGATCATTCTTGAAATCCTCAAGTTTCCTGGTGAGTTCCTTCTTCTCGGCAAGGGAAATCTGATTTGCCCTCTTTGAAAGAATCACCACAGTCTCATAGATATTGCCCGTCGGGGCGGCGAGGTCGCAAAGGTCCCTCGTAATGGTGTTTACCGGTACTTTTTTTACTTTATCCATAATTGTAAATATTTCTTCCTATTTAATTATACCTCCGTCACGGAACGGAGTTTCAATTATTTTTTTCTTTCGATGATTTTTTCTCCTCATTCTTCAAAGCCTTCTCCAGAGCCTTCCGTTCCTTGGCGTACTCCCTCTCCTTCACATTTTCCTCAGCATCATTGACCGAACCCTTTCCGAGTTCCTTCCGGGCCCTCCTGTAAAGGGCGTCCAGTTCCTTCCTGTACTTGGAATCGGGAATCTCCCCGATGAAATTCAGATAGTCATCCACAAAGACGAGATACCTCTCCTTCTGCTTGCGCAGCACGCTGAGCTTGGCATACTTGTAGGAAGACATCGCGATGTAGTAGAGGATGTCCTCACGGTACATATTGTCCGCATTGGACTTGAGCACATTCCTGAAAGCCACCCTGGACGCGAGGTAGTCCTCCATGTGATAATACAGTCTCGCTCCCTCAAATGCCTTGGTGTCAAGCCTCTGCTGAAGGTCATCCAACATCTCGAAGCAGACGGAGACATGGGAAGAGTTCGGATACTCGGTGACATACTGGGTTATGGCATCCATCGCCCTGTAGGTCGGACTCTGGTCCAGCTCATACCTCAATGTGGAACGGTACAGGCAGTCAATCCTGAGGAACCTGGCCTCCGAAGCAAAAGGACTTCTCGGATAGTGCTCCGTGAACCTGTCGAAATTCGCCTCAGCCGTAAGATAGTCCTTCTGACGGTAATTGCTCAATCCCCAGTAATACTGGACCGTGTCGTCACGCTCCGTTCCCGATGTCAGGACCGAAAGGGACTCGAAAAGAGCGGCCGCCTTGTTGTATTTGCGAGTGTTGAAATAATCGAAGGCCGCCTCATACTTGGCATCGGAGTCGGTGCTGTTCAGGAGTGCCTCATACTGCGACTTGCAGCCCGCAAGAAGAAAGGCAGCCGTCATTGCCGTCAGGACGATTTTTGTGTATTTCATAAATATTTCAAATTTCACTGTTGTGTAATTCCCGTCACGCTTTGCCGAGTCCCTGAAGGCTGAGGAACCTCTCTGCATCCATTGCAGCGCGGCATCCGGAGCCTGCTGCCGCAACCGCCTGCCTGTAGGCCGGGTCCTGCACGTCACCTGCCGCGAAGACCCCCTCGACATTCGTCTTAGATGACTTGCCTTCGGTGATGATGTAACCCTGTGAATCGACATTCACCCAGGCGCTGAACAACTCTGAGTTAGGGTGATGTCCGATGGCCAGGAAAAATCCGTCCACCGCAATATCAAAAACCTCGCCGTCATTCCTCCCCACGCGTACACCGGTCACACCGGTCATCATATCGCCGAGCACCTCCTTTGTGGAGCAGTTCCAAAGCACTTCCACATTTGGAAGGGAAAGCACCCTTTCCTGCATCGCCGCAGAGGCCCTGAAGACATCCCTGCGGACAATCATATACACCTTGCGGCACAGTCCGGCAAGATAGGAGGCTTCCTCGCAGGCAGTGTCACCTCCACCGACAACCGCCACATCCTTTCCCCTGTAGAAAAAGCCGTCACAGGTCGCGCACGCAGAGACACCCATACCCTTGAATTTCTCCTCTGAAGGCAGTCCGAGGTACTTTGCAGTGGCCCCTGTGGCGATGATGAGGGTTTCTGCGGAAATCTCCTTTTCCCCGTCCACCGTGATCCGGAACGGTCTTGAGGAGAGATCGGCAGCGGTCACCATCCCGCTCCTGAGGTCTGCGCCCACCCGGACAGCCTGGGCACGCATCGAATCCATCAGGGTCTGGCCTGACACCCCTTTCTCGAAACCCGGGAAATTCTCGACGTCAGTGGTCGTGGTCAACTGGCCTCCCGGCTGCATACCTTCGTAAAGAACCGGTGAGAGAGACGCCCTCGCAGTGTAGATTGCAGCTGTGTAACCCGCAGGTCCACCACCTATTATGAGACATTTTACAGATTCCATATACTTGATTTTTACGAGGTTGATTCCACTTTAGCAATTCTTGGTGTAGAGATATCTGCCGAACTTGTTCATCGCCCAAGCGAGCAGCCAGTCCGGAAGGATGACTACAAACGGGAAGAACATCTTGTTGACAAAACCCGGCATCGTGCCCTTGCGTTTCCTGAACATCGCCTTCAGGGCCTTGTCAGTCGCCTTGTCCGCGTCAATCATCACCTGAAGATTCCTTGCAAGTTTCCTGAGATTCGGCTTCAGAGGCACCAGAGGGGTGTCAACCGCACCGAAATAGGCATTTGTCACACTCACCCCGGTTCCCCTGCACTCTATTCTGAGCGAACGGGAGAATCCCTTGACAAACCTCTTCGTGTTACCGTACATCCCGATTGCAGGCCATTCCATCCAGGCAGCCAGAGAAGATATGTTCAGCACATAGCCCCTTCCCCTTTCAATCATACCCGGAACAAATTCACGGCACAGCATCAAAGGAGTGTAGCAATGAAGCATCATTATGAGGGACAGGAACCTGGGAGATGTCTCACAAGTCTTCTTGCAGAACATTATCCCGGCATTGTTGATCAGCACCTCGACAATCTTTCCCTGCGCTGCGGCGGCAACCTTCGCTGCGGCATCCTGGGCCGAAAGGTCCTGGGGGATTGTCACAAGGTCGAAGGCCGGAGTCCACTCTTTTCTGTAATCATCGAATGAAGCAACCTCGGAGCGGATTTCCTGCGCAGCCTCGTCGAGTTTCAAGGCATTGATGTCAACCAGCAGAAGATTGTAACCGCGCCTTGCAAGCTTGGCGGCATAGAGTTTTCCCATTCCGGAAGCCGCGCCCGTCACAAGGGCATATTTTTCATATCGGGCGAATTTCTCTTTCTTTTTCATATTTTTTCAGTCCACGCACACCATATTTTTTCATACGGCATAGAAAGGGCAAAAATAGCATTTTTCCGTGGTTCCGCAAAATATATGATGGGGTTTATAATTTATTTAATATCTTTGTAGGTTATCTTTTTAATCTTATAAAGATTGGGAATATGCAGAGAGATTTTGCCGACGAACTGGAAACCTTCAAGAGCAACCTGAAAAAGCACTCACTTAAAGCCACCCCGCAACGTCTTGCGGTACACAAGGCTATGCTCTGCCTGGGGCACGCCTCTGCCGACACCGTTGTGGATGAGATCAGGAAAAACGGTGAGGGGAGCGTAACCGTTGCCTCGGTTTACAACATACTGACCCAACTTGCAGATCTCGGGGTCTACGGCAAAAGACTCAGTTCAAACAACAAGATGTACTTTGACGTGAACACATCCCGTCACATCCACGTGTACGACTGCGAGAGGCACATCTACAAGGATCTCGTGGATGACGAACTTCTCGAGATCATAGAATCCCGGCTCAAGAAAAAGAAATTCAAGGGGCTGAGCATCGAGAGCATTGACATACAGATTGTTGCGAAGCCGACAAAACGAATCCTGAACATCAGATAATCTTCCCTAACAATATGGACACCCCGTTTATATATGACAGATTTGTGACCGGCAGGGACTTTGTCGGCAGGAAGAACGAATGCAATGCATTGTCAAACCTCATTGCAGGCGGAGAAAACGTGGTAATCTTCGAACCTCCAAAGACCGGAAAAAAATCCGTAATCCAGAACACCCTGTTCAACATGAACATCAAAGGGAAGGTCTCCCCTGTCGCCAGCCTGAACATGTTCAACATCAGGACCTGCAGGGATTTTCTGACCAGGTTTGGAAGTGCGGTCATACGCAGCGTGGCATCCTCTCCGGAAGAATGCGGGGAAATTGTCCGGACCTTCCTCGACGGGACGCATTTCGTCTTCGACAGCCAGAGGTTCACTTCCTGCGACGAGGCGGTTTCCCTGAACTGGGATCCCGACACGAATGACATGGAGAAGATGGCCTTCCTGCCTTTCAGAATCGCCTCTCTGAAGGAGACAAGGCTCATCGTGATTCTTGACGAATTCCAGACCATTCTTGCAGACGAAGCCCATTGGGACCTGTTCAAGGCAATGGAGAGAGTGTTCAAAAGCGTCAGGGAGGGAGGAAATCCGCCCTGCAGTTTCATCTTCTGCGGTTCCAAGGTGAACGCAATGAAATACATCTTCGAAGAGCACAAGTTCTTCTACGGTCTGGTGAACCGGATTCCTCTTTCGACAATCGAGGACAGGGAGATTGTGGAGCACATCGTCAGGGGCTTTCTCCAGGGAGGCAAGGTCCTTGAGAAGGAGCAGGCTCTGGGGGCTTGCAGGCTGTTCAGGAACAACATCTGGTATCTGAACCATTTCTTCTCCATCTGCAATTCCCTTTCCAAAGGTTATATGAACGAAGGCATAATGACGGATGCCCTCGGAGTCATCCTCAGCATACACGAGCCGAAGTTCATCTCAATCCTGGACAGTCTGACGGACTTCCAGATAAGCCTTCTGAAGGCCGTCCTTGAAGGGGTCAAGAAATTCAGCGCGACGGACATAATCGAGAAATACTCCCTGAACTCCTCAGCCAATGTCAAAAGGTTAAAGGACGCGCTCAAGAAGAAGGAGGTCATCACTTTCGACGAGAATGATGAGCCCGTGGTCCTTGACCCGCTATTCGAGTATTGGGCAAGGAAATATTATTTCTCTTTACCGGTATAATGATATATATGAACTATATACATATATATAATATATAATACACCTTATACCATATATAACATATATGAAAAAAAGACTGGTCGTTCTCACCGGCGCGGGAGTGAGCGCCGAAAGCGGGATAAGCACATTCAGGGACAGCAACGGTCTCTGGGAGAACTACAATGTCGAGGATGTCGCGTCGATTGACGGCTGGTATCGCGACAAGGCCCTTGTGCTGGATTTCTACAACCAGCGACGTGAACAGCTCAGGACGGTCAGACCCAACGCGGCCCACATCGCGATTGCCGAACTGGAGAGGGACTATGATGTGACTGTGGTGACACAGAATGTCGACAACCTCCACGAGGCGGCGGGGAGTACGCGAATCATACATCTGCACGGGGAACTGACAAAGGTGCGCCCGGAGAACTGCTGCAATGAGGCTGACGGTTTCTCGGAGGCGAGCGTCTTTGACATAGGCTACGGGAAGATTGTCCTCGGGGACCTTGCACCGAACGGAGCCCAGCTCAGGCCGCACATTGTCTGGTTCGGGGAGGCGGTGCCGAAAATCGAGGCGGCAATAGATGCTGTCCAGAGGGCTGACATACTCCTGATTGTAGGTACTTCCCTACAGGTCTATCCGGCAGCGGGGCTTTACAGGTATGCCGGGAATGACACACCTGTATTTATAATAGACCCGAAGGATGTGCCGGTGCACGACCGCAGGATTACCCACATAAAGGATGTAGCGACATCCGGGATGATGACTTTCAGGGAGTTGTGCGACAAAAAGCGAATTTAATTTTTGATTGTTCAAATGTTTGATTACCTTTGCAGCCGCAAAAGAAAAAGGAGGTGATAAAGTTATGATTATAGTTCCAATCAAGGAAGGCGAGAACATCGAGAAGGCTCTCAAGAAATTCAAAAGGAAATTCGAGAAGACAGGCGCAATCCGCGAACTGCGTGCACGCAAACAGTTTGTAAAACCGTCAGTCAAAAGAAGGGAAGAGATCAAGAAAGCCATTTACGTTCAGCATCTCCAGCTCCAGGACGAGCAGTAATCAGATTTTTATCTGAAGAAAAATATTCAGGGTTGACCGCTTCTGTGGCCAACCCTTTTTTTTATATCTTTGCAGCGCTTAATTGATTTTTTATGAAGGGAACACGGAAATTTTCTGAAACGGACACGGGAAAAAATGGCCGGAAGAGAGGAAAGAGGCTTCTGAAGGCAGTATGCTGGATTGCAGGTATCTGGGCAATCCTGCTTGTCACTCTCCAGATTCTGCTCTCCCCCGCTTTTCTGACAAGAACGGTCGAGAGAATTGCAGATGATTACATTGACGGTACCCTGGACTTCGGTAAGGTGAGTGCATCCGTATTCAGGCATTTCCCGAATGTGAGCGTCACCCTTGACTCAATGAGCATAACCTATCCTTCCGAAAGATTTGCCGCCCTGGACACCACCGGGGGCAGGAACTGGATGCTCAGGCGAGGGAAAGGACCACAGGCCGACACCCTGGCTTCATTCGACAGATTCACCGTTTCAATCAACGTGCTGTCCCTGATTGGAAAGGAAATCAGGATTCCGTACGCACAGATGAAAAAACCGAGAATCTTTGTTAAGAACTACAATGATTCTACCGCCAACTGGAATATTTTCATGGCAGAGGAGGCGGAGGAGCCAGACAGCGAAGTGCCGGAAGACGGGAAAGGGCTTTCTCTTCCGGCCATAAGCCTTGGGAAAATCAGCCTTGAGGACAACCCTCTGATTGTGTACTGCAACAAAAGGGATTCGCTCTATATTGCCTTGAGGCTCAAAGAAATGTACATACACAGGCAATGGAAGGAATATGCCGTGAGACTTGAGGCGAGGACGGGAGTGTCAATGCCGGCCATAGGAAGAATGATGGTTCCGATTGAGGCTTCCGCAAAAGTTTCCTTTCCGAAGGATTCTGTTCCGGCAATCAACATCAGCAAGTTTGAGGGGTCTGTGGCTTCCATTCCGGTGACTGCTTCGGGCTCTGTCAGGTATTTCCCGGACAGTCTCGCCCTGGATGTGAGGGCGGCCGTTGACGGATGCCGGATCGAAGATGTTCTGGCCTACCTCAAGAGGAGCACATTCAAGGATGCACTGAATTTCAAAACTGATGCAGTTCTGAACGCGGAGGCCTCGGCAAAAGGGAGCTTTGCTTTTGACGGGAATGTCCTTCCGGAAATTGGTTTCAGACTGAATGTACCGGACGCAATGCTCGTTAATCCCAAAATCGGGATGAATGCAAGGGCCGGCTCGGAAATCAGCGCATCCGGAGGAAACGGGAAGCCTGTGGATGTGGATGTCAGGAGCCTGTATTTCAACGGAGAGGCTATCTATATGGCTCTCAAGGGGAAAGCCCTGGACATTGCCGGAAAGGATCCTCTTTTCGACATCGACGGAAGGATCGCCACTTCGCTTGACACCATTGCTACATATCTCCCTGAAGAACTTGGGATTGCGATGGAAGGAGGCATTGAGGCAGAGGCAAAGGGACGCATCAGGCTGTCGCAGATTGACCCTTACAGGTTCTACGGAGCGAATCTGACGGGATTCCTTCGAAGCGACAGGCTGAAGGTGGCTATGCCTTCGGATTCCGTCAACGTGGACATTGACTCTCTGGACGTGAAACTGGCCACCGTGGGGAACAAGTATGACGAAGATGTGAGAAAAGGGACAAGAATGCTGGCGGTCGTGGCGAAAGTCGGGAAGGCTCTCGTGAATTACAGGAATTCATTCAGTCTGGAGGGCAGCAATCTGGCGCTGATGGCACAGAACGATGCAGCAGTGCTCAAGAACAGGGACACTTCCGTCTTCCATCCTTTCGGAGGAAGGCTTGAGATCGGGAAAATCACCCTCACGGACAGCGATTCCTGCTCGGTTTCACTCTCGAAATCGGACAATGTCTTCAAAATCAGTCCTGACAAGGCCAGGCCGGGAAATCCGAAAATTTCCCTGAAGAGTTCTACCGGGTTCATTGGTATCAAGGAAGAAAGCAACCGCCTGATGGTGCGCGGGATGAATTTCGACATAACCGCCACAAGGCACGAGGACTGGGAAAGGAGCAAGAGGGCAAAAGCCTGGATTGACTCCCTTTCGCGCGTCTATCCGGATGTTCCTAAGGATTCACTGCCGTCATTCCTTATGAGGAGGAGGATGGCAGGAGGTGTGCCGGAATGGCTGAGTGAGAAAGACTTCCAGCAAAGTGACCCGAATTTCAAACTTGACGAAGCCCTCTCGAAATACTACAAGGACTGGGATTTCAACGGAAACCTCAGCCTGGGCAGGACTATGCTCAGGACAGCGCACTTCCCTCTTAAGACATCGGTTTCGGCTTTTTCCGGAAGGGTTAACAACAACGAGGTTGCCATCAACTCCTTCCACCTGAAAAGCGGAAGTTCCGACCTGTCGGTCAAAGGTTCACTCAGGGGACTCCGAGGTGCCGTCCTGAGGAACGGGCCGCTCAGTCTGAATCTCGATGTGAGGTCTGACACATTGAATGTCAACGAACTTCTCCGTGCATACAGCCTCGGGGATGAGTTCAGGAAGACAAGGGCGGAAATCGGGCATCACCACTTTGAGGAGCCCGAGGTGCTGGATTCCATCGAGGATACCGGTGAAAGCGTTTCTTCGCCGCTGCTTATTGTACCTGCCAACATCAGGGCAAACATCTCCGTTGCAGCCTCCAAAGTTCGGTACTCCAATATGGAAATGAAGAAGATGGAAGCTGAACTGGTGATGAAGGAGAGATGTCTGCAGCTCAAGAGGATTGAGGCGGAGAGCAATGTGGGGAATATGTTCGTGGAGGGATTCTACGCGACCAGGAGCAAGAAAAACCTGAAGACAGGATTCAATCTGAGTCTGACTGACATCACTGCGGAGAAAATCATCGAGATGATTCCTGCGGTGGACACCCTGATGCCTATGCTCAAGTCGTTCAAGGGACTGCTGAACTGCGAGATGGCAGCGACCGCGAAGATTGACACCACGATGAGCCTTGTGATACCGTCACTCAACGGAGTGATCAGAATCAGCGGGAAGAATCTTGCCCTTGTGGAGAGCGAAAGTCTTTTCAAGGTTGCAAGACTATTGAAATTCAAGAATATACACAACATACAAATCAAGGATATGTCTGTTGAGGGAATCATCTCTGACAGCCGTCTTGAGGTGTTCCCGTTCGTGATGTCCGTTGACAGGTATTCACTGGCGATGAGCGGAATCCAGAATCTTGACCAGTCGTTCAGCTACCACGTTTCCGTTCTGAAATCTCCACTGATCATCCGGTTCGGAGTGGATTTGTGGGGAAAGGATTTCGACAATCTCAAGTTCAAGGTCGGCAGGGCGAAGTACAGGAACAGGAAGGTGCCTGTGTTCACCTCAGTAGTGGAGCAGACCAGGCTTGATTTGAGCGAGGCAATCAGGAACATCTTCAGCAAGGGTGTGGAGAAAGCCATCAGGGAGAACGAGAGACAGGAGGCCGTCAACAGTCTGAAGAAGGAAATCAACTATGTCAATGCCGCCACGACGAAAATCGAGGAGTTGTCGGAGGAGGAGCAGAGCCAGCTGGAGAATGAGGTGCAGGCAACTGCTGAGGATAGCGGCGATGGGACTGTTGAGAACACTGGAGATGACACCGCCGGGAACACTGGTGACGGGACTGCACAGCAGACAAACAATAACAATCAATAATAATCTTATGAACACACAAGAGTACATTCAAGTTTCAATGACCATTGACCCCTTTACGGAGGAAAATGCGGAGATTCTCATCGCGGAACTTGACGAACTCCCGTTTGAATCCTTTGAAATTCAGGCACCTTGTCTGAACGGCTATGTACAGAAGGAACTTTACGACCAGCAGGCCCTGAAGGTTGTTCTGGCAGGGCTTGCCTACGGGTTTGATGTGACCGGGGTTTCCGCCAACCTGATGCCGGCAGTGAACTGGAATGCCGAATGGGAGAAAAATTTCACCCCGATTGTGGTTGACGGGAAATGCACCATTAAGGCAAGTTTCCACAAGGGACTGAAACGGACAAGATTCAATGTGACCATCGACCCGAGGATGGCCTTCGGGACCGGGCATCACAACACTACATACATGATGTGCAGGGCTCTGCTGCAAAACGAAGCGGCAGTGAAAGGCCGGACAGTGCTTGATATGGGATGCGGGACCGCCATTCTGGCGATCCTGGCGGCCAAGATGGGGGCCGCCCACTGCTACGGCATCGACATCGATGCCGTGGCAGCCGCATCCGCCTACGACAATGCCATCCGAAATCGCGTCTCAAGACATGTCGAGACTTACTGCGGGGATGCATCCCTGTTGCAGGCCGGGAAATACGATGTCATACTGGCCAACATCAACAGGAACATCCTCCTGCAGGACATTCCGACATACTCCAGAAGCCTGCGCAGTGGAGGTCTCCTTTTTGTCAGCGGATTCTACACCGAAGATCTCCCGATGATTCAGGGAGTTGCACAAAACAGCGGACTTTCTTTTGAAGGCAGTGACGAGATGGACAACTGGTGTTGTGCAAAATTTGCAAAGAAGTAAAATTGTAGTATCTTTGCAGTCCTTTCCGGCCCTTGCCAAGACAAGTGTCGTACCGGGAAAAAACGCGCGGGCGTGTTGTAATTGGTAGCCAAGCCAGACTTAGGATCTGGTGCCGTGAGGCGTATGGGTTCGAGTCCCTTCGCCCGCACAAAAGAGCTTTAATTCTTAATTGATTAAAAGTCAAAGAGTTAGAGCTCTTTTATTTTATTGAGATACAAGAGAGGTACAAAAATTTCGTTAAATTTCCGTACGGTTTCCGATACAAAGATAAGTTTTTTGTATAGAAGATGAGAATGATGACAAATTAATGCCAGAACAGCTTTGGATACTGTTGGAGAGTTTGGTTTCATTGCCTGGAGATGAGTTTGATTTCAACGGTTTCTTAGAAGCATGGAACGATACATATTTTTATGCATGGAAAGATTTCTATAGTAGGAAGGGTATGGGAGCGGCAACTTAGAAGATTGGGAATGGAATTGGGAAGATGCTTATGACTGGTGGATGAGTACGTGGAACAGATAATATTATTTGTGTTTGGAACTAAGATATAATTGAATATGAAACATGTCCTCCGCTATGTTATTTCCGGGATTACAGCCGCTATTATTACAGCAGTAATATTTAAGTTAATGCAACTAATGAGAAAGACACAAGGTCTAAAATAAGCATAGGTGTTACCACGAGTGGTTCTGGAATAATAAATGTTATATCAAATCCCAAGATTGGCGATATCGATAGTTATACTAGATTAGCTATGGCTGCCAAAGAGAACAATAGTGATGGCTATACTAAAATAGCCAGAGTGATTTCTGAGGCCTTTGATGACAATCTAAAAGAAAAAATGTCCTCATTGTTCGTACGGGATATCAGCAAAATCCGTGATGGTCATCATTAATTCGAAAGGACAGATAGATGCTATTTCAATTCCATTTAAACCCTTGAATGGAGTGATACCTACCGAGGCACAAGTATATTTAATATTTACCAAATTACAGAATAGCATTTCTTTTGAATCTTGGGAAGGCGAACCTCAATACGTATCTCTAATGATAAAACATGTAAGTAGTTAAACTTATTATTGTTCAGGAGGTTGTTTCGATTGGCGCAATTACGAAAATGTGGCAGTTTTCTCTATCAAGTGAGCGATTGCATGATTACCAATGCGGTGTTTTCGTCTATTTACTGAAGCGGTAACTCCACGATGGAATTACCGCAAGAAATAGTTTCTTGAGTGTGAATTATAAAGAGAACTATTTTATGAGTTTTGGATCTTCTGATGCGAGCTTTGCAAAGTTCTGTTCTGCATTTCTGGATATCAGAACGGCAAGCTGCTCTTCTGCAGTGCGACTCAGGATGGTGAATCTATCTTCTTTTGATACTCCTTGCTTGATAAGCTCCGCATTGAGGGATTCTATGTTTGAGAGGACGATCAGCTGGTTTATTGTGGCCGTGTCTCTGATGTTCATTGTCTTGGCGAGTTCAGGGTTTGCTTCCTGCCACTGTTTGGCTGTGCAGCCGAAGAGAACCATGTTCAGAAGATCTGCTTCGCTTGCATAAACGAGGCCCTGCTTCATCTGGCTGATGTTGAGTTTTGGAAGGATCACGTTCTTGATGGCATCGGTGTGGATGTGGTAATTGGCTTTGGACAAGAGGCGCTTTACGTTCCATGATAGGGCGAGTTCGCTGCGCTCCTGCTCGATGAGGCGCTGGTATTCCTTGATGACGTAGAGCTTGAACATTGGACTGATTGCAGAGCAGAACTCAAATGCAATGTCTTTATGAGCATAGGTTCCACCATATCGTCCGGCTTTGGATATGATTCCAATGGCTCCTGTTTTCTCAATCCAGTTGCTGACACTCATTGTGAATGTTGGCAATCCGGCCTCTTTTCTAAAGTGGTCAAATTCGACCACTTTAAAATCTGGGTTGTATAGTGTTTCCCAAGTGCCAAGGAATTCAATAGTGCTTCGGTTCCTGATCCAGTTCTTTATGATGTCAGCTGCGCGGGCATCTCCACCCTTGGCTTTTACAATGTCTGTGATACAGATAAAGTCTTCTTCGTTGATTGTTGACAGGGCTATTTCGATTCCCTGTACATTCATGATAGATGTCTTTGTCATAATTCAATCTTTATAATTCACGTTTACAAATATAATGGTTTTGATAGTTCTGAGGTGATTCAGAGCCTATTTATTTCAAGATATTATAGGACCCAGTTGGCGAGGTCGATGTGGGCTGCTCGTTCGGGTACATCACAGGTACATTTTTGCGAAGGGGAATTTGTATCTTTGCGTGTTCCCTTTGCAATGGGGAATGCAAGTGCGAGGTACACGAGAGGTACAAATCATTCCAAAAACTACCGTAAATTTACCAAAGCGAGAAAATTGTTTTCAGTCGCTTAACTTACGTAAGTACTAGGAAGCCTTTTGGAAAAATGGGAAAAGTTTGAACTCTCGTTTGGTGTTCTTTGGTAGTGACCCATAACCCGCACTTGGAAGAGTTGTTAACAATATGTAAATCATAGAGTTAGCAACTCTTCTTCTTTTATTTTGGCGACTTTCTGGCGAGATGGGGTTTTCTATTCGTCAAAATTTGGCGTTAACCTATCAGGTAATACGGATTTATTAATTGTTTTAATCCTTTCTTGTAACAATTTACCTTCTTTAGGAATCATATTGTTATTTTTGTGCATCTATATGGAAGTGCTTTATGGATATTATCGTTATTGATATAAATATTGAACTATGAAACGGATCTTAACATTTATTGCGGCGATTTTCTACCTTTGCTCATGTGAAAAGGAAGGTACAATGAATCATTGGCTTGCTGGTCATTGGTACGGAGAGTACGAGACCACCGTTAATAATAACGATACAGGAGAAAAGAGTACGGTCGGAGCGATGATCGATCTTGATTTTTCAGCAGATGGTACGGAGTGTATTGTAACAGGTGCTTTGACTGATGGCAGTTTTTCTATGAACAGGGTTACTTACTGCGTCTATGTCAATGAACAGCATAAGACATTTTTCATGAATGAGGGCCCGGAGTGGTCGTCGAAACTGAATTATGCCGGCAAGATTTCCGAAGGCAAGCTCATACTTACATGGCCGGACGAAGTGGGTCGTGTTGTCGAACTGGAGAAAATGAAGCTTGAGTAAGTTCAGCAGAGATGAATAAAAGAAAGAAAACCATTATTTGACTTCTATTTTAGCACCTGTTCTGATAGTAGCAGGTGTGGTTCTTTTAGTGCTTGGCTCTCTTTAGGAGATTAATGGAGTTAATGATTTTATGAGACGCATATCCTACATACTATCTCTTCTGGCATTGCTGCTCGCATTCTCGCACAATGTGAGTGCGGGTACGACGATACAAGCCCAGGACGTCATCATAATTAACAAGGTAACGCATAGAGTGAATAAGCCCCTGATGTTCCAGATTGACTCTACTAGTGTAATGTAATATTGATAATTAGAAATATTATTCTTATATTTACGGTATA
>CAMFBM010000039.1 GCA_945948555.1 uncultured Bacteroidales bacterium | reverse complement strand
TCTTTTTTCGATGAAAGTTTTTCTCTTTTTTAATGTTTTTTCTTTTTCTTAATGTTTTTCAGAGTCATTTGTCAATCTGGCCTTTGACATTTTCGCTATTCCCGGCAGATTCAGCAGCAGGTATTTCCACAGCAGGCATCAGGGTATGGGTCACAACTGACAACATCCCATGCCGTGACGAGCCAATCTAAAATTCATCTGAAACACAAAGAAAATATTTCTCGTGAAATTCATTCGCCACAGCCAAAGGCAACAGGATGCCCTCTATGGCCTTCTCGCTTGGCGAGTGAGGAAAATTGAACCGCATTGGACACAGCGGATGCCACTACAACGGCTTGTAGGCACGATAACTGTGGCGGATGAATTTCACGGGAGGTGATTACTGTTATTCTCTGCTAAACTAGTAATGAGGAGGATGCTTATGTCGCGTGTCTGTCTGGAATGAGATACCCGGTCAGGCTGTGTTGATGAGAGTCAGTTCGTCATATCACTGACTTTGATCTCCTACCTCAAAAGATTGAACTCAAAAATTCCGTTGTCGCAAAAGGTCGCTGAGAGGGCGGTTCGGGATGAGTTCAATGGCAGTGCAGCAGGAGAAAGCAGTTCAACTGCCACTATGTCCCCGATTCTGAGTGATGTGATGCGGGAGACTTCGCAGATGGCATCCAGGATGATTCCCGCTGAGACTGTCACCACCGGGACGGACATCTCCAATGCTTTCTTCTCTGTTGCAGTCACAGCCGGTGCTATCTCTGAGGGCATAGCCCCGGAGTCCTTCACTTCCGATGTTTCCGCTCCGGTTCGGAAAGAGCATAAAGCGACATCGTCGCAGAGGTAAACGGCCTCGTTGCCCGGGGTGTCCAGCACTACCTTGTTGTATAGGGGGAAGGGGAGTATGGTCGTGTGGTCCATACAGGAGGATGGAACCGCTTCCCCGTTGCATTCCACCAGTGGATGAAGAAGCAGGCCAAAACCTATCCCGTCGGTGTACCGGTCGGCATATTTCCGGCCGACACATTTGCCGGCTTTCCCGACGCGGGTGAAAAGAACAGGAGACCATAGCATTCCTTTTACGAAATCCGGAATGTAATAGTCCCTGTTCTCTTTTTCCCAAGTTGTGTCAGGCCGTGAGATTACCTGCCCCGAGAATGTTTTCAGTGCAATGTTCATCTTGCTGTGAATAGGCGGAATGAATCAGAACAACTTGCCGTTGCCACCGGACCACTTGCCTGCAAGCATTCCGAGGGAGGCATTCAGCTCCTCCTCATTCAGCGGTCTTGCGGCTGCTGCCTTCTTCTCCTTTTCAAATTCCTGCCTCAGCAGAGCGAACTGGCGTTTGGTGTCGAGGGTGAACTCACCCTGCTCGATCCAGGAGAAATATGACGGCTCGTGCAGGTAAACCTCCTTTGCAGTTTTCCCCTTGTGCTTGCCGAAGGTGATGACAGGCTCTTTCTTGTCGTTGTAGGCCAGTCTTCCGGCATAGTCCACGTTTTTCTGCCTTTCAGAGAAATTGGAAAGGAACCCGACATCATTTTTCAGGGTCTCGGGATATTTGTCCAACTGTGCCTTGAGTACCTCGTAGGTGGCAAGCGTGTCTGCTTCTGCTGCGTGGGCATTCTCGAGTTCGGCATTGCAGTAGAACCTGTAGGCGGCCTTCAGATTGCGCGGCTCAAGGGCGTGGAAGATGTTCTGAACATCCACCATTTTCTTTTCGTGCAGATTGATCTGGGGCTTCTTGTCGGTGAAAGTCCTCACCCTTTCGATTTCCTCGGCGAGCATCGGAAGGTCGAACTTTGCAGAGTTGAACCCGGCAAGGTCGCTGTCTTCGAGCCATTGTGTGACTTCATCAATGATGTCATAGAAAGTGGGACACCCCACGAGTTCTTCGTTGGTAATTCCGTGCACTGCCATCGCACTCGGATTGATGGGACGCTGGCATTTTCCTACATAATCCCACGGTCTGACCCTCCAGGTTTTGATTCTCTCCTCATTCCCGGGGAGAATCTTGACGAAACTGAGTTCTATGATGCTGTCAGAGGCAATATTAAGCCCCGTGCTCTCTATGTCGAAGAAGAGCAGGGGACGTTCGAGATTAAGATTCATAATTGTCAAATCATTATAGGCATCAGAATTCCGCAGAGCTTCCCGCTTTCCTCCTCACTTTCCGCAGGAACTATGAGAGCAGCACGCCTGCTGTCAGCGAACTTGATGACCAGTTCGTTGCAGGTCATATTGTTGAGCATGTCAATCAGGAATGTCGATTTGAATCCGATTGTCAGCTCTTCCCCGTCATACTGGCAGTCCATCTTCTCGTAGGCTGCAATCTGGAAGCCCAGGTCCTGTGCTGACACTTCAAGCGAGCCTGGCTTGAGGTCCAGCTTGATGTGGTTTGAGGCCTTGTTGGCGCAGACGGACACACGGCGAACGGTGTTGAGCAGCTGAACCCTTTCCATCTTGAGCACGTTCGAGTTGTTCTGCGGGATGACATCCCTGTACTTCGGATATTTGCCGACTACCAGACGGCAAACCACAACCGTGTTCTCAAACTTGAAGACAACGTTCTTGGAGTCGAATGCGATGCTGACGATTTCCGTGTTCTTTCCTATGATGGACTTCAGGACGGCAGCCGGCTTCTTGTGCAGGATAAAAGAAGCCTTTTCGGCAGACTTCACATCTGTAGCCGTGTAGCAGATGAGCTTGTGGGAGTCGGATGCTACGAGGGTGGTGGATTCTGTGTCGATGTCGAACAGAATACCGTTCATCACCGGTCTGATCTCATCATCCGCAGTGGCGTAAATCGTACTTGAAATGCCGTCCACAAGGCTTTGCGCAGGAAAATCCACTGTCACAGCAGTCTCGTCGGCCATTGTAATCTCCGGATAGTCCTCGGCAGGGAAGTAAGGCAGGGTTGACGCTCCGCTGGCCCAACTGCACTCGAAGGTGGCGGAGTCTTTCGTCTGGATTGTCAGAGGCTGGTCCGGAAGTTCCTTCAGCAGGTTGGTGATGTGGCTGGCGGGAACGGCAATCTGCCCGTCCTCATCGGTCCTTTCAACCTCAAGTACTGTCCTTAAAGTCAGTTCCGTGTCTGAAGCCGTTATCTGTAGGGTGTTGGCCTTCAAATCAAACAGGAAGTTCTCAAGAATCGGCAGCGCCGACTTTGCCGGAATGGCCTTTGAAACGGAAAGGATTCCGCGAAGCAGTTCTGAACTGGAAATTATGAATTTCATATTTATATATTTTAATATTCAAAAATATGGTCTTTTCCCAAGACCGGCTTCAACAAGCAAATATAGGAATATATTTGTGATAT
Organism: uncultured Bacteroidales bacterium; assembly: GCA_945948555.1. Taxonomy (GTDB): domain Bacteria; phylum Bacteroidota; class Bacteroidia; order Bacteroidales; family UBA932; genus Cryptobacteroides. Next base: position 14,380 of record CAMFBM010000039.1, on the reverse strand, counting down.
TTGGCATATAATTTGATTTTTTGAGCCCCCGGTCATCGAAAATATTAAAAATTAACTATATATGAAAAGGAATATAATAACAGTGCTTATCGCCGTCGTTGCCTCAGGCCTTACGGCGTGGGCAGTTGTGGAAGCAAGCGGTTCCGGAAGGCAGGATCTCTCCCAGACCGCTCTTTCACCGGATGGCAGCCAGTACAGGACTGTCAATTTGTCATTGGAGGATTATCCGGACTTCACTTTCGCGGCGGAATCTGCGGTCGACGCCGTAGTTTATGTCGAGGTGACCGCCACCCATTCCGTAAGGACGGCCCCGAACTCCTTGTTTGACTTCTTCTTCGGAGACGGTCTTCCTCAGTCAAGGGAAAGTCGCTCAAGTGGTTCCGGAGTTATTATCAGGCAGGATGGTTATATCGTCACCAACAACCACGTCATCGACGGTGCAACAAAGGTTTCAGTGACTCTCAACAACAACAAGACCTACGATGCCACCGTCATCGGAACTGACCCGACCACTGATGTAGGTCTCATAAAGATTGATGCACAGGGACTTCCTGTTATTCCTTTCGGAGATTCCGACAAACTTCGCCTTGGCGAGTGGGTGCTTGCAATCGGCAGCCCTTACGGACTCCGTTCCACGATTACTGCCGGAATTGTCAGTGCAAAAGGCCGTTCGATGCCTCCTCAGAATCCGGGAGAGATGAAAATTGAGTCATTCATCCAGACCGATGCCGCCGTCAATCCGGGCAACTCCGGCGGAGCATTGGTTGACAAGTCCGGACACCTTGTCGGAGTGAACACCGCAATCTTCTCCCAGACAGGATCTTACGCAGGTTACTCATTTGCTATTCCTGTGAACATGGTTAAGAAGATTGTTGATGACCTCATCGACTTCGGCAGCGTGAAACGTGCCCTTCTGGGCATCACAATGACTGACATTAATCAGAAAATTGCTGATGAATTGAAACTTTCTTCATTAAATGGCGTATATATTACTGAGGTTTTGAAAGGAAGTGCGGCGGATAATGCCGGCATCAGGGAAAAAGACATTCTTGTTGCCATCGATTCTACAAAAATCACCAATGCGGCCTCCGTTCAGGAAAAAGTCAGCACCTACCGTCCGGGAGACAAAGCTGTCGTGACTGTGGTCAGAAACGGCAGGACTTTGAATCTTGATGTGGAGTTCAAGGGAACTGCACAGGAGACAGGAACTGTTGACAAGGATGGGGCAGTGGCTTTCTACGGTGCAAAGATCCGTCAGGCTTCCAAAGAGACCTTGCAGCAGCTCGGTCTGAAGAAGGGAGTTGAGATATTCTCCATTGGTTCAGGCAAGATTATGGATGCCGGAGTTGAGGATGGTTTTGTCATCCAGTATGTCAATGACCAGCCAGTCGCGACACCGCAGGATGTGATCAATGTGATAAAGAAATCAAAGAGAGCAGTCTTTATCGAAGGAGTCACACCGGCAGGACGTTCATCATATTTCGGTTTCGGATTGTAATCTTCCGGCCGGTATCTAACCTAGGCGGAGCTGTTGTCCAGACGGGCGGCGGCTCCGCCGTTTTCTGCCCGTCACAGAATGACTTATATTATATAAAGGTATATATATTATATAACAATATAACAGAAATATATATATTATATAACAGAAAAAAGGAAACATATATATGAGACAACTTAAAATTACAAAATCAATCACCAACCGCGAAAGCGCGTCCCTTGACAAATATCTCCAGGAGATTGGCCGTGAGGAACTTATCACGGTTGAGGACGAGGTGGAACTCGCCCAGAGAATCCGTAAGGGAGACCAGGCTGCACTTGAGAAACTGACAAGGGCAAACCTCCGGTTTGTGGTTTCTGTGGCAAAACAGTATCAGAATCAGGGCCTCAGCCTGCCTGACTTGATCAATGAAGGAAATCTCGGACTGATCAAGGCCGCGGAAAAATTTGACGAGACAAGGGGATTCAAATTCATCTCCTACGCCGTGTGGTGGATTCGTCAGTCAATTCTTCAGGCTCTTGCTGAGCAGTCGAGGATTGTGCGCCTGCCCCTGAACCAGGTCGGCTCCCTGAACAAGATCAACAAGGCTCTTTCGAAATTCGAACAGCAGCACGAGAGGATGCCTTCAACTGACGAATTGTCAGAGATGATAGATGTCCCGAAGGACAAGATTGCAGACACCCTGAGGGTTTCCGGTCGTCACGTCAGCGTGGATGCTCCGTTTGTGGAAGGCGAGGACAACAGCCTTCTGGATGTGCTGGTCAACAATGATTCTCCGAATGCGGACAGAGGACTTGTCAACGAGTCTCTCAACAAGGAAATCGAGAGAGCTCTTTCCACTCTTGCTCCGCGCGAGAGGGAAATCATCAAGTCATTCTTCGGCATAGGTTGCCAGGAGATGACTCTTGAAGAGATTGGCGAGCGTTTCGGGCTGACCCGCGAGCGTGTGCGCCAGATAAAGGAAAAGGCAATCCGCAAACTCAAGAACAACTCCAGGAGCAAGCTCCTCAAGAGTTACCTCGGGTAAATATATTCCAATCAGAACAACGATGACTCCAGAACAATTTATAATAGAAAAGGCCGCTCAGGCCGTAAAGGAACTGTATGGTGCAGAGGTCCCTTCCTCCTTGCTCCAGGTGCAGGTGACCAGGAAGGAATTCGAGGGAGACTACACCCTCGTGGTCTTCCCTCTGCTGAAGATTTCAAAGTCTTCTCCTGAGATGACAGGAAAGGCAGTGGGGGACTACCTGAAGGGGAACTGTCCGGAAATAGCATCCTACAATGTCGTGAAGGGCTTCCTGAACATCTCTTTTTCGGAGATTTACTGGCATTCCCTCTTCAAGGCGATTGCCGCTTCTGAGGATTTCGGCCAGCTGCCTGCCACCGGGAAGACCATAATGGTTGAATATTCCTCACCGAACACAAACAAGCCGCTTCACCTGGGCCACATCCGAAACAACCTTCTCGGGTGGTCTGTCTCAAAACTCCTTGAGGTCAACGGCCACAGGGTAATGAAGGTGAACCTCGTGAATGACAGGGGAATACACATCTGCAAATCAATGTATGCCTGGAAGGTCCTCGGGAATGGGGAGACTCCTCAGTCTTCAGGGAAGAAGGGAGACCATCTTGTCGGAGACTACTATGTCGCATTCAACGACCTTTACAAGAAGGAGGTTGAGCAGCTTGTGGCATCCGGAATGACTGAAGACGAGGCAAAAAGGAACGCTCCTTCACTCAAGGCCGCTCAGGAGATGCTGTTCAAGTGGGAGCAGGGTGACCCTGAGGTTGTTGACCTTTGGAAGACGATGAACGGCTGGGTTTACGAGGGTTTCGCAAAGACCTATGAAGACCTTGGAATCAGTTTTGACAGGACCTACTACGAGTCACAGACCTATCTTTCCGGCAAGGCTCTGGTGCAGAAAGGACTTGAGATGGGAATCTTCGAGAGGGAGGCTGACGGGTCTGTGTGGTGCGACCTGACTTCCGACGGCCTCGACAGGAAACTCCTGCTCAGGGGCGACGGCACTTCCGTTTACATGACCCAGGACCTCGGAACTGCCGAGCAGCGTTTCAACGAGTACAACCTTGATGAACACATCTATGTGGTCGGGAATGAGCAGAACTACCATTTCCAGGTTCTGAAGCTTATTCTCGGGAAACTCGGCTTCGGTTGGGCGGACAACATCTACCATCTGTCCTACGGTATGGTGGAACTTCCCGAGGGCAAGATGAAATCCCGCGAGGGAACGGTCGTGGATGCGGATGACCTGATTGAGGATATGTGCAGGACGGCAAGGGAGACTTCGATGGAGCTGGGCAAAATCGAGAATATGTCGGAACAGGAGCAGGACAGCCTGTTCAGAATGATCGGTCTCGGCGCCCTGAAATATTTCATCCTCAAGGTCGATCCAAAGAAGACGATGCTTTTCGACCCGAAGGAGTCCATTGACTTCAACGGCAACACCGGTCCTTTCATCCAGTACACCCACGCCAGGATCAAATCCATCCTACGCAAGGCAGCTGAAAAGGGGATTGCCTGCGGCACGGATTCTCTTGACCTTTCAATTGCCCTTTCTGCCAAGGAAATACGCATCATCAAGATGCTGAATATGTTCCCTGCCAAGATTGCTGAGGCGGGAGATGCATTCTCACCGGCTCTGGTGGCGAACTATGCCTACGACCTTGCCAAGGAATTCAACCAGTACTACCACGACACCCCTATCCTTCGCGAGGAAAACGAGGCTGTCCTCAGGTACAGACTGGTTCTGATTGAGAACATAGCTAAGGTCCTGACCAAGGCGATGTCCATTCTCGGCATCACGCTTCCGGAGAGGATGTAGATGTTTGCAGGAATCTTCAAAAAATATCTATTTTGTTTTTGCAGGGACAGAAAAATGTCTTATAATTGCACCCGATTTTTTGAAGCATATAAAAACTATGGATATTAAGAAGAAAAGAGCAGTAGTAAGCTATGAGAATATGTCGGAGGAACTTGCCGCCGCATTCGCAGAGAAGTACCCTAAGGGTTTCAGTGACTATTTTCCGGACCTTATGAAATATGACAAGCCGGACGGGACCTGCTTCTATGCTGTGACAGTGGAAATTCCGGATGCCATATATCTAGTGAAAATCAAGGTCAAGACCGATGACGCCGAAGACATCGAAAGATGGCTCGACGGTGATGACGATGATGATGATGCAGGAGTAGCAGGAGGTTCAGGAGAGGGTGAGGACCTTCCTGACAATGACATCTCCCAGTACTCAACAGGAGATGACGACCCAGCCGATTCTGACTAAGACTCATTCGTCATTCCGACCAGGGCGGGCACGGAGTATTCTTTCTCAGATCAACCTCAGGGCAATTCTCATTCTGTCAGTGTCAACCGAAATGACCTGCACCTTCACCTGCTGGTGAAGTTTGAGAATCCCGGAAGGATCGGCACCTCTTCCCTTTCCCATCTGTGAGACGTGAATCAGACCGTTCTGCTTGATTCCGATGTCCACAAAGGCCCCGAAAGCCGTGATATTTGTCACGATGCCGGGCAGTTCCATTCCGGTGACAAGGTCATCTATGCTGTGGATATCATCAGCGAAACTGAAGTCCCGGACGCTTTCCCTCGGATCGCGTCCGGGCTTTTTAAGTTCATTGATGATGTCGTTGATTGTCGGGAGTCCGAAATTGTCTCCCACATAGTTCTCTGCCTTGATTCTTGAACACAGATCCGCATTCCCGACAAGTTCCTTCGTGCTGGTGTGAAGGTCGGAGGCCATCTTCTCGACTATGTGGTAACATTCAGGATGTACCGCCGAATTGTCAAGAGGATTCTCCGCCCCGGGAATCCTGAGGAAACCTGCACATTGTTCGAAAACCTTGTCTCCCAATCTTTTGACCTTTGTCAATTCCTTTCTGGACCTGAATGCCCCGTTTGTGCTCCGGTACTCGACGATTCCTGAAGCAAGTGCCGGTCCGATGCCCGAGACATAACTCAGAAGGTATGGACTTGCGGTGTTCAGGTTCACTCCTACGCTATTGACGCAACTCTCCACAGTGTTGTCCAGTTTTTCCTTGAGGAGATTCTGGTCCACATCGTGCTGGTACTGGCCCACTCCGAGCGATTTCGGATCGATTTTGACAAGTTCCGCCAAAGGGTCCATCAGCCTCCTTCCGATGGAGACCGCACCCCGGACGGTGACGTCATAGTCGGGGAATTCGGCTCTTGCAACATCCGAGGCCGAATAGATGGATGCGCCGTCCTCGCTGACCATATATGTTTTTATTCCTTCAGGTTTCGGAACCCTCTTGATGAACTCTTCAGTTTCCCTGCCTGCCGTGCCGCTTCCGATAGCTATGACCTCTATTCCATATTTCTCAATCATCCTGCTCACTGCCTGGATGGACTTGATTTTCTCGCTTGCAGGAGGGTGTGGGTAGATGGTCTCATTGTGCAGGAGATTGCCCTCGCTGTCAAGACAGACTACCTTGCAGCCGGTCCTGAAGCCCGGGTCAATTGCAAGCAGACGCTTCTGCCCCACAGGAGGTGCGAGGAGGAGCTGTCTGAGGTTTTCCCCGAAGACTTTGACGGATTCAATGTCCGCCCTCTCCTTTGCCTCCCTGATTATTTCGTTGGTGATGGAAGGTTCAAGCAGTCTTTTGAATGAATCTTCCATTGCCATGTGGATTTGCTCACCGAGTGCCTTTGAAGGATACCTTCTCTCCTGGCAGAAATCATAGTAAAGTTTCTTGCAGCATTTCTCCACGTCGGTGTCAAGCCGGATGTTGAGATAGCCTTCGTCTTCCGCCCTTAAAACGGCGAGGAGCCGGTGTGAGGCCATCTTCTCCAGAGGTTCGGACCAGTCAAAATAGGATTTGTATTTCTGTGCCTGCGGGTCGGATGCCTTCTTAGTCGCTTTAGTCACGACTCTCCTGTTCTTGAAAATTCCCCTCAGAGTCTCCCTCACGGATGCCGTCTCATTCAGCCTTTCCGCAATAATGTCTCTTGCACCCTGAAGAGCCTCCTGCTCATCGGCAACTTTTTCTCCCACATATTTTCTTGCCTCTTTCTGCGGATCGGAGATTCCGACGGAGTACATCGCATCCGCCAGTGGCTCCAGTCCTGCCTCCTTTGCAGCAGTCGCCTTTGTCCTTCTTTTCGGCCTGAAAGGCAGATACAGGTCTTCAATTTCGCGCGGGTCAACGCTTTGTTCAATTTTATTCCTGAGTTCATCATTCAGCGCACCGGCCTGTGCTATGGTCTCCAGAATGGTCTCTTTGCGCTTTTCCATCTCGGCATACACATCCGTCCAATGCCGTATTTCTGCTACAGCCACCTCGTCCAGCCCTCCTGTCTTTTCCTTCCTGTACCTGCTGATGAAAGGGATTGTCGCTCCCTCCTCAAACAGCTTTGCGCAATTTTCCACCTGCCAGGGCTTCACTGAAAGCCTTTCGGCCACTGCCTTAATGTATATTTCTTTCATAAAAATGTGGTTTTCTTTTGGCTCAATCGTGGGACACCTGCTTGAGCTGTTCCCTGTACGATGAGAATATTTTTGACTTTGAGACAAATCCCAGATAGGTTCTGTCCTTGTCCACGACAGGGAGGTTCCAGGCCCCGGTCTTTTCAAACTTCCGCATCACGGTGTCCATCTTCTCATCCGAATAGACGTATTCCGGTGCTGATTTCATATAGTTGTACACGTGATTCTTCTCCCAGAGTTCCTTCTTGAACATATCCCTGCGGATATCCTCCAGACTGACATATCCCTGGAAATGCCTTCTGGAGTCCAGCACGGGGAAGATGTTCCTGGAAGACTTCGAGATGACATCCACGAGAGTCCCGAGGGTGTCGTCAATCTTGACACAATTGAAGTCGGATTCAATCAGGTCGGTCGTGTGAAGCAGGGTGAGGACGGCCTGGTCGCTGTCGTGGGTGAGAAGTTCCCCCCTTTTCGCAATTCGTTTAGTGTAAATGGAATATGGCTCAATAACCCTTGCTATTCCGAAGGATATTGTCGCCGTGATGATCAGTGGAATGAGAAGTTCATATCCTCCTGAAATCTCTGCAATGAGGAAGATTGCCGTCATAGGGGCCTGCATCACTCCCGCCATCAGACCCGCCATCCCGACCAGCACGAAATTCTGCTCCGGAACCCCGATTCCGCTTCCTGCAAAAAACAGGTTGATGATTCTCGAGACCACGAATCCTGCAATGGCACCGACGAAGAGGGTGGGACCGAATGTTCCTCCTACACCTCCTCCTGCATTTGTGAATGACATCGAGAACACCTTGAGCAGCAGAATCAGCAGGAAGAACAGAGGGATTCCCCATTTATGATTCAGGATGAAAGACAGGATAGTCCTGCCCTCAAGATTGATTGTCTCGCCGCTCAGAAGGGCATTCACATATTCGTAGCCCTCTCCGTAAAGGGGAGGGAACAGGAAAATCAGAAGACCCAGGCAAAGGGCGGACAACCCCCATCTCCTGTAAGGTTTCTGTATGCTCTTGATTTTGTCCTCAAGCCAAAGAGTGGTTCTGGTGAAATACACCGAACAGAATGAACAACAGACCCCGAGAATCAGGTAGAACGGAATATTGTGCATCGCAAACGGCTCAAGGGTGCAGGGGAAGGCGGGGGAGTCCCCGAGAAAGATGTAGGAAATCACCGTCGCCGAAACTGTTGAAAGCAGCAGCGGCAGGATGGAGGACATCGAAATATTGAACAGCAGAATCTCCAGGGTGAACAGCACTCCTGCAAGAGGAGCTTTGAATATTCCCGCTACGGCTCCGGCCGCACCGCATCCCAGAAGAATTGTCATATTCTTGTAGGACAATCCCATATACCTTGCCACGTTCGACCCGATGGCCGCACCGGTGTAAACTATCGGAGCCTCGGCTCCGACTGAACCTCCGAATCCTATTGTGACGGAACTGGCTGCAATTGAAGACCAGACATTGTGCGGTCTGATCTTAGACTCATTCTTCGAGACTGCAAGCAGCACTTTTGTCACTCCGTGACCGATGTCGTCCCTGATGACATATCTGACAAATAGCATTGCAAGGAGCATTCCGACACCCGGGTAAATGAGGTACAGGTAGTTGAATATCTCATTGTTTCCGAACCAGCCGGTAAGTCCCGTGTGAATCCATTCCACTGTGGATTTGAGAAGAACCGCAGCCAAACCGCAGGAAACCCCCACGAAAAGCGAGAGCACGAGCATCATGTCGTGTTCCGACAGTTTCCTCAGAAGGTTCCTCAGTGGTGACAGCACATTCTTTATGACTATTCTTCTCCTTTCCATAGCCGGCAGTTTTATTCAAAAATAAGTTCCTGTCCGTAATTCCTCTCTCTGTGAAGTCCGTCCTTCCCGAAAGCCTCCTCTCCGTTCACAAAAACCCTCTCGACCTTCCCTTTCATTTTTTCCCCGACATACGGGGACCATCCGCATTTCGAAAGGACTTCCCCGTCAGTAACCTCGTGCTCCGCCTCCGGGTCAAAGACCACAATGTCTGCGTAATTTCCGGCTTTCAGAACCCCCCTGTCCCTAACCTTGAAGATTTCTGCCGGTTTTTCCGAGAACACTTCGGCCGCCCTTGTCAATGGCATCCCGGTTTCTTCTGCAATCTGAAGCAGAAGAGCAAGGGTGAACTGTATTGATGGAATCCCGGAAGGCACTTTTCCGTATTTGCCCTGCTTCTCCTGTGCCAGATGAGGAGCATGGTCGGAAGCCAGGCAATCGATTACCCCACAGGCCAAAGCTTCCCTCAGAGCCTGCCTGTCACCTGCAGTCTTTATTGCCGGATTGCATTTGATCCGGCTCCCAAGACGAGCATAATCTTCATCGCAGAAATGCAGGTAATTGACTGATGTCTCTGCTGTTATGAGAGGATTGTTCAGTTTTGCAGCCCTGACCATCTCCGCTTCTTCGTGTGTCGAGACGTGGCAAAGATGCAGTTTGGTGCCAAGCCTCATTGCCGTCTCAAGGGCTTTCATAGAGGACAGGATGCAGGCCTTTCTGCTTCTGATTTGCGGGTGGGCCTCAAAAGGGATATCCTCACCCCATTTCTCCCGTGCCGTTTCCAGACCTTTCCTGATCAGGCTCTCGTCCTCGCAGTGTACCAGAACCGTTTTTCCCTTGATGCGGAAAAATTCCTCAAGTGCATCGCCGCTGTCAACCAGCATTCCTCCTGTGGAGGAACCCATAAAGACTTTGACACCTCCCACACGGTGTCCCATATTTTCCAGAACACTGAGGACTTCTTTCGAATTTCTGTTGTTCGCTCCGATGTGGAAACCGTAATTCGCATGGCATCTGCCTGCTGCGAGTTCCAATTTTTCCGACAGGGCCTTTGCCGACACCGTTGCAGGCGTCGTGTTCGGCATATCTATGAAGGATGTCACTCCTCCGGCGAGAGCCGCTCCGGATTCCGTCTCCAAGTCCGCCTTTTGTGTCAGTCCCGGCTCCCTGAAATGCACGTGTGCGTCAATCCCTCCGGCAAAAATATATTTACCTGCGACGCAGATTCTTTCGAATCCTTCATATTCACCTTTTCCGGACAGGGCACTGCCCATTGCTCCAGCGTATGACGCGTCATCTTCAAAGATCACCTTCCCGATCCGTTCCCCCTCAATCACAACAAGGGCAATCCCAGAGCGTTTCCCTGTGACTGCAGTTCCTCCGTAAAGCACATATCTTCCCATATCACTTTGGGATTTAATTGAATTTACGGAATCTCATCTTGATTACTCCCCAGAAAGCCTCTCCGAAAATTCCGCTGCTCATCTTGGAGGTCCCTTCTTTCCTGTTGATGAAGATGACCGGTACTTCGGTGATTTTGAAGCCGAGCTTGTATGCAGTGTACTTCATCTCAATCTGGAAACCGTATCCCTTCATCCTCACGTCATCCAGGTCGATTCTCTCCAGAACTTTCCTGCGGTAGCACTTAAAGCCTGCCGTCGTGTCATATACCTTCATTCCGAGCATCGTCCTCGTATAGACCGAAGCATAGTAGGACATCACGATTCTGCCAATCGGCCAGTTCACCACGCTCACACCGTTGCAGTACCTCGATCCGATGGCAAGGTCCGCCCCTCCTTTCGTGCACGCCTCAAGAAGCCTGGGCAGGTCGGCAGGGTTATGCGAGAAGTCTGCATCCATTTCAAACACAAAGTCATAGCCCTTGTCGAGCGACCATTTGAATCCGGTGATGTAGGCTGTACCGAGTCCCAGCTTGCCGCTCCTCTCTATGAGGAAAAGCCTTTCAGGGAATTCTTTCTGCAGGTCCTTTACAATCGCACCCGTCCCGTCGGGCGAGCCGTCATCGATGACGAGTATGTGATAATCTCCTTCAAGGGAGAACACCGCCCTGATGATTTTTGCGATGTTCTCCTTTTCATTGTAGGTCGGTATTATGACGATTTTTTTCTCCATAATCAAGTCACCCAAGTTCATATTTACTTGTTGCCTGTCTCCCTGAGCATCTCTTCCACGGCTGCCTCCAACTGCTTGTCCTCTCCGTTAAGAACCGATGCAGGGTCGTTGTAAACGAGGATGTCAGGCTCCACCTGGAGATTCTCGAGGTATCTTCCTTCCTTGATTCCGACGGAACCTACCTGAGGGATTCCGAAGACGAGGGTAGGGTCAATCTGACTTTCCCACCAGACGGCTGTCATCGTTCCCGGAACCGGAGCTCCGATGAGTTTGCCAATCCCGAGGGTTTTGTAAACGTAAGGGAATCCGGATGCGTCGGAATAGTTGTCCTCGCCGATGAGAACGCAGGACGGTTTTGTCCATTTCGAATATGGCTCAGTGCTGATGTACTGTCCCCTCGGCTCAAAATTGATATAGGCTTTTCCTGAAAGCAGGGTGACCAGATCGTCGTGAAGCCATCCGCCTCCGTTGTGCCTTGTGTCAACTATGACGGCATCGCATGTGCGGTACTTGCCCAGAAGTTTGGAGTAAGCCTCACGGAAACTATCCGAATCCATGCCTTCAATGTGGATGTAGCCCACTTTTCCTCCGGAAAGCCTTGCAACGGTCTCCTCATTTCGTTTCACCCATCTCTTGTAGAGCAGGTAGGAGTCAGAACGGACAGGTTCCACCCACAATTCCACAGGTTTCTTTCCATTCTTGCTGACGGTCAGGAGCACTTTTTCGCCTGCTTTGTCCACGAACAGTCCGTACCAGCTTTCACCGGCCTTCACCGGAGTGCCGTTGACGGAGGTAATGACATCACCGGCTTGTATTTCAGGGTCGGCCACGGCAAGCACTCCGCCTTTGAGTACTTCCTTGATTTTCAATCCGTCACCGGTATATTCATCATCGTAGATTACCCCGAGAGTGCTGAATGGAACTCCTTCGAGAGGATAATATCTAGCTCCGGTGTGTGAACCGTTGAGCTCACCCAGCATCTCGGAAAGCATTTCCTGAAAATCAAAATTGTTGTCTATGTAAGGAAGGAACCTTGAATAGTCTCTCCTGTAACCTTCCCAGTCAATTCCGTGAATCTCAGGGTCATAGAATTTCTCCTTCACCTGTTTCCAGATGTGGTTGAAGATGTATTCCCTCTCCTGTTGCGGTCTGTAATCGTATTCTCCCTTGAAAGAAATTGATTTCTTGGATCCGGACTTCACATCGATTCTGGAAACTCCTGCACGGCTCAGCATGTAGATGTATTTGCCGTCGCGCGATGGTTGCATATATCCGGTGATATTTTTGTCGACAACCTTGATGGAATTTTCCTTTGTGTCAAGGACACAGAGGTCGAAGGACTTCTCAAGTCTCACAATATAGTACAGTTTGCTGCCGTCATCGGTCAGATAGCAGTCCCTCATCATTCCTGAAAGTCTTGTCAGACGGATTGTCCTGTCGGTGCGGTTCTCCAGGTCAAGCTTCAGCTTCTGAGCTTTCTTCTCTACTTTTGCCGAATCCTTCTTTTCGTCCTTCTTATCTTCCTTCTTCTCTTCCTTGTCCGGGGCAAGCATTGTCTTCATCTCTGCATCTTCCTTGTCTTCAAGGAATTCCTTGTAGGCCTTCGCGTCGAAGAACATCACATAGACATCCCTCTCGGAGCCCCAGCTCCCGTGACTTCTGTAGCCGTTCTTGTCTGACATCCAGGTCATTGCCTTTCCTTTCATCGCCCATCTGAAGTTCGAGTCGGTGTAGCCGCTCTCGGTCAGGTTGGTGATTTCCCCGGTTTCAATGTTGATTAGGGCTATGTCCTCGTTGTTCCAACCGCCGTTAGCCTGGTAGTTACAGAGAATCCATTGGCTGTCCGGACTCCATTCAAAGGACTGGTCGCCGTCTGTGTATGAGTAATTTATATCTTTCAGAAGTGATTTCTCCTTTCCGCTCTTGATGTTTTTGATGACAATTTCCGTCCTGTCTCTGAGGAACGCAAGCCATTCACCGTCAGGCGAGACGCTCGGCTGGAAGCAGGTCTGGTCAGGGGAGGTGATCATCTTTTCCTCCATCTTAACGGAATATGTGAAATATTTGTCCTCCTTCTCCGTCAGGGAAGTGGCATATATTCCCCAGTGTCCGTCCCTTTCAGATGCATAGTACAAGGTCCTTCCGTCCTTGCTGAATGACACGCCTCTTTCCTGCTGCGGGGTGTCGGTGATTCTCTTTGTGGTCCTGTAGTCAATCGATGTGACAAAGACCTCGCCCCTTGCCACGATGGCAATCTCCTTCCCGTTCGGAGATGCGTCTATTGACGTTATGCCCATTGAGACGCTGGTTTTGTTGAGTGCCCTCTCGTTTCTGTCCTTGGCTATTTCAATGGAGATTTTCTGTGGCTGTGAGCCGTCTTTCACCGTGTAGAGTTCCCCGTCGTAGGAATATGCGAGGGTTCCGTCATCGGACAGTGACACATATCTCACCGGATGAGTCTTGTGGAATGTCACCTGAGTCACGGTTTTCGGGTCGCTGATGCTGCTCCGGTAAATATTGAATGAACCGTTGCGTTCGCTTATATAGTAATATGTGTTCCCGTCGGCAGCGAATAGAGGGTTTCTGTCCTCTCCCTCGAAATCAGTGAGTTTCGTGAAAGTCCCGTTGCCGTTGATGTTCAGGTTGCCGACTTCCTTTTTGGTGATGGCTCCTGGAGCGTACATCCAGATGTCTCTCGTGACGGATGAGGTGTGGTGTTTCCTGAGAGGATCTTCATATCCTTTGATGTCTTCGTAAAGGACGACTCCGTCTGCGTTCATTGTCAGAGCTGCCATCGGCAGGGAAGTAACCCTCCTTGGTCTTCCCCCTTCAGGGCTGACCTCGTAAATCTGTGCGGAACCCGGGAAACCGCTGTAGGTCTCATCCTGCTGGATGTTTGCTGAAAAGATGACCCTGCCGTCTGGAAGGACTGCCAGGGGAGTCTCCTGTCCGGGGTAGTCGGTAATCCGCTTCGGTTCCCCTCCTGTGGCGTCGGTAATGAAAATGTCCTTGCTTTTCTCCCTTATGGAGGAGAAGACTATTGATTTGCTGTCCGGAGTCCAGATAGGATCTGACTCGTAGGCCGGATTTGTCGTCAGCTGGAATGCCCTGCCGCCCTTTGCGCTGACAACGAAAATGTCACCCTGATAGCTGAATGCGACTTTCTCTCCGTCAGGTGAGATAGATGAGTGTCTTAACCACAATGGTGAATCTGCCGCTGAAAGTCCGGAAGCTGAAATGTTTGCCGCCAGAACGAGCGATGAGATTGCTATGACCGTTTTGTTCATTACATATAATATATTAAAAGGTACAAACTGCAAATATAATAAAATATGAAGAATATATGGAATATATGTTGACCGGTCTTGTCCGGACAGACCGTTTTCTTGAAAATTTTATGAAAAAGATTTGGAAGTAAAGAAAAAGTGCGTATCTTTGCAGCCCGTTTCGGAAAA
>CAMFBM010000038.1 GCA_945948555.1 uncultured Bacteroidales bacterium | reverse complement strand
TGGATGGTGCAATCCTCGTTTGTGCTGCAACTGACGGTCCTATGCCTCAGACTCGCGAGCACATCCTTCTCGCCCGTCAGGTGAACGTTCCTAGAATCGTCGTTTTCATGAACAAGGTTGACCTTGTTGACGATCCAGAGATGCTTGACCTCGTAGAGATGGAGCTCCGTGACCTTCTTTCATTCTACAACTTCGACGGAGACAACGCCCCGGTTATCCGCGGTTCAGCTCTTGGAGCCCTCAACGGTGACCCACAGTGGGAGCAGAAAGTTCTCGAGCTGATGGATGCAGTTGACGAGTACATTCCACTTCCTCCACGTGACAACGAGAAACCTTTCCTTATGCCTATCGAGGACATCTTCTCAATCACTGGCCGTGGTACTGTAGCAACAGGCCGTATCGAGACTGGTGTTATCCACGTAGGTGAAGAGGTTGAGATCGTAGGTCTCGGTGAAGAGCCTAAGAAGACTACCGTAACAGGTGTCGAGATGTTCCGCAAACTCCTCGATGAGGGAGAAGCCGGTGACAACGTAGGTCTCCTCCTCCGTGGTATCGACAAGAAGGAAATCAAGAGAGGACAGGTGCTTGCTAAACCAGGCGTTATTCACCCTCACCAGAAATTCCAGGCTGAGATTTACGTCCTGAAGAAAGATGAAGGTGGTCGTCATACACCATTCCACAACCACTACCGTCCACAGTTCTTCATCCGTACCCTTGACATCACCGGAGAGATTGCTCTTCCAGAGGGAGTTGAGATGGTAATGCCTGGAGACAACGTGACAATCACTGTAGAACTCATCTACCCGGTAGCTCTTAACGAGGGTCTCCGTTTCGCAATCCGCGAGGGTGGACGTACAGTAGGTGCAGGACAGGTTACCAAGATTCTTGAATAATTTCAACAATCTATAAGAAAATGGGTGTCCGTTTCAGATACCCATTTTCTATCCACAGGGGAATAGTATAAGGGTAGTACAGAGGTCTCCAAAACCTTTAGTCTGGGTTCGAATCCTGGTTCCCCTGCAAAATATCAAAGGTTACGATTTGATAATGTTTAACAGACATCACGACACGCTTCCAACCTGTGATGTCCATTAACAGTAAAGATGAGAAAGTTCATTAACTATCTTAAAGAATCCTACACGGAGCTGACAAAGAAAGTCTCCTGGCCATCCTGGAAGGAATTGCAGAACTCTGCGATTCTGGTTATGGTGGCTTCAGTCATACTTGCCGTTGTCATCTTCGCAATGGATTTCGCTTTCGACCATCTGATGCGTGCAATCTATACCCTGTAATCAGTTGTTTACTATGAGTGAAGGCAACAAGAAATGGTATGTGCTGCGCGCGGCTGGTGGGAAAGAGAAAAAAGCCAAAGAGTATCTCGAGAAAGAGGTAGAAAGGCGCGGTATGCAGAATCTGGTGTCTCAGGTTCTTGTTCCTACAGAAAAAGTATATAAGATCCGTGATGGTAAGAGGATTTGTACTGAAAGACTCTTATATCCGGGTTATGTGCTTGTTGAGGCGGAACTGACAGGAGAACTCCAGTACATCATCCGCAACGAAATACCCCACATGTCAGGTTTCCTTACAGAGAAAGGCGGAAACAGCAAGGCTCCGGAAGAGAAAGTACCGGTTCCTATCAGGGATGCTGAAGTCAAAAGAATCCTTGGTGAACAGGACGAGAATGTTGCCGGAGACGGTGAGACAGTTGTTGACTACACTGTAGGAGAGGCTGTCAAGATTACAGACGGACCTTTCAATGGTTTCGACGGAACAGTAGAGGAAATCGTAGAAGAGAGAAGCAAGCTTAAGGTAATGGTTATGATCTTCGGCAGGAAGACACTGCTCGAACTCAACTTTACACAAGTAACAAAAGAATAAAAAATTATGGCAAAAGAAGTTACCGGGTTTATTAAACTCCAGATCAAAGGTGGCGCTGCCAATCCATCACCTCCAGTAGGACCGGCACTCGGTTCAAAAGGATTGAACATAATGGATTTCTGCAAGCAGTTCAATGCCCGCACTCAGGACAGCGCAGGAAAGGTATTGCCGGTAGTAATCACAGTTTACAGCGACAAGTCATTTACTTTTGAAGTAAAGCAGCCGCCAGTAGCAGTTCAGCTCAAAGAGGCAGCAAAGATTTCTTCAGGTTCAGCTGAGCCGAACAGGAAGAAAATTGCAACCATCACTTGGGATCAGGTTAAGGCAATCGCTGAGTCAAAGATGCCGGATATGAACGCATTCACAGTTAAATCCGCTATGACAATGGTTGCAGGAACTGCAAGGAGTATGGGTATCAAGGTTGAGGGAGAGTTCCCAGCTGACATCAAATAATTACACGCAAAATGAGTAAACTTACAAAAAACCAGAAAATGGCCGCAGCAAAATTTGATGCTGCCAAGGAATATAAGTTGGCTGACGCTTGCGCGCTCGTGAAAGAAATCACTTTCACAAAGTTTGATGCTTCGGTTGAACTTTCAGTAAACCTCGGAGTTGACCCACGCAAGGCAAACCAGATGGTCCGCGGTATCGTAACCCTCCCGAACGGAACAGGTAAGGAGACAAGAGTCCTTGTTCTCTGTACTCCTGACAAGGAGGCTGAAGCAAAGGCCGCAGGTGCTGACTATGTCGGACTTGACGAGTTCATCGACAAGATCAAAGGAGGATGGACAGATGTTGACGTTATCATCTGTACTCCTTCAGTAATGGCAAAAGTCGGTGCAATAGGTAGGATTCTCGGACCAAGAGGCCTGATGCCTAACCCTAAGACAGGTACAGTCACTATGGAAGTAGGAAACGCTGTCAAAGAGGTGAAAGCAGGTAAGATTGACTTCAAGGTTGACAAGACCGGGATCGTTCACGCAGCCATCGGAAAAGTGTCTTTCACTGCCGAGCAGATCTGCCAGAACGCGCAGGAGCTCATCAACGCTATCCAGAAATTGAAACCGCAGAACCTGAAAGGAACATATATGAAAGGTGTTTCCATCTGCTCTACAATGAGCGCAGGTCTCCGCGTTGATATGAAAACAATCAGTGCTGAATAAAAAAGTTCAATGTTATGAGAAAAGAAGAAAAAGCCCAGATAATTGAATCAATTTCAGCACAGATTCAGGAGACTCCAAACTTCTACATCACGGACATCTCCGGTCTCAATGCTGGACAGACGACTAAGCTTCGTCGCGCTTGTTTTGAGAAGAACATCAAATTGGTAGTGGCCAAGAACACACTCGTGACCAAAGCCATTGAGAGCCTTGGAATCGAGGAGGCCAAACTGCTCTTCCCTACCCTCGAAGGCCCTACAGCCCTTATGTTCACTGAGACTCCGAACGCACCGGCAAAACTCATCAAGAAATTTGCCGATGACGGTTTCCCTAAACCGGAACTTAAAGGAGCATACGTACAGGAGTGTGCATTCGTAGGTGCTGACAAACTTGGCGAGCTGGTAAGCATCAAGTCACGCGAGGAACTCATCGGAGACATCGTAGGACTGCTCCAGTCACCTGCAAGGAATGTAATTTCAGCTCTGCAGTCAGCAGGCGGAAAGATTGCAGGAATCGTCAAGACCCTTTCAGAAAGAGAGTAAATAATTATAAACAATTAAATATTTAAAACTATGGCAGATATTAAAGCACTTGCTGAAGAGTTGGTTAACCTTTCAGTGAAAGACGTTCAGGAACTCGCACAGATCCTGAAAGATGAGTACGGAATCGAGCCGGCTGCAGCAGCAGTCGCAGTTGCAGGTCCAGCAGCAGCCGCTGAGGCAGCTCCAGCTGAGCAGACTGAGTTCAACGTAATCCTCAAATCAGCCGGCCAGGCTAAACTTAACGTTGTAAAGGCTGTTAAGGACATCACTGGTCTCGGACTTAAAGAGGCAAAAGAACTCGTTGACAAGGCTCCGGATTCAATCATCAAAGAGAAAGTTTCCAAAGCTGAGGCTGAGCAAATCAAAGCTACCCTCGAGGAGCACGGTGCAGAGGTTGAGCTTAAATAGTTCAACGCCGGCCCTCCTGAAGGGATTCGAGTCAGGTTTAGAGCCATCAACAGGCTCTAAACCTTTTTGTCGTATTTAAGTTTTTCTCAAACAAAAGACACAGTACGATGTCACAAAAGACTAAAACACAGCGAATTTCTTTCGCATCATCGAAAATCCTCCTTGAATATCCCGACCTTCTTGAAGTGCAGTTGAAGTCGTTCAGAGACTTCTTCCAGCTTGACACTACGCCGGAAAACAGACGTAACGAGGGTCTCTATCAGGTATTTCAGGAAATTTTCCCAATCGAGGATACAAGGAACAACTACAAACTTGAATTCATCGATTATTTCATCGATCCGCCACAGTATTCGATTGATGAGTGTCTTGAAAGAGGGCTGACTTACAATGTCCCTCTCAAGGCAAAACTGCGTCTTTCGTGCAGCGACCCGGAGCACGAGGACTTCGACACCGAAGTTCAGGACGTATATCTCGGCAATATCCCTTATATGACGCCGGGAGGAACATTTGTTATCAACGGGTCAGAAAGAATCATAGTGTCCCAGCTGCACAGGTCTCCGGGAGTATTCTTCGGGCAGAGCCTGCACGCAAACGGAACAAAACTTTACTCGGCAAGAATCATCCCGTTCAAGGGATCCTGGATAGAGTTCGCGACTGACATCAACAATGTCATGTATGCCTACATTGACCGCAAGAAAAAATTGCCTGTAACCACCCTTCTCAGAGCCATTGGATTCAACGGCGACAAGGATATCATCGACATCTTCGGACTGGCTGACGAAGTTGAGGTCAGCGAAGAGAACCTTAAAGCGAATGAAGGAAGGAAACTTGCGGCTAAGGTGCTCAAGACCTGGATTGAAGACTTCGTGGACGAGGACACAGGAGAGGTAATTCCTGTGGAGAGGACAATGCCGATAGTAGAACGCGGCGAGATTCTCAACGCGGAAACCATCGAGAAACTTGCAGAGACCGACGTCAAGACCATTCTTCTCCAGAAGGATGACGCGAATGTTAATGAGTACGCCATCATATACAACACACTCCAGAAGGATCCGACAAACACGGAGACCGAAGCTATCAACTACATCTACAAACAGTTGAGGAATTCGGAACCGCCTGATGAGGCAACCGCAAGGGATGTCATCGACAAACTCTTCTTCTCAGAGAAGAGGTATGATCTTGGAGATGTGGGAAGGTATCGTCTCAACAAGAAACTCAACCTCAGCATCGCCAATGATGTCAGGGTTCTCACCAACACGGACATCATCGAAATCATAAAATATCTGGTGCAGCTCATCAACTCAAAGGCGGTTGTGGATGACATAGACCATCTGAGCAACAGACGCATCAGAACTGTAGGCGAACAGCTTGCGAACCAGTTCAGCGTAGGTCTCTCCAGAATGGCCAGGACAATACGCGAAAGGATGAATGTACGCGACAGCGAACAGTTCTCCCCTATTGACCTGATCAACGCAAAGACACTGTCATCCGTGATCAACTCATTCTTCGGAACGAGCCAGTTGTCCCAGTTCATGGACCAGACCAACCCGCTTTCCGAGATGACCCACAAACGTCGTCTTTCCG
This sequence comes from uncultured Bacteroidales bacterium, assembly GCA_945948555.1. Classification (GTDB taxonomy): domain Bacteria; phylum Bacteroidota; class Bacteroidia; order Bacteroidales; family UBA932; genus Cryptobacteroides. The sequence goes on along the minus strand of CAMFBM010000038.1, from coordinate 13,472 downwards.
CCCTCGGACCGGGAGGTCTGTCAAGGGACAGGGCAGGTTTCGAGGTCAGGGACGTGCACTACACGCACTACGGAAGGCTTTGTCCTATCGAGACCCCGGAGGGACCGAACATCGGTCTGATTTCATCTCTCTGCGTTTACGCAAGGATCAATGACCTCGGATTCATCGAGACTCCTTACCGCAAGGTGGAGAACGGAAAGGTCGATCTGAGCAGCGAAGGATGGAAATATATGAGTGCCGAGGAGGAGGAGGACCAGATGGTCTCGCTCGCGAAGGTGAAACTGGACAAGGACGGCAACATTCTTGAGGACAGGATTCAGTGCCGCCTCGGTGCGGACTTCCCTGTTGTGACCAAGGACGAGGTAAACTACATGGACGTCGCTCCTAACCAGATTGCTTCCGTTGCAGCCTCCCTCATCCCGTTCCTTGAGCACGACGATGCCCACCGTGCATTGATGGGAGCAAACATGATGCGTCAGGCAGTTCCGCTTCTCAACCCTGAATCCCCTATCGTAGGAACCGGGCTTGAAGAAAGGGTCTGCCTCGACTCAAGGACACAGATAATCGCCGACCGCAAGGGAGAGGTAGTCTATGTCGATGCAAAGGAGATACATATCAAATATGACAGGACGGACGACGAAAGATTCGTAAGTTTCTCACCTGACATTACGGTATATAAACTTCCTATATACAGAAGGACCAACCAGAGTACAACCATCCTCCTGAAACCTATTGTAAGGAAAGGAGACAAGGTGGAGGCAGGACAGATTCTGACCGAGGGATATGCGACCCAAAACGGGGAACTCGCCCTCGGACGCAACCTGAAAGTTGCGTTCATGCCTTGGAAAGGTTACAACTACGAGGATGCAATCGTGCTGTCCGAAAGGATGATACGCTGGGATATCCTCACTTCCGTCCACGTTGACGAGTATATCACCGAGGTCCGCGACACCAAACGCGGTATGGAGGAGCTCACTTCCGACATTCCTAATGTCAGCGAAGACGCCACCAGGAACCTTGACGAGAACGGTATCATCAGAGTCGGTGCCCACATCGAGCCGGGTGACATCATGATAGGCAAGATTACCCCTAAGGGGGAGAGCGACCCGTCACCGGAGGAAAAACTTCTCCGTGCAATCTTCGGCGACAAGGCAGGAGATGTCAAGGATGCTTCCCTCAAGGCCACCCCTTCACTCAGCGGTACAGTCATCGGCACAGCCCTCTACTCTAAGGTTGCCAAAGAAAGCAACCGCAGGGGAGCCAAGGCTGACCAGAACGCCAAGACAGGCAAGGCCGAAGAGGAGTTCAACAAGAAAGCCGAAGCACTCAGGGAGAAGTTCGTCAACAAGCTGTCAGTACTTGCCGAAGGCAAGAAGAGCGCCGGCGTAAGCGACCTGTACGGTGTCGAGATCATTCCGAAGGGCAGGGAAATCACAATGGATGACCTGCGTTCAATCAACTATCAGGACATCAACTCGACCAAGTGGACTTCCGACAAGAACACCAATACTCTGATCAGGGAACTCATCAACAACTACTGCATTGCCTACAAAGAGGAACTTGCAAGGCACAAAAGGGTGCTCGACAAGATCAAGGTTGGAGATGAACTTCCTAACGGTGTGATGCAGCTGGCAAAGGTATATGTTGCCAAGAAACGCAAAATCAGAGTGGGAGACAAGATGGCTGGCCGTCACGGAAACAAAGGTATCGTGGCGAAGGTAGTTCGTGACGAGGATATGCCTTTCCTCGCTGACGGAACACCTGTTGACATAGTGCTCAACCCTCTTGGAGTGCCTTCACGAATGAACCTCGGACAGATTTACGAGACAGTTCTCGGATGGGCCGGTGCGGAACTCGGTCTGAAGTTCAGCACTCCGATTTTCGACGGTGCCACACTCAAGGACATCTGCGCCTACACGGACAAGGCAGGACTTCCACGCTACGGTAAGACATACCTCAGGGACGGAGGCACAGGAGACTGGTTCGACCAGCCTGCGACAGTCGGTGTCATCTATATGATCAAACTCGGCCATATGGTTGACGACAAGATGCACGCAAGGTCCATCGGACCTTACTCTCTCATCACCCAGCAGCCTCTCGGCGGTAAGGCACAGTTCGGAGGCCAGAGGTTCGGAGAGATGGAGGTCTGGGCGCTAGAAGCATTCGGTGCATCCAATGTACTCCAGGAGATTCTTACCGTCAAGTCTGATGATGTGACAGGAAGGTCGAAAGCCTACGAGGCAATCGTGAAAGGTGACCTGATGCCTACTCCTGGCATTCCAGAGTCCCTCAACGTCCTCCTGCACGAATTGAGAGGTCTCGGTCTGAAAGTAACCTTGGATTAGTTTTGAGTCAATTTGAAATTTTTTAGGAATATGCCTACTTTTAATAAAGAAAACAAAGTAAAGAGCAATTTCGAGAGAATCAGCATCTCACTCGCCTCTCCGGAAGACATCAAGATGAGGTCATCCGGAGAAGTCCTGAAGCCTGAGACTGTCAACTACAGGACTTACAAGCCTGAGAGGGACGGACTTTTCTGTGAGAAGATTTTCGGACCGACAAAGGACTACGAATGCCACTGCGGGAAATACAAGAGAATCCGCTACAGGGGCATCGTCTGCGACCGTTGCGGTGTCGAAGTTACAGAGAAGAAGGTGAGAAGGGAAAGGATGGGACACATCGAGCTCACCGTTCCGGTTGCCCATATCTGGTACTTCAAATCAGCTCCTAACAAGATTGCCGCTTTGCTCGGTATTGCAGCAAAGAAACTTGAGGCTGTCATCTACTATGAGAAATATATAGTAATCAACCCGGGTTCAACCGGACTGCAGAAACTCGACCTCCTTTCTGAGGAGGAGTATCTCGACCTGATTGACAGTATGCCGGAGAACCAGAATCTTCCAAACGACGATCCTGACAAGTTCAGGGCAGGAATGGGAGCAGAGGCAATCTACGAACTTCTCAAGGAGATTGACGTGGATGCCCTCGCAAAGGAACTCCGCCAGAAGATGCTCAAGGAAACTGCACAGCAGCGCAGGGCCGAGGCTTTGAAGAGGCTCAGCATTGTGAAATGGTTCCAGGAGTCAAAGGGAGTGAACCGTCCTGAATGGATGATTCTGAAAGTCATTCCTGTAACTCCTCCGGATCTTCGTCCTCTGGTTCCGCTTGACGGCGGCCGCTTTGCAACATCCGACCTCAATGACCTCTACAGAAGGGTAATCATCAGGAACAACCGTCTCAAGAGGCTCATTGAAATCAAGGCTCCGGAAGTGATTCTCCGCAATGAGAAACGTATGCTCCAAGAAGCCGTTGACTCACTCTTTGACAACTCAAAGAAGTCAAATGCAGTCAAGAGCGAAGCCAACAGGACACTCAAATCCCTGTCCGACTCCCTCAAAGGAAAACAGGGACGCTTCCGTCAGAACCTCCTCGGTAAAAGGGTGGACTATTCAGCCCGTTCCGTCATCGTGGTCGGTCCTGAACTCAAGATGCACGAGTGCGGTCTGCCTAAGTTCATGGCGGCAGAACTCTACAAACCGTTCATCATCAGGAAACTGATAGAAAGGGGTATAGTTAAGACCGTCAAGTCAGCCAAGAAGATTGTGGACAGGAAGGACGCGGTCATCTGGGACATCCTCGAGAACGTGATGAAAGGACATCCGGTTCTGCTGAACCGTGCACCTACCCTTCACAGGCTCGGTATCCAGGCTTTCCAGCCAAAGATGATTGAGGGAAAGGCAATTCAGTTGCATCCGCTCGCCTGTACAGCATTCAACGCCGACTTCGACGGTGACCAGATGGCAGTTCACCTCCCGCTCGGAAATGCGGCAATACTCGAGGCTCAGCTCCTTATGCTCGGTTCACACAACATCCTGAACCCTGCAAACGGAACGCCTATCACAGTGCCGTCACAGGACATGGTCCTCGGACTATACTACATCACGAAGATCCGTCCGGAAGCCAAAGGTGAAGGTATGAGGTTCTACGGCCCTCAGGAGGTCATAATTGCCCTCAACGAGAAGGCTATAGACATACACGCCAAAATCAACGTAAGACTGCCAAAGGACAAGATGAAACCTGAGGAAGGCTATCAGATGGTGGAAACCACCCCTGGAAGAATCATTGTCAACCAGTTGGTTCCTCAGGAAGTTCCATACATCAACGAGATCCTTGGCAAAAAGTCACTCAGGAAGATTATCTCATTGGTAATCAAGAACACCGGAGTCGCACGCACGGCACAGTTCCTTGACGACATCAAGAATCTCGGTTACACGATGGCCTTCAGGGGAGGACTTTCATTCAACCTCGGAGATGTCATCATCCCGGAGGAGAAGACAGGCCTCATCGAAGACGGCTACAAGACCGTGGAGGAGATCAAGAACAACTTCGCGATGGGTTTCATCACGAACAACGAGCGTTACAACAAGGTCATCGACCTTTGGACATCAATCGACAACAAGATCACAGGCATCGTCGAGAAACAGATTTCCAACGACCAGCAGGGATTCAATCCTGTGTATATGATGCTGGATTCCGGAGCCCGTGGTTCAACACAGCAGATCAAACAGCTCTGCGGTATGCGTGGACTTATGGCAAAACCTCAGAAGTCCGGAGGTCAGGGAGCCGAGATTATCGAAAACCCTGTCATCTCCAACCTGAAGGAGGGAATGTCAGTGCTCGAGTACTTCATCGGAACGCACGGAGCCCGCAAGGGTCTTGCCGACACCGCATTGAAGACTGCCGATGCCGGTTACCTTACCCGTCGTCTGGTTGACGTCTCACACGATGTGATCATCAATGAAGAGGACTGCGGCACTCTCAGGGGTCTTATTGCAACTGCAATCAAGAGCAAGGACGAAATTGTCGAGTCTCTCGGCGAAAGAATCCTCGGTAGGACTTCCGTTCACGACATATTCAACCCTCTCACAGGAGAACTTATTCTGCCTGCAGGCGATGAGATTACCGAAGACATCGCAAATCTCATCGAGTCACTTCCGATTGAGCAGGTTGAAATCCGTTCAGTGCTCACTTGCGAGTCACGCAAGGGAGTCTGCGCAAAATGCTACGGACGAAACCTCGCATCAGGAAGGATGGTCGAGAAAGGTGAGGTTGTCGGAGTCATCGCCGCACAGTCAATCGGTGAGCCTGGTACCCAGCTGACACTCCGTACCTTCCACGTCGGTGGTACTGCATCCAGCACGGCTTCCGAGAGCTCCATCACCTCAAAATATGACGGTAAGCTCGAATTCGAGGAACTCAGGACTATCGAAAGGGTCGCAGGCGACGGTTCAGTTCAGGACGTTGTCGTCAGCCGTACGACCGAGGTCAGAATCGTTGACGAGCACACAGGAATCACATATTCACAATATGACGTTCCTTACGGCTCAGTCCTCTACAAGAAAGACGGACAGAAAGTCACCAAGGGAGACCTCATCTGCGAGTGGGATGCCTACAACGCCATCACCATCATCGAGACTGCCGGAAAGGCACGCTTCGACAGTATGATAGACGGTGTGACATTCCGTGAGGAGGTTGCCGACGAGTATTCCCTCAACAGGGACAAGGTCATCATCGAGTCTCGTGACAAGACCAAGAACCCGTCAATCAACATCGTTGACGAGAATGGTGAGAGCAAGAAGCAGTACAACCTGCCTGTCGGTGCGCACATTATGATCAATGACGGAGACGACCTCAAAGTCGGCGACATCATCATCAAGATTCCACGTGCTATCGGTAAGTCAAGCGATATCACCGGAGGTCTTCCGCGAGTTACCGAACTCTTCGAGGCCCGCAATCCGTCAAACCCTGCGATTGTCTCCGAAATCAACGGAGAAGTCATTATGGGCAAGATCAAGAGAGGAAACAGGGAAATCATCATCAGGAACAAGTCAGGAATCGAGAAGAGATATCTCGTTCCGCTTACAAAACAGATCCTGGTGCAGGAGAATGACTATGTGAAGGCCGGAATGAGGCTTTCCGACGGTGCAGTCTCCCCTACCGACATCCTCAACATCCTTGGCCCTATCAAGGTTCAGGAATACATTGTCAATGAAATTCAGGAGGTTTACCGCCTTCAGGGTGTGAAGATCAACGACAAGCACTTTGAAATCATCGTCCGCCAGATGATGAGGAAAGTGCAGATCAACGACCCGGGTGACACTGAATTCCTGCAGGAGGAGCTTGTGGACAAATGGCAGTTTATGGACATCAACGACCACATCTACGGAAAATATTTCGTTTTGGATGCCGGAGATTCCCAGAACTTCGAAGAGGGCGACATCATCTCTGCAAGAGAGATGAGGAGCGAAAACTCGTCACTCGAGAGGCAGGGTCTCAAGATGATGGTTCTCCGCGAGGCAAAGCCTGCCACTGCAAGCCAGGTGCTCCAGGGTATCACGAGGGCAGCATTGAAGACCAACAGTTTCATCTCTGCTGCATCATTCCAGGAGACCACCAAAGTGCTCAGCGAAGCCGCAATCCGCGGACGCGTCGATCCGCTTGAGGGTCTGAAGGAAAATGTCATCTGCGGACACGCAATCCCTGCAGGTACCGGACAGAAGGAATTCCAGGAGATTCTGGTAGCCCCTATGGAGGAATACCAGAGAGCTATGAACAATCTCTAGCAATCGTCTGAAAAAAATGAAGGGCTGACTTGAGAATTTCAAAGTCAGCCCTTTATTTTGTGTGAAGTTTTGTTATTCTCCGAACCGGCGGAGGAAACACTCAATAGTGTTCTCCATCAGGCAGCAGATCGTCATCGGTCCGACACCTCCGGGAACAGGAGTTATTACTGAGGCTTTCGGAGCAACTGATTCAAAGTCAACATCTCCACATAGTTTTCCGGTCTTAGGGTCACGATTGACACCGACATCAATAACCACTGTTCCGTCTGAGACCATATCAGCCGTGACAAAGCGGGGTTTCCCGATAGCAACTACAAGAATTTCTGCACTGCGGGTCACCTCGGCGAGGTCCACGGTACGGCTATGAGCAATGGTCACAGTGGCATTCTCATCCAGGAGCAGTTTTGAAACCGGCAATCCAACAATGTTGCTGCGGCCGATTACCACCGCCCTTTTCCCGGCAATGGTCACTCCGGCCTTTTTCAACAGTTTGATGATTCCCTTAGGAGTGCAGGCGACTGTGCAGGGTTGTTTCTGCCATAGTGCTGCGACATTCAAGGGATGGAAACCGTCCACATCCTTCTCCTTGGCAATGGTCTCAATGACTTTCGCCTCACTGATGTGCTCAGGAAGCGGCAGTTGTACAAGAATTCCGTCAACACTGTCATCTGCATTGAGGTCTGTGATCAATCCGAGGAGTTCCTCTTCAGAAATATCTGCGGATTTCCTGACAGTCGTGTTTCTGATTCCTACAGCCTCCGATGCCTTCGCCTTGCCAGTCACATAGGAAACACTTGCAGGGTTGTCCCCCACCAGAATTACCACAAGATGCGGCACACGACCGTATTTTTCAGGGAAAGAGGCTACTCTCAGAGCCATCTCAGCCTTCAGCTGAGCTGCAAGATCCTTTCCGGAAACTATCATATTTTCGTTCTTGATTAAGGTATATTTAATATTTTCGATTCAGATATATTGAATATTCCGGATTTCTATTTGGCCATCGACGCAATGACAGAGCGGTTGATTTCGGCAATCTTCGCCTCATCCACCTTGACGACCTCCCTGTCATAGGTAATCAGACCGTTCACCTCACCCTCCACGTCGGTTGTCTGGGTGTAAACCGCTGCTGCACAACCTGTCTGGACAAACACCTTCAACATATCTGCAAAATCGGCATACTGGGTCAGAACCTCTTCAAAAGATTTCTTGACGCCGCCATATCCCCATTTGTCCTCAATCTGCCACAGATGACCCTCGACAGGATAGCCGATTCCGCCATATTCTCCGAGCACATTGACAAACTTGCGGTCAAAAGCATTCATCGCAGGGCAAGGATAGTGATGAACATCCAGGATGTCCCCGCAGAAATGGAGGTTTCCGCCTGAAGCGGCATTGATCAGACGGGTAGAATCCAGTCCCCTTGTGTAATCCACGACAGCCTCAGTGTCGAACTGTCCCCAGGCCTCATTGAACGGCACCCAGACGACAATGCTCTGGAAACATTTGAGGGAGTTGATAATCGCGGTCCATTCCGCATAATAGTTGTCTTTCCATTCCTGAGGAATCACGCAGTCTGTTCCTCCAGTGAAACTATCTCTTCCCCAGATATTTGACACACCGGCAACCACCTCAGGATCACGCGCCGGCATCTGCTTCCTGTCGTGGTCCCCGATGCAAGGCATATCCTGCCAAACCATCATTCCAAGAACGTCGCACCAATAGTACCAGCGGGCAGGCTCAACCTTGATGTGCTTCCTGATCATATTGTAGCCCATCTCCTTTGTCTTCACGATGTCAAATTTGAGAGCTTCGTCAGTCGGAGCCGTGTAAAGACCGTCAGGCCACCATCCCTGGTCAAGAGGACCGAACATGAAAATCCCCTCTCCGTTCAGGGCCATACGTCTGTATTTGTTTGGAGAAGAATCCTTTATAACTGATATACTGCGCATTGCAGTGTAGCCGTCAACACTGTCAATTACCTTTCCCTTCCTTTCAACCGTCAGACGAAGTCCGTAAAGGTAAGGACTGTCAGGAGACCAGGTCTTCACATCCGGCACCTGCAGAACTGCCTTGCCATCACTGGCCTCAACCTGTGCAAGGACCTGAGAACCCGGCTTCTCGGCGGAATATCCCTCGCCCCCTTCAAGAAGGCTGACCTTCACGACATCACCTTCCGCAAGTCCTTTCGTGGAGACATCCACGGTGAGGGAGGAAGATGCAAGGTCACCCTGTGCACAGAAACTGTCAATCCTTGTTTTCGGAACCGGCTCAAGCCACACGGTCTGCCATATTCCTGTAACCGGAGTGTACCATATACCCCTGTTGATCAGACATTGCTTGCCCCTTGGCTGGAAGCTGTTGTCAGTCGCATCAGTCACCTTAACCTTGAGACTCTGCGCCCCTGATTTTCTGAGATACGGAGTAATGTCAAAAGAGAACGGGTCATAGCCGCCCTTGTGCTCCCCTACCAGGACATCATTGACATAAACCTCAGTGTGCCAGTCAACTGCACCGAAATGCAGAAGGACATCGCATCCTTTCCAGGCCCTGGCAAGGGTGAACTTACGCTCATACCAGAGAGCCTGGTCCTTTGAGACCCACTTCCCTACACCGGAAAGTGAAGATTCAATGGCGAAAGGAACCATAATCCGTCCCTGTGAAGCAGGCATTACTTCGGCCGATGAGTCGCAGATGGCGTAATTCCACAATCCGTTGAGATTGGCCCATTGGGCCCTGACCATCTGAGGGCGGGGATATTCCTCAAGAGGCATTGCGTCAGGAGATATTTCCGAAGCCCAGGGAGTCCTGATGTTGTCACCCGCGGGAGACCATTGGCCGAAGGCCGGGAAAAGCGCTGCTGCGATGAAGGCAAAAGAAACAAGAAACTTTTTCATATCTGAATTTAATTGATAATTAGTCTTTTTATACCCTTTATATTTCATTTCGAAAAAAGAGGAAGGCAAATATAAGGAATATCATTTGTATTTCGTAATTTTGTGTTTTGATATTCGGAATATCTGCACAAAACATATTTCTATGAAAAAATCACTTTTTATTTTATTTTCTTTCTTCGCGGCCGCTGCCGCGCTCCTTTCGTCGTGCTCAGCAAAAGACTCTACCATCACGGTAATGTCATATAACGTCAGGATGGGGGTTGCAAATGACGGAGAAAACTCTTGGGAGAACAGGAAGGCAGCCACACCGGCAATGCTTGCAGACTGTGCCCCGGATGTGTTCGGAGTTCAGGAAGCATTTGATTTTCAGCTGGATTACATTGAACAGACAAGCCCCTCGTACAAGTGGGTCGGAGTAGGACGCGATGACGGAAAGACAAAAGGAGAGTGCATGGCGGTCTTCTACAATGCCGAGAAAATCGAACTGCTTGACTGGGGAACATACTGGTTGTCGGAGACTCCCGAGGTCCCGTCAAGGGGATGGGATGCCGCCTGCCGCAGGACAGCGACCTGGACTCTTCTCAAAATCAAGGAGAACGGCAAGAAATTCTGGTTTGTGAACACCCATCTGGACCATGTCGGGAAACAGGCCAGGGCAAACGGGCTGCAACTGATTGTGGACAGGATTGACGGGATGAACACCCAGGAGAAACTGCCTACGGTGCTGACGGGAGACTTCAATGTGACTCCGGACGACCCATGCCTGGTTGAACTCAACAAAAGGATGAAAAGTGCGCGCACATTTGCTGTTCAAAGCGACGAAAAGCCGTCATTCAACGGATTCAAGGCCCCGAAATCAGTGATCGATTACATCTACTTCTCAGAATTCAGCGAATGCGGGACATTCAGGGTTGTTGACTCAGAGTATGCCGGATGTCCGTTCATCTCGGACCACTACCCGATTCTTGCCACTCTGAAATTCTAAACAGTTAGGGGCGCCCGATGAACGGACGCCCCCTTTTTTACATTTACCTCTTTTCTTGCAATTACTTGACCGGCAGAACTCTCCAGCCGATGTCCCTACGGTAGAAAAGATTCTCGCACCCAACCTTCTCCACCGCTGCAAGAGCCTTGTCACGGGCCTGCAGGAGGTCTTTTCCCTTTCCGACAACCATCATCACCCTTCCTCCGGAAGTCACCAGACGGCCATCTTTGGAAGATGTGCCCATATGGTAGATTTTCACACCCTCCTCCAGTTCAGGAAGATTGATTTCAAATCCTTTAGCGTAACTGCCCGGGTAACCTTTCGATGCCATTACGAAACCGAGCGTCACATCTTCGGACCAACTGATCTGAGGCATGGCAGTGCCGTCTGCAACAGCGGAGAAGATGTCATAGATGTCAGTCTCAAGCCTTGGGAGAACCACCTCTGTCTCAGGGTCACCGAAACGGCAGTTGAACTCTATTACCTTGACTCCGTCAGGAGTCTTCATCAGTCCGCCGTAAAGCACACCCTTGAAAGGACAGCCCTCGGCAACCATTCCCGCGGCAACCGGTTTCATAATTTTCTCAAGGGAATATGTGATGTCCTCATCCGTAATCAGAGGTACCGGGGAATATGCACCCATACCGCCCGTATTCGGTCCCTTGTCACCCTCGTAGGCCCTCTTGTGGTCCTGTGACAGGGTCATCGGGTAAACCTTCTCCCCGTCCACAAAGCACATGAACGAGAATTCCGGACCGGTAAGGAACTCCTCGACCACGACCTTCCCCTTGCCGAAACGGTCATCCAGAAGCATATCCCTGAGCGTTTCCTGAGCCTCCTGCGGAGTCTGGGGGATCACAACTCCCTTTCCCGCTGCAAGGCCGTCATACTTCAGCACAACCGGGAAAGAACCATCCCTGACATACTCCCAGGCAGGTTCATACTCCTCAAAAGTCCTGAAAGATGCAGTCGGAACCTGATACTTGTCCATCAGCCTCTTTGCGAAATCCTTGCTCGCCTCAATCGTGGCGGCAGCCTTCGACGGCCCGAAAATCCTGAGCCCATCTTTCCGAAACTCATCAGTGATGCCAATTGCCAGAGCCGCCTCCGGTCCAACAACAGTCAGGTCAACCCCATTCTCCAGCGCAAACTCCTTGAGCTCAGCCACTTGCGTATCCTTCAGAGGAACGCACTCCGCCTGCTCCGCAATCCCTGCATTTCCCGGTGCACAGAAAATTTTTCCGACTTTTGACGAACGGCTGAGCGCATCCACAATTGCATGCTCCCTTCCGCCGCCACCAACGACCAAGACTGTTTTCTTCTGTTCCATATCAGCTTTGATTAAAAGTTTTCGCGCGAAGATACAACAAAATTTGATATTGACATATAAACATTTTTCACTATCTTTGCACCCATTGGAGAGATGCTCGAGTGGCTTAAGAGGCACGCCTGGAAAGCGTGTAGTCGCCTAAAGCGGCTCACGAGTTCGAATCTCGTTCTCTCCGCAACAAAACACTCAAAATCAAAACTTGCGGTCAGAGACCGCAACCGTAAACGAAGGATCCCCACCCGTTGAAAGTCTCACTTTCATAAGGGCGGGGGTCCTTCGTTTACGGAAACAGCCCACAAGAAGTGGGCTGTTGTTTTGATTTTGAGTGTTTTGTCGCAAGGGCCCCTCCGGCAAGGAGCACCGAGATGTGGCCGCCCCGCGGCGGGCAAATCTCGTCTGGGCAAACAGATGATATTCACAACATATTGAGAGTTTTGACAATTTTCATGCCTTCCTTAACCCATAGTCTAAAGCCTATGGGATTGCGGAAGGAATTATTTCAATATACTCAAGAACCCTGTCCAGCTGACCGACATAATAGAACGGCAGGTTAATCAGCTTGAACTGCTTGTTCTCAGGGGCGGGAGTATGCAGGTCCTGGATGAAGAAGCCACCGCTCCACACCCTGACGGCAACGACATCCTGGTCGCTGTTGTTCACGAAAGAATGAATCGACCTCAGATGTGCATTCGTGCCTGACTTGACCTCGATCGGAACTATGCCGGTCATTGACGGCCAGATGAAGTCCACTTCCGCAGTAGTTCCTGCCTTGTCCCGCATCCAAAAACACTGTTCCTCCTTGTAATGTCTGTCGAGTACCGGCTTGAGTTCCTGAGCCACTATCTGCTTGGCAGCCCTCCCCCTCCAGGTATCCTGCAGGTCCTTGTTCTGCAGATACTCCAGCTGGATTCCGGCCACATAGTTGGTCAGCCAGCTGTCCAGCATGATGAGCTTGGGGCTTCTCCTCTTTGCAGGCAAGGCAGGCAAAGAAGTGGAAGTGACAGGATAGTCGAGGGTAAGCAGATAGGCCTTCTCGAGTATGTTCATCGCCCCGTGTATCTGCTTTGAAGAGTAGCTGCTCTCACCGAACTTGTCGAAGGTGATAGTCTGTGCCGCACTCTTCCATGCCGTAGAGAGTATATGCTGAAGAATGCGTGACTGCTCCTCTTTCCTGACGAACTTGCCCGCATCCTCCGTATAGCCCTTGACCAGGGAATTGAAGATAGGCGAAAGGCGTTCTATGTCACCGGTCTCCACATACTCCGAAACTGCCTCCGGCATCCCTCCGATCAGCGCATACCTGTTGAACTCCGACGTGAGGTCTTCATGAAGAAGCGTGTGCGCATTGAGGCCCCGTACCGACTCCGCCCAGTCATCATACCCCTTGGCTTCGAGATACTCCACGAACGAGAACGGGCGCAGGGTGAGATATTCCACCCTGCCTACCGGAAAGGAGATGCGTTTCTTCGTGAGCACCTGCAACCGGCTTCCGGCCGATATCACATAGACCCAAGGAAGGTCCTCATAGAAGTACCTGAGCATCGCTACCGCTTCCGGCACTTCCTGAATCTCATCAATGAACAGCAGGGTCCTCTTGTCACGGTCCTGGGTGATGTGATGCTTGAGACACACGTACTGCC
>CAMFBM010000037.1 GCA_945948555.1 uncultured Bacteroidales bacterium | reverse complement strand
CCGACTGCCGTCGGCTGCTCGCTGCAAAAGCCCACCGGGCTGTTTGCTGACCGCTCACGACCCTCTTCGAAAATCAATCTGTTCTCGAAAATCTTATCCATATCTGAAGCAGGTTTTTTTATATTCCATTGGAGGATATCAAATCTGATATCCTGAACCCGAAAAGGACAAAGCGCAGTGGATTGCCTTCTAGACAGCTTCAGGGCATTCTGTTGTGCTTTGTCCCCACCGAATGCCGGGACAAAGCGCAGGACACCCCTCTACAGAGCACTCTGTGGCAGGGTAGTGCTCTTTGTCCTTTTCGGGTTGCGTGGCCAGATTAGGGATGTGCTCAGTAATATTTCAAAATATGTCAGTTCCAGCCTCCCTGACATTCCTGGCTGCAGTTCATCGTCCTTCCCGTTTACATTTCATCGTCCTTCCCGGAATGACATTTTCGTCCTTTCCGGCCAGACAGGGAATCCCAACGCGGATAGATGCCCGATCAGGTCGGGCATAACGGGTAAGCAAGGAGCCGTGCACGATTGGTAAGCAAGGCGCCAGACAGACGGCAAAGCAGGTAGCCAAGCAGCTAGGTAGACTGTTAAGACTAGTGACCCTAAAGTGTCTGCCCGCCGATGAACTCGCGCATTATGGAGGTAGGCGGGATGGCGGCAATCTCGTCAGGGGAGAGGGCCACGATGTAGTCCAGGAATTTCAGCAGGCGGGTTGCCTCGGTGTAGGCCGGGGAGGATGGGCTGATGCGGCGCAGAAGGGGCTCGGCGTAGTATTTCAGCATCGGGAGTTCGAAGATCAGGGCCGAGTTGAACTCTGCATCGGCATTTTCCTGGAAAGGGAAGATGTTGCGGTTTTCCCCGCGGCGGACGCTATGCCATCTTTGGATGGTCTCCTCCGGGGTGATGCCGCGGACACGGTTGTCCCTGACTATCCTTCTGAGCAGCCTGTTGTCGGATGTGGAGATGTTGTTGTTCTCATCGATTGACAGGGAGGTGAGGGCTGAGGCATAGACTCTGAAAATCCTGGAACTGTCCACTGATTTCACCATCTCCGGATTCAGGGCGTGTATGCCTTCCATAATCAGTATGTCCTTCTCCCCGAGGGTCATCTCGAAACCTTTCTCCCGGCAGCCTTTCTTGAAATTGAATTTCGGAATCTCCACGGTCTTCCCCGAGAGCAGGTCGTTCAGCTGATTGTTCAGAAGCTCAAGGTCCATTGCCCCGAGTGCCTCGAAGTCGTATTCCCCTTTCTCGTCGCGCGGAGTGTGCTCCCTGTCAACGAAATAGTTGTCCAGTTCGATGACCTTCGGGTTCATTCCCAGGACCTTGCACTGATTGGCGATCCTCAGGGACGATGAGGTCTTGCCGCTGGAGGACGGCCCTGCGATGAAGACGATTCTGATGCGCTCCTTCTGTTGGAAGATCCTGTCGGCAATCTCGGCATAGCATCTTTCGTGGCGCGCCTCGGCCAAGTTGATGAGTTTCACAGCATTGCCCGTGAGAATGGCCGTGTTGAGCGTCCCAATGCCCTTAACCCCGATGATGGAGCACCAGTCGGAATGGTATTTCAGGGTTGCTGCAATCTTTGCCTGCTTTTTCATCGGTTCAATCCTTGCCCCATCGCCATCCATCGGGTACTGCAGGCAGAATCCCGCCTTGAACTGGGTCAGGGCGAAGGTCTTCAGATAGCCAGTTGAAGGCACAAGCGGACCGTAGAAGGTGTCCGCCATCCCGTCAAGGAAATATGTACTGACGGTGTAACTCCCGATGGAACGCACCAGGCGCGCCTTGTCAGGCTGGTTGTTGGCCTTGAATATTTCCACTGCCTCCTCCGAATTCATCTTCTTCTTGATGAAAGGAAGGTCCCGGCTGATGATTTCATTCATACGCTGCCTTATTTCCTTGATCTGTTCGGCATCCACTGGCATCACCTCTCCCGGTACGGTCCCTGTGAGGGCAGGGGAGCGCAGTTCGCAGTACAGCCCGCTCGGAAGCGCGTAGTCTATGATGAGCACCGCGGAAGGGAACAATTCCCTCACGGCTTTCTGCAGGACGAAACACAATGACCTGACATAGGTTCTCCTGCCGTCAGGATGGTCATATCCTATGAATTCAACCTCGTGGGGAATCATCATCTTGAAACTCAACTCCTTGAGCCTGTGGTCCACAAGTGCTGCGAGCACATTTTGACCATTGATCTTCCCGTCGGGAAAAATCTGTTCCGCAAGGGAGGCGAGAGTGGTCCCTTCGGCTATGTCGTAATGTTTGTTGTCGTTAATGGTATATATATCCATAATATATTATATTACTTTATATTTAATATTTCCTTTAGGAAAGGACCGGTGACGGAGGCAGGGTCGGCTGCGACTTCTTCCGGCGTTCCCCTGGAGATTATCACTCCTCCTGCCTTTCCGCCCTCGGGACCCATGTCGAAAATGTAGTCCACGCTCTTGAGCACGTCGAGGTTGTGTTCTGTGACAATCACTGTGTTGCCCTGGTCCACCAGCCGCTCAAGCACGTCCAGCAGGACCTTGATGTCCTCGCTGTGAAGACCCGTGGTCGGTTCGTCAAGAATGTAGAGGGTGTTGCCGGTGCCTTTCCTGCCGAGCTGGGCGGCCAGTTTCATCCTCTGGCTTTCTCCTCCCGAGAGCGTTACGGCGGACTGCCCGAGGCGGACATATCCGAGACCCACGTCCACCAGAGCCTGGAGTTTCGGGGCTATGGAAGGGATGTTCTCAAAGAAGCGGCAGGCTTCGCTGATTGGCATTTCCAGAACGTCGTTGATGTTCTTGCCTTTGTATCTGACCGCAAGGGTGTCCTCTTTGTACCGTTTTCCTCCGCACTGTTCGCAGACCACGTTCACTGACGGTAGGAAATTCATCTCGATGACCTTGATTCCGGCTCCCTTGCACTCCTCGCACCTGCCTCCGGCAACATTGAAGGAGAACCTTCCGGCCTTGAACCCTCTGACCTTTGCATCCGGGGTGTCCTCGAAAAGCGAGCGGATGTCATTGAACACACCGGTGAAGGTGGCAGGATTGCTGCGCGGGGTGCGGCCGATCGGACTTTGGTCAATTTCTATTATCTTGTCGATATTTTCCACTCCCTCGATGCTCCCGTAAGGGAGCGGGTGCATCTTCGCGGAGTAAAATCTGTTTTTCAGAATCGGCATAAGGGTCTCGTTGATCAGGGAGGATTTCCCGCTGCCGCTCACCCCGCTGATTCCGATGAGGCAACCGAGAGGGAAGTCCGCATTGACGCTTTTGAGGTTGTTTCCGCACGCTCCCTTGATACTCAGGAACTTGCCCGTCCCTTTTCTCCTGACTGCCGGGATTTCGATTGCACGCTCTCCTTTCAGGTAATCTACGGTCACCGACTTTCCGAGAATCCATCTGGATTTGTCCCCAAGGCTCCTGTCTGGCTTGCATCCGATTCCTAGGACGGCTGAAAGAGGGGCTGAGAAACAGATCTCCCCACCGTTTTCTCCTGCTCCCGGACCGACGTCCACCAGCCAGTCGGCAGATAGCATTGTCTCGGTGTCGTGCTCTACGACCATCACAGAGTTGCCCTCGTCACGCAGGGTCTTGAGGGATGCTATGAGTTTGCGGTTGTCTCTCTGGTGAAGCCCGATGCTCGGTTCGTCGAGGATGTAGAGCACATTGACAAGTTTGGAACCAATCTGGGTCGCAAGCCTGATTCTCTGGCTTTCACCTCCGGAAAGCGAAGATGTTGCCCTGTCGAGTGAGAGGTAATCCAGACCGACGTTGATCAGGAATTCCACCCTGTCGCGAAGTTCCCTCAGGATGTCGCGGGCAATGGTCATCTCCCTGTCATCCAGAATGTTGTCGAGATTCCATAGCCAGTCCTTCAGGTCGGAAATCTCAAGGGCGGCCACCTCGCTGATGGTCTTGCCTCCGATTCTGAAATACCCGGCCTCCTCCCTCAGCCTTGTGCCGTGGCAGACCGGGCAGGGGATTTTCTCGGTCACGTCTTCAATGATTCCTCCCCAGCTGGTCATCTCGGACATCCCGCCTTCACCGACCCTGAAGAGTTCGTCCGAACCATAGACCAGGAGCGAGACCATATTTTCCGGAATCTCGGAAATTGGGTCGAAGAGGGAGAATCCGTATTTTCTTGCTATTGCCCTGATTATGTCGAACTTGCGAGTCTCCCTGACTTTCCCGAGAGGGATGATGCCTCCGTCCGCGACGGATATGCTCCTGTCGGGAATGATTTTGTTTATGTCCAGGTCGGCGATCATTCCCAGTCCCTTGCAATGCGGGCAATATCCCTGCGGAGAGTTGAAGGAGAAGGTGTGCGGCTGAGGTTCCGCTATGGAAATACCCGTGTCTGGACAGACAAGGTGCTTGGAGTAGTGGCTGATTTCCCCGGTCTCCAGGTCAAGGACTGCAAGCGAACCCTTGCCGTAGTTCAATGCGGAACTGATGGATTCCCTCGTCCTTTTGACATCCTTTGCGGAGGGTTTCATCCTGTCCACCACCAGTTCTATGAAATGCGGCTTGTAGCGGTCCAGGGCTGTGATTCCGCTGAGTTCTATCAATTCTCCGTCAATCCTTGCCTGGGTGTATCCCCTTTTGCGGAGCTGCTCGAACAGTTCCTTGTAATGACCCTTGCGGCCTGTCACCAGAGGGGCAAGCAGGTAGCATTTCCTGCCTTCATAGTTCTTTGTGACAAGGTCCACAATCTGTTCATCCGTGTACCGGACCATCACCCTGCCGGTGGCAGGGGAGCAGGCTTTCGACGCCTTGGCGTACAAAAGCCTGAGGAAATCGTAGATTTCCGTGATGGTCCCCACTGTGGAGCGCGGATTGTTTCCGGTGGTTTTCTGCTCTATGGCAATGATCGGACTCAGCCCCGTGATGCTCTCCACCTCGGGCTTCTCCAGAATCCCCATAAACTGTTTCGCGTAGGCCGACAGGGTGTCCATATACCTGCGCTGACCCTCCGCGTAAATCGTGTCGAAGGCCAGCGAGGATTTCCCGCTGCCGCTCAGACCTGTGATCACCACAAAGCAATCCCTTGGAATCGAGAGTGAAACATTCTTCAGGTTGTGCGCCCTCGCTCCCTCTATTTCAATGTATTCAGTCTTCTTTTCCGCCATCAGGCATCCTCCTCAAACGGCTCGTTGAACGGCTGCAGGAAAGGATTCTTCATCCTCTCGTCCGCAATGGTGGTCTGGTCCCCGTGCCCGGGAATCACGGTGATGTCACCGTCCAGGGTCATCAGCTTTCCGAAAATACCCTCCATCAGGGCATCGTAATCTCCCCAGGGATTGTCCGTGCGACCGATGGATCCGGCAAAAAGGGTGTCCCCGCTGAAAAGAATCCTCTCCTGTCTGTCCAGAAGGCAGACACCTCCCGGAGTGTGTCCCGGAGTCTCGAGGACTTCCCACCGGCTGACATTCTCCCCGTTCCCGAAAGTAATGACATCCCCCTCCCGGAGGTCTTCCGTCGCAAATTCCTCAGGCAGGGGCATACCGAACCTTGAACAGAAGACCCCGTTGTTTTCAAGAATCACCCTGTCTTTGGCATTCAGACTTGTACATATACCGTAAATCCTTGAAAGATAAGCAACTCCATAGATATGATCGAAGTGGGCGTGCGTCAGGACAATCCTCACGGGCCTGAGTCCCTGCGACCTGATGAATCCGGTCAGGGCATCCCTCTCCTGAGGCGTCCTGCATCCCGGATCCACAATCACCGCCTCAAGGGAATCGTTCCACGCCACGGTGCAACGCTCCCCGAACTCATTGAAGACAAAACATTTGATATGTAACATTCAAAAAAAATTTTTACAGTATGGCAAAAATACGAAAAAGAGTTCGTACTTTTGTTTTCTATGTGAATATTTTGGTCTGCTTCTGAATATGCAGACAATAAACAAAATCTAAAAAACTAAATTATGCATATCGCGATTGCAGGCAACATCGGTAGCGGCAAGACTACCCTGACCAGGATGCTCGCCTCACATTACAACTGGACCCCGAAATTCGAGTCCGTGGACTATAACCCCTATCTCGCTGACTTCTATGAAGATATGGAAAGATGGTCGTTCAACCTTCAGGTTTATTTTCTCAACAAGAGGTTCAAGGACGTGGTTGACATCTCCAGATGCAACGAGGTAATCATCCAGGACAGGACCATCTACGAGGATGCCCGCATATTCGCCCCGAATCTTCACGGGATGGGACTGATGAGCACCCGCGACTTCGAGAACTATTCCGACCTTTTCGACCTTATGATGTCCCTCGTGAATCCGCCTGACCTGCTCATATATCTCCGTTCCTCAATCCCCAACCTCGTGAGCCAGATTCAGAAACGCGGTCGAGACTACGAGAAGAGCATCAGAATCGACTACATCACCGGACTCAACGAAAGGTACGAGAACTGGATCAGGGACTACAAGCACAAACTCCTCATCATCGACGTGGACAGGCTCAAATTCGAGAACCGCCCCGAGGATTTCCAGGAAATCACCGACAAGATTGACGCGGAACTTTTCGGCCTTTTCCACGACCAGAAATAAATTCCCTTTTTACAGAAATTGACCAAATAACACCGAATTACCATGGCAGAAAGACTGACAATCATTGATTTCGTTGAGAAATACACGAGGCAGTTCGCCTCCAACACCTTCCTGTGGGAAAAGAGAGACGGGAAGTGGGAACAGACAACCTATCAGCAGACAAGGGAGGAGGCCTGGCGCATAGGGGCGGGCCTGATTGCGCTTGGCGTTGAAAAGGGAGACAAGATAGCCCTGCTCTCTGAAGGCCGCAACCTGTGGGTAACCGGCGAGCTGGGAATCCTCTACGCAGGTGCCGTCAATGTTCCTCTTTCCATCAAACTTGAGGAGGCAAACGACCTGGTGTTCAGAATCAGGCATTCCGACGCCAAATACGTGATGACTTCCGCCACCCAGCTTCCGAAAATCAGAAAAATCCTGCCGGACACTCCCGCCGTTGAGAAAGTCATTCTCTTTGACGATGTTGCGGACAGACAGGAAAATGAAATATATATTGGCGACCTGATGAAGGAAGGCGATGCATTCCTCGCCTCCCGCAGGGATGAGTTCGAGGCACGATTCAAATCTGTCGGCCCGGACGACTACGCCAACATCAGCTACACCTCCGGAACCACGGCTGACCCGAAGGGTATTCTGCTGACTCACAGGAACTACACCGCTAACGTGGAGCAGGCGCATTCCGTCATCGGTGTGACTCCTGAAGACAGGATGCTCATCATCCTTCCTCTTGACCACTGCTTTGCCCACGTTGCCGGATTCTACACCATGATGTCCTACGGAGCGTCAATCGGCACGGTCCCTCAGGGAAGAACCCCGATGGAGGCCCTCAGGAACATACCGATGAGCATCAAGGAACTCCAGCCGAACGTGATGCTTTCGGTTCCTGCCCTCGCAAAGAATTTCAAGAAGAACATCGAGAGCGGAATCAAGGCAAAAGGCCCGAAGGTGGAGAAACTCTACAATTTCGCCCTTGACAACGCAATCAAGTACAACAAGGAAGGCTACAACAAGGGAGGCTTCCTGAACTGGTGGCGCAAGCCTCTGATGCTCCTTTTCGACAAACTCATCTTCAAGGCTGTCCGTCAGGGACTCGGTGGCAAGATGAAATTCTTCGTCGGTGGAGGAGCCCTTCTGGACATCGACCTCCAGAGGTACTACTATGCCATCGGAATCCCTATGTATCAGGGATATGGACTTTCTGAGGCTACTCCTATCATTTCGGCAAATGCCCCTGCAAGGCACATCCTCGGCTCTTCCGGAAAGGTCGTTACCCCGATGGAAATCAGGATTATGGATGCCGATGGAAATGACCTGCCTTACGGCGAGAAGGGTGAAATCGTCATCAAGGGCGAGAACGTGATGGCCGGCTACTGGAAGAATCCGAAGTCCACAGCCGAAACCGTGGTTGACGGATGGCTCCACACGGGAGATATGGGATATATGCGCGATGCCGAGATGCTCTATGTGGTTGGCCGCTTCAAATCCCTGCTCATCAGTGCGGACGGTGAGAAATACAGCCCTGAAGGCATTGAGGAGTCGCTCGTGGAAAATTCGAAATACATCGACCAGGTTGTCCTCCACAACAGTCAGGACCCTTACACCATCGCCCTGACTGTTCCGAACAAGGATGCCCTAAAGGCCTGGCTGAAGGAAGAGCATCCTGAAATGGATCCTGCATCCGAAGACGGCAGAAAGGCGATGCTTCTCAAACTTCAGGATGAGTTCAACTCCTACCGCAAGGGCGGAAAGAACTTCGGGGCATTCCCTGAAAGATGGCTTCCTGCAGCAATATGCGTGCTTCCTGAGCCGTTCACGGAGAAGAACCATATGGTCAACAGCACGATGAAGATTGTGCGCGGAAAGGTCGAGAAGGCCTATGAGGACAGGATGGCGTATGCCTACACTTCTGAAGGTAAGGATATATGTAACCAATTGAATATTAACAGTATCTAAAGGACATACAAACTCCGAAATGAAGGAAATAAGCATCGGTGATCTTGTGGGATGGGTTGATGTCCGGAGGAGAATATCTTCCGACAACGACTTTTGCATAATGGATTTCAAATACGGCGGGGAAAACAGCGAATTTGCCGGATTCCCCTGCCGGGTTGATGGCTTTGTTGCCATTTTCTGCATCAGCGGGGAATTCTCCATAACCATCAACATGGATGAATATACAGTAAAGAAGGACACCCTCCTTCTGAATGTCCCGAGCAATGTCATCAATTCTGCATCCTGCAGTCAGGAAAATCTCAAGGACCTGCATTTCATTATGATGGCAATATCGACGGACTACCTGACCGGTCTGAATATAGACGGAAGCAAGATTCTTTCGGGAGATATGCAGATGTGGCAGATCCCGTCGATCGTGATGAGCCGTCAGGAAAAAGCCCTTGGAGAGTCGTACCTCATGCTTGCCGACAAGATATTGAATTATCCGTTTGAATACCGTCGGCAGAGTCTCAGGGGAGTGGTGTCGTCGCTTGCCTATTTCATCGTGGATATGTGTGTTAAACGGCAGGAAGTTTCCCTTTCCCAGCCCTGGAAACCGGGTGCAAGGAACAGAACGGCTACAATGCAGTTTCTCAAACTTGTCGCCGAACACCATCACACTGAGAGGACTGTGCTTTTCTATGCCGACAAGATGTGCCTGACCCCGAAATACCTGTCAAAGCTGGTGAAAAGTGCGACCGGGCGGTCGGCTCCCGAGTGGATAGACTCGTATGTGATTCTTGAAATAAAGAATATGCTCAAATATTCGGATATGCCGATCAAGGAAATCGCTGCAAGGATGAACTTCAGCAACCAGTCGGTCTTCCACAAATACTTCCGTGCCCACACCGGTATGACTCCGGCCCAGTACAGAAATAGTGACTGAATCCGGCCCGTGCGGGACGATTACGGAACTTGAAAAATAATTGCTATATTTGCAAAATTTTTATATCGCGATGCAGACTTTAGTAAATTCTCCAATTCCCGAAGGACTGACCTTCGATGATGTGTTGCTCGTTCCTGCCCGCTCCGAGGTTCTTCCCCGTGACGTGGATGTCACTTCTTATTTTACCAGAAACATCAGACTGCACACCCCTGTCGTTTCCGCCGCAATGGACACTGTGACGGAATCGGAACTCGCAATTGCCATTGCCAGAGCTGGAGGTATAGGTGTGATTCACAAGAATATGACCATCGAACAGCAGATGGCCCAGGTACGTCGGGTGAAGAGGGCTGAGAACGGGATGATCTACGATCCTGTGACAATCCGTCCGGACGCGACGGTGGGAATGGCTCTCGGGATGATGGCCCAGCACCACATCGGGGGAATACCTGTCGTGGACGCGAACAATTTCCTGGTCGGTATCGTGACGAACCGTGACCTGCGTTTTCAGGACAATATGAAACAACCTGTCTCCCAGGTGATGACATCGGAGAACCTTGTGACTGCTCCGAAGGGTATCAGTCTTGAGCAGGCTACGGCCATTATCCGCAGCAACAAGGTTGAGAAACTTCCTGTTGTCGATGCTGACGGAAAGCTCGTCGGGCTGATTACCTACAAGGACCTGATGAAAATCAAGGACAATCCGATTGCTTCGAAGGATTCCAAAGGCCGTCTTCTGGTGGCTGCCGCAGTCGGAGTGAAGTCAGACACCATTGAAAGAATCGAAATGCTTGCCTCCGCAGGTGCGGACGCCGTTGTTGTCGACACGGCCCACGGACATTCCGTCGGAGTGCTTGATGTCATAAAGAAAGCCTGTGCAGCCCTGCCTGATATGGAGATTGTCGCAGGAAACGTTGCAACCGGAGAGGCAGCAAGGGCATTGTATGAGGCCGGAGTGAGTGCGGTGAAGGTCGGAATCGGGCCTGGCTCAATCTGCACCACAAGGGTCATCGCCGGAGTGGGTATGCCTCAGCTGTCAGCCGTAATGATGGCTGCGGAGGCATTGAAAGGTACTGGAGTCCCTGTGATTGCCGATGGCGGAATCCGTTATTCCGGTGACATAGTCAAGGCTCTTGCAGCCGGCGCAGGAACAATTATGGCCGGGTCTCTTTTCGCAGGAGTGGAGGAGTCTCCGGGAGACACTATCATACTGAACGGAAGGAAGTTCAAGTCCTACAGGGGAATGGGTTCACTGGAAGCTATGCAGAACGGCTCGAAGGACAGGTATTTCCAGGATATGGAAGAGGATGTCAAGAAACTCGTTCCGGAAGGAATCGTGGCACAGGTCCCTTACAAGGGAACCCTTGCGGAGGTCGTTTACCAGTTGGTCGGAGGTCTGCGTGCCGGAATGGGATATGTCGGGGCAAAGGACATCGAAACCCTGCGCAGCGCGAAGTTCGTCCGCATCACAAATGCCGGCTACATTGAGGGACATCCTCACGATGTCACCATCACAAGGGAGTCTCCGAATTATTCACGATAGCATTCGCGACCGCTTCAATGAGGTTCAGAAAGACCATCATATTTCTTGTGGCGGCCGTCATTTTCCCGTCGTGCAGGATGATAAACACTGTCCTGCACGACGATACCGTTGTAGCCCGTGTCGGAAGCCATCTTCTCTACAAAAGTGATGTCCTCCAGCTCATTCCCGAGGGGACGGTTGGGGAGGACAGTCTAAGGATCGCGATGCAGTACATCAACACCTGGGCAACCGACCTGGTCTTCCTTGACATAGCCGAGTCCAAGCTATCGAAGCAGGAGAAGGACGTGACCAGTGAGCTGGAGGCCTACCGCAGGGCCTTGTTGAAGTACAGGTACGAGCAGCTTTTCGTCAACGAGCGGCTTGACACCTCCGTGACCGCCGAACAGGTTGAGGATTATTACAGTGAGCATTCTTCCGATTTCATTCTGGAGAGACCTCTTGTCAAGGCCGTGTTCATGAAAATCGACAAGGCCGTGGCGGACAAGAAGGCAATAAAGGCTATGCTTTCGTCCGTGGACGAGGGGGACGAATGGGAAATCGAGGCTCTTTCCTATCCCCAGGCGGACAGGTACACATCCTATTCCAGCAAATGGATTGACATAGCAGTTCTTGCGGAGGACCTCGGAGTTGACCACTTCTCCATCACGAACGTGAAGCCGGGGACATTCCTTGAGAACACCGATGCTTCCGGAAAGTACAATGTCGCCTATGTGTCCGACTATGCCCCGAGAGGTACTTCTGCGCCGGTGGAATATTGCACTCCTGAAATAAACGACATAATCTTGAGCGTGAGGAAACACCGCCTTACCTCTTCTTTGGAACGGGACTTGCTTGATGACGCCCGCGACAAGGGAAAATTTGTTATATATTAATATTATATATATGAAACATTTCAATCGGATTGTGGCACCTCTTGCCCTCTTTTTGTCCTGTGCGGCTTCCGCCCAGAAATATCCTGACGGAATCATTGACAAGACCATAGCGGTTGTAGGAAACGAGATGATAATGATTTCCGACATAGAGGACGAGATCCAGATGCGAAGGGCGGGTGGATATTCCTCCGACAGGAATGCCCGTTGCGAAATTCTGGAGCAGATGCTTTCCGCGAAACTTTTCCTGATGCAGGCCCGCATAGATTCCCTTACCGTTAACAACGATATGGTCAACGGGGAGCTGAACCAAAGGATCGATGAACTCCGTTCCCGCCTTGGTGGAGACGAGCAGTTTGAGGCCTATTTCAAGAAGCCTCTCTACAAGTTGCGCAAGGAGTGGAAGCAGGCCCTTGAGGAGCAGAGTCTCACCCAGCAGATGCAGCAGAAAATCGCGACTTCGATTCCGGAAATGACCCCTTACGATGTTGAGGGATATGTAGAATCCGCAGACCCTCAGGATCTTCCGATGGTTCCGGTGAAATACCAGCTCAGCCAGATTTGCATATACCCTGACAGGGAGGCCGCCAACAATGCAGTCAAGGAAAGGCTCATCTCCATCCGCGAGAGAATCATCAACGGTGAGAAATTCTCCACCCTTGCCCGCATTTATTCCCAGGATCCGGGCAGTGCTATGAGGGGAGGAGAGCTCGGAATGGCTTCAAAGTCAATCTTCTGGCCGGCATTCTCCGATGCTGCAATGGCACTCAAGCCGGGAGTGGTCTCACAGGTTGTCGAGACTCCGGACGGATTCCACATCATCGAGGTTCTCGAAAAGAAAGGGGATATGTTCAATGCACGGCATATTCTTCTGAAACCTGAATATACCATTGACGACAGGGACAAGGCTTTCCATACCCTTGACAGTCTCAGGACACAGATTCTTGAGCACAATGTCCCGTTTGAACTCATCGCGAGATTCTACTCGCAGGACCCTGCCACGAGGACCAACGGAGGACAGATGGCAGATCCGAACACCGGCTCGGCCTATTTTGAAATCGACCAGCTCAAACCACAGGATTATGCTGCCGTGAAGGATTTGAAGGAAGGTGAGATTTCCGCTCCGCTGGAGTCACTGGACAACGAAGGAAGGGGAGGGAACACAGTTTACAAGATAGTCCGTCTCGACAAGATTATACCCGCTCATCCGGCTACGTTCCAGAGCGACTACAACCTCCTTCTGGAATATGCCAAGCAGGAAAAGTCCGTGGAGGCCATCGACAAGTTTCTCGAGGAGAAAATCAAGTCCACCCTCATAGTCATTGACCCTATTTTCAAGGACTGCGCCTTTGACAAGGAAGGCTGGTCCACGAAATTCAGAGAGGAATGATGCTGTCCCTGAAGAAGACACTGGTCCTTTTGTCGCTGTTTGTTCTTTCGCTGCCTGCCGTTGCCCAGCAGCAGGAGCAGACTGACAGTCTTGTGCGTCTGATCTCCGCCGCATCGGCGAGAATCATCGAAATCAACGGACAGAACATCAGGAAGGTGTCCGGACAGGCACAGTTTCTTCACAACAACACCTATCTCAACTGTGACACAGCCCTTTGGAATGTTGACACGAGGATCATTGACGCGATTGGCAATGTCAGCATAGTCCAGGACGGCACTGTGCTCACCAGCGAGAGTCTGGTTTATCTGATCGACCAGGACCTTGCCC
Source organism: uncultured Bacteroidales bacterium (assembly GCA_945948555.1). Classification (GTDB taxonomy): domain Bacteria; phylum Bacteroidota; class Bacteroidia; order Bacteroidales; family UBA932; genus Cryptobacteroides. The sequence continues at coordinate 6,102 of CAMFBM010000037.1, read as the reverse complement.
GGTTCCGTGGACAGGTCGTCCAGTTGACAGACAAGGACAACAACACGTTGAGAACCAGGCATCTGGACTACAACACAAAGGACAGCGTGGCAGTTTTCCGCGGCGGTGGGGCTATGCGGGATAAGGACGGGCAGATCATCGAGAGCAATGACGGAACCTACGATTCCAAGTTGAAAACTTTCACTTTCACCGGGGACGTGAACATGTTCACGGACTCCATCTTCGTCAAGACTTCCCATCTGAAATACGAGTCGGACCTCAGTCTCGCGACATTCGGGAGGGGGACGGATGCCTGGCAGGATGACAATATGCTGTCGGCGGACCACGGATGGTATGACAGGGGCAGGGAAGTGTTCTTTTTCTCTCGGAACGTGCATCTGATGACTGACACACAGGAAGCCTGGAGCGATTCCCTCTATTTCCACCGGAACACATCCGACGTTGAGATGCTCGGGAGGGCCCAGGTGTCTGACACTTCGAGGAATGTCCATGCACTTGCCGGAAGGATTCACTATCTGGATTCTCTGTCGAAGGTGACCCTGACCCGGTCTCCGGCAGTACTTGCCGTAACCGAGGAGGGGGAGAAGATTGACACTGTGTATTTTGGTGCCGACACCCTGATTTACCGCACAGTCAGGCGCTGCGATGTGGATTCGGCCTTCAATGCCCAGTCTGCAGCCCGTTTGAAGGACCTTGATGCCGATCCAATCGGTACCTACAGGAAAAAAGCCGCTGAGGAAGCTGCAAAGGCTGCCGAGGAGGCTGCAAAGAATGACCCTAACTACCGTCCGAAGAATGCTCAGGGAGGGTCTCCGAAGACTTCTCAGGGAGGTGCTCCTGAAAACTCTCCGGAGGGAAAGCGTCATTCCGGGAAAAAGGCTGCTGTTGAGGTTGCCGCTGATGAATCCTCCGATGAAGTCGCTGACGAACCCCCGGGCGAATCCTCTGACGAATCTCCGGGCGAATCCTCTGAAGAGTCTCTGGAAGACGGGGATGGCGAATTTCTGAAAAAAACGGATCTCCTCTCAATGCCGGATTCTCTTGCAACTCCCGGCGCAATGCCTGATACTCTCACTTTGCCTGATTCCCTCGCTTTGCCTGATTCCCTCGCCTCGGTGGACTCCCTTGCCGTTGCAGACACCCTTGCCAATGTCGAAACTGAGCCGCTGGACACCACCAAACTCGGCTTCCTGACCGCCCTGAGGAATGTGAAGGTGTTCCGGCCCGATATGCAGGTCGTCTGCGATTCCCTTGAGTATTCCGATGTGGATTCCCTTGCCCGTCTTTTCAAGGAGCCTATGGTCTGGAACGAGGTGACCCAACAGTATTGTGCCGACAGTATCACCCTTGTCATACGGGGAGGGATGATGGAAAGGGCAAGTCTGATGTCGGAGGCCTTCATCCACATTCAGGAGGATGACACCCATTACAACCAGATCAAGAGCACGGAGATGATGGCATATTTCTCCGAAGATGGTGAACTCCAGCGTTTTGACGCCCTGGGAGGGGCCACTGCGATTTTCTTCCTCAGGGAGCACGACGTGCTTGCTACAGTGAACCGTAAGGAGGCAAAGATGCTTACCGCCTTATTTTCCGATGGAGGAATCGACAGAGCCTACTACTTCGACACTGTCAAGAGTGACGCCTATCCGCTTGCCCAGATGACAAAGGATGAGCAGTCGCTCAAGGGATTCAGATGGTCACCGGAAAAGAGACCTGCTGACCGTTATGCCATCACATCACTGTCATTGCGTCCGGTTGAAAGGTCCCGCTATGCCTCACACCCGAGGGCAAGGTTCGTGGAGACCGATGTTTATTTCCCGGGCTATATGCAGAACATATACACTGAAATCCGCGACAGACGCCTCCGGGAAGCAGAGCGTGAAAGACAGGCTGAACTGGCAAGGAACACTCCTGCAGTGGATTCCCTCGCCTTGAGGGATTCCCTCTCAAAACTTGACTCCCTCTCAAAGCTGGACTCTATAGCAAAACTGGACTCACTTGCCCGGCTGGATTCCCTTGTAACGGCTCCGGGAGTGCAGACCCCGGCGGACAGTGCGGCAGTCAGCACTCCTGACTCCACTTCCGTTTCTTCTGCAGAACTTCAGCAGATTGGCCTGAAGGCTCAGAAGAAAGCCCGGGCCGAAGCCCTCAGGAAGGAGAAGATTGAAAAACGTGCAGCAGCCAGGTCCGCAAGGGATAAAGCCCGTGAGGAACGCTGGGCGGAACTGGACAGGAAGGATGCTGAGAAACTTCAGAAGAAACTGGACAGAAAGGCTGCCAATCTGCGTGAGCGCAAGCGCAAAGCCCTTGAGGATGCCAGAAAGCAGACCCTGAAGGATGCTCAGGTGCTGGAGAGATATGTGAACCGCCTCCGTGCCCGTGAGGACAGGAAGGCGGCAAAGGAACTCAAAAAAAGGCGTTCCGGCTTCAAGTTGCCCAAGGCTTCGGTAAAATCCCTAACCCCGGCAGAAAAGGGAGATGATGTTGAGAATGACCTTTGAGGCCTTCTCCATACTTTGAAGCGGAACGTATTCGTATTTTCCGTGGAAATTGTGCCCTCCGGCGAATATGTTCGGGCAGGGAAGACCCATGAATGACAGGTTGGCTCCGTCTGTACCTCCCCTTATGGGCTGGATCTTCGGCTTGATTCCCTCCATCTCCATAGCCTTTACGGCCTTCTCTATGATGTGGTAATGAGGCTCTACCTCCTTGCGCATGTTCCAGTACTGGTGTCTGACCTCCACTGAGGCTGTTCCTTCCCCGTATTTCCGGTTGATGAACTCCACACATTCGCGGATGACTTCCTTTTTCTTCTCGAAGAGGATGGTGTCGTGGTCGCGTATGATGTAGGAGAAGGTCGCCTCTTCCACGCTCCCGTTGAAACCTATGATGTGGAAGAAACCCTCGTAACCCTCTGTGTATTCAGGTCTTTGCTCAATAGGGAGGAGCGAATTGAGTTCCATCCCGATGAGGATAGCATTTCTCATCTTTCCTTTTGCATATCCCGGATGGATGTTCCTGCCCTGGATTCTGACGGTTGCGGCCGCGGCGTTGAAATTCTCGTATTCCAGTTCTCCTATAGCTCCTCCGTCCATCGTGTAGGCATAGTCCGCTCCGAATTTCCTCACATCGAACTTCACGACACCCCTTCCGATTTCCTCGTCCGGAGTGAATCCTATCCTGATCTCACCGTGCTTGAATTCAGGATGTTGCATAACATACTGCACCGCATCCATAATCTCCGCCACCCCGGCCTTGTCGTCAGCTCCGAGGAGGGTGGTTCCGTCGGTGGTTATGATGGTCTGGCCCTTGTAGTCAGTCAGCTCGGGAAAATCTTCAACCTTGAGAGCCATCCCCTCCACACCCGGCAGAGGAATGTCTTTCCCGTCGTAATCCTTTATGATTTGCGGCTTTATGTCGTTTCCGGGAGAGTCGGGCGAACTGTCCACATGTGCGATGAATCCCACTGCAGGAATTCCCTCCCCGCAGTTTGACGGGATTCTTCCCATCACATATCCGAATTCATCCAGTTCCGCCTCGACTCCCATCCCCTCCAGTTCATCCCTCAGCATCCTCAGCAGATCCAGCTGTTTTGCGCTGCTCGGCTGGCTCTCCGACTCGGGGTCGGACTGCGTGTCCACCGCCACATATCTCAGAAATCTGTCAAGTATATGTTCCATATTCTGTATGTTTTATATATGTATATATTTATAATTCAAGATATTATATATATTATTTATCTGTCTTATATCCCCTGATTCTTCCCTGCCCGTAGGGCGGAATAAATCATATATATTATGATTGCGGTATATGGAACAATGGCAATCGGTTCCGTCCACGGCGATGGTTTCAAGAACAGGTCGATGTCCGCAAAACGGAGCACGGCGCTGACCACTCCCATCAAAGCTCCGCCGGCGATGAAGCCTGACGCGATGAGTGTGCCTTTCTCGCTTCTTGCATCATTGATTTCCTTGTCCTTGCTGCGTGTGTTCACAAACCAGGCGATGGCACCGCCTACGAGAAGAGGCAGGTTCAAATCAATCGGGATGAACATTCCCAATGCAAATGGGAGAGCCGGCAACTTGCAGAGTGTCAGGATGATGGCTATGACTGCTCCGATTCCGTAGAGAATCCACGGGGCTCCGCCTCCGTTCATCATCGGCTCGATGACGGCTGCCATTGCATTGGCCTGAGGGGCGACGAGGGCATTCTCACCGGTGAATCCGTAGGTCTTGTTGAGGACTATCATAACACCTCCCACTGTGGCTGCCGCTACAAGGGTTCCGAGGAATTTCCAGGTCTCCTGTTTCTTCGGGGTGCTGCCTATCCAGTAACCCACCTTGAGGTCGGTTATGAAGGCTCCGGCGACGGAAAGTGCCGTGCAGACCACTCCGCCGATGATCAGTGCGGCAGTCATTCCTGCGGTTCCCTTGAGACCTGCGGAGACCATCACAAGGGAGGCCAGGATGAGGGTCATCAGGGTCATTCCGCTGACTGGATTGGATCCCACGATTGCGATTGCGTTGGCTGCCACCGTTGTGAAAAGGAAGGCTATGACTCCGACCACCAGCACTCCGATGACCGCGTGCCAGATGTTGTCAACGACACCCAGGGCAAAGAAGGCAAAGACTGCCAGTAGGGTCACCACAATGCCGATTACGATGATTTTCATTGAAAGATCGCGCTGTGTGCGGGCAACTTCGGCTTCCGTTCCGGTTTTTTTCCTCTTGAACTCGCTTGCGGCCAGCCCGACTGCCGATCTGATTACGCCGAACGACTTGATGATTCCGATGATGCCTGCCGTGGCGATGCCTCCTATGCCGATGTGGCGGGCATACTGTCTGAAGATTTCGTCAGCGGACATCTCCCCGACCGTGGCGGTGATGCCGGAGTTCATCAGGTCAATTACATCGCCTCCCCAGATGAGATTCATCAGGGGAATGATGACCAGCCAGACGAGGAAGCTTCCGCAACATATTATAAAAGCGTATTTCAATCCTATTATGTAGCCCAGACCAAGGACTGCGGCTCCTGTGTTGAGTTTCAAGACGACCTTTGCCTTGTCGGCGACTGCTGCACCCCAGGATGTGACTGTAGTGGTGATGGTCTCGCCCCAGAGTCCGAAGGTGGAGACGATGAAATCGTAGAGACCTCCGACCAGTCCGCTGACCAGCAGTGTCCTGGCACCTTTCCCCCCGCTTTCCCCGCTCACGAGTACCTGGGTTGTGGCAGTGGCTTCAGGGAAAGGATATTTACCGTGCATTTCCTTGACGAAGTACTTCCTGAAAGGAATCAGGAAGAGTATTCCGAGGATTCCTCCCAGAAGTGACGAAAAGAAGACCTTCGTGAAATTGACCGTAAGTTCGGGATACTTGTCCTGAAGAATGTACAGGGCTGGCAGGGTGAAGATCGCACCGGCCACGATTGCTCCCGAGCAGGATCCGATTGACTGCACCATCACGTTCTCCCCGAGGGAGTTCTTCCTCCCAAGGGCCGTCGAGAGCCCCACTGCAATAATCGCAATCGGGATAGCCGCTTCGAAAACCTGGCCGACCTTAAGACCGAGATAGGCCGCCGCGGCAGAGAAGACGATTGTCATAACCAGGCCGATGCAGACCGACCATGGGGTCACTTCCGGATAGTTCTTCTGAGGAGACAGCAGCGGTTTGTACTCTTCCCCCTTTTTCAGTTCCCTCGTGGCGTTCTCAGGGAGTGATGTCTGTTTCTCTTCCATATTTGTTGTCCGTTTTAGTTTTTTACGTTTGGAGACTTGTGTCCTTTTCGCGTTTTGCAACAGGGCAGCAAATTTAAGAAATCTTCAAAAAATAACCTGCATCATCAGAAAATATGTTTTACTGACATATATTAAGGTGCAGGAATCTCGCACGGACAGAGGAAAGCTAAAATATTTCAAAAAAAGTAAAGAAAAATTTGGAGTTAAATAAAAAGTGCGTATCTTTGCAGCCCGTTTCGGAAAAAGAGACGGAAAACACAAAGCTCTTACAGAAAGTTTCTGAGTGCGGCGGCAACGCCGGAAAAGAGAGCAAGTTCATTGACTTATTGGGAAAGATAACGAGGTAAAGAAGAAAAACGAGAAGC
>CAMFBM010000036.1 GCA_945948555.1 uncultured Bacteroidales bacterium | reverse complement strand
ACCTTATTCGAGCGATAAGCAAACAGCCCAGTGGGCTTTTGCAGCGAGCAGCCGCTCTCAGGCGGTATGATAATGTTTTACCTTAGAATACCCTTAGAATTGATCTTTGATGTTGTAGTGATTCCTGTCAGAACTGCTGCGGGAGATCAGTTCGCAGATGAAGCCGGTCATAAACAGTTGCGCTCCCAGCAGGATGGCAACCAGAGCCAGATAGAAAAGAGGCTGGTCGGTTACTGGTCTGAAATTCAGCCCCTGGCTTTGCTGCACAAGCTTGTCGATAATGAGCCACAATGCGATGAAGCCTCCTGTGAGAAACATCAGAATCCCGGAAAAACCGAAGAAGTGCATCGGTTTCTTGCCGAATCGGCTCAGGAACCACAGTGAAAGCAGGTCCAGAAAGCCGTTCACGAACCTTTCGATGCCGAATTTGCTTTTACCGTATTTCCTTTTCTGATGCTTTACAGGTTTTTCGGTGATTTTATCGTAGCCGGCATTCTTTGCAAGATAAGGAATGTAACGATGCATTTCGCCATATACCTCTATGCTTTTCACTACCTCTTTCCTGTATGCCTTAAGACCGCAGTTCATGTCGTGCAACTTGATTCCGGTGATGCACCTTGCCGTTGCATTGTAGAGCTTTGACGGCAGATTCTTTGTCAGTTTGTTGTCCTGACGGTGCTGCTTCCAGCCTGAAACAATGTCGAAACCATCCCGTGTGATCATCCTGTACATTTCAGGAATTTCCTCCGGTGAGTCCTGCAGGTCTGCGTCCATAGTCACCACAACCTTGCCTTCGGCTGCATGGAAGCCCTCGTACAAGGCTGCTGACTTACCGTAGTTCCGGCGGAAAGATATTCCCCTGATGCAGGGATTTCCAGAGGCCAGTTCCCTGACAATCTTCCATGAGGAGTCCCTGCTTCCGTCATCTACCATTATGATTTCGTAGGCATAACCCTCACGGTTCATCACACTCACAATCCAGTCCGTCAGTTCCTGGAGCGACTCCTCTTCATTATACAGGGAGATGACAATTGACAAGTCTTTTTCAGTTTTCTCTGCCATTATAATCCGGATTTAGTCATTTTCAGATTCCTCAGTTCCGTCTTCCCTGTCAAAGTCATTACCTTCCTCCAGATTTGCAAAAGGATCGTTTGAGGGAATCCTCCTTGATAGAATCAGCGAAAGGACCACACCGTAAAGGAAACAGTAAAACAGGTTGCTGAAGAATACGATTTCAGGCATGGACTCCTCCATATCTCCCAAGGCGGCAAGCGTGTTCGAATCCGCTTTGGAACCCAGAATCTGCACGACTGCCTCCATCTGCCGGGAAATCAGATCCGGATTGATTATGGTGACATTGGCAAGGGATGCCGCAGCGAAAATCAATGCTGAACACGCCGCAACGGTTGTTCCGAACTTGAATGTCGTGGAGTTTGTCACGTTGTCGTACGATTTGGCAAGTCTTTTCATAAAAAAAATCATCAGCCAGATGCACAGCACGAATTTTACCGTCCAGAGCAGAATAGTGAGCAGTGTGTTGAGAACCGGGGATGTGATAGAGGCGATACCCGTTGAAATGAAGATATATGCCGTCGAGACAAGTCCCAGGACTATTCCTGCGATGCCGGCTTTGTTGAGCAATATGCCAGTTGTGATATTTTCTTTCATATTTGTCTGTTATGTGGAGTGCAAAGATAGAAAAAAATTCCTACCTTTGCGGTCTTGTGATTGAATTTGAGCCCCACTGACGGGACTTGAGTAATTAAAATAATCGAGTTATGATAAACATTACATTTCCTGATGGAAGCGTGAGGCCCTTCGAGAAGGGTGTGACGGCATATCAAATTGCAGCAGGTATCAGTCCGAGACTCGCTTCTGAAGTTCTGGCTGCTACAGTTCTGACAAACAATGACACCACAGGAAAGGCCACGACATACGATCTTAACCGTCCCATCGAAGAGGATTCAACTGTGACTCTGCTCAAATGGGATGCTCCTGAGGCTAAGCGAGTCTTCTGGCATTCAAGTTCCCACCTTATGGCGGAGGCTCTTGAGGCCCTTTATCCCGGAGTGAAATTCGGAATCGGGCCTGCAATAGAGAATGGTTTCTACTATGATGTGGATTTCGGAGGAAAGCAGATTACCGAATCCGACCTTAAGGCAATTGAGGACAAGATGATTGAACTCGCCCGCAGAAACGAGCAGTTCGTACGCAGGGAAGTTTCCAAGGCTGAGGCAATGGAGACATTCACGGCAAAGGGTGACCAGTACAAATGTGAACTCATCAGTGAACTTGCCGACGGAACCATATCTTTCTACACGAACGGGGATTTCACCGACCTTTGCCGTGGACCTCATCTTCGCGAGACGTCTGTCATCAAGGCCGTCAAACTGACCGCCATCGCCGGAGCGTACTGGCGCGGTGATGAGAAACGCCAGATGATGACCAGAATTTACGGAATAAGTTTCCCGAAGAAATCAATGCTTGACGAATACCTCGCAATGCTTGAGGAGGCGAAGAAAAGGGACCACCGCAAGATAGGTAAGGAAATGGAACTCTTCACCTTCTCTGCAAGGGTTGGCCAGGGTCTGCCGTTGTGGCTGCCAAAGGGTGCTGCCCTCAGGGAAAGACTTGAGAATTTCCTCAGAAAAGTTCAGAAGTCTTACGGCTATCTTCCTGTCATTACCCCGCACATCGGGAACAAGGATTTGTATGTGACTTCAGGTCACTATGCCAAATACGGCAAGGATTCCTTCCAGCCGATTCACACTCCGCAGGAGGGTGAGGAATATCTCCTCAAACCGATGAACTGCCCTCATCACTGCGAGATTTACCGTTCAAAACCTCGTTCCTACAAAGATCTCCCTCTAAGGTTTGCAGAGTTCGGTACCGTTTACCGTTACGAGCAGAGCGGAGAACTGCACGGTTTGACCAGGGTGCGCTCCTTCACTCAGGACGATGCCCATCTTTTCTGCCGTCCGGATCAGCTCAAGGAAGAGTTCTGCAAGGTGATTGACATTATTCTCTATGTATTCAAGACATTGAATTTCAAGGAATACATCGCACAGGTGTCTCTTCGTGACCCGGAACACAAGGAAAAATATATCGGGACTGACGAGAACTGGGCAAAGGCCGAGTCCGCCATTATCGATGCTGCAAGGGAGAAAGGTCTCAACACCGTGGTAGAGTACGGTGAGGCTGCGTTCTATGGTCCGAAACTCGACTTTATGGTAAAGGATGCAATCGGGAGAAAGTGGCAGTTGGGTACAATCCAGGTGGACTATAACCTTCCTGAGCGTTTTGAACTGGAATATACCGGAAGTGACGGTCAGAAACACCGTCCTGTGATGATTCACCGCGCTCCATTCGGATCACTTGAAAGATTTGTGGCCGTGCTGCTTGAACACACAGCCGGAAAACTTCCTCTCTGGCTTACTCCGGATCAGGTTATAGTGTTGCCTGTCAGCGAAAAATATGCGGAATATGCAAAAAAAGTTTGTGATTTGATGAATAATTCCGATATTCGCGCCTCAATTGACGACAGAAATGAGACCATCGGAAAGAGAATTCGTGAAAGCGAACTCAAGAGGGTCCCTTTCATTGTGATTGTGGGGGAAAAGGAAATGGGAGAGAACGCAGTGTCTGTCAGAAGGCAGGGAGGCAAGGATGAGGGGATGATGCCTGTTGCTAAATTTATTGAGCAGATAACCGAAGAGGTCAGGGAACAGCTTTCCTGAACCTCAAGCATTTAATATTAACTTGGGATTTTCTTAATTCCTTAAAACTTTGGAGGACAGCGCTATCGCAGCACCATTCAAACCATCGGGCCCGAGATTTAACGGCCCACGTCCGAATCCTCAGGGGGGACGCCCGAACCCGCAGAACAACAGAGGGGCAAAAAAAGAGGAGGACGGATTGAGAATCAATGAGGAGATCACTGCGTCTCAGGTTCGCCTTGTGGGTGAGAATATTGAGGAGCAGGGAGTTTATCCTGTTTCCAAGGCCATTAAGATGGCTGACGAACTTGGACTTGATTTGGTTGAAATCAGCGCCAAGGCTGACCCTCCGGTTTGCAAGATAATGGACTATCAGAAATTTCTGTACCAGCAGAAAAAGAAGGCGAAGGAGATGAAGTCGAATTCTGCCAAGATAGTCATCAAGGAAATCCGCTTTGGCCCGAACACGGATGAGCACGACTTCCAGTTCAAACTCAAGCATGCGCAGGAGTTCCTTCAGGAAGGTTCCAAGGTAAAGGCTTCAGTGTTCTTCAAAGGGCGTTCAATCCTCTACTCCGACCAGGGTGAAAAGCTTCTGCTGCGTTTCGCGGTTGAGCTTGAGGAGTACGGGCGCGCGGAGCAGATGCCGAAACTTGAGGGCAAGAGGATGATTATGATGATCTCTCCTTTGGCAAAGAAGAAATAATGCATATATTTATTAACAGTTAAAAGATTGACTTATGCCTAAATTGAAGACCAACTCCGGTTCGAAAAAGCGCTTCACGCTTACCGGAACGGGAAAAATCAAGAGGAAACACGCTTACAAGAGCCACATCCTCACCAAGAAGACCAAGAAGCAGAAAAGGAATCTTACTCACATCGGACTGATTGACGCAGTTGATGTCAAGAGAGTAAAATCCCTCCTCGCAATCTAAGTCTCATTGTTATTTTTAAAGTTTAACCTGGACAAGCAGTTGTAAAGCTCCGAAACGGACACTGCCTCCTAAAACAGTCAAGTTATGCCAAGATCGGTAAATTCAGTTGCCTCAAGGGCACGCCGCAAGAAGATTCTCAAGAGAACCCGCGGTAACTTCCTTTCAAGAAAAAATGTTTGGACGGTAGCCAAGAATACCTACGAGAAAGGTCTTACTTATGCCTACCGTGACCGCAAAGCCAAAAAACGCTCTTTCAGGGCTCTTTGGATTCAGCGTATCAACGCTGCCGCACGTCAGTACGGAATGACTTATTCCCAGTTCATGGGCCAGATTGCAAAGCAGAACATCGGTCTCAACCGCAAGGTTCTCGCTGACCTCGCCATGAACAATCCAAAGGCATTTGAGGCTATTATCAATTCAGTAAAATAGTCCGTCCTTAGATGAGCCTCAAGGAATTATATCACGATCGACGGGTACGGTGCGGCTTTTGGTCGCTCCTCTACCTGCTTTGGGTGATATGGCTCGGAAACTATTGGTGGCTGCTCGGCCTTGGCGTCATTTTCGACCACCACATCACCCGCAAGGTGAAATGGGTGTTCTGGAAAAAGGAATACAAGGAAGGGGAGAAACGCAATGTCCTGCTGGATTGGCTTGACGCCATAATCTTTGCGGTGATTGTCGTAACATTCATCAATATCTTCTTTTTCCAGGCCTTCAAGATTCCTTCCTCATCAATGGAAAGTTCGCTGATGACCGGTGACCACCTGTTTGTCAGCAAACTGTCTTACGGTCCGAGGGTCCCACAGACTCCTTTAACCGTTCCGTTCACCCACAATGTTCTGCCGGGAGGCAGCGAGTCATATTCCACTTTGATCCAGAACAAATACAGGAGGCTCAAAGGTTTCGGAAATGTCAGGAGGGGTGATTATGTCGTCTTCGGGTTTCCGAACGGGGACACCGTGCTGACCAAGGCTCCTGCCGATGACTATTATATGATGGTCAGGACTGCCGGAAGGGAATATGCAATCAGCAATTTCGGTCCTGTGAAGGTCCGTCCTTCCGACAAGAAGGATCACTATGTGAAACGCTGCGTCGCCATAGCCGGTGACACTGTAAGCATAATAGACGGCAGAGTTTATGTCAACGGGGAGGCCCAGGAAGTCTGGGAAGGAGTGCAGAGCACTTACTCCGTCACGACTACTGGACAGAAGATTAATCCGAAGAACCTTGAAAAACTCGGAATCAATGTCGGGGAACTCTGGTTCAATCCACAGATGCCCGGCTACCCTGCAATGCCGCTCACCGCAGCAATGAAGGAACAGATCGAGAAGTTTCAAAATGTGATTTCGGTGGTGGAGAATGTGGATGCCTATCCTCCGGATTATCCGGATTCCTATCTGACAATCTTCCCTTTTGTGGAGAGTTACAGATGGACGAGGGACAATTTCGGCCCTCTTTGGATTCCTTCAAAAGGCTCGACAGTCAGCCTGACGCTTGAGAACCTTCCGCTTTACAGCAGGATTATCAGGGACTATGAAGGCAATCAGCTTGAGGTCAGGGATGGGGTTATCTACATCAATTCGGAACTTGCCGACAGTTACACTTTCCTTCAGGACTACTATTTTATGATGGGGGACAACAGGCACAATTCCCTGGATTCCCGTTACTGGGGATTTGTCCCTGAGGACCACATAGTCGGGAAACCGGCAGTCATCTGGTTCTCGACGGACAGGAACAAGCCGTTCCCTTCAAACATCAGATGGCGCAGGCTTTTCAAATTCGTATAAAATTTTGTTTTTTAGAATTTTTTACGCGATATTTGCAGCCCGCTAAAATTGAAATAATTAAAAAGTAAATATAATGGCAAAGGTTTGTCAAATCACAGGAAGAAAGAGAATGGTGGGAAACAATGTCTCCCATTCCAAAAGACGCACCAAACGCGTTTTTGCCCTGAATCTCAAGACCAAGAAGTTCTGGTCTGAGGAGGAGCAGCGGTTCATCACTTTGAAAGTGTCTTGCAAGGGTATGAGGACAATTGAGAAAAACGGCCTCGACGCAGCAATCAAGGACGCTCAGAGCAAAGGATATATTAACCTTGTTTAATTTTTTGAGTTATGGCAAAGAAAGCAAAAGGTAACAGGGTGCAGGTCATCCTTGAGTGCACTGAGCAGAGAGAAAGCGGTGTACCTGGTATCTCAAGATACATTACCACCAAGAACAAAAAGAACACTACCGAGCGTCTGGAGCGCAGGAAATACAACCCGTTCCTTAAGAAGGTAACCCTTCATCGCGAGATTAAATAATTTGGAGGATTTGAGTTATGGCAAAGAAAGCGGTCGCTACCTTCAGTGCCAAAGCCGGCGCAAAGCGTATGGTAAAGTGCATTCGTATGGACAAGTCTCCTAAGAGCGGTGCTTATGCATTCAAGGAGGAACTCGTCGAGGCTGAAAAAGTAAAGGATTTCTTCGCAAAGAAATAATTCCTGCAGGAAATACCGGTGATTATAGTGACATCGATCGGCAATTTGTCGGTCGATGTTTCTTTATGTGTATTCATTCGCAGAAATTTCATATATTTGTAGGTTAAATTTTTTGCTCTGATGGGAATATTTGATAAAGGCGTCGAGAAGACAAAGCGAGGTTTTTGGGAGCGTATCTCCCGGGCCGTTGCCGGCAAGTCCAAGGTTGATGATGACCTTCTGGATTCCATTGAGGAGGCTCTTGTGTCCTCCGACATGGGGGTTGATACAACGTTGAAGATTATCGACAGCCTGGAAGACCGTGTCCAAAGGGACAAATACATGTCGTTTGATGAGCTGATGGATATGCTCAGGGACGAAATCTCCTCCCTGCTTGATGTCTCAGGAGAAGTCCCGCCGGATAAGATTCCCTTTGATTTTTCCCGCAAGCCCTACGTCATAATGGTCGTCGGGGTGAACGGGGTCGGGAAAACAACCACCATCGGAAAACTTGCCTGGATGCTCAAGGCTGCCGGGAAAAAGGTTGTTCTCGGGGCTGCGGATACATTCCGTGCCGCTGCGGTTGACCAGCTGCAGATCTGGGCTGAGCGTGCCGGAGTGGACATTGTTCGCCAGTCTATGGGGGCGGATCCCGCATCAGTGGCTTACGATACGGTGAGCTCTGCCGTGGCGAAAGGAGCTGATGTCGTGATTATCGACACGGCTGGCCGTCTGCACAACAGGATTGATCTGATGAACGAGCTGACGAAAATCCGCAATGTGATGCGGAAGGTCGTTCCGGATGCGCCTCACGACGTGTTGCTTGTGCTTGATGCGTCCACGGGGCAGAATGCATTCCAGCAGGCAAAGGAATTTTCAAAGGCGACTGATGTGACGTCACTTGCTGTGACCAAACTGGACGGGACTGCAAAGGGCGGTGTTGTCATCGGCATTGTGGACCAGTTCCGGATTCCGGTGAAGTTCATCGGGGTTGGTGAAGGCATTGATGACCTGAAGGTCTTCAGCAAGAAGGAATTCGTCGGTTCCCTCTTTTCGAAGGAGGATTTCGGCAGGTAACATATTTCGGACATATAAAATTTCAAATAATGAAGATTTCATATAATTGGCTTAAAGAATACCTCAAATGCGACCTTACGCCTCAGGAAGTGGCTCAGGCGCTGACATCCATAGGTCTGGAGGAGGATTCTCTTGAGATGGTGGAGGCGATTCCCGGGGGACTCGCCGGAGTGATTGTCGCTGAAGTGGTTGAGTGTGTGGACCATCCTGATTCAGATCACCTGCATGTGACAAAACTGAACACTGGTGAGGAGGGACTCCTGCAGGTTGTCTGCGGGGCTCCTAATGTGGCTGCCGGTCAGAAGGTCCTTCTTGCGACGATAGGGACTGTGCTCGGAGGGGATTTCAAGATAAAGAAATCCAAAATCAGGGGCGTTGAGTCTTTCGGAATGATTTGCGCCGAGGACGAATTGGGAATAGGAAATTCCCACGACGGGATTATGGTGCTTGACCCTGATGCCAGACCCGGTACACCGGCAAGGGAATATCTCAAGCTTGAGACGGATGCCGTAATAGAGATAGGGCTGACTGCCAACAGGGTTGATGCAGCTTCACACATAGGTGTGGCACGCGACCTTTACGCGTATCTCAAACTCAATTCCATTCCTTGCAGCCTTGAAATTCCTGACGTGACTGCTTTCAGGGAGGGCGAGGCTTGTACATATTCAGGGAACGGAGAAATAAACGGAGCTCTCCCGATAGAAGTCACCGCACCTGAAGGCGCACCCCGTTATTCAGGACTGACGATTACAGGTGTCAAGGTGGCCCCGTCTCCGCAGTGGCTTCAGAAAAGGCTGCTTTCAGTGGGACTCAGACCAATCAACAATATCGTGGATGTCACCAATTTCGTGTTGATGGAAATCGGACAGCCTCTTCACGCATTTGATGCGGATAAAATCTGTGGCGGAAAGGTTGTAGTAAGGTGGGCAAATGAAGGAGAGAAACTGGTTACACTTGACGGGGTAGAGAGAACCCTGACCTCTGCGGACCTTGTAATAGCTGATACTCAGAGGGCTATGTGCATTGCCGGAGTGTTCGGCGGACTTGATTCCGGCTCGACGGAGTCCACTGTTTCGGTGTTTCTGGAGAGCGCATATTTCAATCCTGTCTCCATCAGGAAGACTTCCAAGAGGTTCGGTCTCAAGACCGATGCATCATTCCGTTACGAGAGGGGAGCGGATCCGCTTGTGACTCGCTGGGCCGCACAACGTGCAGCCCTCCTGATTCAGGAAGTTGCCGGAGGAACAATCGCAGGACAATTGCAGGAAGTATTCTCCGGAGACATCCGCAGGAAGGAAGTCGATTTAGACTATGACAGGATGGAGGCTTTTATCGGGAAGAAGATTGGGCACGCGACTATCGAGGACATCCTGACCAGTCTGAACTATGAATTTGTCAGTAAGACGGACAATGGGGCAAGGGTAGCCGTGCCGTCCTATATGATAGATGTTTACAGGGAATGTGATGTCGTGGAGGAAGTCCTCAGGATATATGGCTACAACAACATCGAACTGCCTTCCGGTGTGAGGATGTCCGTGAATGCGACTGCCAAACCGGAGCCTGAGCAGGTCCGCAGTTCGGTTTCTGATTTCCTTGCGGCAAACGGTTTTGTGGAGACTATGAACAATTCCCTGACAAAAGGGGATTACTATGCCTCACTCAAGACTTTCCCCGGGGAGAACTGTGTCAGGATTCTCAACCCGCTGAGCTCCGACCTGAATGTGATGCGCCAGACCCTTCTGCTTGGCGGACTTGAGGTCATTGCCTACAACATCAACAGGCAGGCAACAACCCTCCGTACATTTGAGTACGGTTCTGTGTATTCCCTGAAGCCGGGTGCTGACGGTCAGACTCTGGAGTCATACGACGAGCATCAGTGCTATGCCCTTTTCGTGACGGGCCCCGGTGAGAAATCCTGGTGCTCTGAACCGCAGAAAGGCAGTTATTTCCTGCTGAAAGGCTATCTGGAACTGCTGCTGAGGCGTTACGGAGCGGATTTGTACAATATGGAGTATTCAGCGGCGCCTTCCGACCTTTTCTCCGAAGGACTCCGCTACTCCCTTCCAGGAGGCGGTATGGAACTTGCCGTGATGGGAACCGTCTCTCCTGCATTGCTCAGGATGTTCGGCATCCGACAGCCTGTCTTTGCGGCAGAAATCCGCTGGGACACCCTTTTCACCCTTGTGAAGAGGAATCGCATACAGTACAGGGAAATGCCTAAATTCCCGGAGGTCAGGCGTGACCTTGCGCTTCTGCTTGACGAGAATGTCACCTACAGCGACCTTCGCAGGAGTGCATTCAAGGCCGGGAAGAAACTTCTCAAGAATGTCACCCTCTTTGATGTGTACAGGGGCGACAAGATTCCTTCCGGCAAGAAGCAGTACGCGATGGGATTCGTGTTCCAGGATCTCGAGAAGACATTGACTGACAGTGATATCGAGAAGGTGATGTCAAAGTTGATGTCCGTATTCTCAGGTGAGTTCGGGGCAGTCTTGAGATAGACCTTATGCGGGGGCGTTTCCTAATATCGGGTGTTCTGCTGCTTTGTGTCCTGTCCTGCTGCAAAAGGGAGGGGAGGATAATACCGCGTTCCAGGATGACGAAAATCTATGTGGAGATGTTTGTCGCGGACCAGAGGATCGCGTCTTCTCCCGAAATGAGAAGAACGGCTGACACATCGTGGGTGTATGAACCTATATTTGAGAAATTTGGCTACAACTCCGATGACTACCGGGCTAGTGTTGCCCATTATATGAAGGACCCTGACCGGTATGCGAGGATTCTCAGGGAGTCAGGGGCCTTGATAGAGGCTGAACTGAAGGAGATGCGGAAGGAGAAGAAAAGACTGGAGTCTCTGGAACAGATGAAGGAAAAGATAGAGATTTTCAATCCTGAGCGTATTTACAGGATGACTTCATTGGGAAATCCCGGGGTGTTCAGGGAAGACAGTCTCGCATTCTTTGTGGATTCTGCCGGAGGAGAACTGTATTTTGACCCGAGGGAATGGATGGATACAGCTTTTTATGGTCCTGTAATGCGGATTGCGGATTCCGTGCAGGTGAAAACGGATTCCCTGTCCCATCCGGATTCCCTGAAGCCTTCCGACACATCTGTCCTTACGGGAAAAACCGGTTCAGACAGAACGGGAAAGCCCCTTCCGAAAAACCTTCGGCAGAATGACCTGATTCTGAATGAATTGGATACCGGGGCGGTCAAGACTGAAAAAATGCACAGGGCAAGACGTCCCGTGCGTGAAATTGCGAAATAATAAATTATGAGGATTGCTGCGAAATATCTCTATCTTGCGGGAGAAGATACTCCCCTGATGAATGGTTTTGTGGAGGTTGACGATGAGGGGGTCATCCTGAAGACGGGAAAGGTTTCCGACCCTTTGGAGGAGGACCTTTGGATTGAGGGGGCCGTTGTTCCGGGTTTTGTGAATGCCCATTGTCACGTGGAATTGTCCCACCTCAAGGGCAAGTTCACCCGTCTGTCGGGGATGGCCGGTTTCATTGACCAGATCAATTCACTGAGGGACAGCTCCTCAAGGGAGCAGAAGATCAGATGTCTGGAAAATTGGATGGAAAGGATGTGGGACAGCGGTGTGAGTGCGATGGCGGACATCAGCAATTGTGATGACAGCTTTGCCGTAAAGGCTTCATCTCCGATGTACACAAGGACCTTCATTGAACTTTTCGGTTCCGAGCCGCAGGACTGCGGACCTGTGATGGAAGGGGCGTACAGACTCCTAGAGAAAGCCCGCCGTTCAGGGATTGATGCTTCGATTACCCCTCATTCCTGCTACACGATGAGCCCTCAGCTTCTCTGTGCGGCCGCAAAGGCAGGCCTGGAGTCAGGCTACCTGTCATACCATTCACAGGAAAGCCTTCAGGAGGAGGACTTGATTCGCACGGGAACGGGAGAACTTGCCGACAACCGCCGCAAATATGGAATGAGTATGCCTCCTGTCCGCGGAACTTCCTCGCTGGAGTATTTCATTGACACTGTAGGCGGCCCTGCTACCGGAGAGGATGCACATCTTCTCCTGGTGCACAACGTCTGCCTTTCCGAGGAGGATGCAAAGGCTGCCCTTGCCAGGTTCTCCAATGTTTACTGGGCAGTATGTCCGATGTCAAACCTGTTCATTCACAATGCCTTGCCGCCAATCAACCTGATGAGGAGGCTTGGATTGAAGATAACCGTTGGCACCGATTCCCTCTCAAGCAACGACGACCTTGACATGGTTAAGGAGATGTACTGTCTCCAGTCCAATTTCCCTGAGGTGAGTCTTGGTGAGATTCTCAGGTGGAGCACCTTGAACGGTGCCTGTTTCCTCGGCAGGGAAAAGGAACTGGGCTCGATTGAGGTCGGGAAAAAACCGGGCCTCGTGGCTTTGTGCGAATTGGACGCAGAAGGCAGGCTGACGGCAGCAAGTTATTCTGAAAGACTCGTTTGAATATGTTGAGATTCAATGACATAGTCTTTGGCCCGATTCACAGCAGGAGATTGGGCTCATCTCTTGGGATAAACCTTCTCCCGGGGGACGGCAAACTTTGCAATTTCGACTGCATTTACTGTGAATGCGGGTGGAATCGTGACGGACGGACTTCCAGACCGGTGCTTCCGACGGCCGACGATGTGCAGAATGCCCTGGAATCGGAATTGAAGCGGCTTTCAGCTTCCGGAACGGGGGTTGATTCCATCACCTTTTCCGGCAATGGCGAGCCGACGCTCAATCCGGAATTTGCTGAAATTGTAGAAAGGGTATTGAAACTCAGGAATATATATATACCTTTGGCGAAAGTATCAGTCTTTTCAAACGCTACGATGATCGGTGATGCCGCAATAAGGGAGGCGTTGAGGAAGGTGGACAACCCCATACTCAAGATTGACGCCTGTTCGGATCGGGGAGTCTTTGCGGTGAACCGCCCTTCGGTCGGGTACAGTCTTGATGAGGTTGTACGGAATATGAAATATTTTGAAGGGGATTTTGTCCTTCAGACAATGTTCCTGCGATATGGGGAGACGGATCTGACTCACAGCGAATGTCTCGGGAAATGGATGGACCTTGTACGGGAGGTCAGACCGAGGGAGATTATGGCATATACAATTGACCGTGAGACTCCTGACAAGAACCTTTCCAAATGTACCGCTGCTGAGATTGAGAAATATGTCGAACCTCTCAGAAGGGAGGGATTCAATATCCAGATAAGGGGTTAAAACTACAAATATGATATATTATGACAGATTTTTTGAAAAAATATGATTACCTTCCTTCCAAGGACAGGATTGACGGGGACTTGTCGCGTATTGCAGAGAATCTTGCAAGCATCAAGTCCGAGAAGGTTCTGAAGGATTGTTTTTCAATGATGGACCTGACCACCTTGAAGACCAGTGACACAGTTGCATCCGTGGAAAGGCTTGTGGGTAAGGTCAATGATTTTGCCGAGGAATTTTCGGACTATCCGCTTCCGGCATCTATCTGCGTCTATCCGAATTTCGCTTCTGCCGTGAAGGGGACAAGGAAGGATCCACAGCTGCATGTCACCGTGGTCTCGGCCTGCTTCCCGTCTTCACAGAGTTTTCTTGAAGTCAAGGTAAGGGAGTGTGAACTGGCAGTTGAGCAAGGGGCTGACGAGGTTGACATAGTACTGGCGCTCAATCATTTCCTTGCAGGGGAATATGACCTGGCCGCTGCCGAGATTGTGGCTGTACGCCAGGCTGTGGACCGTGTTGCTGCATCCCAGGGGAGAAAGGTCGTCCTGAAGGTCATCCTTGAGACCGGGCTTCTCCAGTCGCTTGAGGACATTGCCACAGCATCCTTCCTCGCGATGGAGGCCGGTGCAGATTTCATCAAGACATCCACGGGAAAGGTCGATGTGAATGCCACTCCTATTGCGGCATACGTTATGTGCGAGTGCATCAAGGCCTTCCATTCCGCAACGGGACGCAAGGTTGGCTTCAAGCCTGCCGGAGGAATGTCAACCGCATCTGACGCATTGTGTTACTACTCAATTGTTGCTACAGTGCTCGGGAAGGACTGGCTCAACAGGGACCTGCTTCGCTTTGGGGTCAGCCGCATGGCGAACAACCTGCTCTCCGAAATCGAGGGAAGGACAGTGGTGTTTTTTTAGATTCTATGGGAAGGTTCCTGTCAAGTCTCATCCTCGTGACCTGTCTGTCGGCTGGGCTTTGCGCACAGCCTGTCCGCCACACTTTCGGCATAAGGGCCGGAAATCATTTCGCGGTGGACTACAAGGCATATTTTGACGAGGCCAATGCTCTGAATCTCAATGCCGGAGTTATCAATCCGTTTACAGGCTGGTATCAGTTTGTGACTTTGTCAGGGGCATATCACAGAAATTTCAACGTTTCCGTGGAGAGACTTAATCCGTATGTCGGGGCGGGACTTTCGACCGGTGTGCAGTTCGGACATTGGGACAGGGAATCCCGGGACAGAATCACATATTTCATGTCGGTTGATTTGCCCGTCGGCCTGGAATATTCTTTGAGGAAACATCCTGTGACCTTTACTCTGGAATGGAGTCCGAAGTTTCAGTTCCTCAGTGATTTGAGGTTCATTCCTCAAAGTGTTTCAATAGGAGTTCGCTTCATCTTTCACAGAAGTTGAGGATCTTTGAAAATTAAACGGAAAATATTTGAAAAGCCCGTCTGAACGACATCAGACGGGCTTTCTGCTTTCCAATCAGGCACGATTTCGCGCCAAATCTTCGCATTTTCCCGGGCTCAACCTGCTTCCTTATGCTGTCAGGACGGGATTTTAACTTTTATCCGTTTAATATTTCTGTACACGGATTGCTCAAGATACTTTTGCTCCCGTAATCAAAACTGCGTAAAGCTATGAAAAAGTATCTGGCATTCATTATCGCGGCCCTGTTGCCGCTATCCTGCACCAAGCAGTCCTCCTTCTCCGGAGATGTGCATTCGTTCCGGGGAGACGGGATTTCCCACGGAATGATAGTGCTTGGAGACAGGCTGGAGAATCCGTATGTGACTGAAAATGTCCGTAAGGCATTTGCTTCCCTTTATCCGACCAAGTCTTCGGATCTGGTCCGTACCACAAATCTTTATGTCAGGTTTCTCCCGAAAGACAATGACGAGTATCAGCTGCTGAAGAAAATGGGAGTGGATATGCTCGATCATCCTGTCGATTACGAAATTGTCGAGGAGGGGGATTATTATCAGGATCCTTCCCTGGGTGACGGGGCAATTACCTGGCAGTATGCTGTCGTGCCGATTGATTTCAAGTTCCCGGATGTCCGTCACGAAATCCTTGACGAATGTTTCATCGCCGATAACGTCACCTCCACCAAAGGTCTGGAAGATGTGGACTGGGAGATGGTCGAGAGGCAGTCTTATATCCTCACTGGAAACGGAGAGATGACTTCCATCTCTGCTCCGGAGACCAGGGCCGGCAAGGTGCATCCCTCCGGGAGAATCACGATTGTGGATGAAAATGCCAACGGAGGCCAACCATTCGGCATTGCCGGAGTGAAGGTCAGCTGCAACACCTTCGTCAAGTTCTCAAGTGCCTACACGGACAGGGACGGCTATTACACGATTCCGAAGCAGTTCTCCTCAAATCTGCGTTACAGGCTCATTTTCAATAACGAAAAGGGCTTCAACATCGGATTCAACCTGATTCTCCTCCCAGCATCGGTCTCCACCCTTGGAAAAGCCCCGGCATCGGGAATGAACTGTCTGGTGTCAAGGGATTCCGACGAGAAACTCTATCGCAGGGCCGTTGTGAACAATGCCGCTTATGATTATTATGAGAAATGTCAGTCAATGGGCATAACACCTCCTCCGGGGGATGTCAGAATCTGGATTTTCAAGGGGCTGACGGCGAGCAGCGCAATTATGGCCCATCAGGGAGCAATCATCGAGAATTCCCTCATCAAGGCGTATCTCGGAGCATACGCACCTCTGATTCAGCTCTTTCTGCCTGACCTCACCATAGGTACGAAGGACAATGATTCATATTCCGAAATATATGATTCCGTGGTTCACGAACTTTCGCACGCCAGTCATTTCGCGCAGGTCGGAAGGGAATACTGGGAACATTACATATTCTACATAGCCTCAACTTTCCTCAAGACCGGAGGCAGTACCTACGGTACCGGAAGCGGAGAGTATGCCGGACATTGCGAGGTGGGCGAGATGTGGGCATATTATCTCGAAAGTATGCTGCATAAGGAAAGATATGGAGGACCGGTACCGGCATACGGAACGTCCTTCTGGTTCTATCCGCAGATCTTCAGGTATCTGGAGGACAGGGGACTTTCCCGTCAGGACATCTTCTCGGTTCTCAAAAATGATGTCTCGGACCGTCAGACCCTTCAGGACAGGCTTGTGTCGTCATTCCCCAAAAAGAGGATGGTAATAGAACAGGTATTCAACAGATACAGACAGTAATGAAAATCAGATCACTTATAGGTGTGGCATTTCTGATGCTCTCTTGTGTGCAGGGATATGGACAGAGATTCTCAGTTTCGACAAATGCCGTTTCTTACCTCAATCTCGGGACTTTCAATGCAGAGGCCTCGTACGCGGTGGCAAGACATTGGAGCGTCAATGCCGGGGCTAAATACAATCCGTTCACTTTCAGTGGAAAGAGAGGTGAGTTCAGAAACAGGCAGCAATCGTACAATGTGGGGGTAAGGTATTGGCCCTGGCACACGTTCTCGGGATGGTGGATAGCGGCGAAGGCCCAGTATCAGGAATACAATGCCGGCGGAATACTTTCCCGGGAGACGGAGGAAGGCGACAGGTGGGGCGGTGGAGTGACTGCCGGCTACACCTATATGGTGAATCCGAAATTCAATGTGGAATTTGGCCTCGGATTCTGGGCCGGAGTGAAGAAATATGTGGTTTACAGTTGTCCCACCTGCGGACTCACCCTGGATTCCGGAACAAAGGCTTTCATCCTGCCAAACGAAATAATCATCGGAGTGTCCTATGTGTTCTGAGAGAACGGCTGTGTGCATGTTTGTGGCTATCATTGCGTTTTGTGCCGCTTCCTGTGGCCGGAGGACTGTACTTACCGGCATAAGGACGGGTGAGGTCGGGGCTGAGATCTCGATCCCCTCGGACCACGATTTTGAGAAGGCGAAGAAGGAACTGTCGGAAAATGTCAGAGTGGATGACCCGGAAGGTGATGGCGGGGACGGCCCGATAATAATGAATGCCATCAGGGACGAGGCTACCGGAGAGATGGTTGCGACGGATGTAATTTCGGCATCCACCGTGGTGGCCCGTTTCAGAAACGTGGCCGAGAGGTTCGGGAAAGTAGTCATAGAGTTTGACATAAACGTTCCCTCTTCAATGATGCGCTCGGAGTGGAAATTGAGGTTCACTCCCTTGATGAAGATACTCGGGGATTCCATCCCTCTGCTGCCCATTGACATTACCGGGAGGAAATACCGGGATGAGCAGATGAGGGGCTACAGGAGATATCAGGCATTCCTTGCCTCCATAATCACGGACAGTACCGATTTTGTGCGGAAGAAACAGCTGGAGGTGTTCCTGAGCCGGAATTTTCCACGGATTTATGCGATGAAAAACGATTCTTCGTTCATTGCCGATCCTGATGCGGAGAGTTTTTTCGGGATCAGCCAGAGAGAGGCTCTGATTCATTACACAAAGCATTATCTTAAGGAAAGGAATGACCGGAGAATAGGCAATACCGGGAAGATGTTCAGAAAGTTCGTGAAGGACCCTCTCGGGGCCGAGGCCCTTAGACTTGACACTGTCCTGACGGGAGTCGATGGGAATATGATTTACAGGTATGTACAGGAGGTTCGAAGCCGTCCAGGACTGCGCAGAATTGATGTCTCCCTGAGTGGGAAACTTTACATGGACGGGAAGAGTCTGTGTTCAGTCGGGACATCCGATGACCTGACCTTCTATGTGAGTTCCCTGTCTACGCTTGCCGATCTGACCCCAAGATACCGTATGAAGATAGTGGAGAGGAAGGTTTACGACAAAACTCACGCATTCATAGATTTTGCACCGGGAAGTGCACTGATAGACACGTCGTTGTCCTGCAATGCCTCGGAATTGAGGAGAATCGTTAAGTGCATAGCAGATGTGATGTCTTATTCCGAATACGAGTTGGATTCCCTGGTGGTAACGGCCTCCTGCTCTCCTGAAGGAAGGTATTCATTCAACAGGAGGCTTTCGGAGGAACGGGGAAAGTCAGTAGCCACCTATATGAAAGATTTTCTGGAGGTTGAACAGACAGGAAAGTTGCGGACAGGGTCCGTGCCTGAGAATTGGGAACTGCTTGTAAGACTTTCTGAAAGTGACTCACTCCTGTCGCCGGGAACGAAGGAGATGATTGCCAGGGCCGCCGCAGCAGCCGACAAGGACATGGTGGAGAAGGAAATGTCAGCCCTGCCTGATTACAAATACCTCCGCGAGAAACTTTACCCCCGTTTGAGGACGGTCCTGTTTGATTTCCATCTGCACCGCAAGGGAATGTTGAAGGACACGGTACACACGAAGGAATTGGATTCCGTTTATCTCGCCGGGGTCGAGGCCATCAGGGAAATGGACTACAGGAAGGCTGTGGAGATTCTCCGACCTTACCATGATTACAACACGGCGCTGGCATACCTCTCTGCCGGATATGACCATTCGGCCCTGGCGGACCTGGAGAAAATTCCAACTCAGTCTGCAAGGATCCTGTATCTGAAAGCCGTCGTACTGGCGCGGCTGGGCAGGAAGGAGGAGGCGATGCTTTCCTATATGCAGAGTGTCAAGGAGGAACCCTCGATGGCGCACCGTGCCAACCTTGATCCTGAATTGTCGGAGTTCATACACCTGGGAAGATTTGATTGAACATATTCATTAACCTTAAAAAATACAAACAGATGAAAATGAAAATCTTTTTTGCTGCTGTCCTGATGACGGCACTTGCCTGCGGGTGCGGGCAGAAAATGAATTGTCCGGAGTTTGAACCCGTGGATGGGGACAATGTGACCCTTGATGTGTCCGTCCCGTTGTCTTCGGGTACGAAAGTGACGGATGTCGCGGGGGAAGCCACGGTGAACAGCCTGCAGGTGTTTGTCTTCAGAAAGGACGGCATCCTTGAGGCGGAGGCAAGGGATGATGCAAATACGCTGTCATTGTCCTGCACGACGGGTCCAAAGGATGTGTATGCTGTAGCAAATGCTCCCCGGATTACCGGAATAAACACATTGAACAGCCTCAAGTCAAAAGTTTCCGCCTTGTCGGAGAACTCCCCGACCTCTTTCGTGATGAGCGGGGTGAAGGATGTGACCCTGAGTGGTCCGACTTCAGTGGAAATCGAGGTAAAAAGACTTGTGGCAAGGGTTTGCATCAGGAAGATAACCAACAATTTCACCCTGGAACAATACCGGACAGGGGTCGTTAAGATAAAGGGTATATATCTTCTCAATGTACAGTCTTCATTCCAGTACCTGGGAGATCTTCCTGCCCTGACATGGACCAACCTTCATTCCTTCAATTCCAATGCAATTCCGGACCTGCTTTACAGCGGGGTTATGAACACGGCTCTGAACTACGGCACACCTTACGAGACGTCAAATTATTTCTACTGCTATCCCAATCCGACCGCTGACGATACTTCGGATGCAGGTACGGGAGCCAGGTTTACCCGCCTTGTCGTAGAGTTGGACATAAACGGCAAGTCGTACTATTATCCGGTCAGCATCCCGGGTATCGAAAGGAACAAGAGCTATGAGATAACGGAACTGAAGATTACCAGGCTGGGAGCCGCTTCACCTGATGAACCGGTGTCTTCCCTGACGGCAACCTTTACCCTTAAAGTCCTTGACTGGGAGCCCGGAACTACCTTGGACCCGACGATCTGATGTTGCCGTATGTGATTGGTCGAGAAATGTTTACCATACATTAAATATGAATTGACAATATGAGCATAAGAATGTCATCCGTCTTGACGGCAGTCTTTTTGTCGATGTCCTTGTGTAGTTGTATAAAGGAAAAAAGGGAGTTCTGTCCTTGCTTTTTGAGTGTTGATTTCTCAGGAATCGACAAAGGGAAGTCTGATTCATTGCATCTGGGGGTCTTTTTGCCGGATGACATTCTTTGTGTTGAAAAGTTGTGTAACGATTCTTACGGGAACCGTTTCTGTCTCGAAGTGCCCAAGGGTGCGGTCAGGTTGAGCGTCTTTTCATTTTCTCCCGTTAAGGATGCTTTCTCCTGGAATCTTTACGAAGATGGGCAAGGAACATCAATGAGGATTCCATACGGATGCGAATGCCCTCCTGTTTACACTCATTTTGCGCAGATTGACACCAGGAAGGAAAGTCACACTGAATATGTCTCTCCGTTGAAGAATTTCTGCAGTCTGTCAGTCCTGTTCCGTACTGATTTCCCGTCTTTATACAGAATTTCAGTTCAGGGCAATGTTTGCGGCTATGGAAATGACGGGACACTGGTCGATGGAGATTTCATATTCTCCACAGTCACAGACGATGAGGGAAGATTCAGTGTGAGGATTCCAAGACAGAAGGACGGCTCCCTTTGTCTCCTGATAGATGACAACGGAGGCATCGTCAGAAAATTCCCGCTTGGAGACTATCTTCTGCAGAGCGGATATGACTGGTCAGAACCGTCCTTGCGGGATGCCGATGTCGTCATTGACTATGCCACAGCCGAGATTGCCATCTTCGTCAACGAGTGGGAATATGTCTTCAATGCAGAAGTGCTGATTTAGCCGGTTCCAGGAATCTTCAAAAAATAACTTTTAGAAGTTTTTCAAGAAAAATTCCTGAAATCAAAAAAATATTCCTTATCTTTGTCCCACTTTTGAGCGCAGGTGGCGAAATTGGTAGACGCGCTACTCTCAGGAGGTAGTGCCAGAAATGGTGTGGCAGTTCGACTCTGCTCCTGCGCACAGAAACGGAATGACTCTTCGGGGCATTCCGTTTTTTGTGTTCGCCCAGCACGAGCGTGCTCTAACGGGTGCAAGTCCCCAAA
>CAMFBM010000035.1 GCA_945948555.1 uncultured Bacteroidales bacterium | reverse complement strand
AACACATTAGCAATCAATTTGTTGGAAAAATTTCAACATTTCCTGACTATCCCTATTTATAGGTGAACATGTTTATACTGTCCTCAAAACAGGTACTTTCTGAGGATAAAGCCGGGGTAAAGCCGCTCTTGTCCTCAAAAAGCCATCTCCCTGAGGACATTCCCGGAGTGAAGCCCCCCTCGTCCTCAAAAAGCCGCCTCCCTGAGGACAAAACCCACAACGAAGTGCAACCTGGAATGACAATGGACATCAAAGTCCGGAAATGACGATGAACATCAAAGCCCGGAATGACGGCAATCAGCAATTGCCAGCCCAAACACGCAAGAAATTGCCTCCGGAGATTTTGGAGATGTCGGATTGGGAGTAGCCGCGTCGGGAGAGTTCTTCAAGGATGAGGCTGAAGGAAGCAACGCTGTCAAGTCCCTGCGGAGTAACACATATTCCGTCAAAATCGGACCCAAGCCCCACGTGGTCAATGCCGACAAGATTCACGACGTGGTCGATATGGTCCACTATTCTTTTGTAGGAAGGGCGAGGCAGGGCTGACAGTTCATCAAGCACCTTGTACCAGGCGCTCCGGGCGGATTCATCCCAGGGACGGGCAATGAAGGCATTCTCCACACTCTCGCCTTTCTCCTCAAGTCCGCTTGCATGAAGCACACTCCTGAAACCGTCGTCAAGAAAGACCGGATAGAAATTGATCTGAATCACTCCCCCTTCGGATGCCAGGTCACGGATCATCGCATCCGTCATATTCCTCGGATGGCGGGCCAGTGCACGGCAGCAGGAATGGGTCGCCACAACCGGTTTGGAGGATACCCTCAGAACATCATAGAAGGCTTCATCGGAAATGTGCGAAACATCCACCATCATTCCAAAAGAGTTCATCCTTCTGACCATCTCCCTTCCGAATGGGCTCAAGCCGTGCCACGTCGTACCCTGAGCGCAGGAATCGCACAGGGAATTGTCGCGGGAATGGCAGAGGGTAACATAGCGGACACCTTTGCCATAAAAGTCCTCAAGTCGTGAGGGAGCCGATGCGAGAGGTTCACCATTCTCAAGACCGAGACAGACAGAAAACAGCCCCCTTTCCATATTCCTGAGGATATCTTCAGCAGAAAAGGCAAATGCAAGCGCTTCCGGATTCCTTGCCACGGCATCGGCTACACCGTCGTAAAGCCTGCATGCATATTCAAAACCGCTGTCGCTGTCCATCGAGGCCGGCACATACAACGCAAAAAAGGAGGCATCCACTCCCCCTTTCTTCAACTTCGGCAAATCCACCTGGGAATGATCGGAATCAAGGGCAATATTCCTCAATCGGAGAATCTGTGACGGAGTGTCACAGTGACTGTCCAGAACCGGTGCCGTCATAGTTGTCATTGAAACTAATCTTTGAACGTCCCTCGGTCTGTAACAGGACCTGCTTTGCATTCCCGTATATCTCACAATTGGCAAAACCTCCTGCAAACACACTGAGCCGGTTCGAAACAACCGTCAGTTCAACGGAAGAATTGTTGTCAACATCAGCCTCAATGCTTGACGCATCGACAGTTACAACTGCTGTTGCCTTGTTGGAAAGTGAGAGAAGGAATGACCTGGACCTCAGTGACAGATTTGGAATCGATGCAGTCCTTGTGAGGAAAAATTCAACATTCCCCGAAGTGACGATTTCATCAACAGAGCAGATTGAGGAATCACCGTCCAGGGTCACTTTTCTGACAAAAGGCATCTGCACCTCAGCGGTGATTCTCGGTTTCCCGTTCCAGGCATCAAAGAATGCCTTCCGCACTTCCTTGGGCATTCCCTTTGTGTCAAGATGCAGAACGATGGCATCGTCCTTGACATACGCCTGCACAAAATCCTCCATTGAAGTGTCAGTAATCAATTTTACCGAATAGGAAGATGATGGCACAATGGTTATGTCAAAAAAATCATTTGCATATATGTCGCTGAAGGACGAATAATTGTGTTCAATAATCAGCTGTTTCTGTGCAAAGGCATTGTTGCAGAAGCACAAAACGGCTAAAAGCGCTGTCAGAAAAAATCTCTTCATCAGATTCTTTATTAAATTTTGAACTTCCTTTGTCTGAGTGCCTCGTACAGGATGACCGAAGCAGCAACCGAAACATTCAGGGAGGAAATCTCTCCGCACATCGGAATGGCGGCTTTCCCGTCGGCAGCCTCAAGCATCTGAGGCGACACTCCCTTGCCTTCAGAGCCCATCACGATTGCACAAGGACCTGTCATGTCCACATCATACATCTGGTCCTTAGTCTTTTCTGTAGCAGCAATCAGACGGAAGCCCGCCTGCTTCAAATAATATACCGCCAGTCGCAGATTCGGCACTCTGCAGGTGTCAATCCTGAGCAGAGCCCCCGCAGAAGCCTTCACTGCATCCGCATTGATTGCAGCACCTCCCTTTGCCGGAACAATGATTCCGCTTCCCCCGGCACATTCCAGGGTTCTGGCAATAGCCCCGAGGTTCCTCACATCACTGACTCCGTCAAGAATCACCACCAGAGGATTCTCCGAGAGAGCCAGAGCGTTGTTCACAAATGTCTCTATGTCAACATAATCCACCTGCGAGAGAAACGCCACCACTCCCTGATGGACACCCCTTGCCTCCTTGTTGAGCCTTTCCTGAGGCACAAACTGGAAAGGGATTCCCGCTTCGGTAACCATATCCAGAAGTTCCCTGAACTGCACTCCGCCGCTCCCCTGCCGGAAAAGTACCTTGTCAATCTTCTTTCCGGCCTTCAGGGCTTCTGTGACAGGATGTATACCGTACAGGCAAAGAGCCTGATTATTTTCACTCATATCGTTGATTTCTAAATATTTACTAATCTTCAACCTTCTCGCACAACTCCGCCCACTCATCGGTCTTGAAATCCAGTTCCCTCTTGAGTTCGAGATATGACCGGGTCAGTTCCATCACATCATCCCCCGGCTTCGGATCAGAAAGCACTGCCTCGATGTCCTTCATCTTCGTCTCAATTTCCGCTATCCCCTTTTCGAGGAATGAAATCCTGTTACGAATTTTCCTTTCCTCCTTGGAAATGAACTTCTTAGCCTG
Source organism: uncultured Bacteroidales bacterium (assembly GCA_945948555.1). GTDB lineage: Bacteria > Bacteroidota > Bacteroidia > Bacteroidales > UBA932 > Cryptobacteroides. The sequence continues at coordinate 23,731 of CAMFBM010000035.1, read as the reverse complement.
ATATTCCTGCTGGGCGGCCTCTTTCTTTGCCACTTCCTGAACAGAAGGTTTCGTCTCTTGCGCCAGATGCCTCTCCAGTTCATTCAGGCTCTCCAGTTTCCTGCGCTCAAGGAATTCAGCAACTCCACCGAGATGTTCGCGGACCTTCCCGTCGCGGAACTCGTAGAGTTTGTCCACAAGACCGTCAAGGAAATCCCTGTCGTGGGAAACTATTATCAAAGTACCGTCATATTTCTGGAGTGCCTGCTTCAGGATGTCCTTCGAGCGGGTGTCCATGTGGTTGGTCGGCTCATCAAGCGCCAGAAGGTTGTAGGGCTTGAGCATCAGCTTTGCCATCGCAAGACGAGCCCTCTCACCTCCGCTGAGCACGGCCACCTTCTTGTCTATGTCCTCCCCCTTGAAAAGGAAGGCGGCAAGTATGTCCCTGAGTTTCAGTCTGATGTCCCCAACTGCAATCCTGTCGAGCGTACCGAAGACAGTGTCTTCCTTGTCCAGAATATCCTCCTGATTCTGGGCGTAATAGCCTATGTTCACATTGTAGCCGGTCTTTGCCTCACCACCCATAGGGTCCAATTCCCTCATTATCACCCTCATAAGAGTGGTCTTTCCCTCTCCGTTCCTTCCCACCAGGGCCACTTTCTCTCCCCTGCGCACTTCAATGTCAGCATCAGAAAACACGACCTTCTCTCCATAGCCCACCTTCAGTCCGGTCGCCTTGAAAACGACATCACCCGAACGCGGGGCCGGAGGGAACTTCACCGTCATTGCCGAACGGTCCTCCACATCCACTTCAATCCTCTCGAGTTTTTCCAGAGCCTTTACCCGCGACTGAACCTGATTCGACTTGGTCGGTTTGTAGCGGAACTTCTCGATGAACTCCTCGGTCTTTTCGATCATCCGCTGCTGATTCTCGTAGGCCGCCATCTGCTGCGCGATGCGTTCCTTCCTGAGTTCGAGATATTTACTATATGGAACTTTGTAGTCGTGGATATGTCCCAGCATAATTTCGACCGTCCTGTTGGTCACATTGTCCAGGAACTTGCGGTCGTGGGAAATCAGGACCATCGAGCCACGATAATCCTTCAGATAACCCTCAAGCCACTCGATTGACTCGATGTCAAGATGGTTGGTCGGCTCGTCGAGGAGCAGGACATCCGGCTTGGCAAGCAGAATCTTCGCCAGTTCGATGCGCATATTCCATCCCTGGCTGAATGTCTCTGTCGGACGGGAAAGTTCCTCATACTTGAATCCCAGACCCATCAAAGTCCTTTCAGCCTGAACTTTCGGCGAGTCCGACTTCATCATAGAAAGCCTGTCATTCACCTCATTAAGATGAACAATCAGGTCGTGATACTCCTTTGATTCGTAATCTTCCCTCTCGGAAAGCTGCACAGTGATTCTCTCCAACTCAGCCTCAGCATCGAAAATGGCGGAAAAAGCCTCCATAGCCTCATCAATGACGCTCTTTCCCCTATGATGCTCCATAATTTGCGGAAGGTAACCAATTCTGACACCCGAAGGTACGGCAATCTTTCCCGAAGTCGGGCTCTGAAGGCCGCAGATCAACTTCAGTATGGTCGATTTTCCCGCACCATTCTTCCCGACAAGACCGATTCTGTCGTTCTCGCTGATGTGGAAATTGATGTCGTCAAGAAGCGTAAAACCGCCGTATGCAACAGTAAGGGAATTGATGGAAATCACTTTCTGTCAGCTTTTACGTTGTTCTCTTCCTTTTTGGAGGCATTATCCTTCTCATCATCCTTCAGACCCTCCTTGAAACTCTTCACACCCTTACCGAGACCTTTCATCAGCTCAGGAATCTTTGCTCCTCCGAAAAGAAGGAGTATAACAAACACGATTATGAGGATTTCCCATCCTCCCAAACCGAAAATCAAAGGGAAATGTACCATAAAACATTGCAATTAAATGTTTGCCTCTATAATTCTTGAAAGACTGTCGGGACAGCGGACAGGATGTCTTGTCGCCACGTCAATGAAGCCCAAAGTCACGCATCCCTGAACGAGCAAGTCTCCGTGCTGGTTGTATATTTCACTGCGTACCACCAGCTTGGCGAGTGGGACCTTGTCAATCATCGAGACGATTCTCAAGGTGTCCCCCATCTTTGCCGGCAGTTTGTAACGGCACTCGACAGCCACGATGGGAAGCATCACTCCCTCCTGTTCCATCTTTTCGATTGGCAGACCTGCCTTTACCATCATGTCGGAACGGCCGCACTCGAAATAACGGATGTAGTTGGAATGATGGACTATGCCCATCTGGTCGGTCTCATAGTACCTTACCGGCAATTCCAGCTCTGAACGCATCATAACACAAGCCTCACAAAATCAAATTATTTCCCGTAGGAAGCAAGCGCGGCCTGGATGCTCTCAATCTTCGAAAGCGAGTCGGCCTCCTTCTTCCTTTCCATTGCAACAACCTTCTCAGGAGCACCGCTGACGAATTTCTCATTCGAAAGTTTCCTCCTGACTGCAGCAAGGAACTCCTCCTGATGTTTCAACTCGGCCTCCAGCTTGGCAATCTCCTCCTGCTCATCGACAAGACCTGTCAGAGGAACGGACATCTTCACCGTGCCGACCATAAAGGAAACCGCCGAACCCTCCACAGTGCCCGCAGCATTGAACTGAGGTTTCACATTGGCGAGTTTCACAACCACAGGCAGCATTCCCTCAGGGAATCCCTGGCCGTAAACCACATCAAGGGTTTCTTTAGGTGAAAGCCCCTTTTGCTGTCTGATTCCACGTATTGCAACAACAGCCCCGCAAGCCATTTCAAAGTCTGCAATCACCTTGGCGTCGTAAGTCCCGGCAAGCGGCATCCTCTGAAGCATAATGGTCTCCCCTTCCTTGCGAGGAGCCATATTCTGCCAGAGTTCCTCGGTGATGAACGGCATAAACGGATGAATCATCTTCAGAAGCGCATCGAAGAACTTCAATGTCGCATCGTAGGTGACAGGGTCGATTCCGCAGCCGTAGGCAGGCTTGACAAGTTCAAGATACCAGGCGCAGAAGTCATCCCAGAAGAACTTGTAGATTGTCATCAGGGCATCTGAAAGACGGAACTTGGAATAGTGGTCCTCCACGGTCTCCAGAACGGCATTCAACTTGTTGCCGAACCACTGAACGGCAACTGCCGCCGCCTCGCTCTGCTTGGCTGATTCATCTGTGTTCCAACCATTTACAAGCCTGTATGCATTCCAGATCTTGTTGCAGAAATTCCTTCCCTGCTCCACCTGTGACTCGTCGAAAAGGATGTCGTTCCCGGCAGAGGAACAGAGCAGCATTCCCAGACGCACACCGTCTGCGCCGTACTGTTCAATCAATTTCAGAGGGTCAGGCGAGTTGCCGAGGGTCTTGGACATCTTCCTGCCCAGCTTGTCCCTCACGATTCCTGTCAGATAGACATTTCTGAAAGGCACGTCATTCATAAACTCGTTTCCTGCCATTATCATCCTCGCCACCCAGAAGAAAAGGATGTCAGGACCTGTAACCAGGTCATTTGTAGGATAATAGTAGGCAAGGTCCCTGTTCGGTTCAGCATCCGGATGACCCGCCTTGTTCGTATCGAAAACAGAAATCGGCCATAGCCAGGACGAGAACCAGGTGTCGAGTACATCAGGATCCTGCCTCAGGTCTTCGGCCTTCACTGAAGGGTTGATTTCAAGAGCCTTCTCCAACGCCTTCTGTGCATTCGGAGCCACAACCACCTTTCCGTCAGGCAGATAGTAAGCCGGAATCTGCTGTCCCCACCAGAGCTGACGGGAGATGCACCAGTCACGCACATTCTCCATCCAGTGGCGGTAGGTGTTGCGGTATTTGTCAGGAATGAGTTTCACCTTCCCGCTCTCAACACTCTCCAGAGCATCCTTTGCCAGGTCTTCCATCTTCAGGAACCACTGCATAGAGAGTTTCGGCTCGATAACGGCATTTGTCCTTTCGGAGTAGCCCACAGGAGAAGTGTAGGCCTCGACCTTCTCAAGGTTGCCGGACTCCTGAAGCATCTGCTCGATTTTGCGACGCGCTTCGAAACGGTCCTCACCCACAAGAATCTGAGCCTTCTCATTGAGGCGGCCGTGATTGTCGATTATGTCGATTACAGGCAGGTTGTGCCTTATTCCGATTTCATAGTCATTCACATCGTGCGCAGGCGTAACCTTCAGACAGCCCGTTCCGAAATCCATCTCGACATAACTGTCTTCTATCACAGGGATTTCCTTGTTGATCAACGGAATGAGCACCTTCTTGCCTTTGAGCCAGTGATACCTCTCATCGGCAGGGTTGATGCAGATTGCAGCATCTGCCATTATGGTCTCCGGACGGGTCGTTGCAATCACGAGGTATTTGTCCGTCGGATTTCCATTGCCGTCCGAGATGAAATACCTCAGATGGTAGAACTTGCTGGTGGTGTCCCTGTGGATGACCTCCTCGTCACTGACGGCCGTCAGTCCGACAGGGTCCCAGTTGACCATCCTCACACCTCTATATATATAGCCTTTCTCGTAGAAGTACACGAAAGTGTTGATGACGGCCTCGCTCAAATCCGGGTCCATGGTGAACCTGGTCCTGTCCCAGTCGCAGGAAGCACCCAACTTGCGGAGCTGATTCAGGATGATTCCACCGTGCTTCTCCTTCCACTCCCAGGCGTGAGCGAGAAACTCCTCCCTTGTAAGGCTCTCTTTCTCAATTCCTTCTGCTTTCAGCTTGGCAACAACCTTGCTTTCAGTCGCAATCGAAGCATGGTCTGTTCCCGGAACCCAGCAGGCATTCTTCCCGTCCATCCTCGCCTTCCTGACAAGAACGTCGTTAAGAGTGTTGTTCAGGACGTGCCCCATATGCAGGATTCCTGTCACGTTTGGTGGCGGAATCACGACAGTGTAAGGTTCCCTTGAATCGGGTTCCGAATGGAAAAACTTGTGTTCCAGCCAGTAAGCATACCATTTGTCTTCGGTTTCGGCCGGATTGTATTTCGCTGAAAGTTCCATAATATTGTGAATATCTTATAATTATCAACTATTGTCAATATACCTTTTAGTCAAAGGCACAAATTCGTGCAAATATACGATATTTATGCGGATATTGCGTTTTTTATTTTTCTTTATTCTTTGTAAATTTGCGACCGCTTAGGTAGCGCTTATAAATATAACCAATATAGTATGGCAAACGAAAAGGAACTCAGCATCGAGTTGAAACAAGATGTGGCCAAAGGCACATATTCAAACCTCGCAATCATCACGCATTCCAAGAGTGAATTCATAATCGACTTCGCGTCAATGCTCCCCGGACTTCCAAAGCCGGAGGTAACCAACAGACTGATAATGACTCCGGAACACGCAAAGAGGCTGTTCCTTGCCCTTCAGGACAACATCAGCAAATTCGAATCACAGTTCGGCCAGATAGATCTTGGAGAGCCAAGGGCGACATTCCCGATGGGTGGATTCGGAGGCAATGGAGCAAAATCCTGACGGCCGGAAAGTATGGACAAAAGCATATTTACCGGAATAAGGGCCTTCGTCTTCGATGTGGACGGGGTGATGACTGACGGAGGAATCTTCGCCGACAACGAGGGAAATCTTTTCAGGACTTTCGATGCAAAGGACGCATTCGCAATGAGGATGGCGTCAATGAACGGTTACATCCTCGGGGTAATCACCGGGGGCCGTTCACAGAGCATTGTCAAAAGGATGGCCGTCTGCGGAGTGCCTCAGGAGGATGTCTATCTGGGCTCACGGGACAAAATGGAAGAATTCAGCGATTTCTGCCTCAGACACAGCATCAGTCCGGAGGAGATAATGTATTTCGGAGATGACCTGCCGGATGTCCCGGTAATCAAGGCCTGCGGGTGCGGGGTCTGCCCAGCCGATGCCGTACAGGAGGCAAGGGAAGCCGCTGACTACATCTCCCCTTTCCCCGGCGGACGCGGATGCGTGAGAGACACGCTTGAAAAGGTGATGAGAGAGCAGGGACGATGGAAATTCGATGTCGGATGTTACAAGAACCAATTCTGATGCAATTGACAAACACGCCGGAGGAAAGGATTTCCGGCATCATAGAGGCCCAGAGGGCATACTTCAAAAGCGGGGCGACTCTTGACCCCAAATTCCGCAAAGAGATGCTGCAAAGACTGGCAGCAGGGATGAAGGACTGGGAATCAAGGATTTGCGATGCCTTGAGGATTGACCTTCACAAGTCATACCAGGAGGCTGTCCTGACAGAAACCAGCATTGTGAACGAGGAAATACGCACCCATCTGCAGCACGTCTGCAGATGGTCCCGTCCCCAAAGGGCCTGCACTCCCCTGAAGATGTTCCCCTCAAGGAGCAGGATTGTGAAGGAGCCCCTCGGCAACACCCTGATTATCTCCCCGTGGAATTACCCCGTGCAGCTTCTGCTCAATCCCCTTGTGGGAGCCATCTCTTCAGGATGCACTGCCATACTCAAACCTTCGCCATACGTGCCCACAGTTTCACGGGTCATCGAGGAGATGGTTTCCAGCATATTTGAAGAACGATATGTAGCCGTGGTCCAGGGAAACAGGGATGTCAATTCCTATCTTTTGAGCCAGCGTTTCGATCTGATTTTCTTCACCGGAAGCCCTTCACTCGGGAAAACGGTGATGAAAGCCGCCTCAAAGTATCTCACTCCGGTCATTCTCGAACTCGGAGGCAAAAGTCCGTGCATAGTTGACCGCAAGGCAGACATCAGGACTGCCGCCAAGAGGATTGCCTGGGGCAAAACCCTGAACTGCGGCCAGACCTGCATTGCACCGGACTACCTCATTCTCCATTCTGAAGTAAAGGATGAGTTTATCAGGGAGTACAAATTGGCAATCAATGAATTGCACGGAGAGAACATCCAGGAGGACGAGCACTACGGGCGCATAGTCAATGCCAAGGCATTCGAGCGTCTGGAGGGATACCTTTCAAACGGGGATGTCATTTTCGGAGGGCAGAGAGACAGGGAATCCCGCTATTTCTCCCCGACCCTCATCGACAATGTCCCGTTGGATTCCCCGGTGATGACCGAAGAGATTTTCGGACCTATTTTCCCAATAGTGACAATCTCAGACAACAATTTCATTGACAAGGTTGTGGAGTTTGTCACCTCAAGGGAAAAACCACTTGCGCTTTACTACTTCGGCAGTGAAAGGGACGGCCGAGAAGTGGTCAGAAGGACATCTTCCGGCGGATGCTGCATCAATGACACGATTATGCACATAGCCAATGCGAAAGTGCCTTTCGGAGGTGTCGGCAATTCCGGGATGGGACACTACCACGGCAGGGAGAGTTTCGAGGCATTCAGCCACAGACGTTCCCTCATCACGACAGGCACCTGGATTGACCTGCCGTTCAGATATATGCCTTACCGGATGTTCTCCCTTGTCAAGAAAATTTTATGATGGAATTGCACGGGAAAAAACTGATTTTGGCGAGCGGTTCGCCACGGCGTCGGGAAATCCTCTCCGGAGCGGACATTGGATTCGAACTGGACACCAGGAACAACTTTGAGGAAATTGTGCCGGAAGGAACTGAACCTGAGAGGATTCCAGAGGTTCTTTCAATCGGGAAATCCTTCGGTTTCCACCGCGAACTGGCCGATGATGAGATTCTTTTGACGGCAGACACAATAGTCATCTGTGAGGGTGAGGTAATGGGCAAGCCGCATGGCAGCGAAGAGGCCGCCACAATGCTCAGGAAACTCTCCGGAAAGGCCCACAAGGTCATCACTGCAGTCACTCTGAGGAGCAGGGATGCAACCAGAACCTTCAGCGACACCGCAACCGTACATTTTGCAAGCCTGACCGAAGAGGAAATCACTTACTATATAGACAGTTACCGTCCTTTCGACAAGGCAGGTGCCTACGGAATCCAGGAATGGATCGGCCACATCGGCATTGAAAGAATCGAGGGGTCGTTCTTTACGATTATGGGCCTTCCTATTCATAAGGTATATAGTAATCTGAAGGATTTCTGCAGATAGGAATATATCCCTCTGCAGATAGAAATATTTCCCAAAAGATGTTTTTTATTTCCGAAATATTCAATATTCCGCATTCAGGACAGGGAAATTTCAAAAAATGCACGGATTTTGATTTGAACTCTCCGCCAATTTCGCTAAATTTGTGGGATTTGACTTTGATACATATAGATAATATATTAAAAATCAACAAGATATGAACAAATTGCAGGAACTGACCGACAAACTCTACAACGAGGGTCTGTCAAAGGGAAAACAGGAAGGGGAAGCCATTCTTGAGAAAGCAAAGACTGAGGCAGAATCCATTGTGGAAACAGCCAGGAAAGAGGCAGAGCAGATTCTGGCATCTGCACGCAAGGAGGCTGACGGACTGAAGACAAAGGTAACAGGAGACCTCAAACTCGCCGCCGAACAGAGCATTGCCGCAACAAAGCAGGACATCGAGAATCTAATCGTCACGAAACTTGCCGGTGCGGAAGTAAAGAAAGCTCTCAGTTCGGCTGATTTTGTGAAAGAGGTTGTCCTTGCCGTAGCAAAGGGATTCAAGGATTCAGGTGCGGAAGACCTCGACGTTGTTCTTCCGGAAAGCCTCAGGAAAGACCTTGAACCGTTTGTCCAGAAGGAAATCGGCAAAATACTCGGGGAAGGCGTCAGCGCATCCTTCTCGAAGAAGGTCAGCGGTGGGTTTACCGTTTCTCCTAAAGGCGCAGGCTATTTCATCAGTTTCACGGATGAGACTTTCAGTGAACTGATTGCCGAGTATCTCAGGCCTGCCACAAAGAAAATCCTTTTCGGGTAACAATTTGCAAAACAGATTCTGATGCACAATTACCATTACATAGTTGCGAGTCTTCCCGAGCTGACATCCGGATTGAAATTCCAGGAAAGGAGCGCCGAGCAGATTATCGGCGAGATCCGTGAGTTGTGCGGGAAGGACGACCTCGCCCTGCTGGACATCCTTCAGGAGAGTTTCGTGCCGGAAAACCTGACACAGGAATTCTATCAGAAGGCTCTTGCGTCAGGAAACTCCTTCATCAGGGAATACTTCACGTTTGACCTGAAGGTGCGCAATGCCAAGGTCCGCTATCTGAACAGGGAACTTTCGCGTCCCGCAGACAAGGATGTCATCAGCATCCCTCTTCAGGAGGAGAACTCCGAAGAGGATGCCGGGATAGAGGCTGCCTTCAAGGGCACTGACCTGCTCGCACGCGAGAGAGCCGTGGATGACCTTTATTGGGAGAAAGCAGATGCGCTCAGCCTGATGCACTGGTTCGATATGAATGTCATAATGGCATTCGTTCTCAAACTCCACATCATCGACAGATGGAACCTTCTCGACGAACAGACCGGACGGGAAATGTTCAGGAAACTGGTGGACAATTTAACGCAAACAAATAAAAATCTAAGTATATGAAAAGTACAGGAAAGGTGACGGGAATCGTCTCCAACCTTGTCACGGTCCTTGTTGACGGCCCTGTTTCGCAGAATGAGATCTGCCACATCGAGTGTGAGGGCACGAACCTGATGGCGGAGGTCATCAAGGTAAACGGGAAGCAGGCGGCCGTGCAGGTGTTCGAGAGCACCCGAGGCCTTAAAAACGGTGACAAAGTGACATTTGAGGACAAGATGCTCGAAGTTACACTCGGGCCGGGACTTCTTTCAAGCTGTTATGACGGTCTTCAGAACGACCTGACAACGATGACCGGAGTGTTCCTCAAGAGGGGTGAATATACCGACCCCCTCAATCACGAGAAACTCTGGGATTTCACCCCGCTTGCAAAGGCAGGTGACAAGGTTGTCGCAGCCGACTGGCTCGGAGAGGTAAAGGAAGGCTGGCTGCCTCACAAGATTATGGTACCGTTCTCCTTCAAGGGTGAATATACCGTAAAATCCGTTGCTCCGGCCGGACAATACAACATCGACGCCGTCGTGGCCGTCCTCACTGGTGCTGACGGAGAGGATGTCAATGTTACAATGACCCAGAAATGGCCGGTGAAAGTCGCAATCAAGGGCTACAGGGAGAAACCGAGGCCTTCAAGGATAATGGAGACGGGAGTCCGCGTGATTGACACCCTCAATCCGATTGCAGAGGGAGGTACAGGCTTCATTCCGGGACCTTTCGGATGCGGTAAGACAGTGCTCCAGCACGCAATCGCAAAACAGGGTGACGCCGAAGTCATCGTGATGGCAGCCTGCGGAGAACGTGCCAACGAGGTTGTGGAAATCTTCACCGAGTTCCCTGAACTGATTGACCCGCACACCGGACGCAAGCTGATGGAGAGGACCACAATCATCTGCAACACCTCAAATATGCCTGTTGCGGCCAGGGAGGCTTCAGTTTACACTGCGATGACCATCTGCGAGTACTACAGGGCAATGGGACTCAAGGTCCTGCTCCTTGCCGACTCGACTTCACGCTGGGCACAGGCCCTCAGGGAGATGAGTAACCGTCTGGAGGAGCTTCCGGGTGCGGATGCATTCCCTGTTGACCTTTCAGCCATCATCTCGAACTTCTACGCACGCGCCGGAATGGTCGTGCTGAACAACGGCCAGACAGGTTCCGTCACATTCATAGGTACGGTCTCCCCTGCCGGCGGTAACCTCAAGGAGCCTGTGACAGAGTCCACCAAGAAGGCTGCACGCTGTTTCTACGCCCTCGAGCAGAACAGGGCCGACAAGAAACGCTACCCTGCCGTTAACCCGATTGATTCATATTCCAAGTATCTGGAGTATCCGGAGATTTGTGAATATCTCTCTGAGACAGTGGCTCCCGGATGGGTGGAGAAGGTCGAGAAGACCAAGAACATCATCCGCAAGGGCCGTGACGCACAGGAGCAGATCAACATCCTTGGTGACGACGGCGTGCCGATGACCTACCACGAAATCTTCTGGAAATCAGAGCTCATTGACTTTGTCATCCTCCAGCAGGACGCATTCGACGCAATCGACAGCGTAACCCCGATGGACAGGCAGAAATATATGCTCGAACTCGTCCTCGGAATATGCGACAAAGACTTCACGTTCGAGGATTTTGAGCAGTGCCGAATTTTCTTCAAAGAGATGATCAACCTGCTCAAGCAGATGAACTACTCCGAGTTCAAGGGAGAGAACTTCAACAAATATCAGGAACAACTTAAAACTCTGATTGACAATGGCAAATAAGGCTTATCAAAGAATATACACCCAGTTGGAGGCCATTACCAAGGCCACTGTCACCCTGAAAGCGTCAGGAGTGTCCAACGATGAGCTTGCAGTCGTTGACGGACGGCTTGCACAGGTCGTAAAGACCAAAGGCGACCACATCACCCTCCAGGTGTTCTCGGGTACTGAAGGAATTCCTACCGATGCCGAGGTGACTTTCCTCGGAGTCCCTCCTTCATTGAAAGTCGGAGACCAGCTTGCAGGACGTTTCTTCAACGCCTACGGCGAGCCGATTGACGGAGGCCCCGCAATCGATGGAGAGGAAAGGCAGATCGGAGGTCCTTCCGTGAACCCGTACAAGCGCAGGCAGCCTTCGGAAATCATCCCGACAGGTATTGCAGGCATTGACCTGAACAACACCCTCGTGTCAGGACAGAAGATTCCTTTCTTCGCCGATGCCGACCAGCCATACAACAATGTGATGGCCCAGGTTGCCCTCAGGGCCGACGTGGACAAGATCATCCTCGGAGGCATGGGACTTTCGAACGACGACTACCTCTACTTCAAGCACGAATTCGAGTCCGCCGGAGCCCTTGACAAGATCATCAGCTTCGTGAACACCACCGAGCAGCCGCCTGTCGAGAGGCTTCTGATTCCGGATATGGCCCTTACTGCAGCCGAGTACTTTGCAGTAGAAAAGAACGAGAAAGTGCTTGTGCTTCTGACAGATATGACCCTCTACGCCGACGCACTGAGCATCGTCAGCAACCGTATGGACCAGATTCCTTCCAAGGATTCAATGCCGGGCTCTCTCTACTCAGACCTCGCAAAAATCTACGAGAAGGCCGTGCAGCTTCCTGACGGAGGTTCAATCACCATCATCGCAGTGACTACCCTCAATGACGGAGACATCACCCATGCGGTGCCGGACAACACGGGATATATCACTGAGGGTCAGCTCTATCTGCGTACGGACCCGGATTCCGGAAAGGTAATCATCGACCCGTTCCGTTCGCTCTCACGACTCAAACAGCTCGTGCAGGGTAAGAAGACCAGGGACGACCACAGTCAGGTGATGAACGCATCCGTCCGTCTGTATTCCGATGCACAGAACGCCAAGACCAAGCTGGAGAACGGTTTCGATCTGAGCGACTACGACCTCAGGTGTCTTGATTATGCAAAGGCATATGCAACGAGGCTTCTTGCCATAGACGTAAACCTGAAGATTGACGAGATGCTGGACACTGCCTGGGAACTCTTCGGAGAGTTCTTCACCAAGGCCGAGACCGGAATCAAGCAGCAGTTCATCGACAAGTACTGGGTCGGCAAGTAAATATTTTTCCCTTATACAAACAAGCCCGGCGGAAAATACCGCAGTTGCCTTTGGGCAACGAGGATATTTGAAGCGAGGATGATGAAGTAAAGGAAAAAAGCAAGAAATCTGTTTTTTAATTATTTTTCCCTTATGCGAAGAAGCCGAACGGAAAATACCGCAGTTGCCTGTTGGCAATGAGGATATTTGAAGTGAGGATGATGAAGCAGAAGGAAAAAAGAATAAAAAATAATATGGCTATAAAATTCCAATATAATAAAACCTCTCTGAACAACATCGGCAAGCAGCTGAAGATGCGTCAGAAGGCCCTCCCTACCCTGAAGAACAAGGAGTCGGCCCTGCGCATCGAGGTTCGTAATGCCAAGGACTATTCGGAGAAACTTGTTGCGGATCTTGAAGCCTCTTTGAAACGCTACGATTACCTTGCGGCTTTGTGGAACGAATTTGAACCCGGACTGATTGCGATTACTGACGTGGATCTGGAGACAGTCAAGGTGGCTGGAGTAAAGACACCTGCCCTGAAGGAAATCCACTACACAATCAACGAGTTCAATGCTTTCATCAAGCCGGCGTGGTATGCAGACGGCGTTGCCATCCTGAAGGAACTCTCCCGACTGGGAATCGAATCCGAAGTCTATCTTGAAAAGGCGAGGATTCTAGACTACCAGAGGAAGAAAACCACCCAGAAGGTGAACCTTTACGAGAAGGTGCAAATCCCTGGATATCAGGAGGCAATACGCAAAATCAAGCGTTATATGGAGGATGAGGAGAACCTGACCAAGGCGGCTTCAAAGATTGTAAAGAGCAGACACGCTCAGGAGGAGGACGAGAACGATGATTGAGAAAATGACAAAATACTCCTTCATTCTCCTCAGCGGGGAGACTGAAGAATTCCTGAAGTGGCTTCAGAGCAAGGGAGTCGTGGACGTGTCGCGTTCGGTCAAGCCTGTAGATGAGAAATCATCACAGATGTTCGACAAGATTGCTTCAGTCCGCAAGACAATCTCCATCCTGGAGGCGCTTGATTATTCAAAAGACCCTGACTACGACAGAATCAGGGAGGTTTCCGGCTCGGTGGTCATTGAGGGGTGCAAGGCAAAGAACACTCTGGGAGCAGTCTCCCGCCTTGATGAACTGAAGTCCGAACTCTCCGATGCCACAAGGCAATTGAAGGATGTCACTCCTTGGGGTGAATATGACAAGGAAGCGCTGAAAGCAGTCAAAGGATTGAAAATCAGGTACTACTGTGTCAGCAAGAAAGTCTATGACCCTGAGTGGGAAAATGACTGGGCCATTGTGAAGGTGAACGAGGACAACAAGAGCATCTGGTTTGTCACCGTTGCTCCGGAAGATGCTGAGTACAATTTCCCTGTGTCAGAATGTCCTGAACCTTCTGTCTCCGTAAAACAGGCTGAAGAAAGGATTGCATCCATTGAGAAAGAGATTGTCTCAGTGAAGGCAAAACTCCTTCACCTTAAGGAACACTATATGGACCACATCAGGAAAGGCTATGCACGAAAATCAGCCGATCTTGACAGGTATCTGGCATCCGTAGTGACCACTGATGCAGCCGAAGGCTATCTCAACATCCTGACCGGTTTCGCACCGGTTGAGAATGAGAAGGAACTGACGGAAGAACTTGACAGGATGGACGTACTCTACATCAAGGAGGAAGCCATCGAGCAGGACAATCCGCCAATCAAGCTGAAAAACAACCGTTTCAGCAAGCTGTTCGAATGTCTGACAGGAATGTACGGAATGCCGGTCTATGGTGAATGGGACCCGACTCCGGTTCTGTCGATTTTCTTCTTCCTCTTCTTTGCGATGTGTATGGGTGATGCAGGATATGGACTCATCCTCATCATATATGGCATCCTGCAGGACAGGAAAATCATCAACATCAGTATGTTTGACGGACTGGGCAAACTGATTGCCACTCTTGGAGTCTCCACTCTCGTGGTCGGATTCTTCCTCGGAACTGCATTCGGAGTTGACCTGACAACCGTTTCCTGGATTCCTGACAGCCTGAAAGGTCTGATGCTCACAGGTGACATTACCGTCGGAGGTTCAAGTTACTCCATCCAGATGGTACTTGCCCTTCTGATCGGTGTGTTCCACATCTGCCTTGCGATGACAATCAAGGCTTTGCTCTACACAAAGAGATTCGGATTCAAGGAGAATATCAGCACCTGGGGATGGCTTCTGCTCATTTTGGGAGGCATTGTCACGGCATCTCTGGCAATGATGGGAGTACTTTCCGAAGGTGCAACAAAGATTACCGTCATCGTTATCGGAGTGATTTCCGCCCTCGGAATCTACATATTCAACAAACCTGGACGCAACCCTCTGATTAACATCGGAGCAGGTCTTTGGGACACCTACAATATGGCCACCGGAATCCTTGGCGACGTCCTCTCATACATCCGTCTCTATGCCCTGGGGCTTGCCGGAGGTATGCTCGGAGGAGCCTTCAACAACCTTGGAGAGATGGTTCTGGGGACCGACCCGACCTGGCAGTGGCTGCCATACGTGCTCATCCTGCTGTTCGGTCACGTGCTGAACCTTCTGATGTCCTGCCTCGGAGCCTTCGTGCATCCGCTTCGTCTGACTTTCGTCGAGTATTTCAAGAACAGCGGATATGAAGGTAAAGGAATGAAATACAATCCATTGAAAAATTAACAAATTAAATTTAATACTATTATGCTTAACACAATTCTTGGTTATCTCGGTCTGGGCCTTATGCTTGGCCTTGCCGGTGTCGGTTCCTCAATAGGAACAACAATTGCGGGAAATGCCGCTGAGGGTGGTCTGAAGAAGAACCCTGAAAAATCTTCTGCATATATGATTCTTTCAGCGATGCCTGCAACCCAGGGTCTCTACGGTTTCGTGGCATTCCTTATGTGGATGGGCAAGGACTTCGCTACTGACGGCGCTATGCTTTTCGGAGTGGGTATTTCCGTTGGTTTGGTTTGCCTCTTCTCGGCTATTCGCCAGGGACAGGTTTGCGCCAATGGTATCGTGGGGATTAGCCAGGGGCATGATGTGCAGACTAATACTATGATTTATGCGGCGCTTCCTGAGTTCTATGCTATTCTTGCTCTGGTAGCTGCCCTTATGATTTGATTATTCAATATGATGGTGATTTCTGCGTTATACGACTTGTTGACTCCTCACAACCATTAGGTTGCTGCGGGGTCAACTGCGTCGCAAGCCTTGAAATCCCTCATCATCTTGAATAATCAACATTACCCCCAGATATATCTTTGATGGTGATTTCGGCGTTATACGACTTGTTGACTCCTCACAACCAACAGGTTGCTCCGGGGTCAACTGCGTCGCAAGCCTTGAAATCCCTCATCATCTTGAATAATCAACATTACCCCCAGATATATCTTTGATGGTGATTTCGGCGTTATACGACTTGTTGACTCCTCACAACCATTAGGTTGCTCCGGGGTCAACTGCGTCGCAAGCCTTGAAATCCAAAAAACAAGCAAGCCGATTGAAATTCAATCGGCTTGTCTTTTAAGTAACCTTCAAGAAGACCTAAAGAATGTTGAGACTCTGCTCCTTGATTTTCTCAAGGTCATCCTTCATCCTGACAACAATCTTCTGAATGTCAGTGTTATTCGCCTTGGAGCCAGTCGTGTTGATCTCACGTCCCATCTCCTGAGCGATGAAACCTAATTTCTTGCCGGGGAACTGTTCATTGTCGATAGTGTCAAGGAAATATCGGCAATGCTGGCGGAGCCGTACCTTCTCCTCGTTGATGTCAAGTTTTTCAATATAAAATATCATTTCTGCCTCAAGACGGCTCTGGTCCGGTTCAAGTTTCAGTTCCTCAAACCGTGCAAGAATCTTCTCTCTCACCAGTTCCGTTCTCTGTTTCTCGAACTTCTCCACCTCATCGACGTACGACAGGATGGAGTGAACTTTTGCCGTAACATCCCTGTACAACACTTCCCCCTCCCTTGAACGGAATTCGTCGATGTGGTCAAGTGCCTGATTAACTGCATTCTCCACAAGAGGCCAGTTCTCCTCGTTGATGACATCGGCCTTCTGGGTGTCAACGATGTCAGGCATCCTGAGCATTGCCTGGAGGAGAACCGCATCGGCCACTTCGGAACGTCCCCAGATATTCCTGAAATTCGGAGAGATTCCCTCCACAATCTCAGAAATCTGTGAACAGTAGGACTTAAGCACTTCCCCATTGAGACGCTTGGCAGTCTCCGCCTGGTTCGGTTCGTAGGTAATGAAGAAATCAATGTTTCCCCTGTTCATCCTGGCGGCAATCAACTTCCTGACCTCTATTTCCTTGTCCTTCGGAAGAAGGGACGTCTTTATGCTGATGTCGGCCGTCTTCCCGTTCAGCGACCGAATCTCGACCGTCAGTTTTCCGGTCTTCAAAAGTACTTCGGCTTTACCGTAGCCGGTCATCGATTTTATCATATATGTCGTATATATTAAATTTCAAACATATATATGATATTTCACATATATTTTATATTTCTTTAGGGGCGCAAAATTACTAAAAATATGTATCTTTGCGCGTTTATTTGTAAAAATTCGAGCATCAAATGGAAGAGCTGAACAAAGAAGTGACCCAGACAAGGAATCTGAATTTCCTTGAGGAGATTATCGAGGCCGACCTTGCCTCCGGAAAATACGAAAGCATAATGACCCGCTTCCCGCCGGAGCCTAATGGCTATCTCCACATCGGGCACGCCAAAAGCATCTGCCTTAATTTCGGACTTGCACAGAAATACGGCGGCAAGACCAACCTGAGGTTTGATGACACCAATCCGGTCAAGGAGGACACCGAGTACGTGGATTCCATCAAGGAAGATATTCAGTGGCTCGGTTTCCAGTGGGAAAATGAATTTTACGCATCGGACTATTTCGACCAGCTCTACGAATGGGCTGAGGAACTGATAAAGAAAGGCCTGGCCTACGTCGATGACCAGACCCAGGAGGAAATCCGCCAGGGAAGGGGCACTGTCCAGACACCCGGAACCGAGAGCCCGTACCGCAACAGGAGCGTGGAGGAGAACCTCACTCTTTTCCGTGAGATGAAGGCAGGTAAATATGCCGACGGGGAGAAGGTCCTCAGGGCAAAGATAGACATGGCGCATCCGAATATGATGTTCCGTGACCCGATAATGTACCGCATCATCCACGCCGAGCATCACCGGACAGGCAACAAATGGTGCATATACCCTATGTACGACTACACTCACGGACAGTGCGACTCCATTGAGCACATCACACACTCGATCTGCACCCTTGAGTTCGACGTGCACCGCCCTCTCTACGACTGGTTCATCGAGAAACTGGGAATCTTCCCTTCACACCAGTACGAATTTGCAAGGCTCAACCTGACCTACACGGTGATGAGCAAGAGGAAATTGCTGGAGTTGGTGAAAAACAATTTTGTTTCCGGATGGGATGACCCTCGAATGCCGACCATCTGCGGAATCCGCAGGAGGGGCTACACTCCGGAGGCCATCAGGATGTTTGCAGAGAAAGTCGGTGTGGCAAAGAGGGAGCAACTCATTGACCTTCAGCTGATGGAATGGTGCGTACGCCAGGATTTGAACGAGAGGTCGAACAGGTATATGGCCGTGCAGAACCCTCTCAAGGTGACCATCACCAACTGGGAGAAAGGCAAGGTCGAGTGGTTCGATGCCCCACTGAATCCTGCGGCACCGGAGGGACCATTCCGCAAAGTACCGTTCACGGGAGAACTTTACATTGAGCGTGAAGACTTTATGGAAGATGCTCCGAAGAAATACTTCCGTCTGAAACCAGGCGGAGAAGTCCGCTTGAAATACACCTACATCATCAAATGCGAGGAGGTCATCAAGGATGCCGAAGGCAATGTCATTGAGTTGAAATGCTCCATTGACCCGACAACAAAGCCGGGAGGAGGCGAATGGAGGTCCGTCAAGGGCACCATCCACTGGGTGTCCACCGAATACGCAAAGGAAGTTGAGCTCAGGCTCTACGACAAGCTCTTCACTGAGCCGAAGATGGGAGACATCCCTGAGGGCGAGGACTACAAGTCCTACCTCAATCCTGAGTCCCTCGTCCTCGGAAAGGCTCTCGCCGAACCGGCCCTGCTTGAAGACAAGAGTGGAATCGCAGTGCAGTTCGAGAGGGTCGGCTACTTCTACAAGGACCCGGACAGCACCCCAGACCACTTCATCTTCAACAAGACCACAGCCCTGAAAGACTCATTCAAGTTCTAGCGCCAGGCACTGACTAGCGCAGCTTTAATTTTGGCGTTGCTGACAAATTGCAAGACTATCCAGTAAACATCAAAACAAATTACCGTTTTCTTTTTTCACAGAAAGCGTTACCTTTGTTCCAAGTAAATAAGAATAAGTAAGCGAGAGTTGGCAAGGCTCGCGAGCACTAAAGACAAACAGAGTATGGAGAATCAATCTCATACTCTGTTTTTTGCTAATTATCGAGCCTATATAGCATTCAAATCAAATGCTTCTGAAAACAGGGTCATATCTGCTTTGTATGACAAGCCAGAGATTGCCATACCGTTCTCACGATAGGAAAGAAAGTCAATATAGAACAACAATTTGTTCATTTTGGTGCACCAAACTACTTCGCCCTGTTCGTAGAGAAGATACTGATTGATGCCTATGCCAAGGATGAGGGACATCTTCTGTGCACTGATGCCATAGCGCCTGCGGATGGCCACAATCTCGTCTGTGTAGGGAACTCCATATTTCTCGCAAAACAATTCTCCCTATACAATCCTTATAGAAACTTCTTTTCCAAAATTACCGCGATACGCTTCAACTCACTCATGTTCCGGGCAGTAGTCTGTGCAATAAGACGAAAACCGCCTGCTTTGTGTAATGTGAAAATCAACTGATTGTTGTCACCCAATTCGATAAAATCCCTTATTTTGGAATTTCTGTCTGTTGAATTGATGATTTCTGTGATATACTCACTGGTGACCAACCTTTGTGCCAATATATTCAAATCTTTGTATCCGTGATGCTGACTCAAATGTATTTTCTTGTCATTTGGAGCAATAGGACATTTTTGCAGTTCCTTTGGGAAAACATCATTCAGCCATTGTACAATAGGCGCATGTGAGAAACAATTCTCACTATAGACATAATGCACTGAAATTGAATCTTTTCCACCTTTGACAACATAAGAATGACAAGACCAATTCGAATTACGGAATCCCGCTGCCAGACTTCCATAAATTGCAGCAGAAATAACACCAAAAGACGTTGAACGGCCAGTTGGCGTTATAACATAATAATCATTACTTACATAATTTTCTATTACATCCTCTTCTGTGTCAGGAATATATGGTCTGGACTGGAAGGCCAATAACACTTTTACATATTGACGGTCACGATGCTCACTGATATATTGATACATCGAATAATCGTTCCTCAACCTTATTTCTCCAAGCCCATTTTCATACCGGACAGTACCAAATCCATTCTCTTTCAGCTGTTTTACGACTGCAGCATATTCCTCCATCAGAGAATTTACAGAATCATCGTTCACATCACCCGGCACAGACTCTTCATTAAAGAACGCATCCATCACAACAAATCAATCATTTGGTTAGTCCATTCATCCATAAACTCAGATGGATTCTCACTGAGGGTCCCATTCTGGTCAATCAGAATATGCCTTATCTCCGGCGAATCCTGAGGTTTATCCCTATCCACAAAAAGAATGAAAACATCTTGTCTGTCAAGCTGTTTTTTCTTAATGGCTATTCTCAAACCGTTAATGATATGATCACTATGGGTCTCCAAAATAACCTGAAGATTCTTTTCCGATGCAATCCGCACCATCCATTCAATCAGTCTTGACTGTGCGGCAGGATACAAATGAGCTTCCGGATTCTCGGCTATGACAATGCCATTCTTCTCCGCTTTCAGAAACTGATAAATGATGGGCAGGACATAACTATATCCATATCCGATATTGGTCGGCTTGAAGCCTTCTGAAGAATCTCTGGAATCAAGCAGCAACTCTATATTGTTACTGTCTTCTTCACCAATGACTTTTACAGTTGCTCCATCCAAAATAAAAGAAAGTGCTTCAGAAAAATTATTGATGAAGACATCATCCTGTTTCAAAAGACCGTTGATTACCCGTTCTCCATTTACGCCGATATCGTCTTTCCCTATAAAAAACTCATCCTGACGCTCTTCATAGTTCACTGGACCCCGCCTATTCGCAGATACATATCGTAACCCACGTAGCAACTCCAAAGTTTTTATATCTGATGTTGCGTATGAGACATTCGGCCCCATAGTATTATCTTCAGCAGTCCCCATACTTGAAAACAATCTCTGATCGCCAACCTGCAAATCATCAAGTGCCAAAAGTGTGGGTCCATTTACCGAAGAAGAAAAACTCATTTTCAACTCTTCCTCAATTGTTGAAGATATTGAAAACTTCAGAGAGTTAGCTGTTTTATAACGGTTTACAACATCCTTGTAATTTCCAAGATCGACATAACTCCCTTTTAGAGCAAGTGTTGAAATACTATCCTTATTCTGCGCAAGCAAAAGCAAAGACTGTATTATAGTGGATTTTCCTCTGCCATTTTTCCCATAAAGGATATTGAAATGTGAGAATTCTATCTTCCTCTCATCCCCAAAACACTTGAAGTTCTCAATTTTAATACCGTTAACCATAAAATCTTAGTTTTTTATCCAATCCCAAAAAGAACGAGGCATCCACCCCTGCCTGTCCGAATCAGAGATTTCCACGACGAACAACATATCATTGTCATCAATATAAGGGCGGAGCGAATCATATACACTTTGTTCATTTAAATCCGATTTGATGAACCAGTTGGACTCAATAGGATGCTGGCAACTGCCATCAAGCCCCTTTATTGCATCATACAAGTTCTGATAGTTTCGTCCTGGCTGACGCAAATCATAACTTATCGAATATACTTTACCGGGCATATCTTTAATTGTTTTGCCGCAAATATAATCAATAATTTAATATTTTACTCTTTCATTTCAACAACTCTATAGCATATCCTCCTCCCCAATAGGCTCGTATGCCCCGTCCTTGGCTTCGAAAATCACGGTGCCGGATTCGTGGCAGACAAGGCGATGCCAGCGGCCGACCTCCACTGACATACCGCAGTCGGGAGTGCCGGCTGTGATGGTCACCTGCTCAGTGACATTGCCATTGTCATCATAGAAATATTGAGTAGCACTCCCCCGAAGGATTACCACCGTCTCTGTCGTCCTGCGATGACGGTGAATCGGCAGCACTGTCCCCGGCTCCAGGGCATTGAGCATACGCTGGGAACCATCCTCCCCTGAGGTTCGCATGTCAAGATTCATCCTCAACCTAGGCGACTCCTTCGCCTTCTGCGTCAAGGAATCCAAAAGAGCTTTATCTATCTTCATAATCAATCACTTAGATCTTTTTAGGCCCGCCAGGTACTCTTCGTGCAGATGGTAGTATCTCTTCTTGAACAGGACGTAAGCCACGGCGAGCAACACCAGGGCAACTGCAAGGTAAATCCAATGGCAGACTACAAGTGACAAGCCACACAAAGAAGCCAGCATAGGACAAAGGTACACAAATCCAAGTGAAACAGCCAACTGCAATGCCATATAGATCAGGCTCACAACAGGATGGGACATCTTCAACTCATTAGCCATCAACTGGTAAGCATGTTTGCGATGAGCCTCCCCCAAGATTCTCGTGAAGGAGTATGCGGTGCACAATGGTCAGACAGCCGTCAACACCGTACACCAACAGGAAAATCAGCCAGGTGATGTCACCTGTCCTTACAATCAGCATCCCGATTGCAAAAAGCAGGATGAAAGCAATCCCTACACTCCCCACATCCCCCGCAAAGCATTTTGCCTTTCCGCGCGGACGGAATTTGAAAAAAGAGAACACAAGGACACTCAGCAGCACAACAAAACAGCTATAATTTGTTCTTTCCGAGCAAATTTAGCTTTCCTCTTACGCTTTGTCCTATTTGATCCTTTTGTTTTTGGGAATTCTTTGTTGGAGAGATAAGCCTGAATACCTTCCTAGATTATTGCCTCTTTGATGCAGTCAACGATGTAGCGGACATCATCATCAGTAACATACGGACCGGCAGGCAGACAGAAGCCGACTTTGAAGAGGTCCTCTTCCACTCCGTTGGTGTAAACAGGCGCGCCCTCATAAACAGGCTGTTTATGCATTGGCTTCCAGGTAGGACGAGCCTCGATTCTCTTGCCAAGCATAAAGACGCGAAGAGCCTCGACATTCTCATTCGGCTGGCAATTAGTTACTGCTGAATCCACCTGATGGATAACACCTGCAGCACCACCGACGGCAGTCTTGATAACCTCCTTGTAAGCGTTCTCCTGTCCCTGAATGCGAACATTAGGATCAAGAGTAGCAGCACAGAGCCAGAAGTTGGCATCGAAACGAGGATCAGCAGGCTGCTTGTGGATATGAACTCCAGGGACGTCAGCAAGAAGTTCTTCATAGAGAGCCTGAACGTGCTTATGATGAGCGATATGCGCATCAAGAACCGTCATCTGCCCACGACCGATGCCGGCACAAACGTTTGACATACGGTAGTTGTAACCAATTGCAGTGTGCTGGTAGTAAGGATAGGCATCACGGGCCTGTGTAGCATACCACATTATCTCATTGGCATCCTCAGGATTGCGGCAAATCAATGTCCCGCCACCGGAAGTGGTAATCATCTTGTTGCCGTTGAAAGAGAGCACTCCATATTTTCCGAAAGTCCCGAGCACCTGCCCATTGAATCGTGAGCCCATTCCTTCGGCAGCATCTTCGACAACAGGAATTCCGTATTTATCAGCAATAGCCATTATTTTATCAATGTGATATGGCATACCATAGAGTGCCACCGGAACAATTGCCTTAGGGTACTTGCCGGTCTTCTCCTTGCGGTCAAGAATTGCCTTCTCAAGAAGCTCCGGATCCATATTCCAGGTCTCAGCCTCCGACCCCACGAAAACCGGCTTAGCCCCAAGGTAGGTAATAGGATGGGATGATGCGCAGAAGGTATAGCTCTGCACACAGACCTCATCGCCAGGGCCGACGCCACAGCCAATGAGTGCGAGGTGCACCGCCGCAGTTCCGGCTGAAAGGCAAACGACTTTGCGATCGAGAGGCTCGCTGCCATCAGTCTTGCTGTTCGCAAATGCCTCCAGGTCCTTCTCAAAGGCATTCACATTCGGTCCCATAGGGACAACCCAGTTTGTGT
>CAMFBM010000034.1 GCA_945948555.1 uncultured Bacteroidales bacterium | reverse complement strand
CTTTTGCAGCGAGCAGCCGCCGGTAGGCGGTATGATAATGTTTTACCTTATTCGATCGATCAGCAAACAGCCCTTGCGTCACTTCGCTCCAAAGTTTCTTGCTGGATTTTTAATCATTATAATACTATGCAGTGCGGTTCCATTTTGAAGGTGTATCTCTGTGACCTCACTGTCTTTGTAGAAAAGAAAAAATAGGTAGAACCGTAAGCCGGTTTCTGTTTTAATCTGTCATTTATCTTCGCAACCTACCCCTCGGCGGGAGCGGGCAGCCCCCGTGTGCCGATATATTTGGTCTTGCAGGCCCCGGTGCCGTACCCGTGGTATGTCGCCACAACACGTTGTGGGCTCTTGCCCCACATTTTCACCCTTACCCTTGCGGGCGGTAATTTTCTGTTACAGCTTGCCTAAGATTACTCCTACCTGCGCTTTCCGCAGCGGGGTGCCCTTTCCTGTCCGGACTTTCCTCTGAAAAAAACTTTCAGCGACAGAAGCGTCCTACCTATTTAAAATCCCCCTCCCTCCAAATACGTTGTTTCCATTTCCGACTAACGTCGGCTGTTCACTGCAAAAACTTTATTTGTACCCCAATTTGCGTTCGAGTTTGTCATTGCGTGCGTTGACCTTTGCAACGTTCCTTTCGAGGGCTGGAGTGATGTCAACGCATTTCTTGTGGCACTGCATTGAGCGGGAGTACATCCTGCCAACGCAGAAATTGCTGTGCTCGCAAGCGCTGCAATGATTCGGGTCAGCCTTCATCTTGTTCACGAAATCCGTGTCCTCAAGGACGGCGCGTCCCATCTGAAGAAGAGGAAAACCTGCGTCAATGACCTTGTCTGCACTCTGCCTGTCAACGACTCCACCGACATATATGAACGGGTAGTCCGGCATCGCAGCCTTGAATTTCAGCGCATCCTCAAGGAAGAAAAGTTTCTTGAAAGGCACTGTAGGCGCGACAATCCTGCCACCGACAAGCACCCCGGCCTTGAGCCACCATTGTTTCCACGGGAAGTAGTGCACAATGGTTTTGACGGGGAACTCTCCTCTCATCACATACATAGGTGCCCTGCTGACGAATCCTCCGGAAAGGGTTATTGCATCAACACCCATCTTGCGCAGTTCCTTTGCCACCTCAATAAGTTCCTCAGTAGTCTGTCCGCCTTTGAAACCGTCGCTGGTGTTCAGTTTTGCGGTCACTGCGATTTTCCCGTCAGCCGCCTTGATGACTTCCTCGAAGCACATTTTCATAAAGCGCATCCTGTTCTCCAGACTGCCTCCGAACTCGTCCTTTCGGCGGTTGGTGTAAGGAGAAAGGAATTGGGAAATGAGATATCCGTGGCCCGCATGAACTTCGACCGCATCGAAACCTGCTTTCATCGCGAGTCTGACAGCCTGTCCGAACGACTTGGCGACATAATCGATATCATCCCTGTTCATCTTCCTGTAGAAAGTCGGAGAATAGAGGTTGAAACCGCTTATTGCACCCATCGGTTTGCAGTGACAGGTGCTGCGGTGCGTCATATTCCCGCAGTGTCCAAGCTGGATTGATGCTTTCGCTCCCTCTGCGTGGATTGCGTCGGTGAGTTTCTTCAAATCGGGAACAATCTCCTCACGCATACAAAGCTGGGTGTCGAAAGAGACTCCGCTCTGGCAGACAGCAGCGTATGCCACAGTTGTCATTCCGATTCCGCCTCTTGCCACGGCAGTGTGATAGTCGAACAGTTCCTGTGACGGCCGGTTTCCCGGACACATGGCCTCAAATGCCGCGGAACGGACTGTCCTGTTCCTCAATTCGACAGGCCCAAGTTTATAGGGTGTAAAAAGTTTGCTCATATTTACCAAATAAATGGAATAAGATGTTTCTTGTTCAGTTCCTTGTACTCGTCACCGAATTCGGCCTCGTACTTCTCGGTGAGTGATTTTGCCCTCGGGGCAAGGTTTGCGAATGTCCAGATTGCGAAAAGCAGGCCTGCGGGTGACCAGGTGAGGATTGCATATCCGACCCATTCGGTCAGTTCACCGAAGTAATTGGCTGAAGTGACGTATTTGTAAAGGTGTTTTTTCGGTATGTAGTGTTTTGTGTCTCCCGGTTTGCGGAGATGTCTGATTACATTGTCCGAATCCAGGTTTATCAGCATTCCCGTGAAGAAAATCACGCTCCCGATGATGAATTGAGGTGAGGAGAACCATTCTGTGGTGTACATTCCCTCCGGTGCGTATCTGTAAAGCCAGGCTCCGATGAAGTAGGAGTTCAGGGTGTTGAATGTCATACCCATAACCATTATCGCAATCGGCATCTTGCTCTTGCCCCTCATCAGGAATGGAAAGATGAACGACCTCTGGAAGTAATGCAGGAGGAAGAACCCTGCCATTGTGAAGAGGACGGTCCTTGAATTTCCCGTGTCTGTTCCTGAACCGGCGAAATCCAGGGTGTAGTAAAGCAGGAACAGGAAAGCCGGGGCTTCCATAATCACCCAGGCGAGCCGGTTGCTGATTTTCGGGCCCCAATTGCTGCTTGACAGGTATCCGTAGCCTGCCTTGAAATAAAACAGTGCGATATACACAATGATGGCCATAACCACCATTGCCGACATCATTATATAATAGGGTTGCATATAGAAATCCTGTCGTCAAAAATTCCAAATAGTCCGCAAAGGTAATAAAGATTTTCGCAAATCAGTTTTTTTAATTACTTTTGTGCCCCTGTTAACGGTAAATTTTCTTGTATGAACACAAAATATGTATTCGTTTCAGGTGGCGTTGCCTCATCCCTCGGAAAGGGAATCATTTCAGCATCATTGGCAAAACTGTTACAGGCCAGAGGCTTGAGAGTAACAATCCAGAAATTCGATCCCTACATCAATGTTGACCCCGGAACCCTCAATCCCTACGAGCACGGAGAGTGCTATGTGACTGATGACGGAGCCGAGACTGACCTTGACCTCGGGCATTATGAAAGGTTCCTCGGAGTTCACACTTCGAAGGCTAACAATGTCACCACAGGAAAGATTTACAACACCGTCATCAACAAGGAGCGCGAAGGGGCGTATCTCGGGAAAACCGTCCAGATAGTGCCTCACATCACGGACGAGATCAAGCGCAGAATGCTTCTGCTGGGCAAAAGCGGGAATTATGATGTCGTGATTACGGAAATAGGAGGTACCGTCGGAGACATGGAGTCCCAGCCTTTCGTAGAGGCTGTCCGCCAGCTCCAGTGGGAACTCCCGGAAGAGGACTGCCTCACCATCCATCTGACCCTTGTCCCTTACCTGAGCGCTGCAAAGGAACTTAAGACCAAGCCAACCCAGCATTCCGTCCAGATGCTTCAGCAGAGCGGTGTCCAGCCGGACATCATAGTCTGCCGCACCGAGCATCCACTCACTCCGGAACTCCGCAGGAAAGTTGCCCTGTTCTGCAACGTGAAACCGGGACACGTCATCCAGTCAATCGATGCTCCGTCCATATATTCCGTTCCTCTCAATATGAAGGAGGAAAAACTCGACAGCCTTGTCATCAACCATTTCGGCTTCAAGGACCTTCCCGAACCTGACCTCAGGCAGTGGAATTCGTTCCTCGACAGGCTGTTCAATCCGAAATCCACCGTTGACATCGCCCTTGTCGGCAAGTATGTGGAACTTCAGGATGCCTACAAGTCCATTCTGGAGTCATTCGTTCATGCAGGTGCGGCCAACGAGTGCAAGGTCAATGTCCACAGCATCCACAGCGAATTTCTCAATGAGAGCAATGTGAATGAGAAACTCTCCGCGATGGATGCCGTCCTCGTGGCTCCCGGATTCGGAGAAAGGGGAATCGAGGGAAAGATTGTTGCAGTGAAGTACGCCCGCGAGCACAATGTGCCATTCTTCGGGATCTGTCTCGGAATGCAGATGTGTGTCGTGGAGTTCGCCCGTGACGTTCTCGGCTTGAAGGATGCGATTTCCACCGAGGTTAATCCTGCAACTTCCGCTCCTGTGATTGACCTGATGGAGGACCAGAAAAGCACCACCATCAAAGGCGGGACTATGCGTCTGGGAGCATACGCCTGCAAACTGGAGAAGGATTCCCTCGCCCACAGAATCTACGGCACTGAGTTGATTTCCGAGCGTCACCGTCACAGATATGAGTTCAACAACGAGTACCTTGACCTGATTGAGTCCGCCGGAATGAAGGCATCTGGAAAGAACCCGGACACCGGTCTTGTGGAGATTGTCGAGATTCCTTCCCATCCGTTTTTCATCGGTGTGCAGTTCCATCCTGAACTGAAAAGCACTCCGGAGCACCCTCAGCCTATTTTCGTGGCATTCGTGAAGGCTGCAATGGAATACCGCAGGAACAGATGAGCATTCTCTTTAAAATCCGGGTCCTGACGTGTTGTACCGCCGTCTTTCTCCTGTGCTCCTGCGCGGGTGCGAAGGTCCGCAGGTACGGGGTAGAAGTCGTTGGGGAGTATCCGCACGATGTCACGTCCTACACCCAGGGTCTCTTTTTCCATGGAGGACAGTTTTACGAAAGCACCGGGCAGTACGGACATTCCACCTTCAGGAAGGTTGATCTGAAAAGCGGAAAAGCTTTGAGAAAACTCAATTTCTCAAGGAAATATTTCGTCGAAGGGTCCGTGATTCTGGGAGACAGATTATATATACTTACCTGGACCAACAAGGTCATATTCGTATATGATGCCGAAACCTTGGAATATAAGGCAACATATACCTATCCCCGTGAAGGCTGGGGCCTTACTACGGACGGGGAGGATCTCATCGCGACCGACGGCTCTTCAACGGTGTATTTCCTCAATCCGCAGACTCTTGCCGTGAAAAGGACGGTAATTGTCAAGGCGGACGGAAGGGCGATGAGAGGATTGAATGAACTGGAATATATTGACGGGAAGATATGGGCCAATGTCTATACTTCCGATATGATTCTGATAATCAACCCTGAAAACGGGAATGTCGATGGCATCGTCGATGCCTCCGGGCTTCTTCCTGATTCACTCCGTACCCCGGACACGGATGTGCTGAACGGAATAGCCTGCAATCCTGCCGACGGGAAGATTTACCTGACCGGAAAAAACTGGCCTAAACTCTACGAAATCAGGCTGGTGGAAAAACGGTAGATCCCCGGGTCAGTCAGCAGAGAAGACAATCATCGGACCGTTGCCGGAACCTATGGAAAGGTTTTTGGCAGCGGTTATTGCTTTGTTAACCAGGGCTTTGCCTCGCTTTACCGATTCGGGAAGACCTAGGCCCTGTGCAAGGCCGCAGGCAATGGCGCTGGAAAGGGTGCAGCCGGTGCCGTGAAGGTTGCTGGTGTGGATTCGTTCTGATGTGAATTCGTGAATCTGCCCCTGGGTGTCAAAAAGTATGTCCCTCACAATTTCTCCTTCAGCGTGACCGCCTTTCAGAAGAAAAGCGGTACCGAAATGTCTCACAAAAAATTCCCCCGCTCCCTCACAGGAATTCCCCGATTTCCCGAGGCGGGCCAGAATCGCTTCAGTCTCAGGCAGATTGGGGGTTACGAGAGTACACAGTGGGAACAATTCCCCAATGACATATTCCAGACAATCCTCTCTCATAAGAGGATGTCCGCTCGTGGAAATCATCACCGGGTCATATACCACCGGAAGGTCTTTCCCGCGAAGAGCCTCGGTAACAACCCTTGCAGAGTCCAGGTCGGGTATCATCCCGATTTTCACCGCATCAACCCGTATGTCATCGAAAATGGAATCAATCTGGGCACGGAGCATATCCTGTGGAACGGGCATAACCCTCTGGACTCCGAGAGTGTTCTGCGCAGTCAGGGCAGTCGGGACTGTGAGGCCGTAAAGGCTCATTGCTGTGATTGTCTTCAGATCCTGCTGAATGCCGGCACCCGCAGATGTGTCGCTGCCGGCAATTGTAAGTACTGTTTTCATTTCCAAGCGTCTCCAAGAATCATCGCTCCCCCGAAACCCATTGATTTCACCAGGGGAAGCCTGTCAAAAGTCACTCCTCCGAGGGCATAGACTTTCCTGTCAATTATGCCCCCGTCAACAGCAGAGGCAATCTGCTCCGGGGAAAATGCCGATAGGTAGCCAGATTTTGAGATGGAGTCAAAAATCGGTGACAGGGAAAGATAGGAACAACCGTCCTTGTGGTTGCAAATCTCTTCGAGGCTGTGGCAGCTTCGGCTCACGCTTCCTTTCCAGTTTTCCGGCGGCAGGGGATTACGCGAATTGAGGTGCACTCCGTAAAGGCCGAATTCAACGGCGAGGCTGAAATGGTCGTGAAGCACAAGACGGGAATGGAATTGCCGCGGAATTCCCAGAAGGAGACTCCGCACCTGATCCGGGGATGACCCGGGTTTGCGGATATGAACCAGGTCCACTCCTTTTTCAGAGAATAGTGCAACGATTTTCTCTGCCTCGGAATCAATGAATTCCGGCCTTGTAATTACAATCAGTCTCATCTCCCGAACAAATCAAATGATGCATCCCAGTCCTTCCAGACAGGCTCGCGTCCGAGTTCCTTCAGCCTGAGATTGATTTGGGCGGCAGTTCGGTCGTCTGAGACGGTAAATTGCTCAAGGGCTTCCGGATATGTGTGATATCCACCCGGATTGACCTTAGACTCGGCCGACATCGTGGTCACTCCGAGGGTACACATATTGTCCCTGATGAATGCCGGTTCCCTTGTCGAGTAGGAAATGTCCACATCGTGGTCGAATATCCTCATCGCAAAGGTAAGCTGGGCAAGCTGCCTGTCCGTGACGAAGCAGTTCGGCTGGAATCCTTCGTTCTGTGCTGGTCGCATACGCGGGAAATTTACGGAATATTTAGTCCTCCAGTAATGCTTCTGGAGATATCTCAGATGATGGGCCATCATCACCACGTCGGTTCTCCACTCCTTTTCCAGTCCGAGCAGTGCACCCATTCCTATGGAATGCACCCCGGCCTGCCCCATACGATCAAACCCGTTCAGCCTCCATTCGAAATTGGATTTCATCCCTGCCGGATGGTAAATCTTGTAATTTTCACGGTGATAGGTCTCCTGAAAACAGATTACTCCGTTCAGCCCGTGCTCTTTCAGTGTTGCATATTCCTCTGTTTTCAACGGCATTACCTCAATCTTGATGTTTGAGAAATATTTTTTCGCAATGTCGATTGCCGTGGCCAGATATGGGACCCCGGCCTTTGCCGGATTCTCTCCGGTGACCAGCAGGATGTTCTCAAAGGGAGCCAGTTTCTTGATGGCCTTGTACTCCTGCTCAATCTGGGCGGGAGTCAGAATTGTCCTCTTCATCGGATTGGAACGGTGGAAGCCGCAATAGACACAGGAATTTGAGCAGGAGTTTGTGATGTACAGGGGAATGAACATTGACATAGTCCTTCCGAACCTCTCTTCGGTGTATTTCCTGGAAAGACGGGCCATCTGTTCAAGATATGGCTCTGCCGCGGGGGAAATCAGAGCCATAAAGTCCCGCACGTCGCAGCGTGGTTTTGCAAGTGCACGGCGGACATCCGTGTCTGACATAGCGTAAATGGCTGCGGTGGTTTCATCCCAGTCAATTTTCAACAATTCGTCTGAAAACATTGTCAAGTTTTTATAATTCAATAATATAAGTCTGCATATTGCGAAGGTTGACAGTCCACAGCCGGTCAATCAGAGGCTCGCCATAACCGCAAATCAACTGCAGTACCTGCGAAGCCTGAACGCTTCCCACAACGGCTGGGGTCACTCCCACGACTGCCCGTCCCGGATGAGGCATCGACAGGGTCTCCTCCTGGTCCGGATACAAGGTCCGGAAGGTACATCTTCCAACGCAAAGCACTGACACACAGCCGTCAAGAGCGTTGATGGCTCCGTGAACCAAGGGCTTGTGAACAGCTGCACAGGCATCGCTCAGAACATATCTCGTACTGAAATTGTCTGTCGCATCCACGACGATGTCATAGCCGCTGACCAGTTCGTTCACATTCTCTGCCGAAACCCTGAGCCTGTAGGCCTCCACCTGGATGGTGCTGTTCAAATCCAGAAGTCTGCGGCGAGCACATTCCGCCTTTGGACTCCCCTCCAGAGCCTCGGAGTACAGTGTCTGGCGCTGGAGGTTTGTGATGCTCACAAGGTCATCGTCAACTATTCCGATTTTGCCTACACCTGCGCCGGCAAGATAGGTGGATATCGGCGAACCGAGTCCGCCGGCACCCACTACAAGTACTTTTGCTTCAGACAGTTTCCTCTGACCTTCCTCTCCGATTTCCGGAAGCATCAGCTGTCTGTCATATCTGTCATATCTGTTTTCCATCATCTACTCAAGTTTCGCAAGTTTATAATTATCTGTTATCGTGAGGTTTGTGCGTCTTGCGAAACTTCTCCCTACCGCACATTTCTCATCTACGTTACCCCTATCCTAAATCCTTTCCCTCGGGGAAAGGACTTACTATCGATGCTAAAGCATCTCCAAACAAGGTGTTTCGCACTTGCGAAACTTAAGTAGTTTATTTCAGTTTTCTCAGGTCGTGGGTGAGTTTTGCCGCGCAGAAATTCGGTCCGCACATTGTGCAATACTCTCCGTCAGTGTGACCTGCTGCCTCGAAATACTCAAGGGCGCGCTCCGGGTCGAGCGAAAGATGGAACTGATCCCTCCATCTGAATTCGAAACGGGCTTTTGACAGGGCGTTGTCCCTGATCTGTGCCCCGGGATGTCCTTTGGCAAGGTCGGCCGCGTGGGCGGCAATCTTGTAGGTGACGACTCCTGTCCGGACATCTTCCCTGTCAGGAAGGGCAAGATGCTCCTTTGGAGTGACATAACAGAGCATTGCCGTTCCAAGCCAGGCAATCTGGGTGGCTCCTATGGCACTTGTGATGTGGTCGTAGCCGGGTGCTATGTCAGTGACAATCGGGCCAAGGGTGTAGAATGGGGCCTCGTGGCAGTGGTCGATCTGCCTTTCCATATTTTCCCTGATTTTGTGCATAGGCACATGACCGGGGCCTTCGATGAATGCCTGGACATTCTTTTCCCAGGCCCTTGTGACGAGTTCTCCCATAGTGTCCAGCTCGGCAAACTGCGCGGCATCATTGGCATCCGCGATGCATCCCGGCCTGAGTCCGTCACCCAGGGAAAGGGCGACGTCGTACTGGGCAACAATGTCACATATGTCGTCAAAGTGCTCATACAGAAATGATTCCCTGTCGTGAATGAGACACCATTTGCTCATGATTGAACCTCCTCGGCTGACGATTCCGCAGAGTCGTGAATCGGCAAGATGCACATTGTGCCTTCTGATTCCGGCGTGGATTGTAAAATAATCGACTCCCTGCTCGCATTGTTCGATGAGGGTGTCACGGTAAATCTCCCAGCTCAGGTCCTCAACTTTGCCGTTGACTTTCTCAAGTGCCTGATATATCGGCACCGTACCCACCGGAACCGGGCAGTTGCGCACAATCCATTCCCGTGTTTCGTGGATATTGTCTCCTGTGGAAAGGTCCATCAGGGTGTCCCCGCCCCATTTGCAGGACCAGACTGCCTTGTCAACCTCTTCCTCAATGGAGGATGTCGTCGCGGAGTTTCCTATGTTGGTGTTGATTTTCACGAGGAAATTCCTTCCAATGATCATCGGCTCTGATTCCGGGTGGTTGATATTTGCCGGAAGCACGGCCCGGCCTCTGGCGATTTCGTCGCGCACAAATTCAGGAGTGATGTGACTCTTTACACCGAGTGATTCGCAGTTCATATTCTCCCTGATGGCAACATATTCCATCTCCGGAGTGATGATTCCTGCCTTTGCATAGGCCATCTGGGTGATTGCCTTGCCCTTTTTTGCGCGGCGTGGAAGTTGGATGTGCTCGAAACGGAGGGAATCGAGGGACTTGTCGGCCAGGCGGGCTTTGCCGTATTCGCTGGTCACCTCAGGCAGGAGTTCCGTGTCATCGCGGTCGATGATCCACTGCTCCCTCATTCTCGGGAGACCCTTTTTCAAATCCACCTCGATGGCCGGATCGGAGAATGGTCCGCTAGTGTCGTAAATATACACTGGTTCGTTCTTCTCAAGTTGTGGGATGCCCTTTTCATCTTTCACTACGGTCGGAGTGAGGTTGACCTTGGTCATACCTACCTTGATGAAAGGGTAAATGCGGCCTGTCATATAGGCCTTTTCTCTTTTTGCGTATGCTTTATTGTCGTTTGGCATAGTGTTGTGGAATTAGATGTCAAGAAATGCTGTGAGCGGTGAACTGGCCTGGGCGGAGTCGCAAACTGCTCCCAAACCGGCCTCATAGGCCCTGCGGCCTGCCATAACTGCCTCCTTGAAGGCAATGGCCATCTGGACAGGGTCTCCTGCAACCGCTATGGCCGTGTTGACCAGGCAGCAGTCGGCTCCCATTTCCATAGCCTCGGCTGCGTGGCTGGGAGCTCCAATCCCGGCGTCAACGACAACCGGAACTGTGGCCTGCTCAATGATTATCTGGAGAAAATCCTTCATCCTCAGACCCTTGTTGGTCCCAATCGGAGCAGCAAGAGGCATTACTGTGGCGGCTCCTGCTTCTTCAAGATGTTTGCACAGGGTCGGGTCGGCCTGGCAGTAGGGGAGGACGACAAAGCCGAGCTTAACGAGCTGCTCCGTGGCTTTGAGGGTCTCCACCGAATCCGGAAGGAGGTAGCGTGGGTCAGGATGAATCTCCAGTTTCAGCCAGTTGGTCCCAAAGGCTTCCCTTGCCATCTGTGCCGCGAAAACGGCTTCTTCGGCATTTCTCACTCCGGATGTGTTCGGAAGGAGCTGAATGTTCGGATTGCCGGTAATGTGGGTGAGCAGGTCATCCTGGCTGTCAAAGAGTTCGACCCTTTTCATCGCAACGGTCACCATTTCGGTGCCGCTTGCTTCTATTGCCTTGGACATCAGGTCGTTGTTGTTGAATTTGCCTGTGCCGAGGAAGAGGCGGGAATTGAATTCCCTGCCGGCTATTACTAATTTTTCCATATATTTTTCAAATTTTTTTCTTACAGGTCTTTTGGTTCAGAGCAGGGAGAGCAATCTGGCCATCTCTGCGGAAGGGTCAGGTGCGGAAAGGACTGTGCCGCTCAGGGCGATGCCGCTTACTCCGGTAGCCATTATGGCAGGAATGTCCGAGGCTGTGATTCCTCCGATTGCAACTATTGGAATGTCAATGTCTTCACTTTTCATCCCCTTTACAATTGCCTCGTAACCTTCGAGTCCGAGCACCGGAGCCAGCCCTTTCTTGGTGGTTGTGAAACGGAAAGGTCCGCATCCGATGTAATCCACTCCGTTCTTCCAATGGTTCCTGACATCGTCCAGGGTGTTGGCCGTGCCCCCTATGATGAAATCTTTTCCCAGAAACGCCCGGGCCTGGTCCGTGGGCATATCCTTCTTTCCGAGATGAACCCCGTCAGCACCTATTTCCGCCACGAGTCTCACGTGGTCGTCAATGATGAAGGTTGCACCTGCATCCCTGCACATCTTCATAGCCTTAATTGCCACAGGGCGGATTTCTTCCGCAGTGGCATCCTTCATCCGAAGTTGAATCCATCGGCAGCCTCCGTCAAGAGCGAGCCTGACGGAATCCAGATATGACCAGCGGTCATTGAAATGTGTGATGAATTGAAGCATGGGATGTCAACCTCCGCAGGCCGCTTTGATGATTATTATTTCCGCGTCCTCGGACAATGGGGTGTCTGCCCAGTCTGAGCGCTGTACCATCTTGGAGTTCAATGCCATTGCGACTCCCGCATTGGGCAGGGAAAGTTCCCCTGCCAGTTCCTCGAGATTGGAGGCGGACGTCTCGGTCGGCTTCCTGTTGATTTTTACAATCATATATCAATGTTTTTTGACGGGGGAATGTTTGGGAAAGAAAAAACGGATAATGACACAAAGCCATTACCCGGGTACTTTCATATTTCCAACTCATTTCCTACGGCAGCATTACCTGCTTCAGGTCAATGGGTATAATCTCAGCCGCATCCGAAATCCTGCAAAGACTGCGGAGGGCACCCCCGAGTGTTAACCCTGCAAAGATAGAAATTGTTTTGCAGAATGCAAAACCGCAGTAGGAAAAGATATTTTCTTTTCTTAAATTTGCAGGAGTTTAAAAAATATTACCAAATTCTTTAGAATATGAGGAAATTATTTATGACAGCCCTTGCCGTAATCATGGCATCGGCAATCTGTTTTGCACAGGCAGACCAGAGTGAAATCAGGAAGAATCGTCAGGAAATCCGCAAACTTGCAAAGAATGAACTGACAGACCGTGTTGACAAGGCAACCCGCAAGGAAGCGAAGAAACTTGCAAAGGAAGGCTGGCTCGTGAAACCTGGTGCCCTGCCACTGGTAAAGCAGCTTGAGAAGTCCTACCTTATGCAGTACGAGTACGATGAGAACCTGTTCCCTAAATACATAATGGCAGAGGCTTCTTCAGTCGGCGAGAATTATGACGCGGCAAAAGTGGCTGCCCTCGAACTTGCAAAGACCAACCTGGCAGGACAGATTCAGACTGAAGTTGCAGCACTTGTGGAGAATACCGTTGCCAACAAGCAGCTCTCTGCAGAGGATGCGGCTTCCATCACTGAAAGCGTGATGGCAAACAAGAACATCATCAGCCAGACCCTTGGAAGGGTGCTTCCGGTAGTTGAGTGCTACAGAATCAACTCAAAGAAGAACAACGAGGTTCTTGTCCGCCTGGCTTACAGCGGTGAAATGGCAAAGGCTGCCGTGAAACAGGCTGTACGCGAACAGCTTGCCGACAAGGGTGCGCAGCTCCAGAACAAACTTGACAATCTCCTCGGATTGTAGTGAGAGACCTTCCGCAATACTTTCCGAAGTGAGGAAAATATTTCTTTTGATAGTGGCTTCAGCCCTGACAATGACTCTGAAAGCAGGAGATATTGTCAGGGTTGAAGCAACTTACGAATATGTCTCCAACAATCCCGGAGAAACCCCTCAGCAGGCTCTGGACATCGCTTTTGAGAGAGCCCGGCAGCAGGCGCTCATCGACAGGTTCGGACTTGACGTGAGCAGTGTCTCGGAGACTCTTGTACGAAATGTTTCAGCAGGGGAGCAGTCGGTCTCAAGCACTGATGTGTTCTCTCTCGGCGGCACTTCCGTCAGGGGCGAATGGATTGAGACGGAGAAGGAGGAAGTCCTTCTGCAGGTCTTTGAGAACGGTTTCTGGAGGGTCAGGGTTTCTGTCCGCGGAAGGGCAAGGAACAATTCTGTTGCGAAGGCGCAGGTCAGTTACAGCCTTGTCAACAATGCTCACGACCGGGAGAACAGAACCAGCTATTACGACGGGGATGACATATTCCTGAAATTCTCTTCTCCTGTTGACGGCACCCTGTGCGCCTACCTGGTCGATGAAGACCAGAATGCCTTCTGCCTCCTGCCCTATCAGGGGGTGGCGACCGGTTGTCAGAGCATAAGGGCAGGGGAGGAATACCTTTTCTTCTCTGCTGAGAAAGATCCGTCTGCAGACGAATACACTCTCAGTTGCCAGCGTTCTTCCGAGCGCAATGCCGTCTATCTGATTTTCTCTCCAAATGCCTTTTCCAAGGCCTCTGACAAGGCTTCCGGGAAGAACTGGCGCGATGAGTATATGCCTCGAAGCCTCAGTTACAGGGATTTCCTGAAATGGCTTGAGAAGAATCAGGTCCGCGACCCGGAAATGGTCGTTGTCAGGGAAATCATCACCATCAGCAAGTAATTCTGCCTTTTCAGATGCGAAACTTGGGTAAGTAATAGTCCGTTGTTAGCAGTCAGTTCCACCAGAATATTCATTATGCTTAGCAGGTTATCCACAGTCTTTCTTCTTCTGTTTGCCGCCGCTGTTCTGAATGCCCAGACTGCAGGTGTGTCGAAGCCGATATCCGTGAACATAGTCAGGGAAGTCCATCCGGCTATTCTTGACATTGTGGGCGGCTCTGTTACCTTTGTGGACGGCAACGGCAATGACGCCATTGATGCCTCTGAAGAGTGCCGCCTGTGTTTCTCGGTTCGCAATTCCGGACAGGGAAACGGGACAGGTTGTCGTGTAAAGGTCTCTGTTTCAGGCTCAACTGCTGGTGTTACCGTCAGGGATCTCTCCCTTCCGACAATAAGGGCAGGGGAAACTCTTCCTGTGGAACTGCCTGTCAAAGCCGGTCCAAAGACAGTTGACGGTCAGGTGACAATCCGTCTTGAGGTAACAGAGGCAAACGGCTTCGGGACTGACCCCGTTGAGGTCACCGTTGCAACAAGCGCCTTTGTCAGCCCTATGCTGAAGATTGTGGACTATTCGGTCACAAGCTCTTCCGGAGGGGAATCACTTCAGAGGAAAGTTCCGTTCGACCTCCAGCTGATGCTCCAGAACACTGATTACGGAATGGCGGAGAATGTCAATGTCAGGCTCGTGCTCCCTCAGGGGGTCTTCCTGATGGACGGAAAGGAACTCACCAATTTTGCCTCGTTGGAGGGCGGTGCGTCGCAGTCCATTGTCTATCAGTTGATTGTGACGAATAATTATGCCCCTGAAAACATCCCTGTCAAGGTTCTGCTTTCTGAAAGGTATGGAAAATATTCCGAGAACCGGGAAATCTCCCTCCAAATCAACCAGACACTTTCTGCGAACAAACTAAGTGTGGGCTCCGGAGAGGTCAGGAGGGAGGAAATCGTGGTTGCGAAAATCGGCTCGGAAGTTGACCGCAACATCCCTGAAAATCCACAGGACAACTCTGACACCTTTGTTCTGATAGTTGCCAATGAGCAGTACCAGACTGTCGCTCCCGTGCCTTTTGCCCAGAATGACGGGACCATCTTCCGGGAATATTGCACAAAGACCCTCGGAATACCTCAGAACAATGTCCGCTTTCTTCCGAATGCCACATTGAACCAGATCAGAAGCGGTGTCAACTGGCTAAAGCTCGTGACGGAGGTGTCCCAGTCGCCGAAAGTGATTTTCTATTATGCCGGTCATGGCGTCCCTGACGAGTCAAACCGCAATCCCTACATCCTTCCTGTTGACGGAATAGGGAACGATGTGACGACGGGATTCAAAATCGATGACCTCTATGCCTCCCTTGGGGGAATGTCCGCCGAAAGGGTGATTGTCTTTATGGATGCCTGCTTCTCCGGCAGCAGGCGTGAGGACGGTATGCTTGCCTCCGCAAGGGGAATCGCCCTGAAATCAAAGCCCGGCCAGCCTGTCGGGAATATGGTTGTCTTTTCTGCAGCCCAAGGGGATGAAACCGCCTATCCTGACCCTGACCAGGGGCACGGAATTTTCACTTTCTATCTTCTGAAAAAACTTCAGGAAACCGGCGGGGCTGTTGATTTACAGACACTTGGGAATTACATAATCGAGAATGTTTCCCGCCGTTCGGTCCTTCTTAACGGAAAGAGACAGACCCCATGCGTCGTGCCTTCCCCTGCCGTCGGCGAGAGTTGGAAGGGATGGACACTGAAATAATATATTATATATGAATGGAATATATAAAATATATGGAATATTTACGGTATATGTAATATTCCTTTTTCTCCTTCCGCTCGTCTGCCCCGCGCAGACGGTGAGCAATGTCGTTGCCCGTCAGGAGGGGAACACCGTCGTTGTTACATATTCCCTTGACAAGGATGCAGACATTTCCGTGTGTTTTTCCGAGGACGGAGGGAAGACCTTTTCCTCTGCGCTTACCTCTGTCAGGGGGGATGTCGGACCCGGTGTGAAGTCGGGAGAGAGGACCTTTGTCTGGGATGTGCTTGAGGAGGTTGACAGGCTTGTCACCACTGACCTTGTTTTCAGGGTTGTTCCGGGCGGGATGGATATAGCCTTTACTGCCAACGGAGTGCCTTTCAGAATGGTGTATGTCAAGGGCGGCATTTTTGAGATGGGAGCCACAAAAGAGCAGGGCAAGGCTGCCGCAAAGAATGAGTTCCCAGTTCACAGCGTGACTCTCAGCGGTTTTTACATTGGTCAGACCGAAGTTACCCAGGAATTGTGGGAGGCTGTGATGGGGACAAATCCATCATCTCACAAGTCTGCCCTCTGCCCGGTCGAGACTGTGTCCTGGGATGAATGCCAGTATTTTCTGAAAAGGCTCAACAAATTGCTGGAGAAGCAGTTGTACGGAAGACGCCTTGTCTTGCCGACCGAGGCGCAGTGGGAATATGCCGCCAGAGGTGGAGAGGATGCGCCGAAACAGAAATTCAGCGGAGGAAATTCTGCCGGGAATGTCGGCTGGATTGCCCCACAGAGCAATGGAGAGACTCATCCGGTGATGGAAAAACAGCCCAACAGACTAGGGCTATACGATATGAGCGGGAATGTCTGGGAACTCTGTTCCGACCGATATGGCAGTTACACGTCTTCCGCGCAGGAGAATCCCGGAGGGGCTTCTTCAGGGATGTACCGTGTGCGCCGTGGCGGCTCATATACTTCTGAAAGCACCGACTGCAGGGTTTCCAGAAGGATGTCCTGCGCCCAGAATGTCCGGGACAGGTCAGTCGGGCTGCGGCTGGCGCTCGTTGAGATTTCCAAATGAGATTTCGGAAATATGATTTTTTTGCATATTCCTTGAAAATTTCTTGTCTAACTTCTTTGGAAAATGCTATCTTCGCGCGGTTTTTCTGAAAACACTGCAAAATGAGATACTTTTTTCAGTTTTTGATTATCCTTGGCTTTGCCTTCGTTGGGGAACTTCTGCATTATGTCATTCCGCTTCCTATTCCGGCAAGCATTTACGGAATCATCCTGCTGTTTCTTGCGCTTGAGTTCAAAATATTGAAAGTCAAGTATATAAAGGAGGTTAGCTCGTTTCTCATAGCCACTATGCCGGTGATGTTTCTGCCTCCGGCTGTGGGTGTTGTTGAGTCCTGGGACCTGATTGGTGAATCCCTGATGCCTTTCGTGACAGTAACATTCTGCAGCACAATCTTCGTGATGGTCATTTCCGGTCTGGTGACCCAATGTGCCATCCGCGCAAAAAAGAGGAGGGAGGAGAAATGAAAGAGTTGTTCGAAGGTTCCGTCTTCCTCGGGGTGCTCATCAGCCTTGCCTCCTATGCCATCGGGGTGTGGCTCAGAAGAAAGACCCGTCTGTCTTTTATGAACCCGCTTCTGATTTCGATTGTCCTGGTCATTGCATTCCTGCTCCTGACAGGAGTCAGCTATGATTCCTACAAGGCGGGTGCCGGGGCTCTTTCCTACCTGCTGACTCCGGCTACCATCTGCCTGGCCGTCCCTCTGTACCAGCAGTTCGAGTACCTGAAGAAAAATTTCGTGGCTGTCTTTGCCGGAATACTCTCCGGAGTGGTTTCCAGCCTTGTCTGCATCCTGCTTTTCGCCCTGTTGTTCAAGTTCGACCACGCCACCTACGTCACCTTCCTGCCAAAGTCAATCACGACTGCAATCGGAATGGGAGTGACTGAGGAACTTGGCGGCTATGTGCCTCTCTCCGTGATAGTTATCGTGATTACCGGGGTGATTGGAAATGTCGTTGCAGAATGGGTCCTGAAACTTTTCAGAATAAATGAGCCCATCGCGAAAGGTGTCGCTCTGGGCTCTTCATCACACGCCATCGGAACAGTAAAGGCAATGGAACTCGGCCCTGTCGAGGGCGCAATGAGCAGTCTTTCCATTGTCGTCAGCGGAATCCTTACTGTTGTCGGCGCTTCGGTTTTTGCTTCGTTTATTTAGGAATCTTCAAATTAGTAATCCTTAAATTAGTATTCTTTAAAAACAATTATCCTCTTTGCTTGCGTGAGCAGATTACTCCGTAGATGCAGACCACTGCAAAGCAAATCAGTGGAAGAATGAAGGAAATATTCACTGCCGGCCAGCCGAGAATTGTTCCTTTGTCGATTATTGCCGCCTGAACCGGAGGGAGAACCGAACCGCCGAGGATTGCCATCACAAGGCCGGCTGCACCGAATTTGGCATCATCTCCGAGACCCTTGAGGGCAAGGGCATATATGGTCGGGAACATCAGTGACATCGCAGCTGAGACCGCTACAAGGCAGTAAAGTCCTTTGATGTCCCTGAATCCGATCACTCCGCAGACGAAAAGCATACCTGCAGTTGCCAGGATTGCGAGAAGTTTGCCCGGGTTTATGTATTTCAGGAGATAGGTACAGATGAAACGGCTGCAACAGAAGATGACCATCGCGATTATGTTGTACTTCTGGGACAGCACCTCTGCCTCCTGCTCCGGCATTCCGCCATCCATAAACACCCTCGTGCCATACTGGATGATGAACGTCCAGCACATTATCTGGGCACCCACATAGAAGAACTGTGCAATGACTCCAGTGCTGTAATGCTTGATTGAGAATATTCTTTTGAGCGAGGCAAGGAAATGTATTTCTCCACCGTTCTCCTCTCCTTTAGGCATTTTCGTCACCAGGATGAGGACGAAGACACAGACAATCACCAGACCTATCCAGAGATATGGGGCAATCAGAACGGAGAGGTCCGATGCCTTTACCGCCTCGAATTCTTCCTGTGGCAGCAGGGCCCTCTGGGCGGAATCCATCGGATGGAGTTTCGCCTGTATGAAATTCATCGCCACCCACATTCCGGCAAGTGAACCGATCGGATTGAAAGCCTGGGCGAAATTCAGTCTTCTGGTTGCCGTCTGTTCGCTTCCCAGAGTCAGAATGTACGGGTTCGCACTCGTTTCGAGGAAGGACAGGCCACAGGTCATTATGAAATATGCCGCCAGGAAAGGGTAGTACTGCCCGATTGCACTGGCTGGCAAAAAGAGCAGGGCTCCGGTGGCATATAGGCCGAGACCCACGAGAATACCGGCTTTGTAGGAGAATCTCTTGATGAAGATTGCGGCAGGGAAGGCCATACAGAAATATCCTCCGTAGAAGGCCACCTGCACGAGGGTCCCGTCAGTGACGCTCATCCTGAATATTTTCGAGAATGCCTTCACCATAGGGTTCGTCACGTCATTTGCAAAGCCCCATAGGGCAAAGCACAGAGTAACAAGGACAAACGGCAGGAGATAATTCTTGCCGTTTGCCTTGAAAAGGGATTCCTTTTTTTTCATGGTGTTTTCCGGAAAGGTCCTTTACTTCTGGTACAAGGGTCCGTTACTTTTTGTACAAAGGTCCGTAGGCTGCGCAGGCCCTGTAGTCGGCACCTTCCTTGTCCATTCCGAAGGCATTCCAGCAGGAAGGCCTGAAAATCTGCGAGTCAGGAACATTGTGCATCGCAACCGGAATGCGGAGCATTGAGGCGAGAGTAATCAGGTCTGCCCCGATGTGCCCGTAGGCGAGGGCTCCGTGGTTTGCTCCCCAGTTGTTCATCACTGAATACACATCTT
The DNA here is from genome assembly GCA_945948555.1 of uncultured Bacteroidales bacterium. GTDB lineage: Bacteria > Bacteroidota > Bacteroidia > Bacteroidales > UBA932 > Cryptobacteroides. The sequence goes on along the minus strand of CAMFBM010000034.1, from coordinate 8,174 downwards.
TGAAGCAGTCCCTGCCTTCGCAAAGTCTCGGGGCGAACCAGGTTGTCGGCCAGCCTTTGTCAGTTCTGTCGTCAAGAATCTTGTGAACCTGAGGGTCGAGTTCAACCGTCCATCCCTCGGCAAGCTGAAGCATAGGGCCAAGGTTCTTGACTATGTTCAGTCTCACCATCGTGCAAGGCATTGCGCCTCTTGTGAGGAATTTGGACGAGAATCCGCCGCCTCTGAAATATTCCCTGTTGGCAGGGACCCACACGGTTGCGTCAAGACAGGCCTGAGCCTCCTCTTCCGTGATGTCCCAGTGAGCCTTCATAGCAGGTTTCCCGTCCGTACCGATTTGATTGCCTGAACCGTCAAGGGCGGCTGCTCCTGAGTTGATCAGATGGATGATCCCGTTTGCCGCCTGGCCTTCGAGTTTCTTTCCGGTCACTCTCTCGACTGCCTCCGGACTCCAGTAGGTCCTCACGTCAGCGAACACTGACGCTGCGTTGGTGAGAAGATGTCCGAACAGCATTGCCACTCCGTTGAGCGAGTCGTTTTCAGTTGCAAGGATATATGGCTCCCTGATTCCGTTCCAGTCGAATGAAGAGTTCAGAATAGCCTCGGTGAAGTCTCCGTTAGGGTAGAAGTCGGTCCACTGGCGCTGACCTTGGAAGCCTCCGAGAAGGGCATTGTGTCCGAGAGACTCCTCCCCGAATCCGAGTTCCCTGAGTTTCGGATTGCCGCTCATCAGGTCTTTCACGATGATGGCCATCTTGACTGAGAACTCCCAGTCCCTGTCCTTTTCCTCGCGACTCTTCTTGAGGTCAGGCCGGTTGCAGACATCGTCGAATTCCCTGCAGTTCTTCTTTGCCCAGGAGAGTGCCTTCTCGAACTCATCTTTGTCGTAGATGCCTTCGGTCATCCTTCTGATGATTTCCACCTCGTCAATTCCCTCGCATCTCATTCCGAGATAGTCCTCGAAGAAGTCAGGGTCAACAATAGAACCTGCGATTCCCATACAAACTGCTCCGATTGACAGGTAACTCTTGCCTTTCATAATGGCGACAGCCACTGCCGCCTTGGCGAAACGGAGAAGTTTCTCCCGAACGTCTTCAGGGATTTGCGTATTGTCAGCATCTTGAACGTCGTGTCCGTAGATTCCGAATGCCGGAAGTCCTTTCTGGGCGTGTGCGGCAAGGACTGCTGCAAGATATACCGCTCCGGGTCGCTCTGTCCCGTTGAATCCCCACACAGCCTTGATTGTGTGCGAGTCCATATCCATAGTCTCGCTGCCGTAGCACCAGCAAGGGGTCACCGTGATGGTCACTGCAACGTTCTCCCTCCTGAATTTCTCCGCGCAGGCTGCAGTCTCAGCCACCCTTCCGATGGTGGTGTCGGAAATAACGCACTCAACAGGCGTTCCGTCAGGGTATTTCAATGTGCTGGAAATCAGTGCGGCCACGCTCTTTGCCATATTCATCGTCTGGTCTTCGAGGGACTCCCGCACTCCGTTCATCCTTCCGTCAATCGTCGGGCGTATTCCGATTTTCGGCCATTCGCCCTGGTATCTTCTATTGGTCATATTTAATATTTAGAATTAGTGTTTTCGCAAATATAGTGGTTTTGTGGTTGTTTCAACTGTCTTTTTCTGAAGATAGTTGCTTCTCAATGTTGCGTAGGTGTTTCCTCGTGCTGCTGGTAAACCACTTACCGTGAATCTCACTGCAGTTCCCGGCAGTAAGGAATGCGTTTATGTGGTTTTTTTCCATAAATTCCAGTAGTTTGCCGTACTCGTGCTGGGTGAGCAATGCCTCAATCTCAACTTCCGGAGTCCCGGAATATCCGCCCCTGACATCGTACAGGGTGCATCCCCTGACCAGGTCCTCAATGATGAATTTCCGGATGCGGTCATACTCGGATGAAATGATGCAAACCCTCTTGCGCTTGTTCAGGCTGGTCATAAAGTAGTCAATCGCAAGTCCGTTCAGCCACGTTCCTATGATTCCGATGATGACCATCCTGAAGGAATTGTGCGGAATGAAGAAAGCAGTCAGGCAGACCACAATGCCGGAGCAGGTCACGCAGGTCCCGATGTCGATGTGAAGCAGTTTGTTCAGGATCATTGCCACGATGTCCAGCCCGCCGGTAGAGGCGTTGATTCGGAAGAGGAATGCCTGTGAGGCACTCAGCATCAGCACAAAGCAGCATAGGTCGAACCACGGGTCACCCATCACTCCGACCTGCCCGGGTGGAATCAGGCGGGTTACAGGATAGACCAGTTCGCATAGATCCATCGCAGGCCCGAGAAATAAGGATGCCAGAATGGATTTCAGCCCGAATTCCTTTCCGACGATGATGATTGCCAGAATCACAAGGATGACATTGAGGATGAGCACGAACTGTGAGACCTTGATTGCCGGGATGAGGGCATTCAGCACCATTGCCAGACCTGAGACTGTGCCAACTACAATTCCGCTTGGCATAAGAAAATAATAGACCGCCGCTGCTCCAACAATCAGCCCGACGGTCATCAGCAGCAATTCTTTCCAGAATTTCCCACTTTTCAGCACTGCAACCGCAGGTGCCGAAACAACTTTGAGGTTTTTCATCTTCTGTTTCTAAAATATGTCTCCATTTTAACCCTCCCGTGCAAGAGCATCAGAACCTTCCTGGAAACAAGTTTGCGAAGATAAAAACTGTTTCGGATTTTTTCAAGGAAATTTTTTATATTGTCATTCCCGTGTTGGTCTCATTCTTATTCCCTGCTTGAGTTCTGTTGTCATTCCCGACTTGAATTCTGGTGACATTCTTGGCTCGACCGGGAATGTCATTGCAGATACGCAATTTGACATCCTCTCCATTACCAGCTTTGCTAAGAATTACAGTAATCATCTTCCGTGAAATTCATTCGGCACGGGTATCTTGCTTAGAAGCCCTTGCAGTGGCATCCGCTGTGGCGAATGAGGCAATTTTTCCTCATTGGGCACGCGAGATGGTCATAGAGGGCGTCCTGTTGCCTTTGGCTGTGGCGAATGAATTTCACGGGAAGTATTTTCCTTGTGTTTCAGATGAAATATGTGCTTAGGCATCTGGGTGTGGACTGCTGTCAGTCGTGACCGGAACAATGTTGGGAATCACGGGATGAGTTCCTGCCAGTTGTGACCTGGTAGAGGTAGGCGTCAGGGTATGGGTCGCGGACGGTACGCACCTGCGGTGCTATCCCTCCACCGCTTCGCGGCGGTTCCCCCCGTTCACGAGCCACGGGCGGCTACGCCGTCCGCGACCCATACCCTGACGCCCACTGTGTAAATCCTTGACTGCTACTGTCTTGCTCCTCTCTGTGAAAATCCCTGAATATGCAATTGAGATTGAGCGAAGTATGATTGTGTTCATCGTGCTTTGTCGGTGAATTGCTAAAATAAAGTTAAGTCTATGAAATCCCGATGAAAATGTTTGCTTATTGAAATGCTATGATATAAATTTGCGCGTCATTTCTAGGCAATGGACAATTCAGTAGAGTTTTTTTTAGTAAGGACGTTCTCCGACCTGTGTAATTGTGTTGGGGGGGGATTAGTTATTCCTTAGTCCGTCCTTTGCCTGGGTACAAAACTAGGGTGAAAGAGGGTGAAGACCCTGACGCATTCCTGCCGTATCCGTTCTGGATGCGGTGGGATTTTTTTTGTGTCTGTGCGCAGCAAAAGTTTAATTTAAAAATATTCAACATGAAGCAAAATGTTTTAGAAAAGACGGACTATCTGGTGCCGTCTTGCAAAGCCATTGATGTGCGCTTGGAAGGGGTCCTATGCGGAAGTTATGGTGAAAAGGGACAAGCAGGAACATCAATTCTGGATGATGTTTATGGTAATGGCGAAGATTTCTAATTTATGACTATTATGAGAAAATTATTTGGAATAATAGGAACTTTTGCCGGGTTAACGGCAATTATTGTGTCCTGCAACAAGCAAGAAATAGCAGAACCAAAGATCGAGACAGTAGAGATGACTATTGTCGCTGGTTCAGATGAAACCAAGACTGTGATGGGAATCGATGGTTCTGTAACTTGGTCTGCTTCAGGAGAGCAGTTGGCTGTGATAGAAGCTGCTGTTTCAGGTACAGAAACCACAACCGCGAAAGAGACTTCAAAGGAGGGTGTTACAACAGACGGATGTGCCACTATGACTTTTGGCGTTAGTATGACTTCCAAGACAGCAGATTCTTTTGGATACTATGCCTTGTATCCAAATTCTGCTTATGTTGATAAACCGACTGATTTAGCAAAGGTTAAGGTTGAACTTGCTTCAACTCAGGCTCCTACCGAATCCAGCTTTGGACCATCTGCCGATGTTCTTGTAGCAAAGCCGGTAACCGGCTTGACCGCACAGCCTAAAGAACTGAATCTTCAGTTCGCCCGCGTAATCGCTATCGGAAAGATGACAATCAAAAATCTCAATACCGGAGAGAATGTCAAGAAAGTTACCTTTACCGCTGCAGGAAAGGCTGTTACCGGAAAAAGTTATATCAATTTTACGAATGCAGAAGGTGTTGAGTACGGGTATTCTTCTTTTGGAGTAGATAATGTCGTTCTGGATTACAGCGACAAGAATATTGCTGCCAATGGAATGACCGCAGTATTCACTTGCTGGCCATTTAAGCTTGCTGCCGGAGAGACATTCTCAGTTGTTGTTGAAACCGAGAACTATACCTTCAAAAAGGACATCACTCTCGCAGAGGGTAAATCCCTTGCTTTCAATGTCGGTCGCGCTTCCAAATTCAATGTAAACTTCGATGGAATTGAAGGAGTTCAAAAACCACAAGCATCTCAGCTAGTTGCTGATGGCGCTTATGTTGTGGCTCAGGGCTCGAATATCATGACTGTCGGAACTACTTCCGAATCATATAGAGGTGTCGCAACTATACCGGCTGCAGCTAATGATGACGGTTCTTATTCAGTAGAAGCTACCGCAGCTTGGAATTTTGTATATGATTCAGCTACAGATTCTTATAAGATTAGTTCTGCATCTGACAATACGTTGTATCTCCAGGGTTCTTCAACTGATTCTGATTTTAAATTAGTTGCTGAAGCAAATGCCACTTCGTTTACGATTACCAAGGATGAGGCTGGTACCTATAAGATATCAAATGGAGAAAAAAGTATTGGTATAAATAAAGGTACTACTCCATATCGTTTTGCGATGTATGCCGGTTCTACTCAGCAGCCAGTTGATTTGAACCTCTATCCGGCAAAGGTTGTTATATTACCAAAGATTGACGTTCAGGAAACCCTTGAAATTCCAAGTGCTGAGACCACAGCTTCTTTCCCTGTGACATTAACAAATGCGGAAACTGTTGATGTTAATGTGTATAGTGATGCAGATTGCACGATAGCGGCAGGGTGGATAACTGCAGATTTTAATACTGATCAAACTGCAATTGATTATGTGGTTAATGAAAATACTACCAGCGAAGCCCGCACTGCTTACATTAAGATTTCCGCCGTTAGTTCGGATGCTAGTAAAGTTGCTGCAATCGTTACCGTAACTCAGGTGGCTACAGGTACTGCATTAAGCAAAACTGCAACATATACAGTTACATCCACTAGTGCTGTTTCTGCCTCTGGAGATGCCCCTTCAGGTTCAAGCGCAACATACTCAAGCACCTATTCTACTGTAAATCAGTTAACGAGTGGTAACTCTATGACTCTAACTCTTAGCGGATACAAGGGGATGATTGTCAAGGGACTTACTTTGAGTATGAGGTCAAATTCTTCAAAAGGCGCAGGTTATCTTTCCGTTAAGACGGGAACATCCATGTTGAGTTCGATAGGTACCTCAAGTTCCGGTGTTAACTTTAATAATGCTTTGTGGAACGGTGCCTGGTCAACATCGTATGTTGATGTTAGGCCAACACTTTCTAACGATGCTTATACCATACAGAATGGCGAGAATCTCGTTATAGTAATCGGAGCTACTGCTAACTCGTTGTACTGTCAGAGTTTTACTATCGAATATGTCGCAGATCCGTCATTTGTCGGCGGTTCTGATCCAGTGAAACTGTCTGCTCCGGTAGTTACTTGCACCGCTCAGACCGAGACCAGCCTTACCTTCTCTTGGGATGCAGTAGCCAATGCAAGTGGTTATCAGGTGAGCACAGATGGTGGCAGCACTTATGGAGCTACCCGGACCGAAACCACATACACATGGACAGGCCTTTTAGCCAACACAACCAAGACTCTGTATGTCAAGGCTATCGGTGATGGAACCAACTACACCGACTCCGATGCCGCCTCTGCCTCTGGCACCACAACTGCCGCTTCAACTGGTGTAGAAGAAAAATCAGAAGAAATTGTTTTGGCTAATGGAACATACTCAGGTTCTGGAACAGCTGGAATAATAACTTGGAGTGGAACATCTTGTACTTTCGTACAAACTAAAGAAGACTCTTCTTCCAATGTGAATTCTTCATTCGTCTCGGCTCCAAGATGGTATCAAGGTCACAAAGTTACATTTACTGCTAATACAAGTTATACTATCACAAAAGTAGTGGTTGTATGTACTTCAAATAGTTATGCTACTGCTCTTGGTAATTCAACATATTCAACTGGAGCCAGTGCGTCTGTTAGCGGTTCTACTGTCACTATCACTACAAGCGGTAACTTTGATGTAACTATGGGAGCACAATCACGTATTTCTTCTGTTACCGTTTATTATTCAGAATCCTCCAATTGACTCCCATCCGTCGGCGGCGACGGGGGTGAAGAACCCACAGCAACAGTAACTACCGACGGAACGACGAATATCAGTCAGACAGGGGCGACCCTGTCTGGCTCTTATTCGTTAACTGCAGGAACGATAATGGAGACAGGTTTTGAGTATGGAACCAGTTCAAGTTCTTTGACAAGCAGCATTGTCAGCAGCAATGTCAGCACCACCGCTGAATCCTTCAGCGAAACTCTCAGCAACCTTGCCCCAGGCACGACCTACTATTACCGCGCCTATGCCAAAGCTCAGGGCACGGGAGACAAGAGCTCGACAGTCAGCACCTTCTACGGCAGTACCAAGAGCTTCACAACCCAAAGCCTCAGCACATGGCTCACCAACTACGAGATGCCGGCGACGAAGGCCTCGGCAGTGAGTATGAGCAGCACAAAGTACGCCGGTCGCTACTGCCACGACACCTTCACCGAAACCTACGGAAGCACGAAGGCCTGCCGCTACAACACTTCGGACTCCAATCAGAAGATTGTAACGCACACCTACGAGTACAACGGCAAGGTGCTCCGCAACTACAGCTTCCTCTACGACAAGACCTACAAGACCGCCCTCTGGGTGGCCTATGCCACTTCCAACAGCGGTGACTTCAAGGACAACAATGTCGGGAGGAACGATGCCTGGGCCTACGACCCTGCGCTTGACCAGAGTTGGCAGCAGAATCTTAGCGGAGCCTACTCGTCCAGCGGCCTGAGTTACGACCGTGGCCATCAGGTGGCAGTAAGCCTCCGACGAAGTACGTGTGACACCCAATAATAGCGAAGTGGCAGCAACTATTGCGAAGTTGCTGCCACTTTCGTCTAGTGACGCGTCACTGACTGTCACTTGCTGTCATTGACTGTTACTTTGCCGTTACCGGCTGCCAGTTCTCAGGTAGGAGCATTGTAATGTCCTTTTCGGTGGGGATCCGTTTGAGCGTGTCTTCAAGCCAGTGCCTGATGTCAATATCGTGGGCCTTACAGGAGGCGAAGAGTGAATATATGATGGCTGCACGCACTGCAGCATCGTGATTGCCGCAGAAGAGATAGTTCTTTCTACCCAAAGCCAAAGGCCTGATTGCGTTCTCTACACCATTATTGTCAATATTGTATCGTCCGTCAAGGATATAGCGGCTCAGCCTCGGGAGAAGAGAGTACGTATATACTATGGCCTTCCCCATTCTGGACCTAGGGGCGAAGTTTCCAGCGACCGTGTTCATCCATTTCTCGAAGTCCTGGATGATGGGATATGCCTCCTTCTCTCTCCGTTCCTTGATTGCATCGGGCTTGAGCTTGGCTTCCTTCATCTCGGCCTCCAGTTTGTACAATTTGCTGATATAGACAATGGCTTCGCTAGCATGCTTGCGGTCCTCATCCAGTGCTTCCACAAACTTGCTGTAAGCAGTAATTTTGTTTCCGCAGATTTCAGAAAAATGAGAACCGACAGTTT
>CAMFBM010000033.1 GCA_945948555.1 uncultured Bacteroidales bacterium | reverse complement strand
GCCGCTATTCAGGCGCAGTTTAGAAAATGCTCCACATCAAAATGATGGCAAGTGCTATAAAGTTAACGACTGTTTCCATTTTGGAAACAGTCGTGTCTTGCCTCAGTTCCCCTTCGTCAATAATATTCTTCAAATGCTTGCTGATGACTGGCACCCCGACGCCGAACAATTGCGACATCGCCTTCTGAGTGCACCACAAGGTCTCGTTATTTTTTCAAAATTCACGACGTTACTTTGTGAGAAAAGCTTTGAGAGAGCGTATGGCGGCAAGGGCGAAAGGCACCCAGATGCGTTTGCGTTTCTGCTCGATTCTGACTTGCAGGCGGTCTATTTCGATGGAAAGTTCCGCATAGTCCTTTATTTTGCTGTAATCAGTCTTTTCCATAGAACAATTTGATAAAAAATCTTACAAAGGAATTCAGGAAAAGTTTCTTCCTCAGGCACAGGAGAATTATAAGGGCTATCAGGAATATTCCTCCTACAATAAATGCCCCTGCCGCATAGTTCCCGATGATGTCTCCAAGCAGGAGAACTCCTCCAAAAGCGAAGGCCAGAAGGGTCAGCATCAGCATTATCAGAATTACAAACAACGAGAAGAACCTGCTGAAGGTTATCGACAGGTTCTTCGTCGTCTTTAGTTTGAGTTCATCGGCTTTCATCCCGATGATCTCTTCAGTGCAACTCATCGGATTCAACTCGTCCATAATCAGATGTTTTGAATTGCATTTTCTGCGGCATCCAGTCCCTCAATCACTTTTGCCTTGATTGGATCGAGTTTCTCGTGTTTTGTCTCACAGATTTTTTGACCAGCCTTGTGGGCTGCATCCTTGATTTTCTCCTCTGCCTCTGAAGCCGCGGTCTTTACTTTGTCGTAGGCTTTCTCTGCTTCCTCACGGATTTTTTCACGTGTTCCGGCCGTTTTTTCAGATGACAGGAACCAGGCTGTAGCCGCACCCATTGCCGCTCCGGCAAGAAATGCAAATAAGGATTTATTGCTCATATCAAAATAATTATGACCTCACGGTCGTTGTTGACAATGAGGTCATATATCTATTTTTATGCCAATCTGACAATTTGTTCCATTTTGTCAAATTGTTGTTCCATACTTTGCAACAATTTGTACTGAGCCCTGGTCCTCACGAGGTTGTGCTCGGGATACTTCGTCTTGTAGTAGGTGTCCCCGTCGATGTAGTCCATCAGGAAGCGGAGAACCTGCTCAAAGGTGATGTAGCGGGCGGAGAAGGCGAGATAGTCCAGTTCGCTCTTTGTCATCGTGCCTTTGCGCTGTGACAGATAGCCCTTGGTGTAGGCTTCGAAAAGCTCAAGTGACATAGAGACCTTCGAAAGGTCCTGGTCATCCTCGGCACCTGTGTTGGTGTAGGAACGGATTGCGTCACCGAAATCATTCAGGGATGTGCTGCTCATACAGGTGTCAAGGTCAATCACGCAGAGAACCTCACCGTCCTTGTCGAAGAGAATGTTGCTGATTTTCGTGTCATTGTGGGTGACCCTTGTCGGAATCGTACCGTCCTCCACAAGACTCCAGAAGTCAAGCATCTCTTTCCTGCGGCTTTCAATCCAGCTGATTTCCTCCGCAAGGTCCTTGACCCTTGAGGCTGCATCGCGTTTGATAGCCTCGTCCCACTGGGTAAATCTCCAGCGGATGTTGTGGAAGCCTTTGATGGTCTCGGTCAGGGGAGTGGTGAAGTCTGCCAGCTGGGACTGGAACTTGCCGATACCTTCGCCTCCTTTGTAGGCAAGGGCAGGGGTGTCAGCCTTCTCGTAGGTGATTGACCCCTCGATGAAGAGGCACATCGCCCACCAGTTGCCATTAGAGTCCTTGTAGTAGAGGTCGTTGTAAGGCATTGCAGCTTCTTCAGAAGTGATGCTTTCCGGCCTTCTGCGGGTGACTGTAAGCACTTCCCTCAGGGGGTCTCCGCCTGCGGCCTCGACTTTTGCCCTGATGTGGGCTGTCACAAGATCGATGTTGTGCATCATTCCCGGCACATCTGGGAAGACTATGTGGTTTTTGCGCTGGAGGATGTAGCGTGGAGATTTCCCGACTTCGCTCGAGATGGCAGTTGTGTCGTCCGGAGTAGTGGTGACGATGAAGGTGTCATTTATGAAGCCGGGGCCGAGGGCTTTGATTCCCTCGACCTTTCCGGCTGTGTCAAATCTGGAAACTATGTCCAGAAGTTCCTTTTCTGTGTACATTCTTTGTCCGTTTTGTTGGAGATTACCTTTTGGCTCCGTACTCTGCGTAAGCTGCATTCGGAACGAACTTGCCCTCGGCAAGATTGAATGTGCCGCCTTCAAATGGGTTCTCGGTGAGTTGTTGAATTTCTTCAACTCCTTCAAACCAATTGGTACTGAGTCCATTGACGGCCAGCCATTTATAGGTTTTATTGTCAGAAGCAACTTGTGCGTATCCAATGTTATCTTTCAAATTTTCACCAGAAGGATATGTAGAACAACTTATAATATAACTGTTTTTCGTTGGAGTTCCATAGAATATATTGTTATGAATATCAACAGTTCCAATCGATTTTGTATTCATAAATGAACCATCTGTCAATGAGTTGACAAAAGTGTTATTCTTGATGGTGACTTTTTCGAAAGAAGTAGATCCTCCTGCAAATATTTTGAAGTTGGTTACAGCACCATCCGTGTAAAATATGCAATTTTCAATATCGACTGTTCCATAAGCCTGTTCAGTTGTTCCCGCTGACATAAGATTTCTTTGAGCACCTGTTCCGCCGATGTGAATGTTACAATTCCTGAAGATAGTCTTCTTGATTGATCCAATTTGCTCGGGCTTACCACCTTTATATATAAAAGGATTGTTTTGGATAGCGAGTTTTATATCGCAATCAATAAAAGCCGCATATTCGAAATAAGTATTGTTACTGATTGTAATAGAATAATTTGGTCTGGCAGTCGCATTGAAACAGATATTGTAGAAAATGAATTTATCTGTTGTTGCGTCTGTTGTGTTAAGACTCAAATAATATGAATCAAGTATAAAGTTGCTTTGTTTGATTGGACTGTCTCCGATAAGAATAAGATTAGAGAAGGTCTTATTCACCCCAATATATGCAGTTATACTTGGATCAATGAAATATATTCCATCAGTCCCTATTTTTGCTGTTTCGTCTGAGTTCACAAGAACGGCATTGTTTCCTGTCCAGGTCGCCTTGTTATATGCAACTCCATCAATAACGATATCCTTCCCGTCCATCCATTTTGCATAGAGGCTTGTGTAGGTCTTCTCAGTTGTCGTCCCCTCTGCCGAAACCACTTCTCCCAGCACATCTCCGTTGAACGGCAGCACAAAGACCTTGTAGGTAGTCTCTCCGGTGAGCCCTTCAACTGTGAATGATGCAGTGGCAGCGCCTGTCTCAAACGCGATGGCTGTTCCTCCTGTGGAGATTTCCTCGGCGGTCGGAACTGTCCCGTCAGACTTGATGACATACTTGCATCCGGTGAATTCTGTGGCTGTCACGCTGAAGGAAAGGGTTGTCTCTGTTGCGACTGTGAATGAAACCGACGCTGCAGGATGAACCTCGATTGGAGCGTCGTTGAGAGCAACCTTGATCTTTGCAGTTGTGGTGAATCCTTTTTCTGAAACTGCGAGGATTGCAATGTCCGTGCGGCTGTCTGCTGCAACCGCCTTTGTTGATGCGGCAGGAGCAGTCACAGTCAGGGTCGTTCCCTCAAGAACCACGGCCCAGCTGTCACTTGGTTTTGCGACAATCACTGCTGAAGCGACACCGCTCTGGTCAACCGAGAATACCTTTGTCTGGCCCCTGTCAAATGTGTAGAGTCCAGTTGCTGCTGCTCCATTGTCCAGAATGTTGAACCAGAAGTCTGAGACAATCGGGAGAGTGTAGTATTTCGTGTCACCCTTGAGTTTGATTTCCAGAGTCTTGCCGTCTGCGCTGAGTTTCACGTCCTCAAAGAATGAGTCCGCAGCGTCAGAAGCGCTTGCTTTTACAGGATTTCCCGATGCATCCTTCACCTGGGTTGCTCCTGTTCCGTAATCCACGGTCCAGTAGCCGTTTGCATCTACTCCGAATACAGGTGTCTTGCCATCGGTCCCGAGTGCCTTTACAGGATTTCCCGCAGCGTCTTTAACCGGGACATAACCTTTGCCGTCCTTGTAGTCAACTGTCCAGTAGCCCTCTGCGTTTATGCTCAGGGCAGGAGTCTTGCCCTCTCCAATCACGCCGTCATTAAGGGTAAGGATTGTCCCGTCGCTGAGTTCCACGGTCCAGGTGTTCTCAGTAGTGTTGTGCGTGGCGCTTTTGATTGTGGTCGCATTCCTTAGTTCCTGGAGTGCGATGACATTTTCATTCAATGTCTTGATTTGTGTCTCAAGTGCAGTTACCCTGCTCTCCAAAGAGTCCAGATCCTTTTCGATCGAACTCAGGTCAGTACAGGACACGCCGGCAAGGGTCATCAGCCCCGCTGCGCCAATCATCAGGTAGTTCGAGATTTTCATTTTTATAAATATTTGTTTGTTGTTCGGAAATATATGATGAATCAAGAAGATCTTACTTGAGTGAGTTCAGCCAGGCAGGGACGATTCCCGTCCTCAGTTTGAGCTGCTGCTCGTAGAGCGATTCCGGAACTACGAAGCCTCCCGGGTTGTCAATTCTCTTGACCTGGGTCTCGTCAAACACCTGTCCGTAGTCAGAAGTGAAGCCGACGATGACAGGAGGCAGGAATTTCCACCAAGTGCCCGTCCACCATTTGAATTTGCCGTCCACATCGGATTGTTCTCCCAGCTTGTTGGTGGTCGTGGCGTGGAAGTTCCAGATTGTGAGGTCCGCAAGGTGGTGAGGCTGCTGGGCGATGTCGCCTCCCTGACGGAATCTCATCCAACCACCCTCGCAGCAGTCAATCAGAGTGGCGCGAGGCTGGGTTGCGTGACACTCGAAGCAACTGTCGTCACCCCAGCGCAGTCTCCACAGGACTGTCCCAATGCTCTGCTTTGAAACTCCGCAGGCGTGATATTGCCCTGCATTCTCGAGGTAGAGTGACGTGGAAGGCACGCCTGCATCAGTGATTGCATATCCTTTGGTAAGGTCGGTCACCGCTCCGATGAAGACTCTCGACGAACCCTGGGAACGAATTGCCGCATGTCCCCTGTTGCCGGTGATGTTGATGTCGTAGGCTGAGACATTGGCACAATTGGTAATCGAGCAGGCTTCGCTCACATCCTCGAAATCCACCCTGCGCATCCAGGAGTCGGTCAACCTTACCATTGTCAGAGGCTTGAATGCCCCGTCGTCCTCGTAGGATCCGTGATGATGGAAATTTTCCTTGGCGTGGCCCTTGAACTTCAGGTCTTCCACACCGACTCCGGAGTAATTGGAGTACTGCTGAACTTCCCATTCCCATTTGGCTTCGACCTCGTGCATTATCGGCTCGACGAAGGTCAAGGTGTTGTCTTTGATGCTTTTGATCTGGTGATAGTCAATCACCTGAACCCCGACATCCCTGAGATTTGTCATAGTGCTCTCGATGGAGTATGGTGCCAGCTCCTGTGAAATCAGTTCACTGTCATTTTTTTTCAACCAGAGGCAGACATACTGCCCTGCGCTGAGTCCGGCAGTGGATGCAACCTCGACACTGAACGAGCCTTTCGGGGCATCTGCGGTGACTGTTGTCATGGCTTTCAGACCGGTCCAGTTGGCGATGTTTATCATAGGCTCCGAACTGTAGAGCTCTTCAGGTGTGTTTGTCACGCTTTTGTCCTGCATCACCAGGGTGGTTTTGTCCCTGCCGGCTCCCTTGAGAACGAAATTGCCTCCCCGTATTACAATAGGGACGGTCTCTTCCTCATCGTTGTTGATGACGTTGTCGTCAGCGGTGTGAAGGATGTATTCCCCTTCAGGGAAGTATATGATGGCTCTTGCATCAGCCTTGTAGGTCTTGTTGTCCGGGTCTCCGATTCCGGCAGCCTTGAGAGCGGCGTAGAGCGCGGCCCTGTCGGACAGTCCGTCATTCGGAACTGCACCGTGTGCAGTCACGTCATAGACCGTGTAGCCCAGAGACCAGGCATCGGGAGGAGCCACCTCCCCGTGCATATAGCCTGCGTACGAGAAATCCAGAAGCACGTTTGAAGGACTTCCTGCCTCGAATTCCCTGTACTCCTGGCAGGCATTAAGGTCGATGTGGATGGGATTGAGGGTGAATGTAGATGTCACCTTCTTAAGGAATCCCTTCTCTGAAACGAGCCAGAAAATGAATGAATACTGTCCGGCAGTCCCGCTTGATGGAGCCGTGACCCTGAAAATCCCGTCGGCAATCACTCCGCGCCATCCCTCAGGAGCATCTATAACGGCATCCCTGACACCTGACATCTGCAGTTCATACTCCCTGACTTCTCCCAAGGTAATCACTTCTTCTTCATTAAGGCCTTTGACAATCAGGTAGAAATCGCTGTAGTACGGTACCCTGAGGACTTCGCCGGTCTTGAGTGAGAAGACCATCTCGCTTGCTGATGCATCGAACTGTACATCGCTGAAGATTCTGCTCATTCCCGCGCTTGAACCTCCTGCCTGTACAGGTTTGCCGAGCGAATCCAGAATCCTCTCATAAGTCTGTCCATCCTTGCTGACAGTCCAGTAACCTTCTGCGTCAACCCCGATCAGAGGGGTGGCTCCCTCTTCCTGGAATGCGTTGGCAGCTCCCTCGATCACGGTCCAGGTCTCTCCGTCAAAAGAATAGATCCAGTTCCCCTCCGAATCGACTCCGATCAGGGGTGCATCCACGGGAATCTTGTCTCCGAAGGTGATTTCGATTACCGTCCCGTCTGTCAGTTCAAGGGTATAGCCGCAGACAGTCCCGTCTCCAAGGAACTTTTCGGTCTTGCCCACAATCCCGAGTTCACTGCGATACAATTTCCTCAGGGCTATGGCATTGTCGTTGGTTCGGGCAAGTTCCTCCTGCAGGGCATCAACCCTTGTGGAGAGATCTTCGAGCCTTGATTCTATGCCCGAGATGTCAGCGCATCCTGCAACCGTCGTGCAAAGGACTGCGAGCGGAAGCAGAAATCCAAAGAATGAATATTTCATAGTTAACACATTAAAGTCATTTTCTTAGTCTCAGAGTCATTTCCTCTGTCCTTGCTTCTGCCGTCAGCACTTCAATGAAGGTTTTCCCGTTCTCCGTGCGTCTGTCAATCTTCGTCTGCGGCCCTCCCTGCGCCGAGCGTGTGACGACGCTTTCAAGGTCCCATTCCCCTTCGAGAGTCAGCCTCACCGATGTCCTTCCGCAAGGATTGTTGATCCATTCACGTCCATAGACACTCCTCTCGATTCTCCTGCCGTCCTTGTCAAAGACTTCATCGGAAGGACCTTCGTAGAGTGCGAGGTCCGGATTGCTGACACTCAGGGTAAGCAATCCCTCAGAATCAATGCTGTACATCAGCATCGAAGGGGTGGCGTTGAGGACAAGGCTGTCCACACTCCCTTCCTCAAAGACCGCGCAGGCCGTCGTTTTTTCTTCCAGGTCGGTGACACTGTGCACCCTGCTGTCGCATCTGTTCATTCTGTAAGGCAGTTCCTCCCCGTATCCGGCGACCTGGACTTCGGACGGATGTACGATAAGAAGATATTCGTAGGAATTCCTTTCGTCGTGTCCGATGGCTGCCTTCTCATAGAATCCTTCTGTGGGCTTGTCCGTCTCCTCGTGGAGGGAGTGCTGCAACTGTCTGCTGAGCAGAACTTTCCCGTTCCGGACGAAATATGCGTTGCCGAAACAATCGCGCAGTACGGTCTTTTCCTTGAGAGGGGAGTCCACCCGGACGGTTCCTGTCAGGACCTTCCCGTCGAGTATGGTCGCCCCGTCCTCCGAAGCCGTGTTCTGGAAAAGAGTGGTGTGCACCGGTGCGCCTTCAAGACTGTTTTCAATGTCGGAACCGAGGGCGATGATCTTGTTCCCGAAAAGGAAGAAGGACTTGTGTGCCCTGAGGCTGCCGTTGTACTTGTCGTGTTCGTGGAGTTTCATCGCGTAGGCTCCGCTCCCGCCCTTGTGGGAAACCCCTCCCGCAAACCATTCGTCCGAGAGCAGCATTTCCTCGTAGCCGGAAAACTCATCCACGTTCAACACGTTTGCCTTCATTTTCTCCATCGGAATGACCGCCGCTGTAGTGCCCGGAATGTGGCACCAGTCCCAGCCGTCCACTGCGTATCCGCTTCCGAAGCTGTCGATGTCAGGCTCCCTGTCGGCAAGAATCTGCAGGCTGCCGTGGGTGAGGTAACGTCCGTAGTGGTTTGCTCCCTGGTAGATTTCCGCTGACCAGAGATAGCGGCTGTGTCCTGCGACGGTGGCGAGCCATTCCCCCTGCCGGTGTGCCAGGGAGGAGTTGTAGCCATACACGTGCGTCCCTGTCGGGGCCGCTTCAGGTCTTATTCCCTCGTTGTTGAATATTTCGGAATATTTACCATTCCGCCCTTCAAGACGGAGATATGCCCCTGCGAGTTCCCTGTCAATTGAATCCTTGCCGTCAGGTGAGACGGCAAGGGCAAGAAGTCCGTACTGTCTCGGAATCAAGGCTCCCTTTCCGTCAGGATGCCTTCCGGACTGGGCCAGCGGGAATGATGTCTTGTTGCAGTAGAACCGCATTTCAAGGAGCGCGTCCTTCAGGACCTGATGGCCTTCCGGGGAAATGGCGAAGGCTGTTCCGCTGAGCATATAGACTGCATTGACTGCCCCGTCGAAACCTCCTGTTGCGTAGGCCGGGTAGTTCTTCCTGTGATGAAAGACGCAGCCGTCCCTCTTGAAGCAGGGGAGAGTGCCATCAGCATAGCGGAATCCGTTGTCAACCCATCTTGACAGAGCCTTCATATAGGCCTGTTTGTGCGGGCTGTCCTCCAACATCAGCAGGGATGCCACGCGTCCCATCAGCGAAGTATTGAAAGCATCTATGTCCATCCCGTCCTCCTGCGGGGCAGTTTTGACCTCCCCGACTCCTGAGAACCATTCCATCGCCTGCTGGACTTGTGACAGAAGCCCTGCATCGGCAAGGACATCACGCATAATGACCGGGGCTGTGTAGAAGTTTCTCATGCTGTAACCCAGGTGGTGAAGAGTTCCCTGCCCGCTTCCCGCGGCAAATCCCTGGTCCAGAATATGCTCGGTCATTGCCAGATACATCCTTGCAAGTTCCTCTTTTTCAGAGGAATCTTCAGACGCGTTCCACGCAAGGGCAATGCTCAGCAGATTGTCGTTGTAGGCCCTTAGCAACTGTCCGTTTGCGGCGAACTGCTTCGAGGCGTCGGGAATCCCGCAGTTGATGAATGTCTCGCCGTACCTTGTGAAAAATATCGGCTTCCCGTTCAGACTCCCGTCAGGATTGCGGCGGATTCCGTAACTATTGTAAATATTTCGTAACTTATTGATTCCTAATATTTTCTTTCCGTCGCTGACAAGGTGGATGAATCTTTCCCTCACTGTCCTGAAATCCGTCTCTGACCTTTCTACGAGAGGCTCCTCCCTGATGTCGAGTTCCTTTTCCCAGCTGTTGTTCAGCACGAGCCAGTGGTTGGTCGTTTCCTTGTTGATGAATGGAGCCTGCCAGTCGGGAGTGTGGTGGCGGATATCCTGGAAGGAGGATGTGATGATGCCGTCAAAAAAGAGTCTTCCGGATTTCTCTCCGAAAGGTGCGCTGACAACCACCTGATCCATACCTTCCTCCGGAGTGCCTTCCATATCCCTGTCGAATGCCACCCAGGCTCCTCTCCAGCCTGTGAATCCGAGGCCGTAGTCGAAATGGCAGCATTCCCTGCCTTGTTTCAGGAAGGAAAAGCGGAGGTTTCCTGAAAGAGGTCTTTCAGAATAGACCCAGAACACAAAGGTGGAGACCGATGTTTCCTTCGGGTCGGGATTTTCCCTCAGGTAGGGAATCTCCCCGTCAATCGAGATTGATGCGTTCCGTCTTTTCCAGGACCATTCAAGGGATTTTTCCCCGAGCTTGTTGTGCAGCGATGAAATCCCGAGTCTGGATTTGGCCCGGGCGGAAACGGGCGATGTGCCCTCTTCAAAGGAGAGCACACCGTTCCTGATTCCGAAATCTACAGGTCCAGCCTCAGCCTTGAATGCTGAGACTGAAAGCATTAGACCTGCGAGAAGTATTTGGCTGAAATGTTTGGACATTGTCCTCTGCTCTTAGAGGCCCTTTTCAATCTGTCTTTTCTTGATGAGAGCCTCAAGGAAGTAGTAGTCGGCATAGTTGAGAGGAACGTCAATGTTGCTTCCGTGAGGGATGCTTCCGACTGAATGCATCAGGATGAAGCCTCCGTTTGTGCCCGGCTCGGCCCTGTAGGCAGGGGAGGAGAGCGACTCGATCATCTTGTCGGCTTTTTCCTTGTAAATCTGTTTGCTGGTCAAGGTGTAAAGGTCGTAGAATGCCGAAGCCACGATTGCCGCTGATGAGGCATCCCTGCACTCGTCAGGTTTGTTCGGAGCATCGTAGTCCCAGTAAGGAACCAGGTCTTCAGGCATATTCGGCTGGTTGATGATGTAGTCTGCAACTTTTTCAGCATGCTCCAGATACTTCGGATCCGACGTGTAGCGGTAGCAGGTCTCGTAGCCGTAAACTGACCATGCCTGTCCTCTTGCCCAGGCGGATTCATCAGCATAACCCTGTGCAGTGCAGCGTCCTCTGACTTCGCCTGTCTCAGGATCATAGTCAACTACGTGGTAAGTGCTGTAGTCCGGTCGGTAGTGGTTTTTCATCGTGACGTCCGCGTGGCTGACTGCTATCTGCCTGAATGAAGGATCCCCTGAAATCTCGGATGCCCTGAACAGGAGTTCGAGATTCATCATATTGTCGATGATGACCGGACACTTCCAGCCCCTTGTCGCCTGCCATCCCCTGATGTCCCAGCTCTGGATGACTCCTGCACCCGGACGGAACCTTGTGGAGAGTGATCGCGCTGCATTCACGATGACATCTTCATATCCCTCTATATTCTTCAGGCGCAGACCGTTACCGTAACTGTCGTAAATCATGAACCCTATGTCGTGGTGCCATTTGAGATTCTGGATTGTGTCAAGTTTCTCGGTGTGGATTCTGGCGTGGTCAGCCCAGTACTCGTCTCCAGTCAGTTCGTACATATACCACAGGCTTCCTGCGAAGAAACCGCTTACCCAGTCGTCTTCAGGGACGAAGTCGATTTCCCCGTTCTTGAAGGTTGAAGGTATCCTGACGGTGTCACCTGCCTCGGAAGCCTCCACCAGGGATTTGAGCTGAATTTTGGCATTTTCCACATTTTCGCTGATGATGTCCCTGCTTGTCGTGCAGGAGACGGCTGCTGCCGCGATTGCAATGGCTGAAATAAGTTTTAGTTTCATATCTGTTTGATATATTTAGTGTTATCTTTAGTATATATTGAATATTTCATATAGTGAAAAGAAATATTCCGATCCGTGTGCGAACACGGCAAACAATGCAAATTTAGTAAATTGAAGGATATTTACAATATGAAAAAGTCATATTGAGCATATATGCCATATTTTTCAGAAAAAACATTTGAATTTTGAGCAGTCTTTGATAAATTCGCAGGATTTATGACACTATTACTGATATGGGATTCAGAAGGATTTTTTTGAGCATCGTTTCCGTTTTTATTGTAACCTATTCATTTGCAGCTATTAACGCGCAGCATTCCTTTGAGAACGGCATTCCTTCCTTTGTGAGGGTGAACGGTAACGGAAGCGTGAACCCCTCGACGGAAAAGTTTAAAGACGGAAAGACATCGATGCGTTTCGACTGGAACGGTCAGGCGGAACTGCTTTTCACGAATTATGCGGACCTTGAAAAGTCGATGCAGACCTGGCACGGAGGTGTCATATTCTGGATTTACAACCCTTCTCCGATTCAGGCTCCCCTGACCTTCACTTTCCTGGACTGGAACGGAAATGAGATATGCCATTTCGATTTCAACCTGGACTACAGCGGCTGGAGGACCGCCTGGGTGAAGTATGACGATATGAAAATGCCCGGCGGAGGTTACCGCTACCAGATTCCGACAAAGGACCGCCCCACCAATGTGGCGAAACTCTCAGTCAGACCATCGGCCTCTGTTCCCCAGGGGACAATTTACATCGACAGGGTCTCCTTCCCTGCGACGAGGCTTCACGACCAGATTACTCCTGACAAACAGATTCCTGACAACAATTGCAGCCTGCAGAGGAATATGTGGCATTGGTGCCGCCTCTGGGAATGGGAGCAATATCCTATGTATGAAATCAATCCCGTGACTGCCGAGCAGGAAGCGATGCTTGCTCGGGTTGAGGAGAGGATGGATGTCTGGGCTGATTCGGGCAATCCCGGACCGGAGTACACCCAGAGCACTCTTCTCAAAAGGGCTGACGATGCCTTTGCCAAATACGGACTGAAGAGGCTTCCTGACGGCAGTGTCACCGGGGCACCTCTGATGAGCGACGACGAGTTCAACAATTCGAAAGGTGAGATGCGCATCAGGTTCATTCAGGAAATCTGTTACTGGTACGCCCTGGACTATCTCTATACCGGCAACAAGGCCAACCTCGAAAAGGTATGGATAACCCTTGACCACGCTCTCGACCAGGGATTTGCGTTCGGTAGCGGCTGGGGAACCAACCACCATTACGGCTATCAGGTCAGGGACCTCTACAAGGCTCTGTGGATTCTGAGGAAGGAGGCTGCAAAGACTCCGAATTACAGGGAATATGTTAAAACCCTCGCCTATTGGAGCGGTATTGCCGAGACCCGTCTGCCTTTCCAGGAATTCAGGGACGAGATGCTTGACTCCTGGAACACCTTGCTCGGCTGCAAGGTTATTTCCGCAATGCTGGCCGAAACTCCGGCGGACAGATATGCTGCAATGAAGGCTCTCGGTACCTGGGTTTCAGGTTCTATGCTATACTCTCAGGGAACCATCGGCGGCATCAAGCCGGACGGCACCACCTTCCACCACGGAGGTCTCTATCCTGCCTATTCCGTCGGGGCGTTCGCTGCCCTCGGAAACTGGTGCGATTTCACCTCAGGAACTGATTTCGTTCCGGATGAGCCTGCAAGGAGATGTTTCAAGCACGCATTGCTCACTATGAGGAACTACTGCAACCTGACCGACTGGGGAGTGGGAATCTGCGGCCGTCACCCTTTCAACGGTTTCATCCCGAAGGCTGACATCGAGGCATACGGCCGTCTGGCTGTTCTCGGTGACCTCACCGGAAGCGGTCTGGAAGTGGATCCGGAACTGGGTGGAGCCTATCTTACCCTCGGAGGTGCCGACAAAAAGACCATCGCCACAATCCGCAAGGCAGGAATTTCCGCTTGTCCTGCACCTGAGGGCTTCTTCGTGTACAACTACGGAGCCATCGGAATCCACCGCAGGGACAACTGGATGATTTCCCTGAAGGCTTTCAACTCTGATGTCTGGTCATCTGAAATATACACCAACGACAACCGTTTCGGCCGTTATCAGAGTTACGGAACCGCACAGTACATCGGAGGCGGCAATCCGGTTTCCGCAAAGGCCAGCGGCTACAGCCAGGAAGGCTGGGACTGGAACAGGATGCCGGGAGCAACCACTGTTCACCTTCCTTTTGAACTTCTCGAAAGTCCTCAGCGCAACACCCTGATGGAGCGCAATGACAGCCGCTTCCCGGGAGTGTCCTCCCTTGAGGGACGCAACGGAGTGCTTGCCTTCACCTACAGGGAGCGCAAGCGCAAGAATTTCTGCGAAGGGGCGACGGCTACAAAGAGCGTGTTCTGTTTCGACAACAGGATTATATATATAGGTACCGGTATATCCAACAATGGCCGTCTTTGCGAATGCGACGGCACAATCTATCCGACCGAAACCACCCTCTACCAGTATGCAATCGAGGATAAGGCCGCACAGGTGGACATCAATGCCGAGTATTTCGATGCTTTCCCGTTCTCCTGGTATCAGTCCGAGCACGAGAAGACTGTCATCACCGACCCTCAGGGCAATTTCTACATCCTGCCTGACGGCTATGGCCTGACAGTCCTCAAAAAACACCAGAGTTCTCCTTCCGACACGAAGAAAAAGACAGGGGAGGGAGACTTTATGACAGCCCTGATCAATCACGGGACGGCTCCTCAGGATGCTTCCTACGAGTATATGATGCTTGTCAGACCATCCAACAAGGAGGTTTCCAAATTCAGCAAATCCCTGCCATACACCGTGATTAAGGCTGACAATGATGCTCACGTGGTGAACGACCATCTGAGCGGTACGACAGCCTATGTCTGCTACGGGCAGTTCCGCGGGGCTTCCTGCCGCGAGGCCTTCTCCAAGCTTCCGAAAGGAAAGGAGGCAAAGCCGTATCTGCCAGTTTCCTACATCGACAGGGAGACAATCGTGATGGAGCGCTCGCTTGACGGGATTACCACTGTAATGAGTGTCTGCACTCCGGATCTGGGAATCACCGAGAAAGGCTACACCACAATCCAGGCCAGTCAGCCGATTGTAAAGAAGGTGGTCCTGAGTGGAAAATATTCCCTTGTCGGGGAAAATTCTCAGGTTGAGGTGACCTCCGAGGGGGAAGACACCGCTCTGATGGTAACCTGCCTGCACGGCCAACCGGTTGAATTTAACCTTATTAGACAATAACAAAACTATATGATATGAAGATATCTTTGAAACTCTTTGCGTCCTTGTCTGCGCTTGTACTGTCGGTTTTGTCAGTCAAAGCCCAGAATCAGAGCGTGACCGGACGCGTTGTTGACGAGACGGGGCAGCCCCTGATTGCAGTGACGGTCTATCAGGACGGGAACACCACCAATGGTACCGTTACCGACGGAGACGGAAATTACAAAATTAACGTTCCTTCAAAGGCCACGCTGGTTTTTTCCTGCCTCGGCTTTGAGGAGGTTAGGCAGAATGTGGCTTCGCGTGCAGTCATCAACGTGACGATGAAAGAGGAGAAACTTGCAATTGACGCCGCAGAAGTCGTCAGCATAGGTTATGGCTCCGTCACACGGCGTGATCTCACCGGTTCCGTCAGCAAGGTGGATATGGAAGACATAATGAAGACCCAGGTGACCAATTTCGACCAGGCTCTTGCCGGAAGGGTTGCCGGAGTGGTCGTGACCACTTCCGACGGTGCTCTCGGAGCGGAGGCCAACATCACTATCCGAGGAAACAACTCTTTGACACAGAGCAGTGCTCCTTTGTACATCATCGACGGATTCCCTTCCGAGAGTTCAATGGCAACGGCCCTGAACTCCGCCGACATAGAGTCAATCGACATTCTGAAGGATGCCTCTGCAACTGCCATATACGGAGCCCGCGGAGCCAACGGTGTCATCGTGATTACCACCAAGCAGGGCGTCGAGGGCAAGCCGAAGGTGAATTTCACGGCTTCCTGGAGCGGGAATATGGTTGCCAAAAAGGTGGATATGATGGATGCCTACGATTTCGTCTGCTTCCAGACCGACCAGTACAATGTCTCAGGTTCCACAAATATCTACCTCAAGGGAGAGGACGGCACGGCCAATTTCTACTCTCTGGAGGACTACCGCAATGTCGAGAGCATCGACTGGCAGGACCAGATTTACCGCAATGCCTTCGTACAGAACTACAATGTCTCTCTCTCCGGAGGAAGCAAGACTGTCGGCAACAGGTACAATGTCAGTTTCTCCGCCACGGACCAGGACGGTGTCATCGTCAACTCCAATTTCCAGCGTTACCAGGGCAAGGTGAATTTCTCACAGAAACTCGGGAAGAAGGTTCAGTTCGACCTGATGGCGAACTACTCCAGGGCTGTCACCAACGGAGTTAACCCGACTTCACCGACTTCAAGTTCCTCTGCATCAGGATGGCTGATGTACTCCGTCTGGGGTTATCGCCCGACCAAACCGATTTCCCAGATGGGTACTGGTTCGCTTCTGGATGATCTGATTGACGAGGGTATCAGCGACAGCAGCGACTACCGTTTCAACCCTGCCAAGACTGTGCGCAACGAGTACCGAAAGACCATCATAGATTATCTCCAGGCAAATGCCTCTCTGTCCTGGGACATCACTCCGGATCTCAAACTGAAGGTCAGCGGAGGCTACAATATGTACAAGAGAAGGAGGGAGGAGTTCAACGGTACACAGACTTACACCGGTTACGAAGGTTCCACTTCCAGCAAGGGAATCAACGGTGCAATCTACTGGAATGACAAGGCCACCTGGCTGAACGAGAACACCCTCACCTGGACGAAACACATCAAGAGAAACCATCACCTCCAGACCCTCATCGGTTTCACTATGCAGGGCGAGACCTACGACTACAAGGGTACCCGTTCCGAGAAGATGTCGACCGATGAGCTGGGCATAAACGGAATGCACACCGGAAGCTACCAGAGTGTCACTCCTTGGCAGTACGACTGGAGGATGATGTCGGGACTGTTCCGTCTGAACTACAACTACAAGTACAAATACTACCTGACGGCCTCTTTCCGTGCTGACGGTTCATCGAAATTCCCGACCCACAACAGATGGGGTTACTTCCCTTCAGCAGGTCTGTCATGGAACTTTAACCGTGAGGACTGGCTCAAGAATGAGAAATGGCTTAGCAACGGAAAACTCAGGGCTTCCTGGGGTATGACCGGTAACAACCGTACCTCGACCCCTTACGACTACTATTATCAGATTTCTTCAATAAAGGGTTCCGCAGACTCCTACGACTATGTCTTCAACGGTCAGATTGTCTCCGGCTATTTCCCTTCAAATATGTCCAACGAGAAACTTAAATGGGAAACCACCGCGCAGTGGAACGTCGGTCTTGATGTCGGATTCTTCGACGGCAGGCTCAAGGCGACCGTGGACTGGTACCTGAAAGACACCTACGACCTGCTTCTCAACGCCACGATTCCGGCATCTTCCGGCTACACTTCCGCGATGATGAACATCGGATCGATGCGCAACAGGGGATGGGAATTCACCATTGATGCAACTCCTGTCAAGACCCCCAAGTTCGAGTGGGACGTCAATGTCAATCTTGCAGTCAACAGGAACATCGTGACTGGACTCAACGAGAACCAGTATTCTCTCTTCTCTGCAGTGAACTGGGAACAGAAGTTCAATTCACAGTACCCTTACATCACCCAGGTCGGCAAACCTTCCGGAATGATGTACGGTTTTATCTACGAAGGAACCTACAAACTGGATGAGTTCCAGAACGGTTCAACCCTCAAGGCCGGCATTCCATATCTGACAAGCGTCGGCAGGGATGGCGTGAAGCCTGGTGACCCGAAGTACCGCGACCTTAATGAGGACGGAGTGATTGACGACAACGACCGCACTGTCATCGGTTGCGGCCAGCCTCTCGCAACGGGAGGTTTCAGCACTGCCTTCCGTTTCTACGGCTTCGACCTGAACCTGTTCTTCCAGTGGAGCTACGGCAACGATATACTGAATGCCAACCGCCTGATGTTCGAGAACGGTACAACCACCAGCCTTAACCAGTTTACAAGTTACAGGGACAGATTTGATGCGCAGAGAAATCCTGACAGCGACATACCGGCAGTTCAGGCAAACGGAATGTTTGTCTATTCTTCAAGGGTAATCGAAGATGGTTCCTACCTGAGGCTCAAGAATATATCCCTTGGCTACACCTTCCCGCGCTCCGTGCTCAGGAAGATGAAGTTCGACACCGTGAGGGTCTATCTCTCTGCCGACAATGTCTATACATTCACCAAATATTCCGGACCGGATCCTGAGGTCTCAACGAGAAATTCAGTCCTGACCCCAGGCTTCGACTGGTCCGCCTATCCGCGTGCCATCGGCATCACCGGAGGAGTTTCATTCACTTTCTAAAGATTACGGGATATGAAGAATACGAAATATATATCAACGGCTGCCGCCCTTGCGCTCCTTCTGTCCTCCTGCAGTTTCCTTGACGTGAAACCGGTCATCATAGAGGATACTCCTTATTCCTCGAAGACCGAGGTTCTCTACGGTCTGGCGGGCTGCTACGGAGTGATCAACAACGAGGAATTTTACGGCAACTACTATTCTCTGATGCTTTCGGGATGCGATGACCTGTGCTATTTCAACAGGACATCCACTTCCAACTTCTCGATGTGGTACAGGCACGATGCAAGCTCCGCCGAGATTTATGCCGCGTGGACAGAGATATATTCGGGAATCAAGAATGCCAACGCCTTTATGACCAAGGTGGAGAATTCGGAATATGACCCTGACCACACCTGCTACAACGAGGCCCGTTTCCTTCGTGCCTACTATCATTTCATCCTGGCCCAGACCTGGGGAAACGTTCCGTTGAAATTGAAGGAGGACCGCTCCGCCGAGAATCTTTCAGTTGCAGCAACTCCTCAGTACGACGTCCTGAAATGGTGTATCTCCGAGATGGACGAGTGCCTTGCCCTTGCATCTGAATCGCTGGAGAACACCCCTTCAAGGGTAAGCCGCACCACTATGCAGGGAATCCTTGCCCGTGTCTGCCTCTTTACGGCAGGAGCGACGATTGACAGGAACGACGGTGTGTCAGAGAAGGATTATTACAAGAAGGCAATGGACTATGCCAAGGCTGTGATTGACAGCGGAAAGCATCGTCTGAATCCGAGCTATTCCCAGGTGTTCATCAATATGATTTCCGACCTTTATGACACCGACTATCGCGAGTCGATGTGGGAGGCTGACTTTGTGGGCAACCAGTCCAGTGCCGACAACTGGAGCAACGGACGAATCGGTGATGAAATCGGCCTTCTGAACACGGCCTCGACTGACTTTATGCTTTTCAAGAGCAATTACTCATACGGCCGTTACAACGGTTCGCTGAAACTTTGGGATATGTACCTGAATCAGGACAGGACCACCGGGGAAAAGGGTGATCTCAAGGATGCGAGGGCTGAGTGGAATCTTCCTCCGTTCAATTATAAAGGTGGTGGAAAATATCCTCCATACGGACAGACCGAAGGAACCTGCAAGGCCGGTATAGACCGTACCCCGTATTCCGGAAAGGCAGAAGATAACAAAACATATTCCACAACAGAAAATCCTACTGTTGCCGGAGCAGTGCGCAACTGCGGAAAATACCGCCGCGAAGTCCAGTACGAGGGTCACCAGGACTCCAAGCGTCTGCGTACCCAGATCAATTACCCGATTCTCCGCTATTCGGATGTGCTTCTGATGTATGCCGAGGCATACAACGAGTACTATCAGGCTCCTTCGCAGGAGGCTTACGACTATGTTGCGGAAGTCCGTACCAGAGCGGGAGTCTCTACAAATCCTTTCAGCGACTATTCCGACTACGCATCCTTCAGGGATTTCGTAAGGAACGAGAGAGGAAGGGAACTCTGCTTCGAGTCTCTCCGCAAATATGACCTCATCCGCTGGGGAATTTTTGTAGAGCAGATGCACAAATACGCCGACTGGACTTCGGATGCAAGGTGGTCCGATGTTACTACGGCGAATCTTGCCGCTTCAACCGGTACCACCGTTCAGGACAAGCACATCGTGATGCCTATACCTTCAATTGAACTCGGCGTGAACACCCTGCTAAGGCAGCATCCTCTTTGGTAACATTAAATTAAGGGATATGAACAAAAGAATATTTACATATATGATTCTTCCTGCTGCCCTGGCCTTTTCAGCCTGCAGCCAGAAAATCGTTTTCGATGTGGACTACAATGTCACATTGAATCCGGAGAACACCTATGTCGCCGGAGAGCCTGTCAGGTTCGACATCACCGGGAATGTTGACAACCTGCTGATGTACACTGGGGAAATCGGTTCGGAGTACCGCTACAAGGATCGCTATGAGGTTGCAATCGAGGATGTCAAGTCCGCAACCTTGGACCTTGAGATCAAGGGCAATTACGGCGGAACGGTAGGCGGTCTTGAAGTTTTTGTTTCGAACACCTTTGACGGGCTGGCAGGTGATGATGCCGCCAAGGATGTTGAAACAATCAAGACACTCTCTGAAGGAGGAATGCAGGGGTGGTCCAAGTTGGATTACAATGAAACGACGGCTGACGAGGGCAAGTGGGTGAGCGTCAGCAGGGACATTACGGATGTCATAGCCAACTTTGCCATTGCAATGCACTGGAATCCTTCAGACAAGAGACCGAATGGAACTGTGACGAATGCCAAAAGGACCTACCGTGTCAATGGACAGATTACCATCGACCTTGGTACCAAGGAACCGCAGATCCTCACTCTTAAGGATTTCAGTTACACGAGCGTAATGATGAATGACTGGTTTGAAACACCTTATGTCCACGATGCCGGAAACGGTTCCATAAAATTCTTGGACTCTTCAGCCCAGATTGCGTTCATCGGTGAGAATATGTCCGTTCACGACGGAGTCCGGCTGGACGGCTGGGTGTTCTCCTCTCCTATGGCCGCCGACGCCGTCCCTGTCCTGAATGATAAACCGGTTGTGGTCAAGGATATGCAAAACTACATCTCCTCCTACGAGTACACCTGGAACGAACCCGGAACCTACACCGTGACCTTCGTCGGAATGAATGCCAACTATGCCGGCGCTTCAAAGGAAGTTCACGAGTTCAAGGTCACCATCCTTGCAAAGTAAAATTTGCCCGACTTGGCGATCGCACTAGATTTTTTATTATCGGAGCAGTCGTATGACTGCTCCGATTTTTTTCTTCCCGTCCCAGAGCCAGACCATATCTCCGTCAATTTTGGAGACGGTAAAATTGCACAATTTCTCGAGAATGTCATTGTCCGTGGTGTAGGTCAGCAATGCCTCAATCGTCTGTCCCTGCTCCTTTGGAACATCCACGCACTTTACTACAAAGAAATTAGAGAACCTGTCGTCGGAAAACCTGAACTGGACTTCTTCGTCGTTGTAGCCGATCTGGTGTCTTCCCTCCCTGTAGGTCATTACCTGCTTCCCGTTGATTGTCAGAGAAACTCCGTCAGATGAGTTTATGAACTCCTCGGGTGTCATACTCTGGGAAATGCAGCCTGAAAGAATGACTGCGGAGAGAACCATACTTGTGAATATACCGTAAATTTTCATGGCTTCCTTATTCAACTATTATACATTTCCTTTCAATGATGTCTTTTGCACCACCTTTGTAATTTACGATGGCGGTGAGGGTCCCGTTCCCGGTCAGTGTGAAGTAACAGTCGTCGCCGACGGAAATTTCTTCGCCGTCAAAAGTCCAGCTGACACTCGCCTCAGAGGAGACATTGAATAGTTTGAGTGGCAGTTTACTTCCTTTCGGGAAACTGCCGTCCGGGTTCATCTTGACTGAGGATAAGTAGATGTATGGATAGGCGTAATCCTTGGCAAGGGATGCTGTAGTAAATGTAAGTGACTGACTGGATGTTGATTCATCTGACAGTCTGACCGTCACCGTGTATTTGGTGGCCGGGGTGAGTCCTGTCAGGGTGACGGCATATTTGCCTGCTTTGTAGGGTTTCACCTTCAAGGTCTCATCCTTTCCCGTGCCTTTCAGGGTCAGGACTGATTCTGAGGAATCATCGGACGAATCCCAGGCAATGATTGCCTCGGTCTGGAAGGTGTCTGCAGTCATATTCGTCGCGTTTTCTCCTGCTATTGCCGTGAATCGGACATTGCTTCCGTCCAGCGTTATGTCCGTGATTTCAAATCCGGTTTCACTGCCGTTCCAGGATGACAGGACCGCTTTCGGAATGGATGTGCTGCCGCCAGGGTAATATAGCCCGCTCAGATCCTTTATCTGTGCGATATAGTGGTTCATGTTGAGCAATTTGTCCGCACGCCCGTCCGCCTCGACCAGATCAGCGCACTGGTGTTCGGGAACGGTATTCACCTCGTTGTAGTATCCCCATCTGTCGTAGGGAGTGGTGCTTGTCTCGAACATCTCTGAATAGTAGCTTCTGCTTTTGGATTTGTCGATGTGGTAGAGCAGGAGCCCTCTGCATTTGTTGAAATTGCTGGAAGACCGTGCATTGATGTATTTGTCCCATCCGCTGTTGCCTCGGCATTCAAGGAGGAAGTACTCGTCGGGGTCGTCCGTGTTGATTCTGAAGAACCTGCCGTTAATGTGTACCGGCTCGAGAGTGTGCTCTCCTGCAGTCAGGGTTTCAGGCTCCGACAACCCGAGGTAATCCCTCTCCACACAGTTGTAGTAGGGTGGTGTGTTGCAGTTGTTGTTCTGGTTTCCTCCGTCCATCAGGGCGGTGAATGTCCAAAGGCCGGCTGCCATAGAAATGTAGGGGTCATCATCCGTTGCAAGGCTTCCGCCGTAGTCGGTGTCGTAGAAATCCGGAAGGCCGAAAGTGTGGCTGTACTCGTGACAGAAGGTGCCGATTCCCGCAAGGGTTGTGCTGCTTTCCGAAACCCACGACAGTTCCGATGTGCAGGCATAGCTGTCAATCAGTTTCCCGTTGTATTCGGCGGTGATTTTCGCTCCGCTGTAGAGGTACCAGGCGTGGGGCCAGATGCAGTCCTCGTCGGAATAGATGTCTGCCTCGTCCTCTCCTGCGAAGAACACGAAGACATTGTCCACAAAGTCGTCATTGTCATTGTCGTAGAGGGAAAAATCGACACCTCTTTCGTAGGCGAGTCTGCAGGCCTCTGCAATCATCTCCTCAGGATGCTTGTCTTTGCCTTTGACGTCGTTGCCTCCGTAGTAGCTTCTGTTATTCGAAAGGCGCAGCGGTCCGGCCACATCGAAGTCAAATTCGAAGAAACCCTTGAACTGGTCGTTGAAGTAATCCAGCGCGCTTCCTGTCGCCCCGTTTCTGGAATAACCGGTCTGGGTGAGCAGATTCTGGAATGTCTGCAGGTCGTTTCCGCTTTGGAAATGAACGTCCGAAAACTCCACGAGCAGCACTATGGCATGCTTTTTAACAGGCTCGGAAGCCTTGGTCCCCGGGACGATTCCCCGCGCTTTCATTATCCTTTTCAGGAGCGGTTCCCCCTCGTTCTTCCTGATCTTAGCCAGCAGGTTGCGTCTTTCAGATGCTTTCTCCCTGATTTGCGAAACCGGAATAAGAAGACTTGCCGCGAGCACATCCGATGGAGCCGGTTTCCCGACATGTACTCCGCTGCTGTACTTCCTGCCCTGTGCGTCGAAATATGCGTAACAGTACCATCCGTCCTCTTCCTGTATTATGGCGTGACCTTCCTTCGTCTTCCTGAAATGTCCGAACTCATCACCTGTCTGCACTGCCTCAAACTTGCTCCCGTCAGGTTGTGAAAGGGTAAAAACCCCTTTCCGTGCAGGTATGGCGTATGCCGTAACGGCATAAAATGATGTCAATAGGAAAAATATTACAAATTTTATTTTCATAATTACTATATTTGCGCTTCAAAACTGCAAGGATAAGAATTTCTGATGAGACGAACAATTTTTTTGACCGCTTTCTTTTTTTGTGTCCTGAACCTGCCCTTGAGTGCGCAGCAGAGCATTGTGGACAAAATCAATGAATATGGAAAACTTGACAGATGGTCTGTCCGTGAAGTCCGGGAATCCGACATTCTCGGAGGCAAGACAAAGTATCTGTACGAGTTCTACGGCAACGGTGACACCCTTGTTTCACGTGAACCATTGGTCAAGCCGGATGATTACCTGTGGCGTACCAACAATGTACTGGCCTGTGTGGCTGGCATATACAAGACCAACACCACCGTTTTCCCGGAGAAGAGAGGGGATGGCTGGTGCGCCAGACTTGAAACTCACATCGAGGACGTTGAGGCTCTTGGAATAGATATGCACGTGGTCTGCCAGGGTGCCTTCCTGCTCGGAGACCTGCTGGAGCCAATCAAATCCACGAAGGCTCCGATGACCAAGGTGGTTTACGGCATCCCTTTTTCCGGATTCCCGAAGGCCCTGGTATTTGACTACAAGGCTGAGGTCGGGCACACTGTTGTCCGGGGAACAGGCTTCTCGAAACTCAAGACATTGGACCGTCCTGACTATCCGGAGGCTGTGATTCTTTTGC
Source organism: uncultured Bacteroidales bacterium (assembly GCA_945948555.1). GTDB lineage: Bacteria > Bacteroidota > Bacteroidia > Bacteroidales > UBA932 > Cryptobacteroides. The sequence goes on along the minus strand of CAMFBM010000033.1, from coordinate 3,633 downwards.
AGAAACGCTGGGAAGATGAAAACGGAACCCTTCACGCCCTTCGTGTCGGAACCGGTTACGAGCGCTTCACCAAGAATGTTTCCCAGTGGGAGAACGGCCACAGGATTGAAGTCAGGTATGGAGACATAACGTCCGATCCGTGCTACAAAAGTTATATGAAGCTTGATGTCGATCCGGACCGTGCCTATCATGCATTCAACCGCAAGGGCAGGAACGTTCCGGTCATAGAGGAAGGATGGGCTCCTGTTGGAACCGAGCCGAACTATCTGATAGTGAAATTCCTCGCCAGTTGTGACGAGGCTTTCCACGGCGGTGTCGGCAATATCCTGTGGATTGACAACATCCGTCTGGAGATGTAATCCCGGCGGTTGGGTGATTCCGGCGGTTGGGTGAGGCATTTTCTCAGGGTTACTGAATGACTACTCCTTTCCAGGAAGCCGGTACAGGTGCCTCGACAGTCATTTCCTCTTTCCGGACCGGATGGATGAAGACAATCCTTCTGGAATGCAGGCTGATTCCTCCGTCGGGGTTGGAGCGCGGCGCACCGTATTTCAAGTCACCTTTGATTGGACAGCCTATGCCCGAGAGCTGGCAGCGGATCTGATGGTGACGTCCTGTCAGAAGTTTTACCTCCACAAGAAAATATCTTTCGGTTTTCCCGATGAGGCTGTACTCAAGACGGGCCAGTTTTGCATCCTGACGGTTCGACCCCGGGCGGCAGATGAATGTCTTGTTCTGTTTCTCAACCCTGTATAGTCTGTCTTCAAGAAGGGCCTGTGCCGGCCTTGGCTCGTTGCAGACCAGAGCCCAGTAGAATTTGCGGACCCCTCCCTCCCGGAACATTGCGTTCATCCTTTCAAGCGCCTTGGAGGTCTTGGCGAAGATTGTCGCCCCGCTAACCGGCCGGTCAAGTCTGTGGGTCACTCCGAGAAACACCTTTCCCGGCTTGCCGTCCCTCAGGGCGATGAAAGCCTTCAGGGTGTCGCACAGACACTCGTCTCCGGTCTTGTCTCCCTGTACGATCTCCCCCGGCCTCTTGTTGAAAATCAACAGGTGGTTGTCCTCGTAGAGGATGCGCGATGCAATGTCCTCGTATTCAGGTTTTTGTATTTCCCGATATTCCATAATTCCAATATTTCATATTTCTCCTGTTTCCGAAATATTTAATATTCCGTAAAGAAAAATATTCCGCTTGCGGCGGATCAGCCGCGAAGATAGTAATAATATGGTATATATGCCTTCAGAATTGTGAATATGACACTAATCTGCCAGACCTTCTGACAATTTGTCATATCTTCCGGGCCTTGACACCCTTGGCACAGGATTAGATATATGTCCGTCGGTCGCGAAAAACAACAGCGGCCGGTAAATATTGAAAATATAAAAAGGAGAAAAATATTATGGGAAAAATTATTGGAATCGACTTGGGAACCACGAACTCTTGCGTGGCGGTAATGGAAGGCAACGAGCCTGCAGTCATCATCAACAATGAGGGACAGCGCACAACCCCTTCAGTTGTGGCTTTCACCGAGGGAGGCGAGAGGAAAATCGGCAACCCTGCAAAGCGTCAGGCAATTACCAACCCTCACAAGACCGTGTTCTCAATCAAGAGATTTATGGGTGAGACCTACGATCAGGTCAGAAAGGAAATCGAGAGGGTGCCTTACAAGGTGGTAAAAGGCGACAACAACACTCCGCGTGTTGACATCGACGGCCGTCTTTACACTCCGCAGGAGATTTCAGCGATGATTCTCCAGAAGATGAAGAAGACAGCTGAAGACTATCTGGGTCAGGAGGTTACGGAGGCTGTCATCACAGTTCCGGCTTATTTCTCAGACTCTCAGCGTCAGGCAACCAAGGAGGCAGGAAAGATTGCCGGTCTGGATGTGAAGAGAATCATCAACGAACCGACTGCCGCAGCACTTGCCTACGGTCTTGACAAGACTGACAAGAGCATGAAGATTGCAGTGTATGACCTTGGTGGCGGTACATTCGATATCTCCATCCTTGAATTGGGCGACGGCGTGTTCGAGGTGCTCTCAACAAATGGTGACACTCACCTTGGCGGTGACGATTTCGACCAGGTGATCATCGACTGGCTTGCTTCCGAGTTCGCTTCGGAGAACGGCGGAATCGACCTCAAGAAGGATCCGATGGCACTCCAGAGATTGAAGGAGGCTGCTGAGAAGGCGAAAATCGAGTTGTCAAACCAGACTTCAACAGAAATCAACCTTCCGTACATAATGCCGGTTGACGGTGTTCCTAAACACCTTGTGAAGACTCTGACCAGGGCAAAGTTCGAGCAGCTTGCCGACAACCTCATCCAGAGGACAATTGAACCTTGCCGCAAGGCTTTGTCAGACGCTGGCATCAGTGCTTCCGATGTTGACGAGGTTCTGCTCGTGGGCGGTTCAACCCGTATCCCTGCAATCCAGGCAATTGTCGAGAAATTCTTTGGAAAGGCTCCGAACAAGAGTGTGAACCCTGACGAGGTTGTGGCAGTGGGTGCTGCAATTCAGGGCGGTGTGCTCGCAGGCGATGTGAAGGATGTGCTCCTTCTGGATGTCACTCCGCTTTCACTCGGTATCGAGACCCTCGGTGGCGTGATGACAAAGCTCATCGAGTCCAACACCACCATCCCTACCCGCAAGTCCGAAGTCTTCTCAACGGCCGCTGACAACCAGCCTTCAGTTGAGATTCATGTCCTCCAGGGTGAAAGGCCGATGGCAAAGGACAACAAGACCATCGGAAACTTCCATCTTGACGGAATTGCTCCGGCTCCAAGGGGAATCCCTCAGATTGAGGTTACTTTCGACATCGATGCCAACGGTATCCTGAACGTGTCCGCAAAGGACAAGGCCACCGGCAAGGAGCAGAAGATCCGTATCGAGGCTTCTTCAGGACTCAGCGATGACGAGATCAAGAGGATGAGGGACGAGGCCAAGGCCAACGAAGCCGCTGACAAGGCAGCCCGCGAAAGGGTTGACAAAATCAACGCAGGTGACGCCCTCTGCTTCCAGAGCGAGAAGAATCTCAAGGACTACGGCGACAAGATTCCTGCCGACAAGAGGGATGCAATCCAGAATGCCCTCAACAGTCTGAAAGAGGCTGTCAAGGCTCAGAATATCTCTGACATCGACACTTACACCGAGCAGCTCAACAACGCATGGCACGCTGCTTCAGAGGATATGGCAAAGGCTGCCCAGGGTGGACAGGCAGGCCCTCAGGGACCTTTCAACGCCAATCCTTCAAATGGCCCGCAGAATGGTCCTGACGATCAGGGTCCTGACGAGCAGTAACGGAGACTGAATCAATCTTGAATATGAAAAGTGACTGGAGTCAACTGACTTCAGCCACTTTTTTTCATATTCCTAAGTGTATTTGGTTCTCAAATCAAAATAATGTTCTGCGTGCCCCTGCTTTCGAGAGACTTTGTAATTTGAAAAGTGTATATTTTATGCCCTGTTTTTGTTTGAAAAGTGTCTTAATCGACAAAATTTTGCAAAAATATGGACCGTCGTGGTAGTGGTTTCAAAAAGATAGTTGAAGACTATCAGATGTATGCTAATGTCAGCAATGGAGCCAAGCCTGTGTTCAGATCTGAACTCAGCTCATTCTTCATCACTCTGCCTA
>CAMFBM010000032.1 GCA_945948555.1 uncultured Bacteroidales bacterium | reverse complement strand
AACTATTTGACGGGTTGATGGCATAGAGAATAACGTTTAATGTTTCGGTTTGACCAAAGCTGCGATTGGTCAGTATTCGAGCAGTTTACCGCTATCATCCCAGCCAGGTTGCATTTTCCCCTTACGGGAATCATCCACCAGTGTCTGAAGCATAGCAACGCATACTCCGGACGCTTTGTGTTGTTGTAATACTGTGTACGGTCAACCTTGATTCGCCGGTAGGCACCGGGAAATGAATTGAAGTTCTGCCAAACAATCGGGGCAGCCTTCAAGGCATCAATAACCCACTGCCCGAAAACAAAACGGTCTGGATCAAGGTCAGGCAGCACGAAAAGACCTGCGGGCGTCATCTCTCCGATGTCAATTAGCCTGCGACAGCGTTCAATATTATGACGGCACCAGTTGCATCCCTTGCGTCTCGGAGTGAAGTGCTGGATTGACTTGCCATCATCTATAAGCTTCATAGTGCTGTCAATCAAACCGAAACAAAGAGCTACTTCCACCGCATCCACATAGCCGACAACATCTGGATACGGCTCCCTTGCCCGATTGACGCGAAGCCAGAAATCCGATACCTTGTCGTGATTCTCAAAGTACCAGGAATAAAGTTCTTCCCTGGTGTGGATATCGAGCAGATTGGTGACTTCCATTGTCTTCGTCATTTGAGGAATGAAACTACTTCGTCCAAATCATCAGTAACGAGGTCAAAGAGCATATACATCAGCTCAGCCTCCTGCATTTCCGGTATATAAACTATGGTTCTCTTGCCCTTTCCTGCAAGCCAACCGGCCTCTGTATGGGCACTGCGACCACAAGGTAACACCAGCACGCAGGTATCAGCCCATTCAAGAGCCTGGATATCGTTGGAGAACTGCTGCTGTGCCCTTGGGCTTTTCATTCCTTCACGATACTGATCCACGCTCCAATCCATGTAGTTCGAATCTACATCGGACCAATGGAATCCGCCCGTCCCCTGAGGAGGATTGCGAAAATCATAAACCTCGTGCCCTGCTTCTCTGAGCCTATCAACGACATCGGAATAATACTTGTTCCTCCAGTTGCTTGCTACGTATATCTTTGCCATATGTGGAAATACTTGTGAGGACAAAGATAGCGAGATTCGATTGATTGGGCAACGAGAACAAATAACAAGCGGTCAAGCCCTTCTTCCTCCGCTGAAGCTGCGTCAGAAAGGCTTGGTTCCAATTAACTTTGCTATCTTTGTAAAAAAGATAAATGAATGAGGACATATAATAAACCGCCAAAGACTTTCGATGAACAGATACAGATTCTCGAAAATCGAGGTCTGATTATCAATGACAGAGCGAGGACCAAAAGGCATCTTTCCAATGTGAGCTATTACAGGATGAGTGCCTATATGCTTCCATTCAAGAAGCGAGATGCATCCGGGAAGCCATTGGATGAGTTTGTAGTAGGAACAACTTGGGATGACGTCTATAACCTCTATAAGTTTGACAGAAAACTCCGGCTTTTGGTTTTTGATGCAATTGAGAGAATAGAGATTGCTCTTAGGACTCAGGTCATATATCAGCTCAGTCACAAATATGGTTCCCACTGGCAAAATCAAAAAGAGTTGTTTATGCCTGCCAAACATAATCCGAAAACCGGAAAATCCTACGATGTGTTCGCTGATATCCAGAATCATATCAATGACCAATTGAATGCCAACAAACGTGCTGTGTTCATTGAACATTATATGAGCACATACGACAATCCTCCCACACCGCCAAGCTGGATGAGTGTGGAACTCTTGTATTTCAGCGAACTGTCAAAAATATGTCAGAACCTCAAGTCAAGAAAAGACAGAACAGATATCGCTGCCGCTTTCGGTATTGCGGATGAAACTATTTTCTGTTCCTGGCTCCATACATTGAATTACCTCAGGAATATCTGTGCCCACCACGCCAGGTTGTGGAATATCGAGCTTGATGTCAATCCAAAGAAATACTTCAATAAGAATCAGAATTATATCTGGTTGAGCAATGAGGAAATACAGCGCGCACAAACGAGGAGATTATATTACAGCTTGTGTCTGATTCTTTACCTACTGCAGAGCGTTAACCCTAATACGAAATTCAGAGAACACTTTAGGAAATTACTCGAAGATTATCCTGTTGTCAAACTTGGATATATGGGATTCCCTAAAGATTGGGAGAAGCATCCTTTGTGGTTAGGAAAAAATAGTTGCATAATTCAAAAATGAGCATTACATTTGCACTCACAATTGAGAAAGTTATTAGAAACTAGAGATAATAAGCCTCTCAGGCGCGTCGCAAGACAGCATACTTGAGGGGCGTTTTCTATTTTATAGCGGTCGATTTAGTTCCGCCCGGCAGGAATTGACTCCATTAGAGTTAAAGACTGATGATGAAGTCCTCGATCCAAAAGATGTGGTCTTCTACGAGGTTGCCATGTTCAGAGGCGATTCCTACCTTGTCACCGGAAACATCAAGCACTTCCCTGCCGTCAAGGAATAAGAAAAAATAACCTGCTTCAGATATGGATAAGATTTTCGGGGGCTCATAATTTCTGACCACCATTCCTTATATTCATTCAATGCCCATCATCGCCAAATCCGTATCCTGTAGGACTTTTCAATGGCGTAAAGACCTTTTACATCTGAAGCTTCCCGACCAGCGGCACAGCCTCGGCAACGAGGTAAGTGCTGCCGCCGATATAGACCAGATCCCGGGGGCCGAGGGAGACGACCTGGCGCACGGCATCCTCGACGCTTGTGCTGCAGCAGGCGGACGAGGGGTCATTGCCGGCTTGAAGATATTTACTGAATATGTCTTCCGCCTTCATTGCCCTGTGGGAGGACGGGGTTACGAAAATCAGGTGGGATTGCGGCGGGAGCATCGTCATTATCTTGTCCACGTCCTTGTCGCCCATTGCGGCATAAACAATTGTCAATGAGTCATATTCACCAGAGGATATCATCTCTGACAGCCTCTGGAAGTTGTGTTTCAGACCGTGGGAGTTGTGGCCGATGTCGGCTATGATCAGGGGGTTGTCCGAAAGCTTCTCCCACCTTCCGTGGAACTCCATTGTGCGGGCCGTGTGCTCAAGGGCGGCTGCAATTGTTTCGTCAGATGGCCTGGCGAGGTTCCCTGTTGCCGTCCCGGGAACAATGCCGGTCCTGAGGAAAAATCCTTCAGTGGAGAGAACGTCGATGGCGGCCAGAACTGTCCTGAGGTTTTTTCTCTGACAGGGTCCCTGAAGGTCCATCCTGCCGAGAATCTCCCCGTGGCGGTCCCACAGGCCCGGTTCAATCTTGTCAGCAAAAGTCAGAAGGGACATTATTTTTGCACGGTCCCCCATATATGCAGCCTCCGGAAGATTGGTATATAACACTTTGCGTTCAAAAACCATATCTGTCTCCGGAGAGCTCTCCCCCACCACCACAGGGATTTCCGGCTTGATGATTCCAGCTTTTTCAAAGGCGATTTCCCCAAGGGTGTCGCCCAGGAATGAGCAGTGGTCCAAGCCTATGTTGGTGATGACACTCAGCTGCGGAGTGATGATGTTCGTACTGTCCAATCTGCCTCCAAGACCTGTCTCTATCACCGCCACGTCCACATTTTCGGAAGCAAACCACGCAAAGGCCATCGCAGTGGTGATTTCAAAGAAAGAAAGGTCAAGATGGTCGAAGGTCTCGCCCCATTTCTGCACGAAATCCCAGACGAATTCCTTCGGGACATAGCGCACCCCGTCTGCTGAGGCAATCCTCATCCTTTCCCTGAAGTCGTAAAGATGCGGGGAGGTGTACAGAGCCGTCTTTAGTCCGAGAGAGGAGAAAACCGATGCCAGCATATTTGAGACTGAGCCCTTTCCGTTGGTTCCCGCCACATGTACGGTGGGGTATTTCCTGTGCGGACAACCGAGGAGCTGGTCGAACATCTGCATATTTGCTAGGCCCGGCTTGTAGGCGGAGGCTCCTGCATTCTGGAAAGATGGAAACCGCGCGAAAAGGCGGCTGAGCATATTTTCGTATTCTTCTTCGCTGTATTTCATATTCTGACAACGCTGGAAATCCACGGCAAAAGTATACAATGATTTTGGAATATTCCTTTATGTTCTGAAGAATATTTAATATTTTTGTGAGTTTGAGATATGAACTTATGAACGGAAAAGCAGACCCGGTTTTTTCAGAATATATCATTGACGGTACCCAGATGGACACAACTCCGGCGGATTCCCTGAGGGATTGTATGTGTCAGGGAGCGTGGGAGGATTTTCTTGAAAGGTACAGGAAGGAGGTCCCGGAAACTGGCGGAAAGCAGAGGGACATTGTGATTGATGAGCCGATTGACCCTGCACCGGAGCGTTTCTCCTACAGGGGGGAGGACGTCGGGCAATACATCGGGGAAGTGGCCTCAGCTCCCGACGAGCGGGATTCCGTCAACCTGACCCATCCAAGGTCATCGACGAGAATCAAGGTTGCAAGGGCCCTGATTGACACTCTCTGGAAAAAGGGAGAGTTCTTTCTTGAAGACATCAAGCTGGAAGCATCCTGGAAATGGGACACGGAGCCTGTCGGGAATATGTCGGCATTCTATATGTCAACGGTTTCCGCGGCGCAGTACATCTACGACCTCGGGGTGAGAATTTCCAGACTTTCAATCCTCACCGGCGGAGGATGCCACGAGGCTGTCTTCAGGACGGATGTGGAGGACTGCGGAAGGCTCTGCCCGGATTCTCTCGGGAAGGACGTCGACACCTCCAGCTGGATAATATATGTCCCGTTCGACACCTGTCCGCACAGGCTTGGAGGTTCCCTGCTGGCCGGGATGCTGGGCAAGGGGAACGAGACCGGGCCGGAGATTCTGGACCCGGATTATTTTATGGATTGCTACGAGGTGATGCGGGAACTGGCAGAAGACGGTGTGGTGGTCTGCGGCAGGACAGTCTCAAGGGGAGGTCTCGCAAGGGCGCTGACATTGATGCTCGGAGAGAATGCCCGGATGGAGACCGACCTGAGCGGAATCGGGAAGGCCTGTCTCGAAGACGACCCGGTGAGAATCCTCTTTGCGGAAACGCCGGGAGCCGTCATCCAGGTCAGGGACAGCGATTTTGACTATGTGGACAGCCAGTTCCTTCTCCAGGATATCGCCTACTACCCTCTCGGGCATCCGGTTACGGCAGGACCTGAACTGAAGCCGGGAATAAGCCCGTTGCAGAAAGGCAGAACGGGACTGTCATCCATTCTTGCCTCCCTCATGACCGGACTTTCCTCCGAAGGGGAGGATTAAAGCCGACACGACACAGGAATAAACACAGGAATATAAGAAACAGTTTCACGGATAATTACTATGACTGCAAAATATGCCAATGTTCCTGAACAGGGACACAGCGGTAAAAATGGCGGAACCGCACGGAAAGCGAAAATTTTCGTCCTTGACACCAACATCATCCTCCACGACTGGAAGTGCATCAGACATTTCCAGGAGAACGACATCGTGATTCCATCGGCGGTGATTGAGGAACTGGACAAGTTCAAGAAAGGCATGGATGCCCTGGCTTTCAACGCGAGGGGATTCATGAGGGAACTGGACAAGCTGACCGAGGGAAGGATGTTCGGGAAGGACGGCGTTCCAATCGGCAGGGACAGGGGCAGGATCAAGGTGGAACTAAACCACCCTTTCCCTCCTGAACTCCGCAATTCATTCATAGACGACATTCAGGACCACAGGATTCTTGCAACCGCCATCTGGGTGAGAGACAATCATCCGGACAGGTTCACCGCCCTCGTGACAAAGGATGTCAACCTGAGGATGAAGGCAAAGGCAGTCGGAATGGAGGCACAAGACTACCTGACCGACAAACTGCACGAGGACAGGCTGGAGTACACCCGCAATGAAGTCGTGGTGATCAACGGATTCAACCCTGCAAAGGCTCAGGAACTCACATACGGCAAGGGCTGGCTGTCGGTTGCGGAAATAAATGAAGGCCGCCCTTCGGGAACTGCCGAACTGAAACCCGCTGCCAACCAGCTGTTCAAGTTCAACTGGGGGCAGAACGGAAACGAAGCGTCCTCCTGCGGGCGATTCGATGCAAGACAGCAGAAAGTGGTTCTGGTCAAGAAAACCTATGCCTACGGCATTTCCCCGAGGAACGACGAGCAGAAATTCGCCCTTGACGCCTGCCTGAACAAGGACATCAAACTTGTGTCCCTCACCGGAGGGGCTGGCACGGGAAAGACCCTGCTGGCACTTGCCGCCGCACTTGAGCAGGAGAGGGATTACGAGCAGATCATCCTGACAAGGCCTGCCGTCATCCTCGGGAATCAGGACATAGGCTTCCTCCCGGGAGACGAGAAGAGCAAGATGGGGCCATTCATCCAGCCACTGATGGACAACCTGAATGTCATCAGGAACAATTTCAAGCCGGGAAGCAAACAGGCGGCACGAATCGAGGCCATGCTCAAGGAGGAGAAACTTCTAATCTCCCCTCTGGCCTACATCAGGGGGCGCAGTCTGGGAAACGTTTATTTCATCATCGATGAGGCGCAGAATCTTACCCCGCATGAAATCAAGACCATCATCACCCGCGCCGGAGAGAACACCAAGATGGTCTTCACGGGTGACCTGTTCCAGATTGACCAGCCTTACCTGGACATGTACTCCAGCGGCCTGACCCATCTGGGTGAGAAAATGGCGGGCCAGGAACTGTTCGAGCACATAAACCTCAGAAAAGGAGAGAGAAGCGAATTGTCAGAAGTCGCAAGCAAACTGCTTTGACCCTCCACCCTCTCAAGAAAAAGTCAAAAATAATTTTGTTTTTGAAAATACTTTTGTAGTTTTGTCACCGCTTTCGAATTGTAAGCACTTATAAAGTGTAAGCCATATCAACAAAGAATGAATATTACATTAAATATTATCAGCGTCATTAGCGTGCTAGTCCTTGTCATTTGCGAACTTGGACCGGGTAGGTGATGCTTATATTTTTAATATGAAATTTATATAACGCCCCTCCCGGTCAACCGCGAGGGGCGTTTTCAATTTATGAGATTATGAAAAATAAGCTTAGGAGTTCGATGACAATGCAAGGCAGGAGGATGGCCGGAGCCAGGGCCCTCTGGATTGCAGCAGGAATGAAGAAGGAACAGATGGGCCGGCCGGTAATCGCCGTCGTCAATTCATTCACGCAGTTTGTCCCGGGCCACACCCACCTTCACGAAATAGGCCAGATTGTAAAGGCCGAAATCGAGGCTCAGGGATGCTATGCCGCTGAATTCAACACGATTGCAGTGGATGACGGAATAGCGATGGGCCACGACGGGATGCTCTATTCCCTGCCTTCGAGAGACATAATAGCCGATTCAGTCGAGTATATGGTCAATGCCCACAAGGCCGATGCAATGATCTGCATAAGCAACTGCGACAAGATTACCCCCGGGATGCTTATGGCGGCAATGAGACTGAACATTCCCGCTGTCTTTGTGTCCGGAGGACCGATGGAAGCGGGGGTTATGGGTTCCGAGAGACTTGACCTGATCGACGCAATGGTAAAGTCCGCTGACAATTCGATAGACGACAGCCAGGTTGACAAAATTGAAAGTTGTGCATGTCCCGGATGCGGCTGCTGCTCGGGAATGTTCACAGCCAACTCAATGAATTGCCTCACGGAGGCCATCGGCCTCTCCCTTCCCGGCAACGGAACAATCGTGGCCACCCACAAAAGAAGGGTGGAGTTGTTCCGCAAGGCTGCAAGGCTCATAGTCCGGAATGCCTACAGATACTATGAAGAGGGTGACAAATCAGTACTTCCGCGTTCAATCGCCACACGTCAGGCTTTCCTCAACGCAATGGCCCTTGACATTGCAATGGGAGGTTCCACGAACACCGTCCTGCACCTGCTTGCAGTTGCCTGCGAAGCCGGAGCGGATTTCAGGATGGCGGACATCGATGCCCTTTCCCGCAAGGTCCCTTGCCTCTGCAAAGTTGCCCCGAACACGGCCAGATATCACGTTCAGGATGTGAACCGGGCAGGAGGTATAGTAGCAATAATGAATGAACTCGCAAAGGGAGGCCTCGTGGACACATCCCTGAAAAGGGTTGACGGGATGACCCTTGCCCAGGAAATCGCTTCATACTGCATTGACAGTCCCGACCTGACAGAGGAGGCCAGAGGAATCTATTCAAGCGCTCCGGCCAACAGATTCAGCACGGAGATGGGCTCCCAGGAAACTGACTATGAATCATTTGACACAGACAGGTCGGAAGGATGCATTCGTGACCTGGCTCACGCCTACACCAGGGACGGAGGTCTTGGAGTCCTCTTCGGAAACATCGCCAAAGACGGATGCGTAATCAAGACCGCCGGGGTTGACAAATCAATCTGGAAATTCTCCGGCCCTGCGAAGGTCTTTGACTCCCAGGAAGCTGCCTGTAACGGCATCCTTTCAGGAAAAGTGAAGGCCGGGGACGTTGTGGTCATCACCTACGAAGGTCCGAAGGGAGGTCCCGGCATGCAGGAGATGCTCTATCCGACATCCTACATCAAGTCAATGCATCTCGGGAAAGAATGCGCACTGATTACTGACGGAAGGTTCAGCGGAGGCACCTCGGGGCTCAGCATAGGCCACATCTCTCCAGAAGCAGCCGCAGGCGGTGAAATCGGACTTGTACGCGACGGGGACATCATCGAAATCGACATTCCACAAAGGAGCATAAATGTCCGTCTGACCGATGAAGAGCTGCAGGCTAGACGGGAAGAGGAACTTGCTCGCGGTAAAAAGGCATTCACCCCGCCGGTGAGGATCCGCGAAGTTTCCAAAAGCCTGAAGGCATACGCCTCGATGGTCAGTTCCGCAGACAGGGGCGCAGTGAGAATCATCAACGATTAAGGATTCGGGGTCCCCGGGTGCCAAACCCGGGTTAAGAATATTTCATATTCCTAAATTCAAACGAACGACAACAGACATGGACAAAGACACAAAAGACAATCAGGTTACCGGGGCCGAAGCATTGCTGCTCTCGCTTGCGGAAGAGGGCGTGGACACAATCTTCGGTTACCCGGGAGGCCAGGTGATGGCGGTTTATGACAGGATTCCGGATCATTCCGATTCATTGAGACATGTTTTGGTAAGGCACGAACAGGGTGCCATCCATGCCGCCCAGGGATATGCAAGGGTGAAGGGTACACCGGGCGTGGTGCTCGTGACTTCCGGTCCCGGAGCCACAAACGTAATCACCGGAGTAGCGGACGCGATGGCCGATTCGACACCCGTTGTCGTGATTACCGGCCAGGTGCCTGCAAGTTCCCTCGGAACAGATGCATTCCAGGAGGCCGACATCATTGGTCTGACAAGTCCAATCAGCAAGTGGAACTACCAGATAAGACGGGCCGAGGATGTGGCCTGGGCAGTCGCCAGGGCTTTCCACATTGCCGCGACAGGCCGTCCGGGACCGGTAGTTCTGGATTTCACCAAGGACGCACAGGTAGGACTGACGGATTTCCACTATGAGAAATGCAGTTTCATCAGAAGCTATATTCCAGAAAACGAAGTAAGGGAGGAAGTCCTTGACAGGGCGGCCGCAATGATAGATGCTTCCGAAAAGCCTCTGGTGGTTTTCGGACACGGGGTAATCATCAGCGGAGCCGAAAGGGAACTTGCGGAATTTCTTGAGAAGGGAGACATTCCTGCCGCCTCCACCTTGCTTGGAATCAGTGCACTGCCTTCGGATTTCAGTCTCTACGAAGGTATGATAGGAATGCACGGGAACATTGCCCCGAACATCAAGACCAACGAGTGCGACCTGCTGATTGCCGTCGGAATGCGTTTCGACAACAGGGTTACAGGAAAAATCTCCTCTTACGCAAAACAGGCAAAAATCATCCACATCGACATCGATGCCGCAGAAATAGGTAAAATCGTCCCGGTTGACATCGCTGTCAACTCCGACGCGGGAAAGGCCCTGAGAGCCCTGACTGACAGAATAAGTCCTGCAAAAAGGACTGCATGGCTGGATAGTTTCCGGGAATGCCGCAAAATCGAACAGGAGAAAGTCATCGATCCGGAGACCCGCCCGGTGTCAGGAGCGATAAAAATGGGCGAGGTCGTGGAAATGGTTTCACAGGTCACAGACGGCAAGGCAATTGTGGTCACGGATGTAGGTCAGAACCAGATGATGGCCGCCAGATATTCCAGATTCAGGAATTCCCGCAGCCTGATCACCTCAGGAGGCCTCGGTACGATGGGATTCGGTCTGCCTGCCGCAATCGGAGCCAAGATAGCGGCCCCCGACAGAGCCGTTTGCGTGTTCTCCGGAGACGGAGGCATCCAGATGACCATTGAGGAACTCGGTGTCGTGATGCAGGAAAGGACAGGAGTAAAGATAGTCATCCTCAACAACAACTGGCTCGGGAACGTGCGTCAGTGGCAGGAGATGTTCTTCGGCGGGAGATACTCCGCGACAAGGATGGTCAACCCGGATTATATGATGATTGCAGCAGCCTACGGCATTGCCTCTGAAACGGTTGAATGCCGGGAGGAGCTGAGGGGTGCCGTGGAAAGGATGTTCGCGGATGACAATGCCCGGATCCTTGTCGTCCACGTTGAGGAAGAAGGAAACGTGATGCCTATGATTCCTCCGGGAGAAAGTGTGGACAGGATTATGCTGTCCGAAACGCAGTGGTACGGAGAATAACGGATTACACTATATATATGGAAGATAATATAAAAAGATACACGGTCGTCATCTACACCGAGAACCAGATTGGAATCCTCACCCAGGTGGCGAACATATTCACAAGACATAGCCTGAACATCTGGACCCTCGATGCAAGTGCATCCGCAGTGGAAGGAATCCACACTATCACTATTGTGACCGACACGAGCCTGGGGACGATTCGGCAGGTGGTCCGGCAACTTGAAAAGAAGGTGGACGTGATGCGGGTGTTCCATTATTCGGACAAGGACATCATCCACAGGGAACTTGCCCTGTACAAGGTCCCTACCGGGAAGATCATAGCATCCGGGAACATCGAGGAACTTCTGCAGAGCCACAATGCAAAGATCATCGAGCTCAACAATGATTTCACGGTCATCTCGAAAGTCGGCACGACAGACCAGACCCAGAAGCTCTACGAAAGTCTCAACGAATTCGGAGTCATGCAGTTCCAGCGTTCAGGGCAGATTACGGTTTCTAGGGAGAGGCAGGAGCCGCTTCAGGAATATCTGATGGAAAGGGAAAACAATAAACTTTAATTATATCTTATATGGCAAAGATCAATTTTGGTGGTGTAGAAGAAAATGTCATCACCCGTGAAGAATTCACACTCGAAAAAGCAAGAGAAACACTCAAAGGCGAGAAAATCGCAGTCATCGGTTACGGAGTCCAGGGACCGGGACAGTCACTGAACCTTCGTGACAACGGATTTGACGTAATCGTCGGCCAGCGTCCGGGCAAGACCTACGACAAGGCAGTTGCCGACGGATGGGTTCCGGGAGAGACGCTTTTCGGAATCGAAGAGGCTTGTGAAAGGGGTACTATCATAATGTGCCTGCTTTCAGACGCTGCCGTGATGTCCGTATGGCCGAAAATCAAGCCTTATCTGACTCCCGGCAAGGCCCTGTATTTCTCACACGGATTCGCCATCACCTGGAGCGACCGAACGGGCTGCGTACCTCCGGCAGACGTGGACGTGATTATGGTTGCCCCTAAGGGATCGGGGACAACTGTGCGCTCGCTTTTCCTTGAAGGCAGGGGCATCAATGCTTCATTCGCCATCGGACAGGATGTGACAGGACGTGCATACGACCGCACAATTGCACTTGGTATCGGAATCGGTTCCGGTTATCTTTTCGAGACCACATTCCAACGCGAGGCCGTTTCTGACCTCACAGGAGAGCGCGGTTCCCTGATGGGGGCAATACAGGGACTTCTCCAGGCACAGTATGAAGTGCTCCGTGAACACGGCCACACTCCGAGCGAGGCCTTCAATGAGACCGTAGAGGAACTCACACAGTCACTTATGCCTCTGTTCGCACAGAGAGGAATGGACTGGATGTATGCAAACTGCTCGACCACGGCACAGAGAGGTGCCCTTGACTGGTACCCACGTTTCCACGATGCCATCAAACCTGTTGTAGAACAGCTCTATGAGAGTGTCCAGAACGGTACCGAGGCTCAGATCTCCATCGATTCCAACTCAAAACCGGACTACCGCGAAGGTCTTGAGAAAGAACTCAAGGCATTGAGGGAGAGTGAGATGTGGAGAACGGCAGAAACAGTCCGCCAGCTCCGTCCTGAGAACAAATAACAGACGGCGTTCCATTATGGACAAGAACCGAGTCTATTTTTTCGACACGACCCTGAGGGATGGGGAGCAGGTTCCCGGATGTCAGCTCAACACCATTGAGAAAATCCAGGTGGCCAAGGCTCTCGAGGCCCTCGGAGTCGATGTAATTGAGGCCGGCTTCCCGATTTCGAGTCCGGGGGACTACAATTCGGTCATCGAGATTTCCAAGGCAGTCACCTGGCCGGCAGTCTGCGCCCTGACAAGGGCAGTCCAGAAGGACATCGACGTGGCTGTGGAAGCCCTCAGGTTCGCCAAGCACAAGAGAATCCACACCGGCATCGGCACTTCCGACTCCCACATCAGGTACAAATTCAACTCAAACCGGGAGGAAATCCTTGAAAGGGCGGTGAAAGCCGTAAAATACGCAAGGAATTTCGTGGATGAGGTAGAATTCTACGCAGAGGATGCCGGGAGGACCGACAACGAGTATCTTGCAAAGGTCGTGGAAGCGGTCATCGCCGCAGGCGCTACAGTAGTAAATATTCCGGACACTACAGGCTACTGCCTGCCCGGTGAATATGGAGCGAAGATCAAGTATCTCTGCGACAACGTGCCGAACATCGACAAGGCCATAATCTCCACCCACTGCCACAACGACCTGGGAATGGCAACGGCCAACACGATGGCAGGCCTGCTCAACGGAGCCCGGCAGTGCGAGGTGACAATCAACGGAGTCGGGGAAAGGGCAGGAAACACCTCTCTTGAAGAGATTGCAATGATAATCAAGTCGCACCACGACATTGATCTTAACTCCAACATCAACACCACGAAGATCTATCCTCTGAGCAGGATGGTGTCGAACCTGATGAACATGCCGGTGCAGCCCAACAAGGCTATTGTGGGTCGCAATGCCTTCGCACATTCTTCCGGAATACACCAGGACGGTGTTCTGAAGAACGTCTCCACCTACGAGATCATCGACCCGAAAGACATCGGACTGGACACCAATTCAATCGTCCTGACGGCCCGTAGCGGTCATGCAGCCCTGAAATACCGTCTCGAATCCCTTGGTGTGAAACTCAACGAGGAGAAACTTGACAAGGTCTATCAGGAATTTCTCAAACTGGCTGACAAGAAGAAGGAAATCTGCGACGACGACATCCTGATGCTTGCCGGAGCAGAAAGGTCACACGGACAGATTGTAAAGGTTGACTGGCTCCAGGCCACCAGCGGCATAGGAATGAAGCCGGTGGCATCGATCGGCATTGACATCGCAGGAGAGAAATTCGAGGCGGCAGCTACCGGGAACGGCCCTGTGGATGCTTCCATCAACGCACTCAGACAGATTGTCAAACGCAAGATAAACATCAACGAGTTCACGATTCAGGGAATAACCAAAGGTTCCGACGACTCCTGCAAGGTGCACATGCAGGTGGAACACGAAGGGCACATATTCTACGGATTCGGCTCCAGTACGGACATCGTGACTGCCTCGGTAGAAGCCTACGTTGACTGCATAAACAAGATACACAGCATCTGACAAAGTATCCGATATGAACACACTTTTCGACAAAATCTGGGATTCGCACATCGTCAGCCGCATTGAGGGAGGACCGCAACAGCTTTACATCGACCGGCTCTACTGCCACGAGGTCACCTCCCCACAGGCTTTCGAAGGCCTGAGGTCCAGAGGGATTAAATGCTTCAGGCCGGAGAAAATCTTCTGCATGCCCGACCACAACGTTCCGACCCGCGACCAGGACAAACCGGTAAGAGACCCCGTGTCTGCAAGGCAGCTCGACACACTGGAGGCCAATGCCCGTGAATTCGGGCTCGAGTATTTCGGGATGACGGACAGGCGCAACGGAATCATCCACGTCGTCGGTCCCGAAAGAGGGCTGTCCCTGCCGGGAATGACCATCGTCTGCGGAGATTCCCACACTTCAACGCACGGGGCCGTCGGCGCAATTGCTTTCGGAATAGGAACGAGCGAGGTGGAAATGGTGATGGCTTCCCAGTGCATCCTGCAGCAGAAACCGAAATCAATGCGGATAAGGGTTGAGGGAAAGCTCGGCAAAGGAGTGAGTGCCAAGGATGTAGCCCTTTACATAATGAAGGAGATATCCACTTCCGGGGCTACGGGTTATTTTGTGGAATATGCCGGAAGTGCCGTCAGGGATATGTCGATGGAAGGGCGTCTCACCCTTTGCAACCTGTCCATCGAGATGGGTGCGCGAGGCGGATTCATCGCCCCGGACGAGACTACCTTCGCCTATCTCAAGGGAAGGGAATATTCTCCTTCCGGGGAAGCATGGGACAAGGCAGTGGAATACTGGAAGACCCTCCGGAGCGACGACGATGCCGTTTTCGACAAGGAGATTGTTTTTGACGCCTCGGAAATCGCCCCTATGATCACATACGGCACCAACCCAGGGATGGGTACTGAAGTCTGCGGCAGGATTCCATATATGGAAGAAGTTCCCCCTCAGGACAGGGATTCCTTTGCCAAATCACTGTCTTACATGGATTTCCATCCCGGGGATGCGATGGAAGGCAAGAAGGTGGACTATGTCTTTCTCGGAGCCTGTACCAACGGCAGGATTGAGGATTTCAGGGCATTCGCCTCCATTTCTGCAGGCCGTCACAAAGCGGAAAGCGTCACGGCCTGGCTCGTCCCTGGTTCCCGGGAGGTTGTCAGGCAGATCCATGCGGAGGGGCTTGACAGGATTCTTGAGGAAGCTGGCTTTGAAATCCGCCAGCCGGGATGTTCGGCCTGTCTTGCAATGAATGAGGACAAGGTTCCGGCAGGGAAATACTGCGTCTCAACGAGCAACCGTAATTTCGAAGGCCGTCAGGGCCCGGGTGCGAGGACCCTTCTCGCAAGCCCTCTTACTGCTGCCGCTGCCGCCGTTACCGGAAAGGTGACCGATCCAAGGACTCTTATGTAACCAAAGTTCCGCAAGACGCACAACCCTCAAACTATAAACTAGCGAAACTTGAGTTATGAAACAGAGATTCAACATAATAGAAAGCACCTGCGTCCCTCTCCCGATGGAGAATGTGGACACAGACCAGATTATCCCCGCCCGTTTTCTGAAAGCCACGACCAGAGACGAAAGGTATTTCGGAGAGAACCTGTTCAGGGACTGGAGATTCAGCCCTGAAGGAACTCCGAGGGACAATTTCGTTTTCAACCGTCCTGAGTTTTCCGTAGAACCCTCTGAAGGGATTCACCAGATACTTGTCGCAGGAAAGAACTTCGGGTCGGGATCCAGCCGCGAACATGCAGCCTGGGCACTTGCCGGATATGGATTCAAGGTGGTCATTTCCAGTTCATTCGCAGACATTCACAAAAACAACGAACTCAACAACTTCGTGCTTCCCGTGGCAGTTCCGGAAGACTTCCTCCAGGAACTTTTCGATTCAATCGCCGCAGACAGCGGCACGAGGGTGAGAGTGGATGTGCCGGCTCAGACGGTCACCAACCTCGCCACCGGCTCCAAGGTCTGTTTCGAGTTGAGCGCCTACAAGAAATATTGCTTTGTGAACGCCCTCGACGACATCGACTATCTTCTGGAGAACAAGGACAGAATACAGGAATACGAATCAAGGACAAAAAAAATATTGAAAATATGACACTCAAGATAGCTGTACTTCCCGGTGACGGAATCGGACCGGAAGTCGTGGCCCAGGCCGTCAAGGTCGTGGATGCGGTGTGCTCCAGGTTCGGTCACAGGGTTGAATATTCCTACGGCCTGGTCGGTGCCTGTGCAATAGATGCCTGCGGGAATCCCTTCCCCGATGAGACTTTGGAGATTTGCCTGAACAGCCAGGCTGTTCTTTTCGGGGCTGTCGGTGATCCTCGCTTCGACAACGATCCGACGGCAAAGGTCCGCCCGGAGCAGGGTCTGCTCGCTATGCGCAGGAAACTGGGCCTCTACGCCAATCTGCGCCCGGTCGGGACCTTCAGTTCCCTCGTCCACAAGAGTCCCCTGAAGAAGGAACTCATCGAAGGCGCAGACTTCCTCTGTGTCAGGGAATTGACCGGAGGGATGTACTTCGGGGAGAAAGGGCGCAGGGACAACGGTGACACTGCCTACGACACGAACATCTACCACCGCTACGAGGTGGAACGGATTCTCAAGCTGGCTTTTGAGTATGCCCGCAGAAGAAACGGTCATCTGACGGTCGTGGACAAGGCCAATGTGCTTGAGTCCTCGCGGCTCTGGAGGCAAATTGCCCAGGAAATGGCACCTTTATTCCCGGATGTCACAACGGATTACATGTATGTTGACAATGCGGCAATGAAACTTGTGACCTGGCCAAAGTTCTTCGATGTGCTTGTCACCGAGAACACTTTCGGGGACATACTCACCGATGAGGCCAGCTGCATCTCCGGCTCAATGGGACTTCTTGCATCGGCTTCCGTGGGAGAGCACACTTCAGTCTTCGAGCCCATCCACGGATCCTATCCCCAGGCCGCCGGAAGGAACATTGCCAATCCTGTCGCCACAATCCTCTCCGCAGCAATGATGTTCGAATATGCTTTCGGACTTGTGGATGAGGGCAGGGCCGTCAGGGACGCCGTTGCCGCCTCCATTGATGCGGGGGTTGTAACTGAAGACCTTGCTGACGGAGCAAAAGCTTACGGAACCAGCGAGACAGGTGACTGGATTGCAGCAAAAATAAATTCATAATCTCCAAATAAATAGCAGGCAAATTATTCCTACTTTTATGGGAGACAACAAAAAACGCGTCTATCGCTTCGGAGGCCGTTCGGCCGAGGGCGACGGAACTATGAGAAACCTGCTCGGAGGCATCCATCGGAAGGAATCCGTTGTTCTTCAGCAACACAAGAGACTCACGCGAAGCACGAAGAGCATACTCATTGTTTGCCGCTCCGTTGACCTGCGGATAACGAATCATCCCTACAGGTTATATCCAGTGATCTTCACTTCCGGTCTGTTGCCACGTGAATCGGCATCGTACCATCTGAGTAACACGGTCTTCTTCTCACCCGGCATCAGACTGAAATAGTTGTCTCCGTAGAACATAGGAAGTATCTGCTCTCCATCCTTCTTTCCAACGACGTTCAGGCGGATCATGACGGCTGGCACGCTGCTTCTGTTCTCAAGAGTGACATTTCCTGTCCATACACCGTCCCTGCCCTTCTTCACTGCAACACCTGTCTTCACATCAGCCTTTGCCATGCCCCTCATTGCCTGATGGTTGCCGTATTCTTTGCCGTTGATATAGAAATTGTCGGAAAGCGTCATTCCGTCTTTATCAAGATACAGCTTGATGAAATGAACATCCGAAAGATCTTCAGGGAACTCTACAGCGAAGCATTTGAGAGTGCTGTCTTCATTGCTGTCAACCAGTTTCTCCATGCTCCATTTCACAGATCCGTCCATATTCATCACAAGCGCCTTGACTGCAAGTCCGGTCTGGTCGCCGCCATTGTAGTTCACAACCTCGATGACATTCTCTGCCGGATTCCACTGTACATGCAGAGGTTCCGCTCCCTTCTTGGCTCCGAAATATGAACCGTTAGGCTCGAAATACCAGTCGTAGGTCTGCCATGTCATCGACGGCCATGCAGGATGTGACATCCATAGGAGCAGTCCCTTTCTGTTGATGCTTCGTGACTCGAACATGCCCCTGTAGCCGTCGTAGTTGACAAACTGAGCATTGTCCGCAAACTCTTTCAGACTCTCGGCCTTTCCATATCCCTGTTCGATGATCTCATTGAAAGTGCTGGCTCTCTGTGCTCCGTTAAGGGTATAGTCGTGCTGTCCCCAGAGCAGACTCTTCGGCACCAGAGCCTCATGAGAAAATGTCCTGAGCATAGATTCGTATGTCAGCACTGACGGCATTCCTCTTTCACTATGGAACTTGGTATTTCCCTTGCGATAGGTGAAATATCCCTTATGGGTCAATGCCCTGTATGGTCCATGTCCGCTGACACCTCCGTCTGCAGAACTCGGAATATAAATCAGGTCAGGATGCCATTCACCCACAATCTTTCTGAGCCCGTTCTCGATCTCTTCAGGAGGGAATCCCTCGTTACGGCCACAGTAGATGAGCATTGACGGATATTGCCTTATCCTCTTAACAAGATCCAGAGCGTTGTCCAGGAACATCGCATTGTCAGCCGGATCCGGACCGTCCGCAGGGTTGGCAAGCCAGAAGTCCTGCCATACCATGATGCCGTACCTGTCGCAGGCCTGATAGAGCTCCAGATCTCCTGTCTGCCCCACCCAGTTGCGGATGATGTTGAAATTCATATCGGCATGATAAGCTACGGCTATATCATATTCTCTTGCCCTGTAGGTAAGGTTGTTTTCCGAAAATCCCCAATTACCGCCTCGGCCTATGAACCGCCTTCCGTTGATGTAGATATGAAGCACCTCATCAATCTCCTTGGTGTCTACCTGACGGATACCGACATTGAAATCCGTCCTGTCAGATTCAATGCCACCTACTTCAAAACTGAAATATGATTCATACAGATTCGGCTCTCCGTAACCATTCGGCCACCAAAGCTTTGGCTCAGACATCCGCAGCTGCGGAAACTCTTCTGCACAGAAAACGACAGACCTTTCTTCCCCAGCAGCAAGCACAACTGCCTTTTCAAAAACGACATCACCGATACATCCTTTGAGGACACCTTCCACCGGTCCGTCTGAATTGTTCTTCACAAGTACCTCAGGTGTGAGCAGTGCAGAAGTAGTATCAGGAAGCGGAAGTTCGGTCCTGACAAACGGCGAATCAAGGCTCACGAGACCTTCCTTCACCACTCTAACATCGTTCCATATTCCTATGTTACGGCCTCTCACTGTGCTGATCCAGTCCCAGCCTATGGAAGCGTGGAAGGTAGGATTGTCATATCCGAGCATTCCCCCGTTTCTGCCTGTGTCATTCTCATTCTTCTCCTTTACGCTTCCGGCATTTCTGTTCCTGATGATGCGAACGGCAAGAACGTTTTTACCGGCTTTTGCCGCTTCGGAAATATCGAAACGGCCTCTTTTGAATGCTCCGTCAATCCTTCCGAGATAATTTCCGTTCAGGTATATCTCGGCCTTCCAGTTGATGCCGTCAAACTCCAGCCATGTCTTTCCGTCCATGAAATCCACCGGCAGTTCAAACTCGTTTCTATACCAGAAATCAGAGAAGAAATACGAATCCGATATATTGAATATGTTGTCAGCATAATTCGGCTGAGGTACGGCTCCGAGGTTGATGTAGCTGCTGAGTACTGTTCCCGGCACAGTAGCGACGAGCCACCCGCTGTCATCAAATTCTTCGGATGCTATCTCACCACCTTCTGCCGCTGTAAAGCTGCTTCTGGTAAGCCTCCAGTTGCCTCCAGACAGGCATATTTCCTTGTCCGAAGCTGCAGGAGCCGGCTTTGCCTTTGCGCTTACTCCACCTTTTCCCCAGACCTGCATCTCGGACAGCATCACGGGTACTCCAGCCTCTGCCTCCATTGCAAGCCTCACATATCGTCCTTTGCCTTTCACCATTATGGTCTCGGTCAGTCCATCCCCGGATGCAGCCTTGGCGATATCCTTCCATGAGTGCGCGTCATCAGACACCTGGACTACTGCCGAAAGCGGCTTCTGAAGCCAGCTGAGCACTATCTTGTCAAACTTCGCCTTATTGCCAAGGTCCACATACATCCATTCGTTTTCCTTGCCCGCACTCATCCATGTGCTGTTGAAGTTCTTGGAAGGAATGAGGCTCACCAGTTCGCCATCCCGGTATATGTCAAGATTTGCAGCAATCCATTGCTCCGCACCCTTCATATTCATATCCACTCGGAACATGGAGTATTCCCTCGCCTGCGGAAGCTGCGCGTCTATACGGAACTGACGGGTAGGAAGAAGTTGATTGCCCAATGCGTCAGCCTTGTCAGGGTCTGAATGAAGTAGCGGTCTGGACTCTTCACCGACGAATCTTCTCCCCCTGATGACCTGCAGCACATCCCAGTTTATTCCATCATTGGATGCCGCCACCTTTATTTCATGACTTCCGTCAGCATTGGCTTCCTGATAACTCACATACATCTCGCCGTATATCCTGTCGAAAGTTTCACTCCATCCGTTTTTCAGAGCAAGCTGTATGTATGCATTATCACCGATAAGATTGAGACGGGTGTACTTATGCTGATCCACAAGCCATTCCCTCTGTCTTTTCACATCCCTTCCTTCGGATGTCTCCATTGTAAGATATTTCGGAAGCGAGTCAGTTATCACGCCATCGGTAACAAGCTGCCCTGTAAGACAATAGTCATAGCTTGACGAGCTGTACACGGCTCTGTTCAATGCTATGTTACGATAAGTCCGGTCCACCTGCATTTCAGGGGAGAAATCCTCGTCCGGATTGCCGGGATATACTCCGATGCCACGATTATATTTCACACTCTCCTGTGAGCAGCCCATGCACAGGATGAGCGCTGCCGATAAAGATGCTGCTATTCGTCTCATGTTATGTTATGTTATCTTGTCTTTCGTTTTGCTTTCTTGTCAAGTCTGTATGCTCCTGCTGTAATTTCCTCAATGTCGTATGCATCATATACTATGGTATATCCAGCTCCGCTTGTAGGATAGTAGGTCTTCTCTTCATATGCGAATCCCACTCTGCCGTTGGACAGCATCGCCATCACCGAATATGCCGAGCCGATACCGGTGGCAAGATATACCCCTTCCCAGTCTGCAGCAATGTCTTGAGGGCTATATTTCCTGCCTTCTTCCAGTCCTTTATAATATATGCTCACATTGGAACGCTTCGGCCCGGCAGGTGCAGACTGAAGCATGAGGGTCATCCTGAGACCGTCCATGCTGCGGATTACCGGCACTGCCAGCAGTTCACCGTTGCAGGAGTTTCCTTTAGTTATTATACCGTTGTTATGTCCGCTGGAATGCGCCATTTCGCCCCACGAGCCTGTAGCCGTCTTCTGATTGTCATAACAGAACACATTGAACATCCTGCCCTCTGCATCCGTACGTGAACTGATGACAAGGTTGCCGTCAGGGAGTTCCTCCACCTTGGCTTCATTTGCATCATGCGGGACGGCAGGTGTGTCCGTACCTCCGAGGACATTCCAGTTCTGTCCGAAATCGTCAGAATACAGGACAAAGTTCATCCATTTCCCGTTCCCGGCAATCTGAAGGACTGCACAATAGATCCTGTAATATTTTCCGGCCTTGATGTATCTGCTCTGCACGATGCGGCCCGATGTTATGAACATTGACTTTGCCGGTCCGTGGACACTGTCATCAAAAAGTCCATACAGATCGTCCGTGATGTCTTCAGGAGCGCTCCACGTCCGGCCTTTGTCATCGCTGTACATGCGAGGCAGACGAAGATGGGTCTCAGCCGTTCCTTCCGTGAACGCGACGTTTCCGGCCGCACACATCAGCAGAGTCCTGCCGGTCTTTCTGTCTGTGACCATGCTCGGGTCACCGAAGCCTACATTCATGAAATCCGGGGAATCCTTGCCCTTTCCTGCTATTACTGTCGTCACATCCCCCCATGTAAAGCCATTATCTTTGCTGATACGCGCACGAAGATCCACCCTTCCGTCCTTTACAATACCGATATCATTTCTTGAAAACCGGTAGTCGGCCACTGAAATCACAGTGCCGTCCTTGAAGGATGATATTGCAGGTATGCGGTAATGGACAGCCGTATCGCTACGGCTGATGAAGATTTCAGTCCTCTCCTGACCAAATGCTTCCGAACAGACAGATGCAGTCAACAACAGCAGCGTTATAAAGCGAAATATATTCATCGTTCTCTTAGTGTTATAGTCAGATACAAATGTAGTTATATTCCTATACAATTCAAACATATTTTGTTCAAAATATAGATAAAATGAAAACAAATGAATAAATTTGCACACATACATTTTTATTTATATTAAAAGTACGTATATTTGTGAACACAAATAAATAAACAGAATGAGAATTTCAAGTGCAAATGAGCTGAAAAGCACAAAGAGACTTATATGCTTTGACCTGGACGGCACTCTGTCACAGCATAAGAGCCATATGCCACAGGCAAACAAGGACCTGTTGAAGAAACTGGATGCAGGATACAAACTGATCATGGTGGCAGCAGGCAATGCGCCGCGCATCTACAACCAGATGGAGCAGTATCCCATAGATATCATCGCCAACTACGGCATGCAGGAGAGTGCCATGGTGGACGGTGAGTTCAAGATAATACGTGAAGATACAGTAGAGCCGGACAAGGAGTATTTCAACAAGACCTGCCAGTACCTTCGCGAGAAGTACGGTTATACGGAATACACAGGCGGGCATCTTGAGTTCCATTCTTCAGGCATGGTAACATTCTGCCTGATAGGCAGCGGAGCGAAAGTGGAGGACAAGGTGGTATTCGACCCGGACAGGAGCAAGCGTCGCGTACTTTATGATGAGATATGCTCGCTTTTCCCTGAGCATGTAGTCTACATCGGAGGGTCTTCATCCTTTGACTTCGCCCCTAAACAGTACAACAAGTACGATTCAATAATGAAATATGCATCCGAGCATGGCTACAGCCCCGATGAGATCCTTTTCATCGGCGATGATTTCGGTGACGGCGGCGGAGACAGCCATGTGCGTATCAAAGGCATGGACTACGTGCAGGTGGATGACTACACGAAGCTTCCAGAGATTCTGTCTTTCCTTTTAAAATAACATCAATGAATAAGATCGGACAAGCTCTTCAGAGAGCAAGGGACACCAAGGCCTTGATTACAGGCAGGGGTGTGGTGTGCCGCACAGCGGAAATGTTCAGCAGTCTGTTTCCCGGAAAGAAGGCTGTGATCGTAGCAGATGAGAACACGTGGAAAGTTGCAGGAAAAGATACTCAAAAATCGCTTGACGATGCCGGTATCGCATCTGAAAAGCCATATATATTTCCAGCCAAGGACTTTTATGCCGAGTGGCAGCACATCGAGGCTCTGGAATCATATCTCGCAGGGATTGATGCCATAGCTGTCGCTGTAGGCTCCGGAGTCATAAACGACACTGTGAAGCTGGTGTCACATCATCTCGGCAGAAGATACATGTGCGTAGGTACTGCTGCGTCCATGGACGGATTCACCGCTTATGGAGCATCCATAACCAAGGACGGAAACAAGCAGACATTCGACTGCCCGGCACCGCTGGGATTCGTGATGGATTCTGAGATTGCGGCTGCCGCACCAAAGGAACTTGCAGCTTCCGGCTATGCTGACCTTATCGCAAAGATTCCGGCAGGCGCAGACTGGATGCTTGCCGACGTGGTGGGAAGCGAAAAGATCGACAGTTTTGCATGGGACCTCGTACAGAACGGGCTCAAGGAATCCCTGTCGGACCCTGCTGCCGTATTTGCCGGTGATGTAGAAAAGACTCAGGCACTTGCAGACGGACTTCTGATGAGCGGCTTTGCAATGCAGGCCATACAGTCGAGCCGCCCGGCATCAGGTACCGAGCACCAGTATTCTCATTGCTGGGACATGGAAGACCTCTGTTTTGAAGGAAAGCATGTATCGCATGGCTTCAAGGTGGGTATCGGCACTCTTGTCTCTACGGCAGAGCTGGAATTCCTGCTTGAAAAAGGACTGGAGAACATAGACGTTGATGCATGCGTGGAAGCATGGAAGAGCTGGGAGGAAATGGAAAGCGAGATCAGGACGCTTATGGAAGGAAAGCCTGGACATATCACCCGTGCACTTGTTGAAGCCAAGGGCAAATATGTCGACAAGGAAGGTCTTCGCAGCCAGCTGGAGACACTCAAGGCTGCATGGCCGGAGCTCAGCGTAAAGATACGTGAGCAAATCATCTCCTTCGATCAGGTACGCGAGAATCTACGTCTTGTGGGTGCTCCTTATGAGCCTGAGATGATCGGTGTGACACGTGAGCGTTTCCGTCAGACGGTGTCATACATTCCGTTCATGAGAAGCCGTTTCACCAACATAGATGTCATATACCGCCTCGGATGGATGGACGAATTTGTAGAGAGGATGTTCGGCGAGGGCGGAATCTGGGAAGTCTGAAGATACTGAACACCAACTGAAAGCAAAGGTATAGCAGGCTGCTATACCTTTGCGTTTTAATCAGTCAGCTACAGTGCTACTGTAACAGTCTTCAGGATATTGTCTGATGCGGAGCCGATGAGGATTTCGAAGTCGCCCGGCTCTGTTTTCCAGGTCATGGTCTCTTCGTCGAAGAAACGGAATGCATCAGGGCCGAGTTCGATGGAGACTGTCTTGGTTTCACCTGGTTCAAGGTAGACCTTATCGAAGCCCTTGAGCTGTTTCTGAGGCATTTCAACTGAGGCCTCGCAGTCATGCACATAGACCTGAACGACCTCTGAACCCGCCACCTTTCCGACGTTTGTGACAGGAACCCCTATACTGATCTTGCCATTACGGATCATCTTCGAAGACAGGGTCACATCTCCATATTCAAAAGAGGTATAGCTCAATCCGTGACCAAAAGCGAAGAGAGGCTTGATGTCCATCTTCTCATGCCATCTGTAGCCGAGGAATATGCCCTCGTCGTAATGGTTCTTGCCTCTTGTAGGGAAGGTCTTGCCGTTATAGTGGGCAGGATTGTCTTCAAGTTTCACTGGGAATGTGAAAGGCAGTCTTCCGCTCGGGTTGACATCTCCGAAAAGCACGTCTGCAATCGCACGGCCTGCCTCCGAACCGCCATACCAGCCGAGAAGAACCGAAGGCACCTCGTCAATCCAAGGCATTGCCACTGCATTACCGCTTATGATGACTACAGTCATGTTCTTATTCACCTTCGCCAAAGCACTGATAAGCTCGTCCTGATCATATGGAAGTCCATATTCAAGACGGTCACGGTTCTCGCAGTCCTGATATAGCGACTTGTTGAGTCCGCCGACATAGATGACATAATCCGCATCACGTGAATTTTCCACAGCCTCTGCAATCAGTTCTTCCTTGCTTCTGTCATCGGCAAGCTTCTGGAACGAGCTTATGCCGTCCTGAGTGGTGGTCGTATCACCCACATAGCCACGCGAATATACCACTTCCATATTCTCCAGTGCAGCCTTTTCAAGTATACCTTCAAGCGGAGACATCTCATATACAGGCTTGAGCATCGATGAACCGCCGCCGATACACATCTTCTTATATGCATTCTCACCTACTACAGATATCTTTCCACCCTTTTTGACAGGCAGCACATCACCATCGTTCTTAAGAAGCACAATACCTTCCTGAGCCACCTTTCTCGCCACGCTCAGGTGCTCCGGAGTGCACATCGAGCCAAAAGGCTTGTCCAGATTCATCGCTGTCTTGAAAGTAAGACGAAGCACTCTTCTCACCTTGTCATCAAGTCCTTCCTCGCTGAACTTGCCGGACAATATGCCTTCCTTATAAGGTCTGGCAAGATAATATATGTCATATACGCTTTCTCCGGCAGGCATCTTCTTGCCCACCTTTGTTCCGAATTCCACATCAAGTCCTCCGAGAACAGCCTCCTCAGTGTCATGGCATCCTGCCCAGTCGGACATGACGACTCCGTCAAATCCCCATTCTCCCTTGAGGATATCATTGATGAGATAGCCGTTGTGGCAGCAGTGAGTACCTCTGAAAAGGTTGTAGCTTGCCATCATGCTCCATGCACCACCTTCCTTGACAGCCATTTCAAATGCCGGAAGATAGATCTCCCTCAAGGCGCGCTCGCTCAATTCCACATCAGTCTTGTGGCGATGACGTTCCTCATTGTTGCATGCATAATGCTTCACACAGGCAGCGACTCCATTGCTCTGCAGTCCCTTGATATATGGCACAGCCATCTTTCCGGCAAGGTAAGGATCTTCGCCCATATATTCGAAATTTCGTCCGCACAAAGGACTCCTGTACATATTCACTCCAGGGCCAAGTATAACATCCTTTTCACGGAAACGCGCCTCTTCTCCCAAAGCCTTTCCATACAGACCGGCAACTTCCTTGTTCCACGTTGCCGCAAGGCATGTCAGGGCAGGGAAAGCCACACACGAGTCGTTATTCCAGCCCGGATTGCCCCAGTCGTTCCATGGAACTTCAGGACGTACTCCATGAGGGCCGTCACTGGTCCACAGTTCAGGAATTCCCAGCTTCTTCACTCCCGGAAGCGAGAATGTAGACTGAGCATGTATAGCAGCAATCTTCTCATCCAATGTCATACGGCTCAGCGCATCCTCCACCCTATCCTCTATGTCCGCTGTAGGATCGAGGTATACCGGAGTATCTGACTGTCTGCCGCAAGCCACGGTACAAAGCAATGCAAAAAACAAGAATTTCTTCATATATATTAAATTCAGTTTTTAAGAGATTTCACCGACACTTTGCCGAGTCTCAATACAAACGGATGAGAGAATCCGGCCGTCATAGTTCCGCTATTGATGTCATCCTCCGGATTTTCCGGAAGAATGGTCAGCTTGTCACTTGAAGGATAGATCCTGAAATACACTTTTTCCTTTCCAAGCAGGAATGCAGGAAGGGACACACGACACTCTATCGAGCCCGGGGCTGCATCATAACAAAGTTCCCTCACACCACCAAGCTCATTCAGATTGGCTGCTACATACCATATAGGACGAAGCAGGAAAGTCTTCTGGACCGGGATGAAATTCCTGCCGTCGACGCTATATGCCACCTGCCATTCTCCAGGGAAGCCCCACGAAAGATTTGCAGAGCAGTTTCCGGCGGCGAAAGTGAATTCGAATGACACTCCCCTGCCTTCAAAACCCTTGGTCGATGTCTCTACAAGGACAGCCTGCGAGCCGATGATTCTTTTGCCATCGAATATATACCAGTCCTTTGTATCCGAATTAAGCCTCAACACAGACCATTCCCTTGCGCCTGCACCGGCATCATTGCCGTCATGTACACAACGTGAGTTCCACTCGTTGTCAAGCCTCATCATAGCTCCCACAGTGGTCGACAGATATCCCTGTCCCATATCAGGAAGTATACGGTCAGGAGCAAAAGCCTCTCCGGATATCCATTCCTGTAGCCCCTGCCTCTCAAAATTGAGAGCCACATCGTAATTCCTGTCCCAGTTCCATTCCACTATGGTCTCATAAGAAGACGATGCCTCCATCGGTATCCTTATGTCGCTGACAGAAGCAGGACGGATGGCATAACATCCGATATCGCCATAACGACGCAGGACAGTATGGACAAGTACGCCATCAACAGAACCCACGCCCTGAGGGACCCTGTCACCGTTACGGCGCCAAGTGCATCTCGTATTGACCGGCATGAAGATATCATCCCCCTGGTTGTCCT
>CAMFBM010000031.1 GCA_945948555.1 uncultured Bacteroidales bacterium | reverse complement strand
CAAGTTCATAATTATCTGTTATCGTGAGGGTTGTGCGTCTTGCGAAACTTCTTCCTACCGCACAATTCTCATCTACGTTACCCCTATCCTAAATCCTTTCCCTCGGGGAAAGGACTTACTATCGATGCTAAAGCATCTCCAAACAAGGTGTTTCGCATTGCGAAACTAAAGTTTACATATTTTCGTGCAAAAATAGGAAAATGTCATTTTTCTGCAAAACTTTTCTTAAATTCAGTCTATATTTGCGGTGAATTTTAGCAAGAAGAAAAATATGGCATCAAAAAGAAGCGGCAGAACTTCCCGCAAGGGAAAAGCCGGAAGAAGGAAAGCGGAGAAAGTGCTCAGGGAATATGTGGGCAGGGTGCAGATGACAAGGGAAGGATTCGTGTTTGTAATTGTGGAAGGTCTTGACGATGACATTTTTGTGAAGGCGGCAAAGACACTCGGAGCCCTGAACGGAGATGTTGTGAAGGTTGCGGTCACGAAGGAAAAGACCGAAAGGCAGAGGATGGAAGGAAAGGTGACGCAGATAGTCGAAAGGTCGCGCAAGCCTTTTGTCGGGATATTGCACATTGTGGGAAGCCAGGCCTGGGTGCTGATGCAGAGCCGGGTGATGCCTTACGACATATCGGTGACCCTTGAGGACGTGGCCTCCAGTGGGGCTTCCTCCGGAATGAAGGTAGCAGCGGTCGTTGACAGCTGGCCGAAGGGTAAGCCGAATCCGGTCGGACACATAGTGGACGTGCTAGGGGAGCCGGGAGAGAATGACACCGAGATGCACGCCATCCTTGCCGAGTTCGGACTGCCTTACCGCTTTGAACCTGAAGTTGAGAATGCTGCCGACGGAATTTCCGAGGCCATCACCGGGGAGGATCTCAAGGGCAGAAAGGACTTCAGGGATGTTCTGACATTCACCATCGACCCGGCTGACGCCAAAGATTTCGATGATGCGCTTTCCTTCAGGCTCCTGGAGAACGGCAATTATGAGGTGGGAGTTCACATCGCTGATGTAACGTACTATGTCAAACCCGGTTCCATTGTTGAGGAAGAAGCCCGCAGGAGAGCCACATCGGTCTATCTTGTGGACCGCACTGTGCCGATGCTCCCGGAGAAACTCTCCAACAAGCTCTGCTCTCTCCGTCCAGGAGAGGAGAAACTTACCTTCTCTGCAGTCTTTGAACTGACCCCTCTGGCAAGGGTTGTCGGGAGCTGGTTCGGCAGGACAATCATCAATTCAGACTACAGATTTGCGTACGAGACTGCCCAGCAGGTCATCGATGCCGGGAAGAAGGCGATGAAGATGGAACTCAGGGGAGGCACCGACGGGACTGTCCTTGAAAGCAGTCAGACGGCTTCCGGGGCTGCGATGGGACTCGGAGTAACCTCCGGAATGGTCATTCCTGACAGGCTCAAGGAAGCGATTCTGATTCTGAACGACCTTGCCTCAAAACTCCGCAAGAAACGCTTCGCCTCAGGTGCAATCAGCTTTGAACGCCCTGAAATGAAGGTCGAGGTGGATGAAAAGGGCCGCCCTGTGAGTGTCTATCAGAAGGTTACGAAAGAAGCCAACTGGCTCATTGAAGAGTTTATGCTCCTGGCCAACCGCAGCGTGGCGGAATTTGTGGCGACAGGCTGCAAGGGTACTCCCGGCTGCGACAAAGGCGGAAAGAAAAATGCCAAGACCTTTGTTTACCGCGTGCACGATGAACCTGACCAGTTGAAACTTGACAACCTCCGCACCTTCGTCCGCAATTTCGGCTACACACTCGCTCCGGCAAACAACGGCAGGGAGATATCCCGCGAATTGAACAGCCTCTTCACTCAGGCGAAGGACACTCCGGAGTTCAATGCCATAGAACTGCTCTCGCTCAGGACAATGGCAAAGGCGAGATATGACACCGAAAACATCGGACACTACGGACTGGCATTCAAGTATTACACCCATTTCACATCTCCGATCCGACGTTATCCCGACATGATGGTGCACCGTCTTCTTGCGATGTATCTCGAAGGGGCACAGTCCCAGAAGAAGGAAATCTACGACCAGTTGTGCAAGCATTCCTCTGAAAGGGAAGTTGTTGCAGCCGATGCCGAGAGGGCCAGCATAAAATACAAGCTTGTCGAATTTATGCAGGATAAGGTGGGATTTGAGTTCGAAGGACATATCTCCGGCCTGACCGAGTGGGGAATGTATGTGGAGATCGAGCCGACCAAGATTGAGGGTATGGTTGCCCTGAGGGATATCCGCACCGATTTCTTTGAGTTCGACCAGGACAGGTACCGCATTGTGGGACGCCGCTCCGGAATCATCTACACTCTCGGTGACCCTGTCAAAATCCGTGTGAAGAAAGCCGATCTTGACCAGAAACTTCTTGATTATGAACTGGTTGAGACGGGAAATGAGAGCAGGGAGTCAGCATTAAGGGAGGATCTTCCTGTGGACTCCGAAGGCAATTTTTCAGAAGGTGATGTTGAAGGGAATGCCGATGCGGACTATGTTGTAAAATCCGATGGAAAGGCCCGCAAGGCAAAGATACACAAGGCAATAGCCGACTCGAAACGTCGTCGCCGCGCCTCTGGAAAAGCCTCTGGGAAGGCATCAGGAAAAACTTCAGGAAAAACTTCAGGAAAAACTTCAGGGAAATCTTCAGGAAAAGCCTCGGGAAAAACTTCGGGGAAATCCCCGGAGAAAACCTCATCTTCAAGGTCGTCCCGAAAGAGAAAATAATCCTCAGCCGTGACGACCTGTCAGAAAATGTCGGCGAGTCTGTCCTGTTTCTCCTTTCCGTCAGAAGTAGCCTGAAGGTCTTTCAGGTTATTCTTGAAGATTCCTCAGTTGTGAGACAAACCGGTTTGCAGGGGAAGTCTCCGACTGCCACTTGTCAGGATTACATTCCGTACACCAGCCTCCACCGAGCAGAACATATTCGAGGGAGGCCTTGAAACGGTGTCCTCTCTCACATTCCCACTCACACATATTCCCCTCCAGGCGGGAGATGAACCTCCCTCCGCGGAACTGTGCCGCTTCCTGCAGTTCTTTGTCGGTCAGTTCGGAAAGCTGCTTGGATTCGTCCCAGCCGTGATCCAGTCTGATGACCTGGGAACCTGCCTTCGCAATATTCTTCTCAAGCGGTGAGGGCCGGACAGCATCCCATGAAAACAGTTTTGAATACTCCTCCCTTGACCCGAAATAAGCCTTGAACTTCTCCGGATCGTTTTCCACCCACCATTGGGTTCCCATACCCTTCTCGAAAGCGTAAGGCTTCATAAACAATTTCACAACCTTCGCCGGCACGAGGAAGGCGAGGGAGTAGAACCACGGAAGTTTCTTCTTCATGGATCGGAAATATTCATCAACCGGGATGTGAGACCGGAAATGAAGGATGTCGTCCAGCTCGTCTGAATCGGTGAACCACATTCCGTGGAAATTCCTTGTGGCGAACCACTGCGGTTCGAAAACCTTCTCCGGCCCCGGCAGTCCCAATGCCCCGAGCAGCCTGGTCTCGAACTCATAGTTGGTCATCCGGTATTCTTCTCCGCTGCTGAGGTTGTAGAACCGGTTCCAGAATGAATCCGGCACATCGTCCGAGCATATTTTCGCAATCAGTCTTCCGGAATCCTCGATGGTTGCCCATTCCAGAACTCCTCCCACGGGCACGTGGAAGGCCGTAGGATTGACAACCCCCAGGATGCCCGGGTAGAGTATTCCTGTCTGGCGTATTGACACCCAATGCTTTATCCCTGAATCAACTATGGCCTTCTCCGCCTTGCACTTCGAGACGGAATACATGTCAAACCGGCTGGCCAGAACCGGATCTCCCGTCCGCCCCCAGTGGAAAGGCCTTCGGCGGTCGCCATACTGCGCCACCGAACCGATATAGATGACTTTTATCCTGTCGGCATCGGGCTGTGCAAGGACGGCGCGTGCCACGTTCTCGGACGACTGCACATTGACTTTCAGGGTCTTCTCAGGGTAATAGTCGGCAGCAGGAGAGACCATACCCCCGATGTGGAACACATAGTCCGACCCCCTGACCCCTTCAAGCACATCTTCGTAGGACATCAGATTACCCCAGATGACTGTCACGGCAGAATCTTCCAGATATGGTTTCAGCTTCTTCAGGTTTTTCTTGCTTCTCCGTGCCAGAATCCTGATGTCAAACCTCTCCTTGCGGGCATACAGTTCCAGGAACCCTGCCCATCCCATATTTCCAGTTGCACCGGTTAGAAATACTGTCTTCTTCATTGCATTGTAGGATAAATTTATCTGAGCCATATTTCCGGATTCTGGGCATTCTCTCCCTTCCAGATTTCAAGGTGGAGAACAGTCTCCGAACCAATCGTGTCCACAGTGCCGATTTCCTGTCCCGTGGTCACCTTTGAGCCTGCCTTGACGCTCACCGACTTTAGTTTGCAGTAGAATGAGAAATAATCTCCGTGCTGTACAAGGACGCACTGGTTGTAGCCGGGCATGACGATTACCTGCACCACGACTCCGTTGAAAATGCATCTTACGGGAGCGTTCTTTGCCGTAGCAATGTCAACTCCTTTGTTCATAGGTAGTGTCAGGGACTTGTAAACCGGATGGAAATGCTGGCCGAACCTGTCCACTACGGGACCCTCCACAGGCCAGGGCAGTTTCCCTTTGTTGGCTGCGAACTCACCTGAAAGTTTGTAGTCCACTTCCACTTTCTTCTTGCCTGCAGGCTGTCTGGAAGCCTTCATCGCTTCTGCAACGAGCTTCTCGATTTCCCTGTTCAGGGCATCCACCTGCTTCTTCTTAGTCGCTAACTGGCTCTGGTATTTCTTCTTCTCCCTCTGCAGGCTGCCCACCACCGCTTTGGACCGTCCTTCCTCCTCCAGCAGGGTGTCATATTCCTTCTTTCTCTCCGCCTTAACCTCTTCCGCTTCGCGCTTTAGGACTGCCAGTTTCTCCTTCTGCTCTTCCAGTTCGGCCTTCGCCTGGAGAAGCTTCTGCGCCTGGGACTTCATCTCAAGGGAAAGATTCTTGAAATATCCGTATCTTCTGAAAGCCTGTCCGAGGTCATCGCTGGCAAGGATGTACATATACCATATTTTGGCATCCCGGTTCTTGTAAACTCCCCGGATAAGACGGCAGTAGTAGGTCTCCAGTGTGTCATACCTTGCCTGGAGCTTGTTTATCTGCTTGTTGGTCAGATAGATTCTGTCACCGTAATGCCGGATTTCCGCATCAGTCTGTGCTATGAGGGTTTTCCTGTTCGAGATTTTCTTCCGGAGGAGGGTCAGTTCCGTGAGGGCGTTGCGGCTTTTGCTGCTGTTTTCCTTCAGCTGGCTGTCGATCAATGCAATTTCCTTTTCAAGACGGGCCTTTTCGTTTTTGCGGCTCTCGATGTTCTGCGCCATGACCCCTGAAGAGGCGATGCAGAACAACAGAAAGGCCAGAGCCGGTTTAGGAAAAATTGTCCTCATCGAATCCTCCTATTTCTTTCTTGATGCCTTCCTTTCACGGATTTTCTCCGCGAGCCCTTCAATCCGTTCCTCTCCCTTGTCTTTCGCAAGGGCCTGATCCCAGTAGATGAACGCCGTGTCGTACTCCCCGAGGGCATAAAGCACTTCGGCATAGTGATCGAGAATCACCGCGCTGTCCTTCCCTCCGTAAAGCATTGCGTGCTTGAAGAATGGCTTGGCCTCCAGCGGTTTGCCCTGAAGGTAGAGAATCCATCCGAAGGTGTCCAGATAGGTAGGGTTGTCAGGCTCCTTTTCTACTGTCCTGCGGCTCATCGTGTAGGCCTTCTTCAATTTCTTGCCCTCCATGGACAGCCAGTAGGCGTAGTTGTTGAGCACAGGACAGTGGTCGGGATTGATTTTCAATGCCTTGTCGTAGGACTTGTAGGCTTTGGAGTTGTCTCCCAAGAGGTGGTATGTGTCTCCCATTGTGGAATATGAGGAAAGTACGGCCGCGCTGTCGGAAGGATTTCTGTCGATGATCTTCTGGCAGAGTGACAGCACCAGACCGTAATCCTTGAGATTGTAGCCGGCAAGCACGGAGTATTCCAGGAAAGCCTTCTCCTCAGGGAATCTCTCCGCAGCCTTTCCCGCCTCGGATACCAGTTCCTCCCAGCGGTCCGCGTATGCGAGAACCTCAATGTATGATGCTGTGGCAGAGAGACTTTCAGGCCAGTTCAGCATATTCGTCCTAAAGGCGTCGCAGGCTTGGTCCGTTCTGCCGGTCCCGTAGAAGTAAATCCCGGAGAGGGCCATCATGGAACTGTCCTTCGGGTGTGTTGCCACTCCGTCTGCCACAAGGGAATCCATCTGCGGCCGGAATGCCTTGAGGAAGTTGGGGTCGGACCGCCTGATGATTTCCGTGAGGTAGTCCGCCTTGCCCTTTGATGAGATTTCCCTGTTCGTGACGAAATCCTCCATAGTCTTGAAATACTGGTCGTATTTTCTCGTGATTCTGTAGGTCTCGGCCTTCCCGAGAAGTGCAGGGGCATAGTCCGGAGCGATGTCCAGGGCCTCATCGTAGAGGGTCACCGCCGTGGAGTCATTGTACATTGACATCTGGTAATCCCCGAGAATGGACAGCACCTGAGGGGACGAATATTCCTTGTTGTAGGCCTCAAGCATCTCGTACGCCTCCCTCTGGTGGTCCTGGCGGTTCATGATTTCGAACCTTGCCATCACTGTCATCTCGTTTTTTCCGAAGACGGTCTCTATCTGGGAAAGCGTCGCCAGGGCATCGTCCAGCCGGCCTTCGGAGAGGTAGAGTTCCATCAGGTTGTAGTAGATGTCGCTTTTCTTCGGGAAGTCCCTCAGCAGGTCGCGGTAGATGGACTCGGCGAGTTCGGCCCTTCGCGTGGCGCTGTAAACGGTGGCAAGCCGATGACGGTACCAGAAATTCGTCGTGTCAGCCGAGACTGCCTTGCGGAACTCCTCTTCGGCCTTTTCGAGGTCAGCTTTCCTGACGGCCACGAGCCCGAGATAGTAGTGAGCGGCATCATTGTCCGGATCCTCTCCCGCAATGGCCTCCAGGATAATTCCCGCCCTGTCTGTGTCTCCTTTGTCGTAGGCGTTCACGGCATCCATAAGCCTGTTCTCCTGTTCACGCGCAGACTTGTAGGTCTGCGCCGTGGCGCTATGCGGACACGACAGAAGAAATAAGGTATATATTATATATCCTATTATATATATATTATATTTTCTTTTCATCTCATCAGTATTATCTCTATCCGGGAAACAAGTGCAAAAATAGCATAAAAATAATTATTTTTGCAGTTCAATACCTCCGTCAGACGGATTTTGCTCCGCTCCGTGCAACAAAATGGCCGTTTGCAGCATCTTTTTTGTCGCACGGGAGATTGACGGGTAAAACGGACCGCTGTGAAAGAGACATCGGAAAGGGAACTTATTGACCTGTGCAGAAAGGGAGACAGAAAGGCGCAGAAGGTTGTCTATGACAGACTTGCGCCAAAGATGTTCCCTGTCTGCCTTCGGTATGTCCCGGAGCGTGATGTTGCGGAGGATCTTCTTCAGGACGGCTTTGTCACCCTGTTCACAAAACTTGACAGTTACAGGGGGAACGGGTCTTTCGAGGGCTGGGCGAGGACTGTATTTGTCACGACTGCACTGATGTATCTGAGGAAGAAGGATGCCCTGAAAATGAGCGAGGACATCACTTTCGCCAGAAATCTTTCATCGGAAGGCTCCACCCAGATCCAGGACCTCGGCTACAAGGAATTGCTTAAGATGATTTCCCGACTGCCGGCGGGCTTCAGGACCGTGTTCAACCTTTATGTTATTGAGGGATTTACCCACAAGGACATAGCGGAAATGTTGGGAATATCCGAAGTGACCTCCAGAAGCCAGTTGAGCAGGGCGAGGGCGATGCTTCAGGAACAGATACGGAAATACAGGAATGTCTGAGAACGACTATAACAGATTCGACCTTGAAATCAAGGCGTTGATGGACTCGGCTGAGGAAGAGGTCCCCGGTCGGGTGTGGGAGTCTGTCTGTGAACGTCTTGACAGTGCCGGTGCTTCTTCAGGGACAGGAAAAGCAGTATTCCCTGTCTGGCTGCGCAGGTCGCTTGCCGGTGTGGCAGTCGCTGCGGCAGTCGTCTCTGCCGTCATACTGATTCCGTGGGGCGGAAGCGGTTCCGTGGAATCCGGTGAGGAACTTTTGGCCGTAGTCCCGTCGCAGGGGGCGCTTGCTGACGTGCCTGGGGAGATTCCTTCTGTCGGGATGGAAGAGTTCAGACCTTCCGGGACACCTTCTGTGGCAGGAACATCCGGGTCAGTTCCTGCGTCGGAGCAAACAACAGCCTTTTCAGACCTGCCGCTCTCAGAGTCAGGCTCTGCGGGACGGAATTTGTCATCAGCTGAATCAGATTCTTCTTTGCCGGAATCAGTCTCAGAGGCATCAGTTTCAGAGGAATCAATATCAGAGGTGTCAGTATCAGAGGCGTCAGTATCAGAGGAATCGCTTTCAGAGGCATCAATTTCAGAGGAACCGGTTTTGGCGGAACCGTCGGAAAATCCTGCCGGGAATCCCTCAGAAGTATCACCGGAACTGAAGACCGCAGGGAATGCCGATTTCGATGACAGCGACTGGGTTGATGCCCGGGAACTGGAGGGCAGGAAGAAAATCAGATCGTCGCTGAGCATATCCGGAAATGCTATGACCAACACCCTTTCCGGCGGTATGTCCAGGAATGCTACTCAGTCATACTCCCGTCCGGGAACTCCGTCACTAGGTTCGGAACAGGTTGCCCTTAAGACAATAACGGAAACGGGTTCAAGCAGTTACGGCATACCAGTCTCTTTCGGTATTGGAGCCAAGTTCTTCATCGGAAGACGCTGGGCCATTGGAGCGGGACTGAATTACACGATAATGACTCGTTCTTTCAACGGTATATATATTGATCCTGCGACTTCTTCCTCCAGCGGGCTGTCCTACGAGTTCAATGAGACTAAGATCAGGAACAGCATAAGTTACATAGGAATCCCGATCAATGCCTATTTCAGTATCATAAGGACAAACATCGTGGACTTCTATGTCTATGCGGGAGGTTCTGCGGAGAAATGTGTTGCAAACGTTTACAGGATGCAGGACCCTGTCGCCTCCTACAAGGAGAATGTCAACGGATTCCAGTTCTCCGTTGGAGCGGGCCTAGGTGTCGAGTTTGTTGTCGCCGACATCCTCGGAATATATGCCGACCCTAGCGTGAGGTATTATTTCAAGGATGCAAATCAGCCGAAAAGTATCAGGACGGAGAATCCGGTTTCATTCGGTTTCGAACTTGGTCTGCGTATCAGACTGTAGTGACCGTGTACTCAGGTTTCGCATTTGCGCAACTTAGATGAAATCGGGAAATCTTTCCTACCTCCTCATTACATTCCGCGCCAGTGTGTTGGCACTGAGGAAATCCCGAAGTTCCTCACAGCCGGTGTCGAGGATGGAGTTCTTGTCACCCTGCCAAAGCATATTCCCCTCGTGGATAAAGGCGATTCTGTCTCCAATCTCAAGGATGGAGTTGATGTCATGCGTGTTCACGATGGTAGTGATGTTGAATTCCCGGGTCAGACCTGAAATCAGCTGGTCAATGAGGATGGAGGTGTAGGGGTCAAGTCCGGAGTTGGGCTCGTCACAGAAAAGGAACTGTGGGTTGAGGGCAATTGCGCGGGCAATGCCGACCCTCTTCTGCATACCTCCGCTGAGTTCGTTCGGATACTTGTCATCAGAGTTGACCACGTTCACCCTGTCGAGGCAGAATCTCGCCCTCTCAATTTTCTGAGCCCTGGACCAGTCGGTGAAGAAGTCCATCGGGAACATCACGTTTTCAAGGACGGTGGCAAAGTCGAACAGCGCACTGCCCTGGAAGAGAATCCCGATTTTCTGCCTGAGTGCCTTTTTCTGAGCATAGTTCATCCCGGAAAGTCCCTGGTCTCCGTAGAAGATGTCTCCGGATTCCGGCTCAAGGAGTCCTATAAGGCATTTCAGCAGCACGGTCTTGCCGGAGCCGCTTTTTCCGATTATCATGTTGCATTTTCCCGTCTCGTAGGTCACATTGATGTCCTTGAGAACGGGAACGCCGTCAAATCCTTTGTAGAGATGTTCAACCTGTATCATTGTCGTGAGTTCAAGTTTTGTTGCCGGAGGGTCAGTAAAGCATCAGCTGGGTGACGATCAGGTCCGACATCAGGATGAGGATGCTTGTGATGATGATGGCCCTGGTGCTGGATTTCCCGACTCCGAGGGAGCCTCCTTTGGCATAATACCCGTTGTAGGCGGAAATTGAGGAAATGAGGAAGCAGAAGAGGGACATCTTGAAACAGCTGTAGAATACGTAGAATCCGGTGTAGCAGAATTTTATGCCCTCCACGAACTTGGCCGTCGGGATGATGCCCGTCAGTTCCACGACAGAGTAGCCTCCAACGAGTCCGAGGACGAAGCTGAGCATCATAAGCAGCGGGCTGAGAAGAGTTGCCGCGACAATTTTCGGGAGCACGAGGAAGCAGGCTGAGTTGACACCCATCATATCCATTGCGTCAATCTGTTCCGTGATTCTCATACTGCCGATTTCGGAGGATATGTTCGAACCCATCTTCCCGGCCAGTATCAGGGCGACCATTGTGGAGCAGAACTCAAGGACAAGGCTTTCCCTGACCATATATCCCACATACATCTTGTCAATGAAAGGGTTCTCGAGGTTGGATGCAGTCTGGATGACGAGAACGCCTCCGATGAATATCGAGATGACTCCGACAATCAGAATTGAGGAAAGGATGAGTTTGTCGGATTCCTTGACGAACTGCCTCCAGAAAATGCCGGCCTTCTCCGGTTTTTTGAAGACCTGACGGAGAAAGAGGAGGTATTTTCCTATGGATTCAAAAAAATTCCGTATCATTTCAACTGATTTCTCCAGTTTGCAGGGATGCAAAGTTACTCTTTTTTCGGCACTAATGTGAATTTCGCCACATTTTTCTCTTTTTTAATCTTTTTTCTGATTCCGGGACACATTTTTAAGAAAAAAATTATTTCTGATATGTTGGTATATGTGAAAGGTGCGAAGTGCGTAGGCATCGAAGCCGTTCCGGTGACTGTCGAAGTGGACATCTCATCGGGAATCGGGATTCATCTTGTCGGACTGGCGGATGCTGCGGTGAAAGAGAGCCTTCTGAGGACAATCACAGCGTTGAGGTCTGTGGGATACAGGATTCCCGGGAAGAAGATTGTGATAAATCTTGCCCCGGCGGACATGCACAAGAAGGGGAGCGGGTATGATCTTCCGATAGCGGTGGGAATCATC
Source organism: uncultured Bacteroidales bacterium (assembly GCA_945948555.1). Taxonomy (GTDB): domain Bacteria; phylum Bacteroidota; class Bacteroidia; order Bacteroidales; family UBA932; genus Cryptobacteroides. The sequence continues at coordinate 16,351 of CAMFBM010000031.1, read as the reverse complement.
GCTGCGTCCGGTCAGATGGAACTTCCCCTGCTGGACAGGTTCATCGTGATGGGAGAACTGGGGCTGGACGGGAGTGTGAGGAGCATCCCGGGGGCTCTCCCGATTGCGGAGCTGGCAATCCAGTGCGGTGCGCAGGGCTGTGTGCTTCCTCTGGAATCCGCAATGGAGGCATCCGGCTATGACAGGGCGGTGCTCTACGGGGTGAGGAGTCTGGAGGATGTCCTGAGGATTCTTTCCGGACAACCGTGCGGGGACCTTCTTGTCAGTGAGGATCTGGCATCCCGTTTCAGGGAAGGGGCGGCAGCCTCTCAGAGGAAGGACAATGTGATGGATTTTTCAGAGATAGTCGGACAGGAGACTGCCAAGAGAGGGCTGGAGGTGGCGGCAGCAGGAGGACACAATGTCCTCCTGATCGGCCCTCCCGGGGCCGGTAAAAGTTCGCTGTCGCGCGCGACAGCGGACATTCTGCCGCCTATGACACGTGAGGAGGCTCTCCAGACCAGCAAAATCTACTCGGTTGCCGGCAAGGGTTTCCGTGGTGGAGGTCTGATGACTCGCCGTCCCTTCCGTTCCCCTCATTACTCGGCATCTGTGGCAGCCCTGTTGGGAGGAGGCTCTGACACAATTCTCCCCGGTGAGGTCTCTCTGGCTCACAATGGCGTTCTTTTCATAGATGAACTGTGCGAGGCTCCCAAGTCGGTAATAGAAATGCTTCGATCTCCGATGGAGGACAGGAAAGTGACCATCTCAAGGCTCCGCTCAAAGATAGAGTACCCGGCATCATTCATGCTGATTGCCGCCACGAACCCCTGCCCGTGCGGACATTATGGCGATGGAGACAGATGCACCTGCCCGCCCCATCGCCGTAACGCCTATCTTGCAAAACTTTCAGGTCCGCTTCTGGACAGAATCGACATCCATCTTTGGCTCAATCCTGTGAATGTCAGTGAGCTGGTCACAAGGAAACCTCAGGAGAACAGCGCCTCAGTGGCAAGGAGGGTGGTAGAAGCCAGGAGACTTCAGCTGGAGAGGCTGCAAGGTGCGGGAATCTCCTGCAATGCCCAGATGAACAGCCGTCAGGTCCGGCAGCATTGCCGGCTTTCGGCACAATGCCGCACGTTTCTGGAAAAGGTGATTACCGAGAACGGCTTCTCCGCCCGAGCCTATGACCGCATTCTGAAAATCTCCCGGACAATCGCTGACTTGTCCTCATCCCCGGACATCACAATCGAGCACATCTCCGAGGCGGTAGGCTACCGCATCCTTGACAAGCTTGGACTGTGAGGAATGCCGCTGATGGGTGATTCTATCTGAGAAGTTCCTGAGGAATCACAGGCATGGCTCCGTGCTGGGTGCAGACGTATGCAGAGACTTTCACTGCTCTCTCGTGCGCTGCCTCCACAGTCATGCCTTTCAGAAGGCAGGCCACAAATGACCCGGTAAAGGAATCGCCTGCTCCTACCGTGTCGGCAACGGCCACCTTAGGTGTCGGCTGGAAGGAAGTCCTTCCGTCTGCGCAGAAAACATAGGAGCCGTTTGTCCCGCAGGTCAGGATAATCATCTGCAGATCGTAATTATTCATTATCTCCCGACACTGGTCTTCGAAATCCACAAGTTGCAGAGGGGCGTTTCCCTCTGGCTGCGGAATGCGTTTCAACTCAAGAAGCTCTGAAATGGTACATATTTCTTCGTCATTGAGTTTCAGAACATTACACTTGTAGAGGGATTCTTCCACAACCTCCCTGGAGTACCAATGCTGGCGCAGGTTGATGTCGAACACCTTAAGGGTCCCTATCGGGGACATTGTGTCCAGGAACTTCAGTATGGTGTTCCTGCTGACGGCGTTCCGCTGTGCCAGGGAGCCGAAGCAGACTCCGCGGGAGTTCTTGGCAATCTCCTCGATTTCCTCAGTCCACGGGATGTTGTCGTAGGCCACTCCCTGACAGATGTCGTACTGTGGAATCCCGTTGCCGGAAAGAGTCACCTGTACCGTTCCGGTTGGAAAATCCACTTCTTCAAGATGGAACTTGAGACCTTTTGGCTTGAGTTCTTCCTTTATCAGAAGCCCGTCGGCATCTTTGCCGATGGCTGATACAGCTATGCCCTCAAATCCGAAATTGCTAACGTGGTAAGCGAAATTTGCGGGTGCTCCACCGAGCTTTTTCCCGTCAGGGAGACAATCAAACAAAATCTCTCCCAATCCTGCTATGTAGTCTTTCATAATGTTAGTTGTTCTTGCTGAATGTCAGCGTGTTAAGTGGAGAAGAAGGGAAAACGAGATTGGTAAGGCAAACCTCTCCATTGTTGCCGAACACTTCAATGCTTGAATTGTCTACGAAAATTCTCAGTGAGGTCAATTTACGCACGAGTGGGGCAGTTACCGGCACATTGAAATGCTGTGAGAAATCCGTCAGTCCGCTGAGGCAGTGGTCGCCGGAAAGGGTCATCGCTTTCTGGTCGTAGGTGATGGCGAATTCCTCTCCGCTGTCATTGGACAGGATTATCCTGCAGGAACCGTTTATTTTTACGGTCTGGTCCAGCCCTGTCCGCAAAAATGTTTCAGAATTTCCCAATTTGGTTTCATTTGCCGAAGCAAAGCGAAGACTCACCCCATTATTGAAATACGTCGCAATCTCCAGTTCCTCCTTAAGTTTCTGTCTCCACGAATCTTCGGAACATTGGGAAACCCCGATTACATACGTCTCTTTCTTCTGATTGCATGAAATCAGGTTCAGTGTTGTCAGCAGAAATAAAAGGGCTGTGATTTGACTCTTCATGGAATTGGTCTCAGTTTTAAGGAATATGAAAGGATATGTGGTTGTTATCCGAGGAAGAAAAATGCAGATCCGCTGCCGGACATTGCCGCATAGACGGCACCGTGGCGGTAAAGGACATCCTTTATGCCGGATATTTCCGGATGTGCTCTGAAGACGCTCTCCTCAAAATCGTTGCACAGGGTGTCTTTCCATTTTTCAACAGGGAGGGAAAGGACCTGCTCCAGAGGGATTTCAGGGAGATGCGGGGTAATGCCGCGGTAGGCTTCGGAGGTCCTGACGCCGACTCCTTCAGGAATGACCACGTGGAGTGTCGCAGCGCTTCCGCTGCCGAAGCCGTTGGTGCTGAGGATGTCTTCCAATGCGCGGGCAATGTGTTCAGGTGCAGGAGACTCCGGTGCGGGCGATTTCGGTGCAGATGATTCCTGTGCGGGAATCCTCAGCGGAAAGCCGTCAAGACGGATTCCTTCGAGGTTGAATTCCGAGAGGACCTCGCCTCTGCCTGAACCCCTCATAGGTCTGTTGAAAATGAAAAACGCACAGTCGCTTCCGAGTCTGGAGGCGTATGAAGCCAGGGTGTTTTCGTCCAGTTTCAGGGAAAACATACTGTTGAGCATCTTCAGGGTGAAAGCCGCATCTGAAGAACCTCCGCCGAGCCCTGCTCCGACCGGAGAGCATTTTTCGAGGAAGATTTTCACTGCCGGAAGGTTGAAGCCCTTCTCAAGCAGGAAGTAGGCTTTTGCGCACAGGTCCTCCAGCGGCTCCCAGTCCACTCCTTCCCGTCTTGCGATGGTGATCATCAGTTTCCCGTCCGTGGAAATGGCCTGCTTTACACAGGGATGGCCCGATTCTGCCACTTTGTTTCCGTACCCTTCCAGAATGGAGCCCATCGTCCTGCTGTAGTCGTCGCCACAGATGATTTCGAGATTGTCGGACAATCCGGAATATGGAACAAACAGGGTCTCGATGTCATGGAAGCCGTCTTCGCGTCTTCGCAGGACATTAAGGCCGAAATTTACCTTGACATTGGGGCGGGTCAGCATATCAGTCCTCCCAGTAAACGGTCCTTGACAAATCGTCGTTCACCCGGATGTTAACCCTGAGGGTTTCTTCCGGAAGAAGTTCCTCGACATTTTCCGGCCATTCCATCAGGCAGAGACAACCGCTGTAAAGATAGTCGTCAAGCCCGATGTCAATTGCTTCCTGCAGTTTGCTGATGCGGTAAAAGTCAAAATGATACACCGATTCTCCCGTGGAGGTTACATATTCGTTGACTATGGTAAAGGTAGGGGAGCAGACGGCATCTCCAACTCCCAGGGCGCGGCAGATTGCTGTGGTGAAAGTAGTCTTTCCCGCCCCCATAGGCGCAAAAAAGGCAATCAGGCTGTGTCCGGAGGTCTTCTCCAGAAATTCGCCCGCAGCCCGGTCCAGATCGGCTATCCCCTGTATCAGAATTTCGTGCTTCATTCCAGAAACTTTTATACAAAGTTCAGCAAAAATAATAGAATTAAGGAATATTAAAAAAAATAAGGAATACGAAAAAATATTAAGAAAAAGAAAAAACATTAAAAAAGAGAAAAAGTTGCACTCCCGACGGGTCAATATGTCCGTATATTACCTGTTTTCACATACATTTGCGCCAACTTGAAATAGGAAGGAAAGAAGATGGGAGATATTTTATTGAAAGTGCTGCCGTTCATTTTCAGTGTTGGAATCCTCGGGATGCTGACGGGGTGTTACGGACCGGTGGAACTTGGCAGGGACATCACTTCCCGGCAGCCTTCGGAAATTCCGGGAGGCGGGCATGGAGGCATTGCTCCGGGGGAATCCGGGGAGAAACGCAAGTCCTTGTTCGTCACTGGTGTGGAGTATCCTCAAGGGTATGGATGGTGGCAGAGTCTCGGGAATCCGCCACCCGGGACGGTGCTTTTTCTGATGAAGGACGGGAAAAGAATCTTTGAGACAGATGTCTGTGCGGAGAATGAGGTGAGTGCGGATGCCGATATGCACCGGTGTGTCGAAGGACATTTGTACACGGATTTTTCCACTGAGACGGAGACTGTTCTGAAAAGGGACGGGGTGGAGATTTTCAGGTTTCCCGGACGGGAGATGATTGTCAGTTTCCTTCTTGATTCGGACGATGTTTACACCCTGAGTATCCCGCGTTCAGGGACCGGGTGGGTTTTCAGAAAGAACGGTGAGGTAAAACTCTACAAGAGCATAGGTTCCCTTTTCCCATCCGGACTTCATCTTGACGGCGGAAGGGTGTGCTTCGGCTATGAGGACACGATTTCCTCATCTTCGGGAGATTCTTTCAAATGGTTCTTTGCAGTTGATGGTGAAGTGAAATCGATGACTGTCCCGGATGACGTGAGCGCGGTTGATGACGCGATGATGGTGAATGGAGAAATTCTCTACATAGCCCATCGCAGGAACATCCGTCAGGCGGTGCTTGCAAAGGGATTGGACTGCATTGCCTACGAACTTTTCGATTTTGAGACGATGTCCGGCTGCCGTTTCCTGAAAAACAGGGGAGAGGTGTTTACTTACGCCGTCTCGGGAACGGGCAGTTCATCGACCGCAAGTTTCTGGAAAATGACTGAAAGGGTTGCGTCATTTCCCCAGTGGATGGAAGCGGTTGCGTGGGACTCGGACGGGAATGAGGTCGTTTCACTTTTTACGGACCGCCAGACCGGGGATGTCTCGTTGTGCCGCGGAAGTGACTATCTGAATATGGAAGCGGGCTGCTGTGCAATCTTCGACAGGACTGTCGCCTCGTCTGACGGCAGATGCTGTGCTGCCGTGGCCCGCCGGGAGAATCTGGCGCCGGCATTGTGGGCAGAAGGAAAGCTCACGGACTACGATTTCAACGGAGTCTTCACTTCGGTCAGCTGGTGGTGACCCGGATTCCTCGAATGGAGCAAATTACGGATGAAGTACCACTGACACTTTCGGAACAAACGGTGAGATTCTCGTGCTTCCGGTAATAGAGCAGGCAACGGCTACGATCTGGTTTACACCTCCATCTCCGTTGAGGAACTCACCTCGAACCAGTTCAGACTGGACAGGGACAAAGCTTTGTGATGATTTGCGGGTTCTGTGGTTCCGACAAGACTACAGGACCTTTCTGATAGCATCTTCCGTCAGTCGCAGAAGTGTTTCTCTCTGCTGCGAATCCCTGACACTCTCAAGGACTGGTGCGAGGAAGGAAATCATCTGGAGAGCCCGGGCTTCCTGCTCGGGTATTCCTCTGGAGCGCATATAGAACTGCTCCTCTTCGTTCAGCCTGCCGACGGTGGCGCCGTGAGAGCATTTCACGTCGTCAGCGTAAATCTCGAGCTGCGGCTTTGTGTTCACCCTTGCGTCATCTGAAAGCAGGATGTTGTGGTTCTCCTGGTAGGCCTCTGTCTTCTGGGCATCCTGAGCCACAACAATCTTTCCGTAGAAATCCACTTTTGAGTGTCCTCCGGCTATTCCCTTGAAAAGCTGGCGGGAGGTGCAGCGAAGCACATCGTGGAAGACATCGACAGCTATGTTGACCTTCTCGTCTGCTCCGGTGATGAATATACCCGAAATATTGGCCTGTGCTCCCTCACCGGTGAGCCTGACCTTCAGCGGCAGCCTGCAGTCTGTTCCAGGCAGCACAATGATGACAATCTCGGTACAGGCATCGCGCTCAAGAGTGATTTCCTTGGGCAGGCTGCAAGAATCTCCCTCTGCAGGCAATCCCTTTGCAGGGTCGGATGAATCTTCCGTCCGGGAGACAGTCTCTCCTCCCAGAACGATGACTTTGCTGAAAGTCCCGTTGGGATTCACTGTAATGCTCTCCGGTCTGGTAAATGTCTCACAGGGAATCATAGCCTTTCTCCTCTATTTCTGCGACAAGTTCCTTGCCGGCGGTTCTGACAATGCGTCCGTCCTTCAATACGTGCACAACATCTGGCACAATGTAGTCCAGAAGCCTCTGGTAGTGGGTAATCACGATTGCGGACTTCTCAGGGGTGTGCAGGGCATTGACTCCCGAAGCGACAATCCTCAAGGCATCCACGTCCAGCCCGCTATCGGTCTCATCGAGGATGGAGAGCACAGGGTCGAGCATAGCCATCTGAAAAATCTCGTTGCGTTTCTTCTCGCCCCCTGAGAAGCCCACGTTGACCTCTCTCTTGGAAAATTCCGGTTTCATCTGCACGAATGCCATCTTCTCCTTCATCAGTTTCAGGAACTCGGCGGCTTTCATCTCCTCAAGACCCAGGGCCTTGCGTTTTGAGTTGACGGCGGTCTTCATAAAGTTGGTGATAGACACGCCAGGAATTTCAATCGGATACTGGAAAGACAGGAAAATTCCCGCCCAGGACCTCTGTTCAGGGGACATCTTCAGGAGGTCCTGCCCGAGGAATCTGACACTTCCTTCAGAAACGGCGAACTGCTCCCTGCCTGCAAGGACGGCCGACAGGGTGCTTTTCCCCGCCCCGTTGGGACCCATTATCGCGTGAATCTCTCCCCTGCGGATGGTCAGGTCTACCCCTTTGAGGATTTCCTTGCCTTCTATCCCGGCCTTCAGGCCTTTTATTTCCAATAATATCTCGTTCATAGTCAAAGATTTTTCAAGCGTTTTTTCTGTAAAGTCTGAACCAGGTCACAAGGGACCAGACTCCGTTAATCAGGTACAGACTGCACACTATCGGCATAAACACGTGTCCGACAGAGATATGCAGGGCCAGTTGCGTGATGTTCACAAGCAGCCACGCCACCCAGCAATCCCATTTCTTCAGGGCCGAGAGGAATTGGGCTACAAGGATGAGCACTGTCACACAGGCGTCGAGGTAGGGTACCGGGTCGGACGGAAAAACCCCGACGAACCATTTCCCGCCCAGCATACTCAGGAGCCATCCCCAGACTCCGGCCAGCACAAGAACACTGACCACCGCCAGCCCTCTCTGCGGCCAGGTCAGAAGGCTGACCTTCAGGGCTTTGCTGTCCTGCGAACTCTCTTCCTCCTTCTTGGGATGGGTCCATCTGTAATGCCCGAGTATGTTGATTCCCAATGAGATGGGCTGGAGAAGCAGGCTTGCGTACAGATGTTTGTTGAAGAACATCAGGAAAAGGAGGAAGGTATATATATACCCTATGTAAAAGTTATATTTGTTGTTCCTGCCTGCAAGGAAGACGCAGGCAAGGCCGAAGACCGACGTCAGAAGGTCTATCAGCAGCACCGGCGTGTCTGAGCCTATGGTGAATAATGTGTAGTTCAGCAAGTCCATATTTTCTTAATAAAATCCCTCGTTTCTGTCATTTCGACCGGCCGGAGGGAGTGATCTTGTTAACCGACAGACCCCTCAAGGGAGACAGAGAGCAGTTTCCTGGCCTCGACCGCAAATTCCATCGGCAGTTTCGAGAGTACCTCCCTGGCATATCCGTTGACAATCAGCCCCACGGCCTCCTCCGGCGGTATGCCCCTCTGGTTGCAGTAGAAAAGCTGTTCCTCGCTGATTTTCGATGTGGTGGCCTCGTGCTCCACGACTCCGGTCCGGTTGGCATTGCGGATGTCCGGGAAAGTGTGTGCCCCGCATTTGTCTCCGATCAGCAGACTGTCGCACTGGGAGTAGTTCCTTGAATTGTCGGCCCCCGGGAGGATGCTCACAAGCCCCCTGTAGCTGTTCTGGCTGCGTCCTGCCGAGATTCCCTTGCTAATGATCCGGCTGCGGGTGTTCTTCCCGATGTGAATCATCTTTGTTCCCGTGTCCGCCTGCTGGAAATTGTTCGTGACGGCGACGGAGTAGAACTCAGAGGAGGAATTGTCTCCCTTGAGGATTGTTGAAGGGTATTTCCAGGTGATTGCCGAGCCCGTCTCCACCTGAGTCCAGGACAGATGGCTCCCGCTGCCCTTGCAGATTCCCCTCTTGGTCACGAAGTTGAAAATCCCGCCGCGTCCCTGCGCGTCTCCCGGGTACCAGTTCTGCACCGTTGAGTACTTCACTTCCGCATCCTTCTCCACGACAATCTCAACCACCGCTGCGTGAAGCTGGTTCTCGTCCCTCATCGGGGCGGTGCATCCCTCCATATAACTCACATACGAACCTTCGTCCGCTACAATCAGTGTCCTCTCGAACTGGCCTGTGCCCTTGGCGTTGATTCTGAAGTAGCTGGAAAGTTCCATCGGGCAGCGAACCCCCTTGGGAATATAGCAGAATGAACCGTCGCTGAAGACGGCCGAGTTCAGGGCCGCGTAGAAATTGTCGCCCACCGGCACGACCGATGCAAGATATTTTCTCACAAGGTCGGGATGCTCCCTGACTGCCTCGGAGAATGAACAGAAGATGATTCCCCTGTCAGACAGTTCCTTGCGGAAGGTTGTCTTGACGGAAACAGAGTCAAAGACCGCATCGACGGCCACTCCCGCGAGGGCAGCCCTTTCGTTCAGCGGAATGCCCAGCTTGTCGAATGTCTTCTCCAGTTCAGGGTCGATTTCCTTCGGCCTGTCCGAGTCTTTCTTCGGGGCTGCATAGTAGATGATGTCCTGAAAATCGATTTCAGGTATGTCAAGATGGGCCCAGCGGGGCATTGTCATCTTCTGCCATCTTCTGAAGGCTTCCAGGCGGAACTCCAGCATCCATTCCGGCTCCTCCTTCTTTGCGGAAATCAGCCGGATGATGTCCTCGTTCAGTCCCTTCGGGATGAACTCCTGGTCCACATCCGTCACGAAGCCGTGCTCGTACTCCTTTTCCGCCAGTCCTTCAAGTATTTCCTTGTCTTTGTCCATATCTTATTCCTGCTGAATGTGTCAGAACTGCTCGCAGAGCAAACAACCTGCCTCCAGAGCAAACAACCTGCCAATGCGGGCACAAAAATAATCATTTTCCCGGAACATCCCCCGGCATTTGCAAATATGAAAAGATATTCCTAAGGAATATGAAAAGAGATTCCTTACCCGAACAATTCCCTCAGAACTTTCAGGGAGGCGACATTTATGTGGGATTCCGTGTGGAATTCGAGGTATCTGAGCACCCCGTCCGCAATTTCGTTGCGGGCCTTCCCCGAAAGCGGAATCAGCATCGACTCGGCGAAAGACTCCTTCATGAACCTCTCGACGACAGGGTAGTGCCCCTCCACAAAAGGCAGCAGATCAGTGGATTCCGGACTGAATCCCAGAGTCACCGCCAGTTCCAGGAGAAACCTCAGATGGAAATTGCTGAAGTCGGACTCCACCGCATCCAGAAGCAGGATGTTCTTCTCGCACCATCCGTAAAGTCCCTCTTCATTCATCCCTTCCCTGATGACACGGAAGAGCACCTCGCTGATGAACATCGTCATAGCGTTCTTGTAAAGATTGCTCCTGATGCCGTTCAGGGGGTATTTCACGGAAAGGTTTGACGCTGTGTAGAGGTTTGAGCGCGTATTCTCCGTTACGTCCGCCTCCAGCAGGTTCAGAGGCTGGAGCAGACTCATCACCGGTTTCTTTCCCAGTCCGCGCACAAGAAAGCCCCGCCGTCCGTACCTCCTGCTGAGAGTGTGGACAACGACGGCATTCTCACCGTATTTTGTGGTGTGAAGTACAATAAGGTCAGTGTTTTCCTCCATTTTGTCCAAGCCATTGGGCCATAGCCCTCAGAGCCTTTCCCCTGTGGGAAACAGCATTCTTCTGCTCCTCGGAAACCTCGGCCAGCGTCCTGTCAGGATAGTCGTCCGCGATGAAGACCGGGTCGTAGCCGAAGCCTCCGTTTCCGGATTTTGTCAGGGCGATTTTCCCCTCAAGCGTTCCCTCGAAATAATGCTTCTCCCCGTCAACTATCAGTGTAACAACACTTTTGAAGCGTGCCTTGCGGGTCACTTTCCTGACTTTCAGCCCCAGTGATGCAGCCATCTGAGCCTCCGCTTCCACGACTGACAGCTCGTGGAGCAGTTTGTCCATATTCTTGTTGAAATCCTTGTCTTCCGAAGCATATCTTGCCGTGTGGACTCCCGGAGCGCCTCCCAGGGCATCAACCTCCAGCCCCGTGTCATCCGCAAAGCAGGCGCAGTGACATCTCTCCCAGATGTATTCGGCTTTCTGGCGCGAATTTGCAACCAGAGTATTCCCCGTTTCCGGAATGTCCTCAGTAATTCCCATTTGTGCAGGAGTAACGAGCTCAAATCCCCCGCCTAAAATCTCAGATGCTTCACGCAGTTTGCCGCTATTGCCCGTTGCAAAAACCATTTTCATCATAAAACTGCTTTTTATTTCCATTAAATCGGCTGCAAAGGTATCAATTCTGCCTGAAATACTGCAATTTTTCTTAATTTTGTCGCTTCGATGTAAAAGAAGTGGAAAACAGTTATATCATTTAAGGTATATATAATAAATAAGGTATATATAAGATATATGAAATATATTAAATATGCCGTAACGGCATTCCTCGCAACGGCCCTTGCCGTTGCCTCTTCTGCCCAGAGCAGAAGTTTCAAACTCGGACAATGGACTGAAATATATAATTCAGTCGTGAAAGAGTTGAACCGTTCGTATGTGGATTCACTTCCGGCGGACCGGATTTTCAAGGCGGGCATTGACGCGATGCTTGAGGAACTGGACCCCTATACCGTATATGTGCCGGAGGAGGAAAATGAGGATTTCCAGATGATGCTTTCCAAGACCTACGGCGGCATCGGGGCAATCATACACAAGCAGGTCGGTGAGAATGTGGTTATCAACGAACCTTACTTCAATTCCCCTGCGGTGAAGGCAGGTCTGGTCTGCGGAGATGAAATCATAGAGATCGACGGTTTTCCGACAAAGGACCTTGATGCATCGCACAGCAGCGAGAGGATGAAGGGAAAACCGGGCACGACGGTAGTCTTCAAGGTGAAGAAGGTCCGCAGCGGGGAAATCATTGAGGTTCCGATTGTCAGGGAAAGAATTCATCTTCCTGATGTGGAATACGTCGGAATGCTCGATGACACAACGGGTTACATCTGTCAGAGCGGCTTTACAGACGGGGTCTCCGCTGAAATCCGCAGCGGTTACCTGAAACTGAAGGAGCAGGGGATGAAACGCCTGGTGCTCGACCTCAGGGGCAACGGCGGCGGACTGATGCAGGAAGCAATCAACATAGTTTCCCTCTTTGTCCCGCGCAATTCCCTTGTGGTCTCAGCAAAGGGTCTGGACCCTGCCTCATACAGGGAATACCGCACGACGACAGAACCTCTTGACACCCAAATCCCTCTGATTCTGATGGTTGACGGTGGCAGCGCATCCTCATCCGAGATTGTGGCAGGCGCCATCCAGGACCTTGACAGGGGTACGATAATGGGTAAGCGCACCTACGGAAAGGGTCTTGTGCAGTCCGTCCGTCCGGTGGCCTACAACGGTCAGCTGAAGGTGACGATTGCGAAATACTACACCCCGAGCGGCCGTTGCGTCCAGGCAATCGACTACAGCCGGCGCAACGAGGACGGAAGCGTGGGGCACATCCCGGATTCCCTCACACACGAGTTCCGGACAGTAGGCGGCAGGATTGTCCGTGACGGTGGAGGAATTACCCCGGACGTGGAGGTTGAACCGAAATCCTACAGCAGGCTTGTCTATTCGCTGGTTCTGGGTGGCGTGATTGACAATTACGTGCTTGATTTTGTCCGCCGCAATGCCTCTATTGCCCCTCTTGATGAATTTCGTGTGACAGATGAGATTTTCGAGGATTTCGTCCGTTTTGCCAAAACCCGGGAATTCGACTACCGCAGCAGCGCGGTCGCACTGTTCGACCAAATGAAGCAGGAACTTGAAAAAGACGGTCTTGCGGAAGATATGAACAGCGAGCTGGATGCCCTGAAAAAGGCAATGGAGATGGACAAGGAAAGATTCATCCGTCTGAAAAAGGATGAAATCATCCCGTTCATCGAGGAGGAACTGGCTGTCCGTTACTATTACCAGGAAGCCGGCATACGGGTCCGCCTCCGCTACGACACCCAGCTGAAAACGGCACTGGGTCTCTGACGGGGCGGCCGTCCGTCCTTCCCGGGTTGACTCTCCTGCTTCCCCGGCTTGCTTTCCTGTGTTTCCAGTCCGGCTTTCCTGCTTTGACCTCCTGTCCTTCCGACCCAACTGTCCTGTCCTTCCCAACTGTCTTGTCCTTCCCAACTCGACTTTCTTAGTCATTCCCGACCTGTTTCCCTTGGTCCTTCCCGGCTTGACCGGGAATCTTTCTGCGCGTAGATGTCCGATCGGTGTCGGGCATAACGGACCCTACAGAACATCATTCTTCAATTGTTGTCCGCAACTCGTAACAAACACCGCGCTGAATCATAAAAGATAGAAAACTATTTCTGTGGGCTTTTGCTGCGCGCATCCGGTGGCAGGAGGGCTGGAGGAAAGAGGAATAAATCCTTGAATCTATTGCAAAATCCATTCGGGGGGGGGTATATTTGTCGCTAGTTAGTTCTGTGCCATATCAATCAGATGCCTGAGGAATGGACTTGACCCCAATTTTCCCAACAAAGTATTGAAATATGAAAAATGCCAGTTTGCTGAATTCTCTTATTATTGCAGTTTTTATTTCATCCTGTACCAGTAAAGATGTCAATGATGAAAATAAGATTCCTTTCAAAATCAATATTTATCCCGAACTGCAGTCAAGCAAGGTAACAAGTACTTCTTTTGACATCAATGACACTATAGGACTTGAAATCGTAATTGAAGGAGAGCCTGATGCATATTTAAATAATGTTGCATTATCATACAATGGACAATATTTTACGAATGCTGACATAAAATGGTATAGTGACAGCAGCCGACCGTCAAACCTTATCGCCTATTATCCATATTCCGAAAGTGGCATTCCATATAATTTTATGGTTTCTTGTAATCAGACTGGGGGGACGGCAGACTCTGATCTTCTTGGGTCCATAAGAACAGACGTTATTCCTTCCATAGATGCGATTACAATGAAATTCAGACATTTGCTCTCAAAGATTGCTATCACTGTAGAGAATAACTCGCAAAATGCCGTCAAATCCGTTACGATCCAGAATCTCAAAACGAAAGCCGCTATTGACTATGATGAATTGCGCTCTTTGGCAGATCCTTCTGATGAACCGGTCGCAGTAATTGCACATAAGGTTTCAAACAATAAGTTTGAAATGATTGTCCCGGAGCAGGAAGGAGCATTCCGTGTCGTTTTGGGAATGGAGGATGAGACCGAACTATCCGAAGTGTATTCAGCCAAGATGTTGTCTGGACGGATTCATCCTCTAAATATAAGTGTACAAGAGACGTCCATACACATAGAAGTTGCAGGAGACATTCAGGATTGGGAAGATGGTGAGGACTTTGTCCTGGCTCCTGAGGAAGATAATCACTATGGAAGTTTCACAAAGCAGGAGAATTCTGTGAAAGCTTTCCTGCTGGAGAATCTCGAATCCGGAACGGGCCGATACCGTGCTGATGCCATCCTGACAAAGGATTCCATTGAGATGGCCCGCTCACTTGTGTGGAAAGCCTGGAAGAGTGCCTATCTCACTTACCAGGATGAAGATAAACTACCAAGTCTGCCTGTTCTGGGCAGCAGCAAGGATATCTTCAGCTGGGTAATCCCGAAAGCACTTGAGGGAGAATATATCAACGGTTCCTTCACCGGGAATGATTCGAAGATGACCTTCCACTGGGGCAAGAGCAGTTCACTGGCAAAACCAGAAGGCGGTTACCCTGTGTTCATTTATCTTCACGGTTCAGGAGGTCCTTCCTCTGAATGGAACACAGGTTACAGTTTCTGTCAGGGATGGGCTCGTAGCGTCAGCGGAATCTATTTCGACCCCCTGATTCCGAACGGAGTGACTGACGGCGGTTTCAGCCTTTACCGCTGGTGGCAGAAAGGCAAACAGTACGTTTGGAACAGGCTCATCCGCCAGCTTTACATCTCGACATACGCCAATCCGGACCGTCTGTTCTTTGTCGGGGCCTCCGAAGGTGCATACGGAAGCGCCCGTCTGGCCACTATCTATGCGGACTATCTTGCCGGCATAGGCCCTATGGCGGGAGGAGAACCCCTTGTGACTGCCCCTGTTGAGAACTGTGCCAACATCGCCTATTATCTTATGACGGGTTCCGAAGATGTCGGATATGGAAGGAATCTCATTACAAAATACACGAAGGAAGCGCTGGATGCACTCTCTTCCGAGCACAGCGGATATTACGATCACAATGTCATCATAGCACAGGGGAAGCATCACTCGGACATTGATTATGTCTCTCCACTCTGGCTGAAGGACAAGGTCAGGAAGCCATATCCGAAATATGTGAACTGGGAAAGACTTGACCAGGACGGAATCTATCGCGAAGGCTTCTACAACCTCTTCATTCCTGACGGGGGAAAACCTTCCGACAGGAGGCAGTACGAGATGACCATCAGCGGGAATGTCATCGACATTAAAGTGTCAAGCGTGTCATACACGCCTGTACAATGGGCTCCGGAACCATATAATAATGCTGTCAGATATGACAGGACCTCCACAACTGTTTCCGGCGGAAAAATCCGCATCTACCTCTGCGACGAACTCGTGGACCTCGATCAGGCGGTTGTGGTGAAGGTAAACGGCATTGAGGTCTTCAACGGGAAGCTGGAGCGTCGCTTCGAGGATATGGTCAACAGCTGCGCAATCTATTTCGATCCGTCAAGACTTTATACCGCGAGCGTTGAGGTTGAATATTGATATGATGAATATTGTCTTAAAATAAGGAAGATATGAAACTTGTGAACTTGTTTCGTGCTGTGGTCAGTTGTTGAATACTGATTGCCGGATGTTCTGATGACTCGGCATTGCTTTTACGTATTGCATCCCTTGAAGAACAAGATCGGAATCTTCAATCGCAATTGGATGAGTTGAAAACTATGAGCTCACAACTGAACACGAATATCACATCACTTCAAATAATAGTCAATGCTCTTCAGGACGGGGACTATATTACAAATATTCTACCTATTACGGACTCCGGTTAGATTATCGGCTATACAATTGGTTTCAAGAAAAGCGGTATTGTCAGTATTTATAATGGCAAGGACGGTTCAGACGGCAAGGATGGACACGTTCCGGCCATTGCCGTAAGACAGGGACAGGATGGAATATGGTACTGGACGATTGACGGGGAATGGCTTCTTGACGGGAACGGAGAGAAAGTTCAGGCTTCTGCAAGAGATGGCAAGGATGGGGTTGACGGAACGGAGGGTAAAGATGGAGTTGACGGATAGAATGGTATGGATGGCAAGGATGGTGTGACACCGAAGTTGAAAATAGTTGATGGATACTGGTTCATATCATACGATGACGGTGCAACCTGGTTATCGGAACCATTGGGCCCGGCAACCGGGGCATATTCTGGCAGCCGGTTAGTTCTACTCTATTGTATTTTCCGGCACGGAATTAAGGAATATGAACGGAATTTCAATACTCTGTTTTCGGTAAAGGAATCTTCAAAAAATAACCGGCATCATCTATGAATAATCTTTCCGGTACATATTGCTTTTCTCATCGGTCATTTAGCACGACTAAGTCCGTTCCGACTGCCGTCGGCTGCTCGCTGCAAAAGCCCACCGGGCTGTTTGCTGACCGCTCAC
>CAMFBM010000030.1 GCA_945948555.1 uncultured Bacteroidales bacterium | reverse complement strand
GAGATACCGGATGATATTGATTAATATCTTCCGGTATCTTTCGTTTTACCCCCGGCTCACGAAGTGAGCCACCTCGCGAGCGGTAAGCAAATAGCCCAGTGGGCTTTTGCAGCGAGCAGCCGCCGGTAGGCGGTATGATAAGGCTCTACACTTTCGTGGGGTGCAGGGGACCGTATTCCCCTGACCCCTTGCGTCGCTTCGCTCCAGATTTATTGTCGGGATTCTTTTTTTTGTATTATCCTTGGCTCACTGCGTGTACCACCTCGCGAGCGATAAGCAAACAGCCCAGTGGGCTTTTGCAGCGAGCAGCCGCCGGTAGGCGGTATGATAATGTTTTACCTTATTCGAGCGATAAGCAAACAGCCCAGTGGGCTTTTGCAGCGAGCAGCCGCCAGAAGCTGAATTCACACGCAATGGGGAGATGTGGCGGCCTTTTTCTATCCGGGTGATGCACCCGCATCGCAGTCACTTTCAGACTGCGTTGATATTCTTGAGATTCAATGTATTTCCTGCAGGACGAGATCCCGTTTGAGGTCGCGTCCAAGGGCATATTCACCATAGTCCAGTTTCCTGAAAGGGAAAAGGTCCTCGCCTTTGAAAAGGGTCTGTTCAGCATTGCGGCGCAATTCCCTTATCCGGTCCATCGTCTCCTTGGGCACAATCAGATGGCAGGGAATGAGGACGGGCAGGGGATTCAGCCCGACGGCGTGAGCAACGGCTCTTGTCCCGGCAGGACATCCGCAGTATTGCGCAAAATCGCTGTAACTCATCATCCTTATTCCCGGGGCAACTTCAATGCCTGAAGTCTCATCTCCCTCAGGATGGGTCAGGCTGAAGAGCGCCTTCCAGATTTTCTTGCGGAACGGACTGCCGAACAGTATCAGGTCCTCAAGGGAGACAGATTCCCTCAGACGCCAGATTTCTTCATCAGAGACGACATTGGCGTGGATTTCCTTGTATTCCAGGTTCTTTTTTGAAGCCAGAATCTTTGCGGTTTCTGCCAGTCCGGAATAGTCTTTCGAGACAGAGGCTATCTTTCCGTCAACGCGGACGACAACCCATTTGCCGGGAGTATTCATATTATTGTTTGTTACAGGTCTGAGAAACTCCCAAATATATAATAATTTTATCATATAAAAAACAGTGTAGAGATGTTTCTGATTGCGATATTTGTTTATATTTGTGGACTTGAAAACAAAAAACTGACACACCTATTATGTGCAACAACCGAAATATTCAGCAAACGGGCAGACGCAGAGGACGTTTCTGCCTGTCGGTGACAGCATTGTCAATTGCAGCAATGTCATTTGCCCTGTTGACTTGGCAGCCTGCCAGTGCAGCCGTTGCAGATCCCTCTTTCGCGTCGCAGTCCCAGAAGGTGGTCATTACCGGCCGCGTGACCGATCGTCAGGGGGAGCCTGTTCCGGGAGTGACTGTCTATGTCAAGGGGAACACGACCAAGGGTACGATGACCGACGAAAAGGGACGCTACAATCTTGACATAACTTCGGAGTCGGCAAAGAAACCGGTCATAATCTTCAGTTGCATCGGAATGGACACCCAGGAAATCACTTTCAATGGCAAGACCGTGATTGACGTGGTTATGGACGAGTCCGCATCCCAGCTTGAGAACTCCGTCGTGACTGGATATGCCAACATCCGCAAGGAGAGCTTTACCGGAAACACGGTTTCTGTCAGCAAGGAGGAACTCCTGAAGGCGTCCAAGACCAATGTCATCAAGGCCCTCCAGTCGTTCGACCCTTCCTTCCGAATCAAGGAGAACAACCTGATGGGATCCGACCCGAATGCCGTTCCTGAACTATATATCCGCGGAGAGTCGGGAGTGGGGACCAAGGAACTGGATGTCGATTCAGACCAGTTCAGCAAGGCCAATCTTGAGAACAACCCGAACCTTCCTATTTTCATTATGGACGGTTTCGAGATTTCTGCGCAGAAACTCTACGATATGGACCCTGACAGAATCGAGAATATTACCATCCTGAAGGATGCCGCTGCAACGGCAATCTACGGTTCAAGGGCTTCAAACGGCGTCGTGGTCATCACAACAGTGGCTCCTTCCCCGGGAAAACTCAAGATCTCATACAAGTTCGTCGGCACGGTCGAGGCTCCGGACCTGAGCGACTACAACCTGATGAATGCGGAAGAGAAACTCCAGACGGAACTTCTCGCCGGATGTTACGACCCACAGAAGGCAGGCGTACAGAGCGACATCATCGAGAGGCTGACGGAGTACAATGCCAAGTTGCAGAATGTCCGCAAGGGAGTCGACACCTATTGGATGGCAAAACCTCTGCGCACGGTCTTCAACCACAAGCATTCCCTCTACATCGACGGAGGTAGCAGCGCATTCCGTTTCGGAGTGGACCTCCAGTACACCAATCAGGACGGTGTGATGAAGGGGTCGAAGCGTGACAGAATGGGTGCCGGAGTCTATCTCCAGTATGTTTACAAACAGTTGTCAATCAAGAACTACACTTCATTTCTGCAGACAGATTCAAGGGAATCGCCGTACGGTTCCTTCTCGGACTACACCAAGGCCCAGCCTTACGATGAGTACCTCGATGAAAACGGAAACTATCTTGAGAATCTCCGTTCCTGGAGCATCTACTCAGGCACCAACCGTGTGAACCCTCTTTACGAGGCCGGATTGAGCAGCTACCAGAAAGGCCGCAGTCAGGAGTTCATCAACAACCTGTCAATCAACTGGTACATCATCGACGGTCTCCGTCTGAGCGGACAGGTAAGCGTCACGAAGAGCATCTCCTCAAGCGACCGTTTCTATGATCCCCGTTCCAAGAAGAACTCCCAGCTTCTGGACCTGTCCAACCCTTCTTCGGGAACACTCTACACGACCAGGGGCAACAGCCTGTACTGGAACGTGAATGCATACCTTTCCTACAACAAGACATTCGGCAACCACAACATCAACGGACAGGCCGGTGTCAACCTGATGGACCGCACAAGCGAATCCCTGAACACGACCTATTTCGGTTTCCCTTCCGGTGAATTCGATTCAGTCAACTACGCACAGGAGCTGAAAGGCAAACCGACATCCTCGGAAAGCACGAGCCGGACCATAGGCTTCCTCGCCGGCGTGAACTACAGTTTCAAGGACATATATCTTCTTGACGCCTCCTGCCGTTTCGACGGGAACTCCGCCTTCGGGAAGGACAACCGTTTCGCCCCTTTCTGGGCGGCGGGTGCAGGTCTGAATGTTCACAATTACTCATTTTTCAAGAACACACCTCTAAACCTCCTGCGTCTGAGGGTGACCTACGGACGCACCGGTAAGATCAACTTCCCGGCCTACGCCGCCCTGACTACCTATCAGGTGAACACCAGCGAGTGGTACAAGACCGGCTACGGAGTGTCCATAATGGCACTTGGAAACAGGAATCTCAGATGGGAGGTGACCGACCAGCTTGACACCGGTTTTGAGCTGGGACTGTGGAAGAACAGGGTCTATGCGAAGTTCAGCTATTACAGCAAACTCACCAAGGACCTCATCAACGACGTGACTATTCCGAGCTCGACAGGATTCACAAGCTACCGTGACAACATCGGAGAGGTGACCAACAAGGGAGTCGAACTCAATATGAGGGTCGAGGCAATCCGCACAAAGGATATGATTCTCACTCTTCAGGGATCCCTCGCCCACAACAAGAACCGTCTGCGCAAGGTTGCAGAGAGTCTTGAGGAGTACAACAAGAGGGTTCAGGACACGATGTCCTCCTACGGAAACAAGGACGAGAATGCCTCCAAGCCTTTCACCCAGTATGTCGAGGGAGTCTCCCTCAATTCAATCTGGGGAATGAAGTCACTCGGAATTGATCCCGCCACCGGTCAGGAAATCTTCCTCACGAAGGACGGCAGGCTGACTGACACCTGGAGCGCTTCCGAGCAGCAGGTTCTCGGGGAAACCGACCCGAAAGTCCAGGGCTACTTCGGATTCAACTTCCAGTGGAAGAACTTCTCCGTCTATACTTCCTTCCTCTACGAGGCCGGCGGATACCGCTACAACTCCACTCTTGCCACCAAGGTCGAGGGTGTCAGCATCTACCAGTCAAATGTGGACAGGAGGGTGCTGACCGACAGATGGAGCACACCGGGTCAGGTTGCCGCCTACAAGGCGATGGAGCCGGGAATCTACGGAGTGACCAGCACGCGTCCGACATCACGTTTTGTCCAGAAGTACAATGCCCTGTCTTTTTCTTCACTGACAATAGGCTACAGCATTGACCGCAAGTATCTCAAGAAAGCTCACATGAATATGCTCCGCATCGAACTTGCTACCAACGACCTGTTCCACGTGTCTTCGGTAAAGCAGGAAAGGGGTTTGAGCTATCCGTACTCCCGTTCATTCAACTTGTCAGTGCAGATCGGTTTCTAAAATATGATGAATATGAAGAAATATATACTTATATTAATGACGGCGTTGCTGGCTCTCGTCTCCTGCAACAAATGGCTTGACATCCAGCCTGCCAACACCATCAACGAGGATGACCTGTTCAACACCGGGGACGGCTACAGGATTGCCCTGAACGGCATATACCTGAAACTTGCCTCCTCTTCCCTCTATGGCCGTGAACTGACATACGGAATGACCGAGGCCCTCGCCCATACCCACGAACCGGACAGGGCCTACAAGAACAACCTCGTTTACAAGGATATGTCCAACTATGAGTACACCTCGGATGCTGCAAAGGGCATAATCTCCGGAATCTGGACAACGGCCTACTATATCATAGCCAACTGCAACAATCTCATCGAGCATATCGAGAAAGATACTCCCGATAAATTTGCGCTGGGGGAGAGGGAAATGAATCTTATACACGGAGAAGCATTGGCTGTCAGGGCACTGTGCCATTTTATCATCCTCCAGTATTTTGCTCCGGCTCCTGAGTATGACAAGCCTGATGAAACAGGTAAATACGGAAAACCTCTTCCTTATTATGACAAATTCTCCAAGGAAATAGCAGAATATCTTGATCCACCGTCATTCGTCAACCGTATCGTGGAGGATTTTAAGGCTGCCAGGGAAAAGGTGGCGGTTTACGACTTGGCTGACAATCTGAACCGTTACAGACTTTCTGCCAAATACCGTTTCTCCGGTTCGACCTCAAATTCTGCTTATCCCCAGCCATCAGACATTTTTTTCGCTTTCAGGGGGTATAGAATGAATTATTATGCCATTTCCGCCTTTCTGGCAAAAGTTTATGCCTATAATGGCCAGTACCGGGAAGCCCAGAAAGAAGCGGATCTCGTTCTGAAAGCCACAACCCAGCCTGAAGGGGCCGGAGAGAGGCTCTTTTCTCTCACCCCGATTGAGTCGATTCCTTCCGATTATAAATTGAGCAATGATTTGATTTTCGGTCTGAGCAGCAGTACTCTGGTTGATGACTACAGCCGGTTTCGCAATGCCGGTACCACACTTGTACTGAATGACTCATACTCTTCGATAATCAGTGCGTCCACAACTGATCACAGATGGAAGTCGCTTGTCGGAGGATCTTCCGGAAACTATGTCTGCAACCGTTACACGGCTGCCTCGCAGTTAACGAGTGACATTCTGCCTGTCATCAGACTTTCGGAAATGTATTACATATATTCTGAATATTATGCCGATGCAACATTGTATGCCGATGCAGGAGAATATATAGAGATTGTAAAGGAAGGTCGTGGTGGTCCGGAGAACCAGTTATACGGGAAAATCGTTAGCCGTGAAACATTCTATGAAGAACTTCTGAAGGATGCCAGGATAGAGTTCATTGAAGAGGGGCAGGTATTCTTCTATTGTAAGAAGGCGAATATTTTCCCGGATAAATGGGATAAGGGTTCTTCATCCTTGTTCTCTTCTGCGAAATGGTATTTCGATCTGCCTGACAGTGAGTATGCGGTAAATTAAAAGGTGTGTTATGAGAAAGAATTATATGAAAAAAGGACTCTTTTATCTTCTGGTCTTCCCTCTTTTTCTGTCAGGATGCAAGACTTCGGAGATTCCGCTTTTTGATTCCAAGAGTATGATATACATAGATCAGAGTGATTTCATTGACGGATCTCCTGTCGATCTGGCAAATCTTGAACGTTCTTTTGCCCTGTTCCCCGGAGAAGATGAGATAGAAGTGTCATACACAGTCAATCTGATTGGATTTCTTGCGGACTATGACCGTCCGTTCGATGTCGTGGTGGATGAAATGAAAACCGATACCCTAAAGGTACGTATGACTGACGGAACGATAAAGAAATACAAGAGATATCCTGCGGAACCGACCGAGTATGAGATTCTTCCACCGGTCCTTAAAGCAAATGCAACCTCTGCGGAAATAGTCGTGAAGTTGAAGAAAAGCCCGAGAATGGACACAGATACTGTAAAAGTGTATTTCCATCTCATACCCGGAGAGCATTTCGACCTCGGATACGAAGACCGTTTGCGTGCCGGTGTGGTTTTCGGTAATTTCCCTATGAAGCCGTCCTGGTGGACTTTATATATTCAGACGGCATATCTCGGTGCTTACTCTCCTGAGAAATTTGCAGCCTTTTATTCGTACTGCAAGGGTGAGGATGAAAGTTATCTGGCTGAATTTGAGAAAGATGATGAAGACAGGTCGTCATCGAAACTGCGTGAAATCGCTCTTGGTTTCAAAAAATATGTCAAGGACAATGATTTGAAGGAACAGGACGGTACTCCGATGGAAATTCCAATAGTATGATGAATGTATTCAAGTTTATGAAAAAAGTATATAAATCAAATATTATCCTGTGTCTGTTGTTTACTCTTGCGGGCTGTTATTCCGACAAGGGTAATTACGAATATGTGGATATCAACAGGGTGAATCTCTATCTCAACTGCGGGTCATCCTGTGTCATAACGAGAGGTGAGACCCTGAATATCAAAGCTCAGATTTCCTTCCCGGATGCGGCAGATGGCAAAGGTGATTCAGACCGTCTGATATTTAACTGGTATCTCGGAGGTTATTCTGCAAACGAAGCAGAGAGAGAAAAGTACTTGCTTAAAGGAGAAGAGTGGCAGTCTTCAGAGGTTTCGTGGACTCCTGACAGGCTGATGACAAACGAATCCCTTTTGGTTGAAGTGTACGACCCTGTGACGGAAATACGATATTTTGCAGGGACGAAGGTAACGGTGAAATCTGAATATGATGCCTGGGGAGTTCTTGTCCTGTCCGAAAAGGAGAACGGAAAATCAATGTTTTCTTATATCAAATGGAAGCCTGAGGATCTCAAGGACCTGAATTCGGCCGAGGTAATGGCTAATATTACACGTTCCGGAAATGTAATGACCTCATATACGGAATATCCTGATGTCTTTTACAACGACTATGGCACTGATTTGCCTGCCGGACCTATATCACTCAGCGAGCATTACAATGCGGACAAGACAAGTGTTGCCAATGTGCTCGTGCTGACGGAGAACGGTGCGATAGATCTGAGCGGACGAGATTTCTCAATAGATCCGATTGAAAGCCTTGAGAAACAGTTTACTGGAGGGAGTTATCCTGCCGGTATGAATTATATAAGTGAAGCGGAGATGATGACAAGAGTCGATCTGGTAACTGACCAGGACGGCCACATCTACACCCGTATCAGAAACACCAACAAACTGTTTCACTCCGGAAATTTCCTGAACAGCCGGCTCAGTCTCAATGGCGAGGAGGTCTCCGGAGCACATCTGTATATGCACCCGCACAGTACCAGCCCGAATGCCTGCATAGTTCACGATGACAACAGAAATAGGTTATTTGCTGTTCTGGATTCCGGTGCCTCAGTGGAATTTGACCTCCAGGAAACAGATATTGCTGCCGGTCACAGTTTTCCAATAAATGATGCTTCTGTACCCACGTCTGCTGACGGATCTGAAAATATGTATTTGAAAGCTTCTGATTTGAGTGCTGCCGAAAAGATTTTTCACGTAGGATTCTCTGTGGATGCAGCTCACAGGACATCGTATCAATCGACATTCGTGGTATTCAAGCGTGGTAGAAGATATTTTCTCGAGGAACTTTGGATTTCCCGGGTGGCACTTGGACGTGGAAATTTTGAGTTTAATGTAACGAAATCCAGAATCGAGGAAATCAAGGGGCTTCCGGGAGATCCCGTGGATATGTATATATCTCCATATACTTATGTCTCGACTACTGAAGGAGAAGCTCCAATGGGATTGAATCCTTATATGATGATTGCAGTAGGAAATCAGATCTATGTATATAGTATGGATCCCTCACTCCGCACCAATCCTGTAATCCCTTATTTCAACGCGCCTTTGCGTGCTAATGTCGTTGATGTGGATGGGGATGCTTTGTATGGGAAATGGTGGCTTGCAGCAGGACTTGATGACGGAAGTGTTATTGTGATAAATATGAGAACTCCGTCATACTCTCCAAACAGGGTGGTTTTCTATGATTCCAAGAAAGAAATGTACAATGCCACGACTTCAGCCGGTCTTCCTCAGGAAAGTGATAAGACTCCTCTGAATTTGGGCAAAGTCAAGAGTGTATGCTTGAAAAGGGGTGGCACTGGCGGAGGAAATGCCGAGATATGGTCTGTAGCAACAATTGATTAAAATATTTATTATGAAGAAAATATGTAATATTGCTATTTCAATCAGCATTTTGACGGTCTTACATCTTTGCCTCGCGTCTTGTGACAAGGAGGTTCAAACTCCCCAGGAACCAAATGTGGTTACCGGAAGTTTCGTAAAGCAGGAGAATTCTGTGAAAGCTTTCCTGCTGGAGAATCTTGAATCCGGAACGGGCCGATACCGTACGAATGCCATCCTGACAAAGGATTCCGTTGAGAGGGCCCGCTCACTTGTGTGGAGAGCCTGGAAAAAGGCCAATCTGAATTTCGATGAAGCCAAACTTCCGGGACTGCCCCAATTTGGTGACCAGACTGTTGACCAGTTCGACTGGTTCATACCAAAAAGTCTTGAGGGAGAGTATCTCGGTAACGGACAATATTCCGGGAAGGATGCCCAGATGATGTTCCATTGGGGGTACTGCGGAAGCAAACCGTCGGGGGGCTATCCTGTGTTCGTCTATCTTCACGGCTCAGGTGCGGTTACCAATGAATGGCCTAACGGTTATGGATTCTGCAAGGACTGGGGACGGCAGACTGCTGGAATATATTTCGTCCCGAGAATTCCGAACGGAGTTACTGAACCGAACGGTTTCAGCCTTTACCGCTGGTGGCAGAAAGGCAAGCAGTACATCTGGAACAGGCTCATCCGCCAGCTGTTCATTTCTTCATACGCCGACCCTGACCGTTTCTTCTTTTTCGGGATTTCCGAGGGAGCATACGGAAGTGCCCGCCTGTCCACCTTTTATGCCGACTATCTTGCCGGAATCGGCCCGATTGCGGGAGGCGAGCCTCTGAATACAGCCCCTGTGGAGAACAGCGCCAACATAGCCTATTGCCTCCGGACAGGAAGTCTGGATGACAGTTATGGCAGAGATGTAATAACAAAATATACCGGCGAGGCTTTGGATGCCCTTGAGAAGGAACATCCCGGTTACTATGAACATTGGGTCTATGTGGAGCCGGGTGCGACACACACGTCAGTTGACTATAACCAAACCATCCCGTGGCTGAATAGGAAGGTCCGGAAACACTATCCTAAATACGTCAACTGGGAGCGTCTTGACCAGGACGGCATTTATCGTGAAGGCTTCTACAATCTTTTCATTCCGGATTCCGGCAGGCCGAGTGACAGAAGAAAATATGAGATGACCATTACCGGGAACACTGTTGATATTAATGTCGTAACGGTTAAATATACGGAGATTGAGTGGGGCGAGAAACACGGTAACTGTGTAAAATATCAAAAGGATTACACAAAGGTTTCCGGCGGAAAAATCCGAATCTATCTCTGCGACGAACTCGTTGACCTCGACCAGGCGGTTGTGGTGAAGGTCAATGGCAAAGAGGTCTTTAACGGGATGCTGGAGCGTCGTTTTGAGGATATGGTCAACAGCTGCGCAATCTATTTCGACCCGTCCAGACTCTACACTTCCAGCGTTGAGGTTGATTATTAAAAAACGGAATATTTATGACTTTGTTTTCAATGACAAAGGCAGGAGCACTCGTTCTTTCAATGGCACTGGCCTGCACTCTTTCCGCAGGTGCCGCCACGAGAAAGGCGGGTGCTTCCGCTGCTGATTCGGCTGCAGTGACAGCCTGTTTTCAGAAAGTTCTGAAAGGGGAAAGGACTGATTTCAAGGATGGTAAAAACCTCAGGAAAGAGGATGTTGCCGCTGCAAGGGAATTTGTCTGGAATCTCTGGAAGGCGGCCAATGGGTCGCTTGACGAACTCCGCCTTCCGGGAATGCCTCCTCTCGGACCGGAAAAGTGTCTTGGCTACTGGACTATCCCGGAGAATCTTGAGCCTCACGCCATTCTCTACTATCTGTGGGGTACCTGCGGAGAGCGTCCTTCAGAAGGTTATCCTTCCTATCTGTATCTCCACGGTTCAGGGAATCCGGATGGCGAGTTCAGTAATGGCCTGCAGATCTGCCTGAACATTGGAGGTCCGGCCGCGTTCTTTATCCCGAGAATCCCCAATGCGAACTCCGAGAACGGTGTCAGCCTTTACCGCTGGTGGCAGAAAGGCAAGCAGTATGTCTGGGAGAGATTCTTCCGTCAGGCTTTCCTCAATCCTGACCTTGACCCCCTGAAACTCTACTTCATCGGAATCTCGGAAGGAGCCTACGGGAGCCAGCGTCTGGCATCTTTCTACGCCGACTACCTTGCAGGTGCCGGCCCCATTGCAGGAGGCGAACCCCTGAAGAATGCCCCTGCGGAGAACTGCGCCAACATCGCCTTCTCCTTCCGTACCGGAAACGATGACCGGGGCTTCTATAGGAACATCCTCACAGGCTACACCAAGGAGGCTTTCGACTCCCTTGCCCTGGCCCATCCCGGTCTCTACAATCACAACATTGAGATTCCCGAGGGGGCGGACCACCACTCCATCGGCTACTACAAGACCGTTCCGTGGCTCAAGGATTTTAGCAGAAATCCGTATCCGACCTTCGTGGACTGGGAGGACTTCGAAATGGACGGCATTCACCGTGACGGTTTCTACAATATATATATACCTGAAAGGACGTACGACGGAAGGAGGAGATATGAAATGAATATCGAAGGGAACGACATTGCCTTGAAGGTGAGCGACGTGGCTTACGAAGTCGTGCAGACCGACCCGATGTGGGGCATCCAGATGAAGTTCCGCAAGTCCTATTCCGAGTCCCGGGACGGAAAGGTTGTCATCTATCTTTCAGACGAGCTTGTGGATTTGGACAAGCCTGTGACCCTTACCGTAAATGGAAAGAAGGCGTACAAGGGTATGGTGAAACGGAATATTGGAAATATCGTGAACAGCTGCTCGCTGTATTATGACCCTTGCCGCCTGTACACGGCCTGCATAGAAGTGAATATTGCTGAACTTTAATGATTTGTGTTTGTTTTTAAGAAATTTTTTGTATATTTGCAGCCCCAAAAATGGGGTATAGAAAACATAAATTAAAGATTTACAATCATTTATGCCTACAATTCAACAGTTAGTTCGCAAAGGACGCGAGGTCATCGAAGAGAAGAGTAAGTCTCGCGCCTTGGATGCTTGTCCTCAGAGAAGGGGCGTATGCGTGCGTGTGTACACAACCACACCTAAGAAACCTAACTCAGCAATGCGTAAGGTTGCGCGTGTTCGTCTGACCAACTCAAAAGAGGTCAATGCGTACATACCTGGTGAGGGCCACAACCTCCAGGAGCACTCAATCGTGCTCGTAAGGGGAGGTCGTGTAAAGGACCTTCCTGGTGTGCGCTACCACATCCTTAGGGGAGCTTTGGATACCGCTGGCGTTGAGGGCAGGACCCAGTCCCGTTCACTCTACGGCGCCAAGAGGCCTAAGAAGACTGCCGCTAAGAAGTAACATTCAATCATCACCTTTTTAACTTTCAACAAAAATGAGAAAATCGAAGCCTAAGAAGAGGATTCTACTTCCTGATCCTAAGTTTCACGATGTGATGGTAACACGTTTCGTGAACAATCTTATGTTGCAGGGGAAGAAGAGTATCGCGTATTCTATTTTTTACGATGCCATTGATATGGTAGGCGAGAAGATGAAGGATTCTGACAAGGCTCCTCTCGATATTTGGAGGAAAGCTCTCGAGAATGTGACTCCTCAGGTTGAGGTAAAGAGCCGCAGGATCGGTGGAGCAAACTTCCAGGTGCCGACAGAGGTGCGTCCGGAAAGGAAGATTTCACTCTCGATGAAGAATATGATCGTCTTCGCCCGCAAGCGTTCCGGCCACTCTATGGCAGAAAAACTTTGTGCTGAAATCATCGCCGCATACAACTGCGAGGGTGCAGCATTCAAGAGAAAAGAAGATATGCACAGAATGGCAGAGGCCAACAAGGCATTTGCACATTTCCGTTTCTAAAATCCCCAATCAAGACGACGAACAATGGCAAGAGATCTTAAATTTACCAGAAACATCGGTATCATGGCCCACATTGATGCCGGCAAGACAACTACCTCTGAGCGTATTCTGTTCTACACGGGTAAGACCCACAAGATCGGAGAGGTTCACGAGGGCGCCGCTACAATGGACTGGATGGTACAGGAGCAGGAGAGGGGTATTACCATCACTTCTGCGGCCACTACCGCTTTCTGGCATTACAGGGGGGATACCTATCAGATCAACCTGATCGATACCCCGGGCCACGTGGATTTCACCGTCGAGGTGGAGCGTTCCCTTCGTGTTCTTGATGGTACAGTCGCTACTTTCTGTGCAGTAGGACGTGTACAGCCGCAGTCTGAGACCGTATGGCGTCAGGCTGACAAATACGGCGTTCCGAAAATCGCGTATATCAACAAGATGGACCGTGTAGGTGCCGACTTCCTTGCAGTCGTTGAAGAAATCAAGGAAAAACTTGGCGCCAGGGCTGTCCCGATCTGTCTCCCGATTGGAGCTGAGGACAAGTTTGACGGCATTGTTGACCTGATCGCGAACAAGGCCATTTATTATAACAGCAGCGAAGAACTTGTGAACTATCAGGTAACAGATGTTCCTGAGAATATGGTTGACGAAGTTGCAACCTGGAGGGAGAAACTTGTCGAGGCAGCCGCCGAGTACGACGAGTCCCTGATGGAGAAGTTCTTCGAGGATCCTGATTCAATCACTGAGGATGAGATTATCGCCGCTTTGAGAAAGGCTACAATCGACATGGCCATCGTGCCTGCGTGCTGTGGATCTTCATTCAAGAACAAAGGCGTTCAGTTCCTTCTTGACGCTGTGATGCGTTACCTTCCTTCACCTCTGGATATTCCTTCAATCAAGGGAACCAATCCGAAGACAGGTGAGGAGGAAGTACGTCATCCGAATGCCAAGGAGCCTTTCTGCGCCCTTGTGTTCAAGATTGCAACTGACCCGTTTGTGGGCCGTCTCGCATTCCTCAGGGCTTACTCAGGCCGTCTTGATGCAGGTTCCTACGTACTCAACACCCGTTCAGACAAGAAAGAGCGTGTTGCAAGGCTTTACCAGATGCACTCCAACAAACAGAACCCGATTGATTTCGTTGAGGCCGGTGACATCTGCGCAGCCGTAGGTTTCAAGGACCTCCGTACAGGAGACACCATCTGCGTGGAAACCAACCCGATTACCCTTGAGTCAATGGAATTCCCTGATCCGGTGATCGGACTTGCAGTTGAGCCTAAGACCCAGAAGGATCTTGACAAACTCGGAATCGCTCTTGCGAAACTTGCAGAGGAGGACCCTACATTCACCGTCAAGACCGACCACGAGACAGGCCAGACCGTCATCAGTGGTATGGGTGAACTTCACCTCGACATCATCGTTGACCGTCTCCGCCGTGAATTCGGTGTGGACATCAACCAGGGTGCACCTCAGGTGAACTACAAAGAGGCAATCACCGCTACCGTCCAGCACCGTGAGGTCTTCAAGAAACAGAGTGGTGGTCGTGGTAAGTTCGCCGACATCATCGTTGAGATCGGACCTGCTGACGAGGGACACACCGGACTTCAGTTCATTGACGAGGTCAAAGGAGGTAACGTTCCTAAGGAGTTCATCCCTTCAGTGGAGAAAGGTTTCAAGTCAGCAATGGCAAACGGTGTGCTCGCAGGTTATGAGGTCCCGTCTTTGAAGGTGACTTTGAAGGATGGTTCATTCCACCCTGTCGATTCAGACCAGCTCTCATTCGAGATTTGTGCAAGGATGGCATTCCGTCACGCCTGCCCTAAGGCTAAGCCGGTTCTCCTTGAGCCGATTATGAACCTTGAGGTTGTGACTCCGGAAGACTATATGGGTGATATCGTCGGTGACCTCAACCGCCGCCGCGGACAGATCAACGCAATGGACTCCACTCTTGGAGCTCGCATTGTGAAGGCCTACGTTCCGCTTGCAGAGCAGTTCGGTTACGTGACTATCCTCAGAACCATTTCTTCCGGCCGTGCAACAAGCACAATGTCATTCGACCACTATGCTGAGGTTCCTGCAAACCTTGCAAAAGAGGTTATCGAGAAGAGCGGTTACAAGCCACTTGACGATGAGGACTAATATTGTTTAACAGGAAATACGAATAATAATGAGCCAGAAAATAAGAATAAAACTCAAATCATTCGATCATATGCTGGTTGACAAGTCAGCAAAGAAGATCGTTGATACAGTATCTCCTACCGGTGCACGCGTGAATGGTCCTATTCCGCTTCCTACCGACAAGAAGATATTCACTGTGAACCGCTCGACTTTCGTCAACAAGAAAGCCCGCGAGCAGTTCGAGCTCAACTCATACTGCCGTCTTCTTGACATCTATCAGTCAACTCAGAAGACTGTGGACGCCCTGATGAAGATGGAACTTCCTTCAGGCGTTGAGGTTGAGATCAAAGTCTGACGTTGTTTCTGCGGACATCAGGCGAGAAAGTTTGGCGTTCGCAAAAAAGTTAGTATATTTGCAGGGTTGTCCGTTGGACATCGCTCCGCGGCCAACCCTGAAAATATGTTCTTTGATGCTCCGAAGTTTATTTTGGCTTAGTTCAAGGAAGGCAACCGACGATTGAGGAGTTACCTTTTGGTAATGACGAATGAGGATGGGCAGCCTGACGCAGAAATCAGCCAAAAGAAACAAGGAGAAAAATGGTCCTATAGCTCAGTTGGTTAGTAGCACCTGACTCATAATCAGGGGGTCACAGGTTCAAGCCCTGTTGGGACCACAAGGGGGGAATTGCACGATCCAGTCAATGTGCTGGAAACTGCAATTCCCCTTTGTTATATAGAAACCCCTCTCCAAGTATCTGGAAAGGGGTTTTTCTGGCTTGACCCCTTCGTCATTCCCGGCCTGACCCCTTCGTCATTCCCGGCTTGACCGGGAATCTGATCCCCAAAAGAAAAACCATTAAAAACGAACATAAATGAACACGACAACAATAAGCGGCCTTGACATCTACGAACACGGCGAGACGGCCTACAACAACTGATGTGAAGTATTTGTGAAAAAAGTTATAAAAAATGAAGAATTGAAAGAAATTCTTTTCAATTATTTTCATTATTTGTATTTAATTTTTACTTTTGCCTGGAAATTAATGAAAAGAAGTGAAAACCCTTTTGATGTTTGACCGCAGAAGTAACACTATTCCATCCCCTATGTGTTTTAAACGGGGGGGGCAGCAATTAGTAGATTCATTTGAAAATATAGAGCCTTAAGGAGGCTGTTGTGTCCGGTGTGCAGAAACTGCGCATCGGACTTTGTGTGTTTGAAATCAATTCATATAACCTTAATATAATCAATGATGACCAAACAATTATCCTTAATTCTGACAGCAGTGCTGCTTCTTTGCGTCAGCACGGGCTGTGCCGAGAAGGAGTACCGGTTCAGGCTTTCTGAAGATCCTGGATATGTCTCCAATCCGGTCTTGTCAGTGAGAGCTCTCGACGGGAACAGATGGGTGGAAGGAACATTGGATCCGGAAACCAAAACTGTCAACTTCATGTTCCGTCTGATGTCCTCTCTCGAGAATGTCGTTCTGGATGTTGTCCTCAATGACGAGTGGGCAAGGATGGCAAGTCCTCTGACTACGAAATTCGAGGCCAATCTGAAGAACGGTTTCAGATTCACCGTCAATGACGGAGTGGATGATCAGGCTTACACGGTGAATGCTTCGATATTCCAGCACATCACCAAGGTTAAGGCAACCTATGCTGGGGAGACTATCGACCTTTCCCTTCAGGATGACTCTTTCGCCGGGTCATTCCCGAATGCTTTCCTCCAGTCAGACCTGACAGACGTTGACGTCAATCTGGAACTTGACGAGGATGCTGAACTCGTTTCCGACCCGTCCATTCTCCAGAATGTCAATTTCTCTTCCGGAGAAGGCCTGAAGATCGTTGTGAACGACAAGGCGGTTGACAAGCAGAAGACATATTTTGTCTATGCCAATCCTTCAGATGTCGTGACTCTCGGCTCTTCCTGGACAGAGGTGACAAAGAGCTGGCAGGCAAAGAACATCAGTTTCGGGAATATGAGGATGTACACCAGCAGCTCTCTTTGCGGATTCAACGGGAATGTGGGCTATCTGTTCACTGTACCTGCAGGAAGGGTCAGCATCAAGGTGAATGAGAAGAATGATGTCGGAGCAGACAATGCCAAAATGTCCGCATCCGTGAGAAACAACCGTGACTGGACTCTCTTCCTCAGCTTGCAGGGCCCTGGAGTATGGCATATTGACGGCAGTACGGCAACAACCGGATTCACGTATTACAGTCCTCTTGCCTACGGACCGAACAAGAGCGGAGTTACCACAGTTATGCGTAACGACGGCTTCGGTGGCAGCAACAAGGCATACGCACCGGCGATGGGCCTTGAGGCAGGCAAGGCTGTGATGTATCCTGCAGGAACTGCCGACGGAAAACTTTACAGATATGATGACGCCGAGGGAAACAATCCTCTTGAATGGACACCTGAATGTGCATTCGGAGGCTATTTCCAGATTGTCAAGGGCGGAAACAGTCTCATTTCCGAAGAGGGTGACTGGTATTACAATACCTACAATGCCGACTGGCGCCGCTATGGGGACAAACTCACCACTTTCTTGAGTCCTGACTGGGGCAAGTCGGTTCCGATTCTGACTCACGACAAACTCAGGACAGGAAGAATCGGAGTGGGATGCACCGCAAAAGGCGACCTTGTCATCCTCGCTGTCGAGAAATTCGTCAACACCCACAACCAGGGACAGGCTTCCGACAACGGTCACAACGGCTCGTCAAGCGACACAAGGGGAGTGACCCTCTATGAACTTGCCAAGGTGATGTCCGAGATGGGTTGCAGCGATGTGATGACGGTTGAGGACTACAACTGGTCATATCTCCTTCTTCAGGATGGTTCCGCAAGGGGCAAGGATGTCTTCTGGACGAACAGCAGATTCAATTTTGCCGCAAATGAGATGAAGGATGAGTCTGCGGAGCCAGCCAATCTGGTCGTTGCTTGCTTTAAATAGTTCGAAATATGAGAAAACTGAGATATTTATTAGTGATATTGCTGACCCTGTTGTTTTCAATAGGAGTGTCAGCCCAGAGTGGTAACCGCCAGATCAGCGGTACCGTTACGGACAATGCTGGTGAACCCGTTGTGGGAGCATCTGTCATCATACCGGACACAACCGTCGGCACTTCGACGGATGAGAACGGCCGTTACAGCCTTTCCATCCCTGAGAATACCCGTGCCGTGGAAGTGGCCTTCATCGGTTACACCACCGAGACCCTCACCCTCGGCACAGCATCAGTTTACGATGTGGTTCTCAAGGATGACACCACATTCCTTGAAGAGGTGGTCGTAGTGGGATACGGTGTTCAGAAAAAGGTAAACCTTACGGGAAGCGTCTCTTCTGTCAGCTTTGACAGCGAAAGCATCAAGTCCCGTCCGATGTTCAATGCGACACAGGCCCTTTCGGGAGCTATGCCGGGACTTCAGGTAATGCAGGGCTCCGGAAATCCTTACGATGAGAACTTCTCTATTCTGGTCCGTGGTACGGGAACCCTGAATTCCTCAGGACCTCTCGTCCTTGTGGATGGTATGGAGCAGGGACTGGGTAATGTCAATCCTTCCGACATCGCTTCCATCAATGTGCTCAAGGATGCCGCATCCTGCGCAATCTACGGTAACAGGGGAGCGAACGGTGTCATCCTCATCACGACAAAGAACGGGTCCGAGAAGGAAGGACACCACGAAATCTCCTACGACCTGACCCTGTCATTCGACCAGCCATTCAAGATTATCCACACCGTTTCGGATATGGCAACCTATATGGAACTCTACAACGAATCCTGCGTCAACATCGGTGGAGCTCCTCAATATTCTCAGACCACAATTGACCAGTGGAGGGCTGCCAAGGCCGATCCTATGGGCAGGGCCGAGTCCGGCTACTACAATTATATGGCCTATCCGAACACCGACTGGTGGTCTGAAATCTATCAGAACAAGCTGATGCACAAGCACACCATCTCCGCAAACGGAAAGAGCAAGTCCATCGGTTACAATGTTTCCCTCTCCTACATCGACAATCCGGGCATCATCGACAACACCGGTTACAAGCGTTATTTCGGAAGGGTGAACGTCTATGGACAGGTGACCAGATGGCTCCGTGTAGGAGGCCGTATCTGGGGCTACCACACCGACCAGGAGAGGAGCAACGTTGGCTCCCTCACATCCCTGAACACCCAGAAGATGACCCCGGACATCTATCCTTA
This sequence comes from uncultured Bacteroidales bacterium, assembly GCA_945948555.1. GTDB lineage: Bacteria > Bacteroidota > Bacteroidia > Bacteroidales > UBA932 > Cryptobacteroides. The sequence continues at coordinate 14,124 of CAMFBM010000030.1, read as the reverse complement.
TTCCAAGTCTCTCGGACTTTACGGAGGACCTCAGGCTCCGGGACAGGACCCTCAGGCTCACAACCCTCTTTGGGATATGAACACCAGCCGTGGCTACACCAAGAACACCCAGATGTTCTCCGACTGGTACGTCAACATCAATTTCCTCAAATATTTCACCTGGAACACCGACATCTACTACAAGGATTACAGGCAGGAGGAGATGAGTGTTGACAATGCCTTCGGAAAATATGACTTCCTATCAGATTCGTATGTCATCAGTCCGGCCGATCCGGCTGAACTCTACTCCTATATGTACAACAAGAGGGAGAATCAGGTGAAGTTCGCGACCATCCTCAACTACAACCAGACTGTCCGCAAGCACGATATTTCCGCAATGCTCGGATATGAGATGACACATTTCCAGTACCGCGACTTCAGCTCCACCAAGATTGGTCTCCAGGACCCTTCGGTAGGTGACCTCAATGCTGTTGCAACTCCTTACGCATCAGGGGGATATGGAACCGAGTACGCTGCCCGTTCATTCTTCGGCAGGGTGAATTACGCCTACGCAGGCAAGTATCTCTTCGAGGCGAACCTCAGGGTTGACGGCTCGTCAAGGTTCGCTCCGGAGTACAGATGGGGATTCTTCCCGTCATTCTCCGCAGGATGGAGAATCAGCGAGGAGCCTTGGCTTAAGAAGACCGGAAAGGTTGACAACCTGAAGCTCCGCCTCTCCTGGGGACAGCTCGGTAACAACTCAATCGGCAACTATGACTGGCAGTCAACCTACGGAACGGCCAATTATGTTTTCGGAACTGACGAAATCACCAACGGAATCGCCATTACGAGCATCAAGAACTACGCCCTCACCTGGGAGACCACCTCGGTAGCCAATGTCGGAATCGACTTCGGCTTCCTCAAGAACCGCCTTACAGGTACCATCGACCTTTACAACAAGGTTACCGACGGAATTCTCTACACCCCTTCAATGTATATGGTGATGGGTAACGCAGGTGCTCCTAAGCAGAATATAGCAGAAGTGACCAACAGGGGAATCGAGTTTGAACTCGGCTGGAAGGACCAGGTCGGAAAGGACTTCTACTACAGTATTTCTGCCAATGTCGCCTACAACAAGAACTGGGTCAGCAAGTACAAAGGTGCTCTCGTGGAGGGCTGGGAAACCGACCCTCAGACCGGCGAAAAGGTATGGAAGACCAACATCGGAGATGTCTCGACAGGTGGCACCAACAGGGTTGTGGAAGGTCATATGATCAATGAATATTATATGATGGACACCTACAAGGGAACCGGTACCTACTGGAATGCCGACGGAAGTCCCGATGTCAACGGCGGTCCTGTGGACGGTATGATCAGGACGACCGGTGATATGGCCTGGCTCAGGGCTATGATGGATGCCGGATATTCCTTCTATCCTCAGCAGGCAATCGGAAAGCAGAAAATCTGGTACGGAGAGTACATCTATGCCGACCGCAACGGTGACGGCCTTTACGGAAACTCCTATGACAGTGCTTTCCAGAATGTCTCAACCACTCCGAAAGTCAATTTCGGACTTCAGGCAAGCCTTGCCTGGAAGGGAATAGACTTCTCGATGAGCTGGGCAGGTGCAGCCGGATTCTCAATCTATTACTACCGTCAGGCTTCAAACTCGACAAACACCATCTACGGTTATGCGATTCCTCAGAGTCTTGTGAACGACCGTTATTTCTTCGACCCGAAGAATCCTGATGATCCGCGCACGAACATCAATTCCAGGAATCCTCGTCTTGTCAACCTGACTTCCAGCCAGTCTTCAGCGACATCATCCCTGCATCTGTACAAGGGTGACTACTTCAAGCTCAAGAACGTGACCCTCGGTTACACCCTTCCTGAGAATCTCACCCAGAAAATCAAGATCCGCAAGATCAGGGTTTATGTCTCAGGTGAGAACCTCTTTGCCATCACCAAGTTCCCGGGAATGGACCCGGAGATGAGGTCAGTGGCCGGATATTCAACAATGCGTCAGTATGCCGCAGGTCTTAATATTACATTCTAAAAAAGGAGAAAGCCTGTTTATGAAAAAGACAATAATTTCAATGATGGCTGCTGCTATGGCCCTGGTTTCGTGTCAGAGCCTCGACCTTGCCAGCACTTACCAGGTGGCTTCATCCAATGTGTGGGGCAAAGCCACTCTTGCCCGCCAGGCAGTGAACGGCATATACAATGAATTCTACACCAGATCTTCCACAACCGTAAACGAGGACAATTGGAACGTTATGTACGAAGCCTATTCCTCAGTGATGGACACGGACAAGAACTGGTGCGAGAACCAGAAGGTCTGCTACGGAGACGGAACTCCTGCAAACGGAACCTTCTCGGAGATGTTCAAATACTACTACACCTTTGTCTTCAGGGCAAACGACGTGATTTCGCATATAGACCAGGTTCCTGACATGGACTTCGCCGAGAAAGCAATGCTGAAGGCGGAGGCAAAATTCCTCAGGGCATACGGCTATATGAACCTGAATGTCCTCTACAGGGGAGTACCTCTCTATATGGAGTACATCGAGAATGCCACCAATGCCAACAGGCCGCGCTCCAGCGAGGTGGAAGTCTGGAATGCAATCATCCAGGACCTCACTGACTGTGTCAACGAGGAGAACCTTCCTGACCGTTACAAAGCCGGCTCTGATTCCTACGGACGCGTCAGCAAGGCAGTCGCACTTGCCTACAGAGGACAGGCCTACCAGTGGATGGCTGCCCGCTCGGGTGAGGACCCTGCACAGTACTGGCAGCTGGCACTCAATGACTTCGAGGCCCTTGCGGATTTCGGATTCTCTCTTTACAAAGGAGCCGGTGCAGACAGCTTCAAACAGTTGCTCAAACCTGCAAACGAGCAGTGTGACGAGATGATCTTTGCAATCAGATGCACCCAGAAAAGCGGTATGGGAAATCCTCGCGCCGTACTTTTCGGCAACCGCGACACAGGTGTGACCTCAGGTGCCTGGAACAACTACATTCCTAATCCTGCCTATGTGGAGTCTTTCGAGAATGCTGACGGAAGCAAGTTCAGATGGGAGGACTATTGCCCGGGCTGGGACGAGATGACTCCTGCCCAGAGGTCCGTGTTCTTCCTGCGCAATGAAATGTCTGCCGAGGAGATTGCACAGATGACATCTTACGGTTCGGATATGTCGAAATATCTGTCAACAGGCAATGAGAGCCGCATCAAGAAGGCATACGACAATCGCGACCCTCGCCTGAAGATGGCAATCATCACTCCTTATTCGACCTATTACGGTGGAATTGCCGGAACTGCCTACACCTTTACCCTCCGCTGGCCTTACAGGGCTGACACCAAGGAACCGCGTGACATCAGGACCGACACCAACACTATGTTCTACTACCTCTGGAGGAAGTATGTCCCTGAAGGTCTTGAGAACACCATCCGCTGGGTCTATGAGCAGGACAACATCCTCTGCCGCTATGCCGAGATTCTCCTGCGCCGTGCAGAGTGCCTGAATGAACTTGGAAGGACCAGTGAGGCTGTTCCTCTTGTGAACGAGGTCCGTGCGCGTGCGGGACATATCCTTCTGAACACCAACACTCACACCACAGTCGCCGGTCAGGAGGATATGAGAGAGCGCATCCGCAACGAATTCTACTGGGAACTCGGCGGAGAGGACAGTATGTACTTCAACGAACTCAGATGGGGAGTGTGGCTTGACAGGAAATTCCGCAACCGCGCCTCAGGACAGTTCGGAGAGATGAACACCAACGGTCTGATGCAGATGTGGGGAACCACGACCTACACCTGGTATGCTCTCGGGGATTATGTGGAGGCCTGGCCGATTCCTGCAAAGGAGCGTGAGATGAACCCGAACCTCACTCAGAACCCGGGATGGCGTGATTAACGACAATAAATATGATCAGAATGAAGAAATATTTTTATATGTCCATTGCAGCCCTGCTTCTTGCGGGCTGCGCGGACAAGGTCATCGATGAGAGACCGGTAAAACCGGAACAGGATGACAATTACACATATACCAAATACCAGAATCCTGTCATCCGCAACAACTGCGCCGACCCTTCCGTGATTGACGACCGTGAGCGCACCGGGTTTTTCTACGCCTACAGCACCCAGAACGGGACAAGCGGTAATGCCGATTGTATCTATCTCCCGGTTTACAAGTCAGCAGATATGGTGAACTGGGAACTGGTCGGCAATGCTTTCGGTGAGCAGGCAAAGCGTCCTCAGTGGGTACCTGACACCCGTGTCTGGGCTCCGGACATTGAGTACATCAACGGAAGATATGTCCTCTACTATGCTCTCGGAAGTATGAATGATCCTGCTGTGAGTGCCTGCGGAGTCGCTGTCTCCGACAGTCCTGAGGGACCTTTCACCTGGGAGAACATCAAGGACCTGAATCCTCTTGCCAACGAGCACGGAATGTTGACAAATATGGCCACCCAGGGAATCTCCAACAACATCGACGCAAATGTCGTGAAGGATCAGCAGACGGGTGAACTCTACCTGTTCTGGGGAAGTTACGGCTCGAATTCCGGAGTGTGGGCAATCAAGATGACGGATGACGGACTTGCGCTTGCTCCCGGTGCTCAGAAGACATTCATTTCCTACGAAATGGAAGGAACCTATATTCACTACAAGAACGGGTATTACTACTGCTTCGGTTCCAAGGGAAGCTGCTGTGCAGGCAAGAGCAGTACATATCACATTGTTGTCGGAAGATCCAAGAACATCCTCGGACCTTACGAAGGCCGTGACGGCAAGCTGATGAACACCAGGTCAACCGCTTTCGACAATGCGACCAACACGATTCTTTCAAATCCCGAGAACCTTCTGTTCGCAGGTACTGGTCACGATGCCGAAATCATCACCGACGACCAGGGACGCGACTGGATGTTCTACCACGCCTACTGGCAGGGGAATAACTACAACGGAAGGTGTATGAATATGGACGAGGTTGTCTGGGGTGACGGCTGGCCTTCATTCAAGGGCGGACATCCTTCAGAGTCGAAAATATCCGGTCCTGTCCTGAAGAAGGCAGGCACTAAGGCCGCCGCAGATGTGGTTGACAATGACAATGCCGAGGCTCTGGTCGAGACCGGTGACCCTTGTTCCTGCAGGAACACCTGGAGTCTCTCGGCTCAAGGAAATGATGTAAAATCCTATGAAGTAAAGATTTATGAATAGAATATACAAATATCTGACTCTGATCGCAGCCGGCGCGGCAATGATGTCCTGTGTCAGGGAAATCGACGCCCCTGAGGCCGGCAAGCGTCCTGAACAGCCGGAAGGGCCGGCCGTCGTGGAAGGCGTGTTTGAAGTGACGAGGATGGCTCTTACAAATGCGAATGTCAACTGGATTGACGGCAGCGAAGCCCTGGTCTGGGACGGAGTTCAGGAGTCTCCAGTTAAATATGTCAGCGAAAGTTCAAAAGGTCTGAAGACCGTCCTGAAAGGAGAGCTCAGCAGCAAGGCTGACTTGTTCTATATCGCTTATCCGGCCTCAGGATGCAAGGCCTTTGAAGAGGGAATTGCGACTTTTGAAATTCCTGCAGAGCAGATTGCAGGTCCTGAGGGCGAATCACTCAGCCTTCCTGCAACAACTTTCACGGCACTTTCAAAGGCTGATGCCGCCAACAATGCAGCGGCCATTGTGCTGAACATCCCGTCCGATGACATCAAGTCCCTGAATGTCTCTACTGCAGACGGGGAGAAACTCACCGGAACGATTGACGTGGACATCTATGCCAATGAGGTTTCGGTAAAGGAGGAGACTTCTTCAACGGTGACCGTGAAACCTTCTGCTGAAACTTTCAAGGCGGGAACCGTGACCATTGCAGTCCTTCCGGGAACAGTTGCAGGTGGATTCAAGGTTGAAGCCGAAGGTGCTGACGGACAGATTTCCACAAGCTGGTTCCGCGGAGAGTACACTCTCGAGATTGCGAGGGCGGTGGTTCTGGGTGAAATCAACAGACCTCTGGCGGAGGAAGTCTCTTTCGAGGCCCGTCTTGAGGGACAGTCCTCATCGACCCTTACCTTCTCCTGGTCGCCGAGCAATTACACCGACGCAGCTGCCGACATAGCCATCCCTTACTCCTTCGCCCTTTACAAGGACGCTGCCTGCCAGGATGTGCACGTGCAGTTCTACACTCCGGCATCCCTGTCAAACTGGGAGAATAGGCATCCTAAGTTCATCTTCACCGGTCTTGACCCGAACAAGACTTACTGGTTCAAGGCTGTCAGGGAGGACTATTCAGCTGAAACTCTTCAGACAAGCAATGTGCTTGAAGCAAAGACACTGAATTCAAAAGTGGTCGCAGATGCCACCACAGGCAATGAGGGTGATGTCATCCTCAGCGAGGACTTCTCCGAACTCCTGTGGTTCGGTGACGGAGTCGCCCAGGCAATGGGCTACATCAATGTGCCTGCATTCAAGGATGCTACTCTGACATCCAACCCTGGTCCGGCACTCGGAGAGTGCAATGACCAGAGCCGCGTGACATTCATCAGCTACGGAAACGAATCCCGTCTCTACAGCAAGATGGCTGCGGCAGTGGCCGGAACCCGTCTTGCACAGTGGGGCCAGATCAACGAAGGCTCTTCCAACCTTGTCTGCCTCCGTCCGGGCTATCTGAAACTCGGTGCCGAGAGCCGCATCGGAACCCTTGTGACCCCTCAGCTCAACTCCCTCCAGGAAGGCAAGTACACCGACCTTGAGGTGACCTTCAGGGCTGCAAGGTACGAAAGCGATCCTCTCAATGCCCGTGTGGTGGCAATCAGCGGGGAAATGGATGGTGGAAACACAATCTCTGCCCCTGTTTACGGCAAGTCCTACCGCCTCAACCTCAACGAACAGCCTGGATGGAACGAGTACAAGGTTGTCGTCAAGTCTGTTCAGAAGGGTCAGCGCATCGCCATCGGAATGGACAGGGAGGCAAACGGCTCGATTGCCGGCTCGAAACAGATGAGGATGTTCATTGACGACGTCACCATCAAGGTGGTTCAGGTTAACGACAACCCTGAACTGACCGAGCCTGAACTTTCTGCAAAGGCAAGGTTCACTGATGCCACCATCACATGGAATCCGGTAACGGGAGCCGAGGGCTACAGAATCTCCCTGAACGGTACACAGGTGGCAGATCAGACAGAAACCTCATATTATATGACAGGCCTGGATATGAACACCGATTACACCCTGAAGGTAGAGGCCTACGACCGCACCCAGAGTGCAGTCAGCGAGGTGAAGTTCAAGACCAGGAATGTTTGGCAGGTGAAGCTGACAGAGAGTTGCCGAATGGCATCGTTTGAATGGGATGCATTGGAAGCCGATTATCCTCCTCTTGATCAGAACGGCAACAAGAGACTCTATCAAATGGAGGTCTATACTGATGCTGAATGCACAAATCGTGTGATTTCCTGCTATTCTTATAATGGTTTCGCATCTACAAATACAACCTTTGCAAACTCCTCGTGGCTTGGCAAATCCGGTGGAGCCAACCTCAAATACAAAACAAGAATAACCGTCGGAGGTCTAAAACCGGCAACGAACTATTGGTTCCGTGTCCGCAGTCTCGAATATGTCAAAATTACTTATCACTCAACAGGTGGCGACAAGGAAATGTCCAATCCTGCGGGTACTTCGGAGTGGTCAAAGCCTATAGCATTCACTACCCCTGTAAGACACGTTGAAAACGGGGCCGATGTAGTTGCATTCTGTAGTTTTGATGACCTTTGCGTGCACGCCGACTATGGTAATGCCTGTCCGGGTATCACTCCTGGAATAGGCAACAGGGGAGGTGTCGCAGCTGCCTGGAACAATGGAGCCAAATACTGGACAGGCAACTATTGCACCTATGAACTCGCTATCACCGGGCACGAAACCAAGACTTGGGGATTTGCCAATGACTGCTCATCGTATGTGAATGGCGTAGCCAAGCCGATTGAGCGTAAACTCTACATCGGCAACGAATACTCCGGTGATATGGACGGCTGGTATGTGGATCAGGTGGCACGTCCGGCAATGTGTGCAATTTTGCTTGATGCCAATAATGCATTCGTGGCAACTCCGGCATTGAATAGTGCGCTCCTCAGCGAGGATGGTCGTGACTGCGTGTTGACATTCCGCTATATGGGTATCTCCAACGATCCGGAGAAGTATAATCAGCATCTTGCCATCAGGGTTTATGATTCAAGTTCTTACAGAGATGTGAAAACCATAGACCTGGCTAAGCCTTATTTGGAAGGCAGTGCGGCCAAGGGTTCTGATTTCACTCAAATCTTTGATTGGAACTATGCCAGCATTGAACTTAACATTAAGAAGGGTGAGAGTGTGATGATTCTCAACCAAACGGGCTCTGGTGCTCCACGAATCGTCATCGACGAATTTAAGATAGTGACCAAGTAAATCTCGTTTCATTTTGTTTACTTGCAGCCAGCCGTCAGACTTCCAAGGAGGGGCGGCTGGCTTTCCAATATTTTCATATTCCTTGTATTTCATATCTTTTTGTTTCATATCTGTTTATATATTTTATCTTTGTCAAAAAATTACGAAATATGAAATATTTCCGAAAACTGCTTTCCCTTGCGGCCTTCGCCGCAGTTGTCTCCGCCTTAGGCGGATGTTCGGACCGTACGGTCTGCGTGAAGCCTCCGATGATGGGCTGGAGCTCCTGGAATGCCTATATGGTGGATATTTCGGATTCCATCATCACCCATCAGGCAGACCTGATGGTTCAGAAGGGCTTGAAGGAAGCGGGGTACAATTTTGTCAACATCGATGACGGTTTCTTCGGACACAGGGATTCAGCCGGCTATATGATACCGCATCCGCAGAGGTTCCCGAAGGGGTCGGCGGGGATGAGGGCTCTCTCCGACTACATCCATTCCCTCGGTCTGAAGGCCGGAATATATTCCGATGCGGGGCACAACACCTGCGGGTCAAGCTACAATCACGATTTGAACGGCTTCGGAGCAGGTCTTTGGTCACACGACATCCAGGATGCACAGAGGTATTTCAACGAGTGGGACTTTGATTTCATAAAAATCGACTATTGTGGTGCCCGTGATTTGAAACTCGATGAGCAGCAGCGGTATATGCAAATCCGCACCGTGATTGACAGCATTGCCTCCAAGCCGGTTGAAATCAACATCTGCCGGTGGAACTATCCGGGTACCTGGGTGGACAGGGCCGGGGAATCCTGGAGAATTTCTGCTGATATCCGTCCTGTCTGGTCCTCAATCAAATACATTGTTGGGAAGAATCTCTATCTTTCGGCATACGCCTCCGGCGGACATTACAATGATATGGATATGCTGGCAGTGGGCTACAACATCAAGCCTTCTCCTTTCTGGGAGGATGGCCTGGGACTCAGCTACACTGAAGAAGAGGCTCATTTCGGGATATGGTGCATTATGAGTTCCCCTCTGCTCCTGGGCTGTGACATCGAATACATCCCTCAGGAGACGATGGACATAATCACGAATCCGGAACTCATAGCACTCAATCAGGATCCTCTCGGACTTCAGGCCCACGTGGCACAGCATTCAGGAGAGACTTACGTTTTCGTGAAGGACATATTGAAAAAATGGGGCAACACCAGGGCCGTGGCTCTGTACAACCCTGCCGACACCGCAGCCCGTTTTACGGTCGCTCCCGAGGAACTGGAGTTTGCAGGAAAGATCAAAGTTCGCGACCTGAATCAGAGGGCAGATCTCGGAATGTTTGATTCCGTTGACATCCTCCTGCCTCCTCATTCTGCAAAACTTCTGAAAGTTGAGGGCAGGCGCGTTGAACCTGTACTCTACGAGGCTGAATGGGGCTATTGCCCTGCATTCACTGCAATTGCCGGGAGCGGTTGCAAATATGTGCCGGTGGAAGGTGCCTCCGGACGTGCTGTGGCTATGAATCTCGGCGGTTCTCCTGAAAACTGTCTGGAATGGAAGGATGTGCACAGCCTCAGGGGAGGTGACTATGTGCTCTCTCTTTCCGTGGCAGCAGGGGATGCTGCAGAGACTGTCCGACTGGATGTCAATGGGGAGGAAGTCATTGCCGGCTCAGTTGAGGAAGTCGGGAAATATGCCGTTCTGAACTTCCCTTGCAATCTCAGGAAGGGAAGCAACCTGGTCAGGGTCTGGAATGGCTCCCTTGTCCTTCCTGCAATCGACAAACTTACATTGAGAAAAATATGATTATGGACCGAAGAGAATTTCTGAACATTTCTTTCTGCTCACTTGCGGGGCTTGCCTTGTCGGGCAGCCTTACTCCCGCTGAGGCGCGTAGAAGAAGGCGGGATGCGCAGTACAGTATGGTGATTCTGGGTGACACCCACTTTGACGCCGAACCTGCCTCCGTCTATCATTCTTTCTATGACGAGCCTGTGGAATGGCTGAACCGTGTCCAGAGGGCGGAATTTGCCCGCAATGGAGAGATGTGGCGCGAAAGATGCCCGAGACTGCTCAAAAGGGCAGCCTGCCTTGTTGACGAAAACACCATGATGGCCTTGCAGATGGGAGACCTGATTCAGGGGGACTGCGGGAATCCGGATGTCCACAGGAAGATGCTGGAGGATGTGATGAACAGGTTCAAGGCGGAGTTCGGTGGACTGCCTTTCGTGACAGTCTCCGGGAATCACGACATCAGGGGCAAGGGAGCAAGGGTCGCCTACAATGAATATATGCCGAAGAGGATGTCCCAAGAACTTTCCAAGGAAATTCTGAAGACAACCTTCGGATTCAATGTCGTGGACGATGCCTATCTGGTGTTGGACTTCAACCGTCCTGACGATGCCGAGACGGAGAAACTTCTCTCAGATTCCAAAGGTGCCCGCCACACTTTCGTTATTTCTCACGGCCCTCTGTTTCCTATGGATTCGGACAGTTGCAGATGGTTCTATCACGGTGCTGACAAACCGGAAGATACACAGGCCCGCAGGCATTTCAGGAGCGAGTTCGCAAAAAGAAAGGTAATCTGCCTGTGCGGGCACTCGCACCACACCCGTCTGACGGAATGGAAGGGGGATGGTGGTCTCATCACACAACTGGAAATGACCAGTGTGTGGGCGGGTGAGGCCAACGGAATATACAAGGTTCATTGTGATGACCCGCAGAAATACGGGTTGAACAGGATGAACAGGAAAACGATGCCTGATGGAAGCCCGATAAAGGACGAATCGGCGCTTTTCGATGAATATCGGCCGGGATTGACCAGATACCTGGATTCCATAGCCGCCGGATCCTACAAGATGAGGGTGTCGGACAAGAGCGTGGAGGTGGACTTCTATCCGGGCGACGACACATTCTGCGCAACGACATTCAAGTTGCGGTAAGTTTATATTTCTTAAAATTAAATATTTACATGAAAAAATCTATGATATTGGCAGGAGCGTTGCTGGTGCTCGCTTCCTGCGCCCCGAAGCAGGCAAGATGGACTGAAGAAAAGGCAAATCAATGGTATGATGCCCAGGGATGGCTGGTCGGCTGCGACTACATCCCATCGGATGCCATCAACCAGATTGAGATGTGGAGCAGTGACACCTACAACCATGACCTCATCGACAAGGAACTCTCCTGGGCTGAGTACCTCGGGTTCAACACCCTCAGGGTCTATCTGAGCAGCGTTGTGTATGAGAATGACGCTCAGGGGCTTAAGACCCGTATGGACGATTTCCTTGGAATCTGCGAATCTCATTCCATCCGTCCGCTTTTCGTTTTCTTTGATGACTGCTGGAATGCGGAGTCCTGGTACGGAGTGCAGCCTGAACCAAAGCCCGGCATTCACAATTCCGGATGGGTGCGTGACCCTTCGGATGCCCTGAGGGCCGACACTGTGGCTCTCTACCCGAAACTTGAGAAATACATGAAGGATGTCCTGAAGACTTTCTCGAAAGACAGCCGCATCCTGATGTGGGACCTCTACAATGAACCGGGCAATTCGCGTTACAAGTCCTCAAGCCTTCCCCTGTTGAAAAAGGCTTTTGAATGGGCACAGTCTGTCCGCCCTTCACAGCCTCTGACTTCGGGAGTCTGGAGCAATCCTCTGAAGGAACTCAATGAATTTCAGCTCGCAAATTCCGACGTCACATCCTATCACTGCTACAGTGGACCTGAAGCCCAGCAGCATGCGATTGACACCCTCAGGGCCTATGGCCGTCCTCTTGTCTGCACTGAGTATATGGCCAGAACAAAGAACTGCACCTTCCAGAACGCCCTTCCGATTCTGAAAGCAAACAATGTGGCGGCAATCAACTGGGGCTTCGTGGCCGGAAAGACCAACACCATCTTTGCCTGGGATGAACCGCTTCCTGACCTTGCGGAGCCTCCTGTCTGGTTCCACGACATCTACCGTCAGGACGGAACTCCGTACAGTGAAGAGGAAGTCGCCCTGATCAGGACTCTTGCGGGGAAGTAAGATAGACCGGAGTGTCCGGGACTGAAAACTCCTTGCCTTGTTTTCGGCGGATATTCCCAACCTGAATTACCTGTCTGGCCGAGGTAGTGATGCTTCGGCCATCTTCGCGCAGTTTTACGATGCCGTCGTTGTATTCCTTGCAGACGCCGCTCAGCTTGCGTCCCAGTTCCTTGTAGGAATCGTAGAAAGCGGCGACCCTCTCAATCATATTCTGGGCGGCCTCGTTGATTTTCTGGAGGTTGGTGTCGTGCTGGTATTTCTTCCAGGTCAGCTGCATGATTTTCAGGAAAGGCATGATGGTCTGCTCGCTGGTCAGCAGAACGCCCTTGCTGTAGGCTTCCTGCCACAGGAGCGGCTCGGCCGCCATAGCCGTCTGAAGGGCGGCTCCCATCGGCATGAACATTATGACATAGTCACCGAAGGAATTCGGATTTTTCCTGTAATATTCTTTCTTCGCCAGTTCGTCGATGTGCTTGTGAACACTTTTCAGATGTTCTGCCAATGCGGCTTCTCTTTCAGTCTCGTCAGAGGCATTGACATATCTGACATAAGCAGTCAGGGACACTTTTGAGTCCACTATGAGCTCCTTCTGCTCGAATCCATCCTTGAAATGGAAGACGAAATCAGGGCGGCTCCTGTCGTCATTGGCCGCCTCCCTGGTGTAGTGCAGGCCTTCGATGAGGTTTTCATTGGCAAGCATCGAGTCCAGGAAATTCTCCCCGAAACAACCCTGGACCTTCGGTCTGCCGGTCAGTGCCTCGGAAAGGCTGTCCGCCTTGTTCCCGATGTCGGTTGTCTTCTGGGCCATCTCCCTGACAGCCTGCTCCAGCTGCTTGGAGAGTTCCGTTGTGTTCTTTATGTGGGTTTCCTGGTTGTCCTGCATTGCCTTACGCATCCCCTCCATACTCTCTTTGAGTGGCTTCAGGATTTCATCCATCGAGCTCCGGTTCCCTTCCGTCAATTCTTTCTCCCTCTGTCTGAGCATCTCCCCGGTCTTTTCCTTCATCTGGACGATTATGGCCTCAAGTTTCTCGTCCTGACTCTTCTTCAGACTTTCCAGGGCTTTCGAATGTGCCTCATTCATTCCGGTGACGGCTTTCTCGTGAGCCTCTTTCAGCTGGAGGATGTCTTTCTCGTGCGCCTGCCGCAAATCATTCAGAATCTTCTCATAGTTCTCCCGGGCCTGGTCTGCCAGCCTCCGTTCCGAGGCAATCCTCTCCTCGTGTACCCTGACCGAAGCCTCCATCTCCCCGTCCTTTCTCACGAGTTCATTTTTCAGAGAGGTAGCCTCATCCTTCAACCTTCTGACCTCATCTTTCAATCCCCTCTCCCTTGACCTTGTTGCAAGGAAGACAGCCACCGCCGCAACAAGTGCTGCGGCGGTCGCGATGAAAATGAATGGTAAAATGTTCATTTACTCAGGTTTTGCAAGTTTGTAATTGTTGACAGGTTCGCGAAGCCTCTTGTTACAGAATGGTCTTCAGTGCGAATCCTCCGCCCGGAGCGAGGTGAACCTTGAATGGAACTGCGCTGTCGAGAGCTTTCTCTTCACGCCTGTAGTCGATTCCTTTCTTGTGTGCGTTCGGCCCGTCGCTGAAAATGACTGCCCGGCATTCCTTTCCGAGGAATGACAGGTCAATCTCAAGGTCGCGTGGTGTCCAGCAGGTGATTCCTCCGATGTACCAGGTGTTTCCGCTTCGGCGCGCCGTCA
>CAMFBM010000029.1 GCA_945948555.1 uncultured Bacteroidales bacterium | reverse complement strand
TTTCCTCGCTCCCGGCTTTCCGCCACCCTGGCCCTGTGCCGGACGGCCGGAGCCGTTTCCACCCTGTGCCGGATTTCCTGCGTAAGCCTCCGAATGCTTATGCTGCCAGCCAGTTCTCAGGGAGGAGCATTGTAATGTCCTTTTCGGTGGGGGATCCGTTTGACTGAAAACGAAAAAATCGGCCCTGAAACCAGAGCCGATGATATAAAAAGCGATGAGTTTGAACGGAATCTATTTTCACAGCCAATAACTGCTCCCCGCCAGAATCAGACTGTAAGGATGTCCTTCTCCTTTGCAGCGACCAGTTCGTCAACCTTCTTTGTGAAAGAATCGGTCTCCTTCTGGATATTCTGCTCGTACTCTTTCTGAAGGTCCTCAGGCATACCGTCTTTCTGAGCCTTCTTCAGCAGGTCGATGGCATCGCGGCGGGAATTTCTCACAACCACCTTGGCACTTTCGCCGGCAGCCTTCACCTTCTTGAGGAGTTCCTTGCGCCTGTCTTCGGTCAGAGGCGGAACGGTGCAGCGGATGGTCTCGCCGTTGTTCTGCGGGGTAAGTCCGATGTTTGCGTCCATAATCGCCTTCTCGATGACCGGAATCATCTTCTTCTCCCACGGCTGGATGGTGATTGTCCTTGCATCCGGTGCAGTTACTGATGCGACCTGCGGAACCGGAGTTGGAGTGCCGTAGTAATCCACAAGCACATTATTGAAAACCAATGTATTGGCTTTTCCGGCCCTGTAGGTCTTCAGATCTTCCTCAAGGAAAATTAACGCATCAGACATTTTCTCTTTGGCACCGGAAAGGATTTGTTTTGCTCTTTCTATCATAATATATAAGGTTTACTTAAATTCAGAATATTGAATATTTCAGATGTGAAGCAGGGTGCCGAGTTTCTCGCCACTTACAAGCTTCTTCAGGTTGCCCTTGATATTCATATCAAACACTATGATCGGCATATTGCCGTCCCTGCAAAGGGCAAAGGCCGTCTGGTCCATCACCTTCAGGTGCTCCTCCATCGCCTTGTCGAAGGTCAGTTCATCATACTTTACGGCGGAAGGATCCTTCTCAGGGTCGGCGGTGTAGACTCCATCCACCCTCGTTCCCTTCAGAAGCACGTCGGCACGGATTTCAAGGGCTCGCAAAGCGGCACCTGAGTCCGTTGTGAAGAACGGGTTGCCTGTTCCCCCGGCAATCAGGGCCACACCACCGCGTTCAAGGACAGCCACGGCGTCATCCCTCATATAATAGCGGGCAACCGGCTCCATCGGTGTTGCCGTGAAAACCTCGGCCTCGATTCCCTGCGAACGGATTGCCATCGCAAGTCCAAGGGAGTTGATGACAGTTGCAAGCATACCCATCTTGTCGCCGTTGACCCTATCAAAACCCTTCCCGACACCCGAGAGGCCGCGGAAGATGTTGCCTCCTCCAATCACAATGGCAATCTGAAGACCGCTGCGCGCAGCCTGGGCCACTTCTTCGGCATACCTTGCCAGCCATTCTTCGCTTATTCCCTTGCCCTGCGGTCCTCCGAGGCTTTCCCCGCTGAGTTTGAGCAATACTCTTTTGTACATATCTGCCATAATATCTCTGTCGAAATGAATGTTTACAACTAACAAAAGTATCGAATTATTATGAAACTTGCAAGAAAGAATATATCTTTGCAGGCACATTGGAAAATTGAAACACATAAAGAAACGATATGGCAAACATTTTCACATCTTCAATAGGCAAAAAGCTCATTATGAGCATCAGCGGCCTGTTCCTGATCATTTTCCTGCTTCTTCACGTAAGCATCAACCTTTTTTCAGTCATTGACGCCATTCAGGGTACCTGGGGAGCGGAGGACGGCCTTTTCGCCCTGGGCTGCTGGTTCATGTCAACACCTGTCGTGACGGTAATGGTTCCGGTTCTTGCGTTCGGCTTCGTGATTCACATCATCTACGCCTGCTACCTGACAATCTGCAACATCAGAACCCGCGGAGGTTACAACCGCTACGCAGTTGCAAGCAAGGCAAAGACCGAGTCCTGGGCTTCAAAGAATATGCTTGCCCTCGGAATCATCGTTCTGGGATTCATCGCTTTCCACCTCACCCACTTCTGGGACGAGATGCAGTTGAAGGAATTCATGGGTCAGGAAGCCACCGATCCTTACCTTCTTCTCGAGACCACTTTCCGTCACTGGTGGATGGTTGTTCTCTACATCATCTGGTTCGGAGCACTCTGGTTCCACCTCACCCACGGTTTCTGGAGCGCATTCCAGACAATCGGCTGGAGCAACCAGATCTGGACAAAGAGGCTCAATGTCATTGGTTACATCTTCGCAACCCTGATTTTCCTTGGATTCGCTACTGTTGCAGTCACTGCCTGGCTGGTGGCACACGGTATCATCGGTTAAGGAAATATGACATATTAAAATGGCGGCTGACCGTTTGGTCAGCCGTTTTTCTTTCTGCGTGAGATTCCCGGTCAAGCCGGGAATGAAGGGGAGGTCGGGCATCTCAGAGCGGGAGGGTGCGGGCACGGAGCCAGGCGGAGACCTCACCGTCAAGACGCGGAGAGAGCCTGCGGTAAACCTTCTCGTTGTAGGCATTCAGCCATTTGATTTCCTCCGTTGTCATCAATTCCGGGATGATGGCCGAAGTGTCTATGTGACAGAGAGTAAGGGTCTCGAATGTCAACCACTTTCCGAACTCGCTTTCTCCGGCAGCCGTGCAGAGAATAACATTCTCGTGACGCACCCCGTGACAACCTTCGCGGTAGATGCCGGGCTCATCTGAGGTTACCATCCCCTCAAGCATCGGACAACGGTTGAAATTCTGCCTGATACTCTGAGGCCCCTCGTGCACTCCGAGGTAGAAGCCGATTCCGTGACCTGTCCCGTGACCGAAATTCCGCCGGGTACGCCACAGCGCATTCCTTGCAAGGATATCCAGCTGACACCCTGCGGTACCCTCAGGAAAGACGGCAGTGCAGAGATCAATCATACCCTTGAGAACCAAGGTATAATCCTCTTTTTCCAGTTCGGAGCATTCCCCCATCGGGACAGTTCGGGTGATGTCTGTCGTCCCGAACAGGTACTGCCCACCGGAATCCACCAGATAAAGTCCGCGCGGGCGTATGACTGCGGACCCCTGCACCGGAGTCTGGTAATGAGGAAGGGCGGCATTGGGACCGTATGCAGAGATATTCTCGAAACTGTTTCCCTTGTAGCCTTCTATTTCCGCCCTGAGAGATGTCAGTTTCACAGAAGCCTCCATCTCTGTCACCTCCCTGCCGGAAGCAACCTCATGCTCAAGCCAGAAAAGGAATTTTTCCATTGCTATTCCGTCCTCGAACCAGGCCTCACGCAAGCCCTCCAACTCACGGGAGTTCTTGACAGCCTTGCGAAGCTGGACAGGAGAATCTCCACAAACCACATTATCCAGTCCGAACACATCGCAGATGTAGCGGTACAAGCTCAGGTTAAGTGTCGCAGGATCAAGGAAAATCCTCTGACCGTCTTCCTCCACAGGGTTCACCTCGACGAAGACATCGTCATATTTCAGGATTTCCACCCCGTCCGACCTGAGTTCTCCGAAACTGTCAACCGTGTCGGCAGGCAATGTCCCGGCGCCGTCCTTCAGGACGAACCAGCAGATTCTCTCCCGAGTGACATACAGATATGAAATTACATAGGGATTGTACTCAATGTCACTGCCCCTGACATTCAGCAGCCAGGCAATCTCGTCAAGCGAGGTCACAAGCACCGCCCCGCAGTCCTTTGAGTAGAGAAAATTCCGCAGCCACGCAATTTTCTCCATTCTTGTCTCGCCCACGGACTCCTGGTCCAGAGTGATAACAGGGGAACGCGGAATCCTCGGCCGGTCATCCCAGACAGCATCCAGGATGTCGGGGATGTCCACCACCTTGCGCAAGGCATCGGGATCTTCTGTGCAAAGAGCCTCGCGGATTTCAGCCTCACCGGCAACGGACAGACACCTCCCGTCAACGGCAACTATCCTGGCATTGGCGGAGAGCCATTGCGGAACGGTCTCCACCCCTGGAGTTCCCATCCTGTGAAGTTCGACACCTGTTCCATCCAGTTGGGATGCCGCCTGAATGAAATACCTCGAATCAGTCCACAACCCCGCGTGGGACTGCGTCAGGACCAATGTCCCGGCCTCTCCGGTGAATCCGGTCAGCCATTCGATCTGTTTCCATCTCGGTGCAGGATATTCACTTGAATGCGGGTCTCCCGCACAGACGACAAGGGCATCACATCCCTTTGAACTCATTATCTCCCGAACACGGGCAATCCTCTCTGAACAGTCCATCTGGATTAATATTTTTGCAACAAATCACAAAGTAAGAAAATATTTGACATATCTTTGCAGCAGAGGATGGAAATTTTCAATCCAATAATCAATTATCAGAAGGACATCAATATGAAAAAGACAATCAACGCCGCCCTCAGCGGTTACAATTTCATTTTTGAGGAAGATGCCTACGAAGCTCTGTCGAGCTATCTTGAAAGTTACAGGACAGGGTTGGACGGCACTGCGGACAAAGAGGCAAAGATGAATGAACTTGAGACGAGAATCTCAACCATACTACGCAGCGGACTTAACTCAAGGGACACCGTGAACGTGGAGATGGTGAACAACGCGGCGCAGCAATGCGGAATGCCGAACTGGACTGCCGGCAGGGCATCGTCAGGACAGAAGGTCTATGAGGCTGAATACATTACAGCTGAGAAGAAGCTATACAGGGATATGGACAACAAGATGCTCGGAGGAGTGTGTTCCGGACTTTCGCTGTATTTCAATGTGGATGTGGTGCTTTTGAGAATCCTTTTCCTGGTCGCTCTTTTCATCGGTTCGGCAGGATTCTGGATTTACATTGCGATTTGCATCGTTGCGCCTGCGGCCAGGACTCCTAAACAGAAATGCGAGATGAGGGGCATTCCTGCAACCGAGGAGAATATGAGAAGATTTGCTTAGGGAATATTTACCTGTGCAGGATTCTACCTCTCGTAGAGCGATTCATCCCACTCAGGGCTGAGGTAACTGCCCTCCCTGTCAATATTGAAGGCAAGATAGGTAATCGGAAGACCCTTGGCAAGGTACTGGGATTCGTAGAAGGTCTGCACCTGGAAAAGAGCATCGATGGCGCCGGTCCCGCAGACTGACGCCATTTCGCTTTTGTACAGCGCCTCCCTGTCCGCACCGTAGATGTCGCGGGATGCGGCAAGGATTTTCAGACCGTTCACCTGAGCCATCAGTTTGGAATACTCGTGGAGATAGGGGCTGTCGGTTTTCAGATGCACTATGCCTCCCGGTTTAAGGAAGTGACGGTACCTTTCAACAAAAAGAGGACTTGTGAGACGTTTTTTCTCCCTTCCGATCTGGGGGTCGGCGAAAGTAATCCATATTTCAGAAATCTCCCCCGGGGCAAACAGTGATTCAATGAATTCGATTCTGGTGCGGAGAAAGGCCACATTCGGAAGATTGTGCTCTGTGGCATATTTCGCTCCTTTCCACAGCCTTGCGCCCTTGATGTCCACCCCGATATAGTTGCAGGAAGGATTCCTCAAGGCAAGGTCGATGGTGTACTCCCCTTTCCCGCAACCCAGTTCAACGACAATCGGATGGTCATTCCCGAAGAAAGTGTCCCCCCAATGTCCTTTCAGGGGATGGTCCGTTCTGAACACATCCTCGGTACGTGGCTGGATGAGACAGCCGAAAGTCTCATTTTCCTTGAATTTTCTGAGTTTGTCCTTTCCCATTTCTATTCCTTTTCAATTCATAGCCCATTCCGCACAAAAATTCGCAGGCCGGTCTTACATTAAGTTCCATTGTCCACACACCATACTCCGAAGGGACAAAGCCGTCCCTGTAAACCTCCCGCAGCACAGCCTGCATCTTTCCTTCGGTGCGCCACCTGTCGGAAGGCAGAGCAACAGTCTCGCCGAATTTCCGTCCGGAAGGTGACAACAGACTGATTTCCAAGGAAATGTCAGGAGCGAAGCAGGAGGAGTCCTCCCGGTCCGCCACTGAGTAAAATGACAGGGTGTAGGTCGAAAGACTGTCCGTCAGATCGAGTTCAAAGACATAACGACCGGGAGCCGGGGCATCCCCGCTACGCACATACCCGCTCTCAATCAGCGGCTCGGCACAGGAGGATACCATAAAAACTGCGGCAAGTCCCGCAAGACAGGCTACCACAGACCGGTTCATTTCTTCCTGCGCTTGTTGTTCTTCCTGTTGCTCCGGCGTTTCCTGCGATCCTCGTCAAAACGGGTAATGCTGTCGTCACCCACGGCTGAAACAAAATCCGGTGCAGATGCCTCAGGCTCACTCTTGAGGGAGTCCGGCTTGACTCCGTTGCGGTTCATCCTGATGATTTCCCGGACCTGGGATGCATCGAGGGCATACAGATTCGCCATCGAAGACTGGTCATAGGAGAAATACATCACTTCCTTGAGAATGTCCGTCTTCATCAGATATGCAAGACCGTCCTGGAACTCCAGAGGGTTGGAAACGCGGGGGATACGGGACTGAGCGTCAATGTAGGATGCCGTCTCGTAATTGAGACAGCATTTCAATTTTCCGCACTGCCCTGCAAGTTTCTGCGGATTCAGGGACAGATCCTGTATTCTTGCAGCAGATGTCGTGATGGACTGGAAGGCGGAAATATAGTTTGAACAGCACAATTCACGGCCGCAAACCCCAAGGCCTCCTATCAAGCCGGCCTCCTGCCTGGCTCCGATCTGCTTCATTTCGATTCTGATGTGGAATTCCTCGGCAAAAACCTTGATGAGCTGGCGGAAATCGACCCTCCCGTCCGCAATGTAATAGAAAATCGCCTTTGTACCGTCACCCTGGAACTCCACATCCCCTATTTTCATATCCAGTCCCAGCTCGGCGGCAATCTGCCGTGCACGAATCATCGTCTCGTGCTCACGTGCAATCGCCTCCTGCCATTTCTCTATGTCGAACAATTTTGCCTTGCGGTAGATTTTCCTGAAAGCGGCATTCTCCGGATCGATTTTCTTGCACAGCATCTGACGGGACACTACCGGACCTTCAAGGGTCACTATGCCCAGGTCGTGCCCCGTGGCAGCCTCGACAATGACCATGTCCCCGGTCTTGATGGTCTGGCCGGAAGCATTGACATATATTCCTTTACGGGTGTTCTTGAACCTTACCTCGAAGTAGTTTCTGTACTGTTCCTGCTTTACTCCCGGAAGCCAGTCGTAAACCTCCAGTTTGCAGCATCCCTGACGGTACTCACATTTGAGCTCGCCTTCGTCAGTCCGTTCCACCGTACAACCCCTCGAACAGTCGAACTGTTTGCTTTCGTTATCGTTAAGTTTCATATATCTACCTTATACTTAAATAAATACGGTCGGCAAGGTCACAGAAGACAATCTTCTGGTTGACATTTCTGTCAATCAGCGAGGTGGCCTTGTCGAAATAACCGAGAGCCTTCGGGCAGAAGGCATCCCCGCATCCTTTGGCGATTCCGGTAAGAAAAGGCAATTCCTGCTCCGTGGCATTGGAGATTGATGACATGCCTTTTTTTATCATATATATCTTTCTGATACAGTCGCCTGCAAATATACAAAATCCTTTCAATTTCTCGCGTGAAGGAAGCGCGGCTATATTCTCGGCTGCCTCCAGGGTCACCGACAGGTCACGGTTGAGAGCCCCGTTCAGCAGATCGGCAAACAGGTCCATATTCCTGTTGTAGTCCTCCCTGTCCCCAAGCCTGCTCAGGGCCATGCCAACACTGCCACCTGAGACGGCAGCCTGCACCTGCGCCTGCTCCTCGGAAACATTGAAGCGTTCCACAAGAATCCGGGCGACCTCCTCCCTGGAAGCCGGAGGCACCCTGAAACTCTGACAGCGGGAAAAGATGGTCTGAAGGACCTTCTCGGGAGAATGAGTGATAAAAATGAACAAAGTCTTCTCCGGAGGTTCCTCCACAATCTTCAGAAGCCTGTTGGCTGTCTCCGCGTTCATTTTCTCAGGAAGCCAGACAACTACTGCCTTGTAACCGTCCTGGAGTGGGGAGAGAGAGAGTTTCTCCATTATGTACTTTGCCTCGGCAACGGCAACAGCCGCAGCCTTCCCTTCTATCCCCAATGCCTGATACAGCTCATTCTCAAGAAAATACGGATTGGACAACGCCAATTCCCTCCACCATTTCAGCAGGGCGGCGGAAATTGGTTTCTCAGAAGAAGACAACCGGTTGCTGGTGTTGACAGGGAATATGAAATGTATGTCCGGATGCTCAAGTTTCGCCATCTGCCTGCAGGAAGGACATTCCCCGCACGGTTTTCCGTTTTTCGGGGAGCGGCAGTTGAGATAACGGCAGAAATTCAGCACAAGTGGAAGCGCCCCGCAGCCCTCGTTCTCGTAAAAGAGCATTGCATGGGGCACACGGCCGGAATCCGCCATTGACACCAGAACCTTTTCCAATTCCTCAATCCCTTTTATTCCAGATGTTTCCATAAAAATTCCCATTCAATCCCCTTCCGACAGTAGAGCGCTATTCACGGTCAGGACAACCGTTCCCCAACAAAATAAGCAATGTCCCGCAAAAAGTTCTTTTCCTCTGATGCAGGCAGGACTTCCAATGCATCAACAGCCTCAGAGACAAAATCCCCCAGTCTCCGCGATGCATATTCCATTCCGCCGTTCTCCCTGACAAAAGACATTATTTCCTCCTTGTATTCAGGATGTTCCGGAATTTCGCCGACCTTGCGCCGTATTTCCTTCTCTTCCGATGTCCCGACATTCCGCAGGGCTCCGAGCAGAGGCAAAGTCATCTTCCTTTCAAGTATGTCAACTCCGACAGGTTTTCCGACACTCTCCGAAGAGCAGGAGTAATCAAAAATATCATCCCTTATCTGAAAAGCCATACCGAGCGCCACAGCATATTTCCCGACTGCGGCCTCAACGGATCCGGAGGCACCCACCGACATTGCTGCCGACAACGCGGCCGCCTCAAACAGGGAAGCCGTCTTGCTGTATATTATTCTTTCATAATCAGCCTCGGTAGTGTCACCGTCCCCGGCCTTGTCCAGTTGGAGCATTTCCCCCTCAGCAAGATCGCCGAGCGTCTTGGAGAAAACCTTCGTCACCCTCAAGCAGGTCTGGGCATCGCCGTCATTAAGCAGGCAGTCCATCGCCTTGACCAGCCAATAGTCACCAAGCAGGACCGACACGGTCGGCCCGAACATCGAATTGACGGTCGGCTTTCCCCTGCGGCTGTCACTCTGGTCAGCCACATCATCGTGGAACAAGGTGGCGTTGTGCAGAAGTTCGGCTGCAGCGGCATAGCGATGGCTGGCGTCATTCGCCTTGCCCGCCCCGCAAGCCCTCGCCGTCAGAATTGAAATCAGAGGCCTCAACTGCTTACCGGACCTTGACAGCACCAGGTCATTGATGCTGTCAAGGTAAGGTATGCCACTTTCGAGAACAGTCCTGATTTTTCCGTCAACCGCCTCCCAATCCTCTCCGAGAAATTCTTTTAGCCTCTGCAGATTCATCAGGATTATTTTTTATTTCTGTGTCCACCGCCAAAAAGGACAGCGGCCGTGAGAGTGATGCCTCCGAAACTGCGCTTTTCGTAGGCACTCTTTACGAACTGCCCGAAGTTGGAACCGGTGGCATCATTTTTTGCATTGTAGAGACTGCCAAGGTTCCAGTTGTAGCGGGCAAGCAGCTGGATTCTCCAAACCTCGATTCCGAAACCGAGACCCACGCCGTACTCAAAACGGTTGAGATCAGTCCAGGAGTTGCGCCCCGTCTCGGTGGTGGATGTTCCCTCTCCCGTTCGGGTGGCAACCATCTTGTTGTTCACCGCATAGCCGACAAAAGGAGTCACGTCAAGGAAAGGACGGCAGATCAGAAGGTCAGGTCCCCACTGAACGGAAAGCGGGAGTTCAAGGTAACCGACGGTAAGGTCAAAACGGCTGAAATCCGTGGTGATTTCGGAAACATCGGTCATTTTTGCTCCCTTTACATTGTAAATCAGGGACGGCTGGAATGAGAAACCGAGCGGGAGTCCGACCTTGAGGGTGAGACCGGCATTGAAATTGGTCAAAGTGCCGGATCCTATTTCCTTGAACTTGTTCGTGGAAAAAGTCGCTCCGCCGATGACTCCGTAACGGACCTGGGCAGACAAGGATGCAGATGCCAGAAGGACTGCAACTGTCAGGAAAATGCGGAACCTTTTCATAGTCTCTACACCAATGCGTCAATCTTAGCGGCAATCGTGGCCTTCGGAACGGCACCCACGAGCCTGTCAACCAATTGACCGTCCTTGAAGAACAGCAGAGTCGGGATGTTTCTCACACCGAATTTCATCGGAAGTTCAGAAACCTCGTCCACATTGCATTTCCCGATTACGGCCTTGCCTTCGTACTCACCGGCAAGTTCCTCGACAACAGGGGCGATTGCGCGGCAAGGTCCGCACCAGGTCGCCCAGAAGTCAATCATCACAGGTTTGTCGGTATTGATAATTTCAGAAAAATTTGAATCATTAACTATAAATTCCATAATATCACATTTTAATTGTTACAACTGCAAAGATAACATTTCTGACGGAATAAAGGTTATTTTAGGAATATGAAATAATTCGACCGGAAGTCCCGGCCCGGCGGGCAATGACCGGAATGCACAGGAAAAGGGAACAAAAGGCAGACGGCAGGGAGAATCACTTCTGCCTGCCGTCTGAACTATAACCCTATTATTAACAACTAAACTAACCGAAACAATGAATAAGCAAACACCGTGCCAAACTTCAAAAATTGTTTCGGAAACACCTTCAGTCACTCCATACGCTCGATTTTCAACTGCTGTATGGAATAGGCACCCCCTCCGCAGCTGCTCACAAAGATAGTCACCACGAACATTTCACCTCCGGCATTCAGGGAGCCGAGAGCATATTTCATATTCGAGCGTCCCGCCCTGTGGGTGATGTCAAATGAACGGGGAGTGTGGGTGTTGAAAAACGATTTGATTATCTGTTTCGCCTGATTCCGGCTTGAATTGTTCGAGGTGGAAAGGATTGTGATTTCCAGATTGTCGGCAAACCACGCGGAGAGTTTCTCGGAATTTCCGTCATTTATGTACTTGGAAATAGGAACGAAAACATCATAACTGCCGTTCTGTGCCGCAACCTCAAGGCCGAGACACAAAACAGCTGCCACCAGGGCTGTTTTCGATACCAATGTGTTCATACGCGAGAATCTGTGGGCCAAAACATTGCAAATACCGCGCCACGTTCCTATCTTTGCCCTGAGCGTTTTTTATTATGAAAATAACATTGCTGACAGTCGGTAAGACGGACAAGGAGTGGGTCCGCAAGGGCCTGGAAATATATTCTTCCAGGCTGGGGCATTACATTCCCTTTACCATCAGCGAAATTCCGGAACTGAAAAACGTTTCAGCCCTATCACGCGATCAGATCAAGGAGAAAGAGGGAGCCCTCATCCTTGCGGCAGTGAAGGACTCCGACGATGTCATTCTCCTGGACGAAAGAGGGAAGGAGATGTCGTCAGTGGAGTGGGCTGCAATGCTCGAGGGAAGGATGGCAAGAGGCGGGAAAGGCATTGTTTTTGTCATAGGCGGGGCCTACGGATTTTCCGGGGCGGTCTACGCACGTGCCAACACGAAAATCTCACTCTCGAAGATGACTTTTTCGCATCAGATGGTCAGGGTCATTTTCGCCGAGCAGCTTTACAGGGCATTCACAATAATAAAAGGTGAACCCTACCACCACGAATAGGACAGGGGGATGAAAAGGATAAAGGACTATATAAGGAACAACGGCGGTACAATCTGCGTGCTGCTCGCCCTTGTTCTGTTCCTGATTTCCCTGCTTCTGAATACATCCTCAAGGGACACCGAAGCCACCGCGCGCAGACTTTCCTCCCGAATCGAGAAAAGGATGGCGATTCTTGACAAGTATATCGGAACCGCCCTGGAGTCAGACCGCGACCAGTGGCTTAACCTTGACGGGCTGCCTGAGGACATGGTCATCTACCGCTATGTCTATGACACTCTCCAGTGCTGGACCAACCAGTTCACAATCAGCAACGACAACATCGGTTCAAGGCTGGTGTTCCAGAAACTCGGCAACCAGAAGATGAGCCTGTCCTCCCCGCTTTCGGACGTGACTCAGGAGGCCCAATACATGAACATAGGGCCGAAATGGTACATAGTGAAATATGTCGCCGACGGAATCGACTGCAAGGTCATCGGAGGACTTGAAATCAAGAACAGTTTGATAGACAATGTCCTGAAAAGCGACAACGGTATCAACAGAAGGCTCCGGCTCGATTCGAAATACTCCATAGTCCCGATTATCGAGAGCGGAGGCGCGGCAGTCTTCCTTGAAGGCAAGCCCCTGATGAAGGTCATCTGTGAGACAAGTGCGACAACGCCGTTCCTCACAAATTCCATTCTCCGCTGGTTAGCCCTGCTGCTCGCAGTCCTTTCTTCCATTCTCTACCTCTGGAGGCACAGGTCCATCGGGACCTACCGGATCACCATCCTGCTGATTTTCCTTGCAGTCGGGATTGCCTACATCTGGGGACTCCAGATGCAGGATGTCACAAGTTTTTTCTCCCCGACAATTTACGCGGACGGCAAGTACCTCTACTCCTTCGGAGCCCTGATGATACTGAACCTGGGCATAACCCTCGGCATCCTCTCCGACTACATCGTACGGAGAAAATTCATCGAAAGGGCATCCGAAAGGCATCGCACGTTGGCATTCTGTCTTCACGGCAGTGCCATCATCCTCCTTTTCGCTTTTGTGGTCATCTGGGTGGTCATCTCACTCAAAAGCCTGATACTCAACTCGAACATCTATCTCGAACTCTATCTGTGGAACAGAATCTCCTGGTTCACGATCCTCGTGTACCTGAGTTACTCCGGGCTGATGCTCGCCCTGCTGCTGCTCATCCAGATGTTTGAGCCCATCGTGCATTTCTTCTTCGGGAGGAAATACAATTCCTTCACCGTCAAGTCCCTGATAATCTTCTCCATCATCTGTTCCGCTTTCTTTACCATCACTTCCGGAGTGCTCGGATTCAGAAAGGAGCAGGACAGGATGAAGGTTTTTGCGAACAGGCTTGCAGTGGACAGGGACCTCGGGCTGGAAATCTACCTTAAAAGTGTGGAGGAATCCATTGCGTCCGACCCTTTGATTGCGGCTCTCGCTGAGCTTGACAGAAGCGACCAGACCATTCTCAACAGACTGGGTGAAAGCTACCTGAGGCGCGTGCTCCAGAATTACGACATCTCGGCGACCCTGTGCAGGGCATTCGATCAGGATTGTTTTACAAAATACGACCGCCGGCTCCTTTCCGGAGTGCCGATTTCCGACAATTCGCAGTTCTTCTACACCTACGACCCCAACGGACGGTCCGGCTATCTCGGAGTGTTCCACTATTATTCAAAGGACAGGGGCCTCACCAGGATGTACCTCGACATCGAGCCAAGAGTCAACAGGGAGGACAGGGGGTATTACAGCATACTCGGAAAATATTCAAAACCCGAGGACATAAACATCCCGAGCTATTATTCCTACGCAAAATATGTCTCCAGCCGGCTTGTCTTCGACAAGGGGAACTATGCCTATCCTACTATAATATATAAGGACAGGCTGAACACCTCCGACAGGAAAGGCATCGAGAAGGAAACCGTCAGGTCCAACGGATATGTCCATTTCATCACATCCGTTTCGGAGAACGAGTACATCATAATATCGAGAAAGACCCGCAGCGTCATGACATATATCGTGACATATTCCTACCTTGTGTTCATATTCTTCGCTCTGATGTACGTTCTCTCCTACCGGAGAAGGGGGCCGTCGCGTCAGGACCTGATCTTCAAGAGGAACTATTTCCGTTTCGGAATCAATGCCGTTCTTTTCTGCTCGATGTTCCTCATTCTCGTGTCCATGACCAGCCTCAGCATCACTTTCGCCTACAAGAGGAATGAGCACAACCTCCACAATCTGATGTCCGGAAAAATCTGCACCCTTCAGGCAATGATTGAGAACCACTGCCGGCACATTGGAACGACGGCAGAACTCAATTCACAGAAATTCAGTACCATAATAGAATCCATCGGGAACGACACCAAGTCCGACATAACAATCTTCACCCCTTCGGGGAAGGTGCTCCTGTCCACGACTCCGGAAGTGTTCGAGAAAATGGTCATAGGGTTCAGAATCAACGGGGAGGCATATTACAACATCAAATACCGGAACCAGAGGTTCTATATCCACACGGAGAAAGTCCTCAACAAGGTGTTTTATTCCCTGTATGCCCCGGTCATAAATGCCGACGGAAACATGGTCGCAATCATAGGGGTTCCATATACCGCAGAAAATTTTGATTTCAAGCAGGATGCCCTTTTCCACGCCGCAACCATCATAAATCTTTTCCTTATCCTCATCGTCATCACCATGTTCTTTTCGACTTCGGTCGTGGATTCGATGTTCAAGCCCCTGATTGAGATGGGGCAGAAGATGAACCAGGCGGACAGGCACGGATTGGAATATATCATATACAAGAGAAAGGACGAAATCTCAATCATCGTCGATGCCTACAACCGGATGGTGCACGACCTTTCCGTCAGCACGAAGAAACTGGCGCAGACCGAAAGGGACAAGGCCTGGAGCGAGATGGCGCGACAGGTGGCGCATGAGATCAAAAACCCGCTCACCCCGATAAAACTGGAGATCCAGAGGCTGATCAGACTGAAGCAGAGGAAGGACCCGTCGTGGGAGGAGAAATTCGACAAGGTCGCTGCCATTGTGCTGGAACACATTGACATACTCACGGACACAGCAAACGAGTTCTCGACATTCGCGAAACTCTACAGCGAGGAACCTGTGGTGGTCAATCTCGACAGCACCCTGAGGGACCAGCTGGTGATTTTCGACAACAAGGACAACATCAGAATCACCTATTTCGGGCTTGAGGGGGCCGAAGTCCTTGCGCCAAGACCCCAGTTGATAAGGGTGTTCGTGAATCTGATTACGAACGCAATCCAGGCTGTGGAAATCAAACAGAAGGAGGCACAGGAGAACGGAAAGGAACCCGGACCCGGAAGAATAATCATCAGCCTGCGCAAAGGTGTCAGGGAGGGATTCTACGACATTGTCTTCGAGGACAACGGGCAGGGTGTCAGCGAGGAGAACCAGGGAAAACTGTTCACGCCCAACTTCACTACAAAGTCGGGAGGCACAGGGCTCGGGCTGGCAATCTGCCGGAACATCATAGAGAAATGCAACGGTGAGATCGTTTACCGCAAGTCATACGCACTCGGAGGGGCAAGTTTCACAGTCAGTCTCCCGGAAAGGGGGAATCAATAGACATAGGCGCGGACATCATCAGCTGTAATCCTGTCACCTGAAAGGATGAGAAGCCTTTCCACAACATTCCTCAATTCGCGGATGTTTCCGGTCCAGGTCTTCCCTATCAGAAGTTTCATCGCATCCGGGTCCACATCCCTTCTCGGCATTCCGGTCTCTGAACAAATCTGGGTGATGAAATAATCTACAAGCAGAGGTATGTCCTCCTTGCGCTCGTCAAGGGACGGGACGGTGATGACGATTACGCTGAGCCTGTGATAGAGGTCCTCCCTGAAACGGCCTTTCTCAATTTCCTCCCTGAGGTTCTTGTTCGTAGCGGCAAGCACCCTGACATCCACCGTTATGTCCTTGTCACTGCCGACCCTCGAGAGTTTCTTCTCCTGGAGGACACGCAGGACCTTTGCCTGGGCGGCAAGGCTCATGTCACCTATTTCGTCAAGGAAGAGCGTTCCCCCGTCTGCCTGCTCGAATTTGCCCTTGTGCTGCTTCACAGCTGAGGTAAAGGCTCCTTTCTCGTGCCCGAAAAGTTCACTTTCAATGAGTTCGGAAGGGATAGCCGCGCAGTTGACCTCAATGTAGGGCATCTGGCTGCGCCGGCTTTTCTGGTGAAGGCTGCGGGCGACCAGTTCCTTTCCGGTTCCGTTGGAACCTGTTATCAGGACCCTGGCATCGGTTGGGGCCACCTTTTCAATCATCTCCTTGACGCGCAGAATCGGAGCCGACTGTCCGATCATCTCCTGTCCATATACCTTTTTCTTCAAGATTCTTGTCTCCTTGACAAGAGAAACCTTGTCAGTGGCATTCTTGATGGTGATGAGAATGCGGTTCAGATCCAGAGGCTTCTGGATAAAGTCAAACGCTCCTTTCTTGATGCATTCGACTGCTGTGTCTATGTCTCCGTGCCCGGAAATCATTATCACAGCAGAGTCAACTCCCTCTGCCACAAGACGGTCCAACACCTCAACCCCGTCCATCTGGGGCATTTTTATGTCGCAGAAAATCACGCTGTATTTCTCCTTCAGGGCAAGTTCCACCCCGCTGACCCCATCCTCTGCCACATCCACGTCATAACCTTCGTCCATAAGGATTTCTTTCAGGGAGTTGCGTATGGAACGCTCGTCATCGATCACAAGAAGTTTCATATTTTCAGTTTGCTTTTTTCAAATCCGGTCAAGAGATACAAATATCGGACAAATTTCGATGTTTATGCAAATTTTTATAAATTTGCGACCTTATTAAAATGTCGCAGCCCACGACAACAGACCTCAGAAATTTAATTGGCCGATGAGAGTTCCTGACATAATTATCGCGATTGACGGATATTCTTCGACGGGGAAAAGTTCCTTCGCCAGAAAGATTGCCGCAGAACTGGGATTCCTTTATCTGGATTCCGGAGCCCTTTACCGTGGAGTCACCCTTTTTGCTCTGGAGCACGGAATGATTTCACATTCAGGAGAGATCGACAGGCAGGCTCTGGACAAGGCCCTGACGAATCTTGACCTGCATTTCGAGGACAAGGGCGATGGAAGCAGGACCTATATGGGCGACAGATGCATCGAGAACGACATCCGCACCCTGACGGTCTCCAACAAGGTCAGCCCGATTGCCGCCGTTCCGGAGGTAAGGGAATATGTGGACGAAAGACTCAGGGAGGCCGGCTCCCGCAAAAGGGTAGTGATGGACGGCAGGGACATAGGGACCACGGTCTTCCCGGATGCGGAACTGAAACTCTTCATGACAGCGGACCCTCTCATCAGGGCAGAACGCAGGATGAAGGAACTGAAGGCAAAAGGGGAAAAGACCTGCATCGAGGATGTGCTCCGGAACATAAAGGAAAGGGACTTCATCGATTCACACAGGGAAGTTTCCCCTCTGACCCGGGCTGAGGACGCGATTGTGCTCGACAATTCCCGGATGACGATGGACCAGCAGATGGACTGGATCAGGAATCTGCTCACGGAAAGGTTCGGGGCTGAATTTCAAAAATGAACCGGATGGCAATAACTGTTGACATAGACACCAACTCCGGATTCTGTGCAGGAGTAATCAAGGCAATCGGACGTGCCGAGGAGTTTCTCGACAATGGCTCCGGGAACGGAAGCAGGAGACTTTATTCACTCGGGGCGATTGTCCACAACGAATCAGAACTCCAACGGCTGGAGAACAAGGGACTCGTGACAATTGACAAGGAAGATCTGGACGAGAGCGTTGATGCTGCCGGGGAGACTCTGCTCATAAGGGCACACGGGGAACCACCGCAGACCTACACAAAGGCTAAATCCCTGGGATTCAATGTAATTGACTGCACCTGCCCGGTCGTTTTGAAACTTCAGAAAGAGATTAGGAACACCTACGACAAACTCCAGGAAAGTCCCCGCAAGGGCCAGATTGTGATTTTCGGGAAGAAAGGTCACGCGGAAGTGCTCGGTCTTGTGGGACAGGTCGGAGGCGATGCAGTCGTAGTGGAGAACATGCAGTCTCTCGTGGATGCGGTTTCCGATGGTTCCATCAATCTCAGGCGACCGGTTGAGGTCTTCTCGCAGACGACGAAAAGTCCGGGGGAATATGCATCAATCTGCTCACGCCTTGAGGAGATGATGGCACGCGAGAACGAAATTCCGATTGTGCAGTTCAAAGGAAGACAGATGCTTGTGGTCCACAACACCATCTGTTCCCAGGTGGCCTCAAGACACAGGAAACTCTCGAAGTTCGCCTGCGAACACGATGTCATCGTGTTTGTGGCAGGACGGGCCAGTTCCAACGGAAAGGTCCTCTGCGATTTGTGCAAATCAGTGAACATCAGGACATACCACATCTCGTCAGCCGACGAGCTGAAAAAGGAGTGGTTCAGGGATGACGACACTGTCGGAGTGTGCGGGGGAACATCCACTCCGAAATGGCTGCTGGAAGATGTGGCAAAGGCAATAAGAAAATTCAATTAAATAGATATTTTTATGAACAGGAAAGTTCTTCTTATGATCCTCGACGGATGGGGCGAGGGCAAACACGACTGGACAAATGCTATCTACACGCAGGGGGCGCCTTACATCGATTCCCTCCGCGCAAAATATCCTTTCAGCCATCTTCAGGCCTGCGGCGAGTATGTCGGACTTCCGGACGGCCAGATGGGAAATTCCGAAGTGGGTCACCTCAACCTGGGTGCAGGAAGGGTTGTCTATCAGGACCTTGTGAAAATCAACATCGCCTGCCGCGATCACAAGCTTCTTGAGAATGCCGAAATCAAGGCCGCATACGACTATGCAAAGGCTTCCGGCAAGAAACTCCATCTTATGGGCCTCGCTTCAATGGGCGGCGTCCACTCTTCACTCGCACACGTTTACGAATTCCTGGCAGTTGCAAAGGAATATGGACTGGAGGATGTCTTCGTGCACTGCTTTATGGACGGACGCGACTGCGACCCAAGGAGCGGAAAAGGCTTTGTGGAGGATCTTGAAAAGGCAATGGCTGACACCTGCGGTAAAGTTGCTTCAATCTGCGGAAGGTTCTACGCGATGGACCGTGACAAGAGATGGGACCGTGTTAAACAGGCTTACGATATGCTGGTGAGCGGGGAAGGCATCAAGGCTACCTCCGCCGTCGAGGCCATCGAGGCTTCATACGCCGAGGGTGTTACCGACGAGTTCATCAAACCGGTGGTCATCACTGGAGCTGACGGAGAGGCTATCGGAAAGATTGCCGAGGGCGATGTGGTCATCTTCTTCAACTTCAGGAACGACCGTGCAAGGGAGCTCACATCGGTTCTGACACAGGCTGATATGCCTGAGGCAGGAATGAAGACTCTTCCTCTGTACTACTGCTGCATGACTCCTTACGACGCATCCTTCAAAGGAGTGCACATCCTCTTCCCTAAGGAAAATGTGGAGGACACCCTCGGAGAGACTGTAGCAAAGGCCGGAAAGAGGCAGCTCAGGATTGCCGAGACCGAGAAATACGCCCACGTTACATTCTTCTTCAACGGCGGACGCGAGGCTCAGTTCGAGAACGAGGACAGGATTCTGGTGAACTCACCAAAGGTGCCTACCTACGACATTCTTCCGGAGATGAGTGCGACGGAAGTGACAGAGAAACTCGTGGAGGCAATCGAGACAGGCAAGGAGGATATGATTATCCTGAACTTCGCCAACGGAGATATGGTGGGCCATACCGGAGTCTATAGCGCAATCTGCCGTGCGGTGGCAAAAATCGACAAATGTGTCGAGAAAGTCGTTGAGACAGCCATCCGCAATGATTATGCAGTACTGCTTACCGCCGACCACGGCAATGCCGACAATGCGGTCAACACCGACGGCACTCCGAACACAGCACACTCGCTCAACACTGTGCAGTTCATCGTCATCAATGCCGGGGATCAGGTCAAGAGCGTCAGGGACGGCAAGCTTGCAGACGTTGCACCGACCATCCTCAAACTGATGGGCATTCCTCAGCCTGCGGCTATGACAGGAGAGGCATTGATTTAGTAGCGGTTGCTTTTTTGGGAAAACGTCCGGGAAAAGCCCGGACAAAATGAGCAAAACTGACCACTTTGTCCGGGAAAAGGCCGATTTTCCGGACAAAGTGGTATTTCTTTTCGTAAACTGCTGACACGTCAACTCGGAGACGCCTACAAAGAATCCGGATTTGGGGCACACCCGTCTTGGCTATCAGGAATTGGACTGGCGGAAAACCAGCGGGGACATCCCGGACTGCTTCTTGAAAAACTTCCCGAAGGAGGACTGGGATGGGAAATTCAGTGCCTCACTGAGGCTGGCAATCGTCATGTCAGTCGTGCAGAGGAGGTTCTTCGCTTCGGCATAGAGGAAGGCACCTATCCAGTAGCCTGCCGTGCGGCCCGTCACAAGTTTGACGCACATCGAAAGATAACGTTCCGTGACACAAAGCCTTGAAGCATATTCACCGACAGTGTGATCATCCCGGAAGCGTTCGTGCAGCAGTTTCATGAAGCCCGAACAGATTTGGGCTGGTCTGCCGGCATGGCTGTAGTCCTGATTGGAATATACATCGTTCAAGGTTCCATAGAAGAGCGACAAGGTCAGGAATTTCGCAGCAGTGTAGCGCAGAGGATTTTCCGGCTTCGAAGCGAGGGATATCATCGAACGGACATAGAGATCCAGGTCAGAGGCCCCCCTGCGATCGAGGGAAATGATGGGATTTATCATCAAAGTCGTGTATATCTCATTCAGACGCAAGGACATATCGTACATATTGTTCATAAACCTGTCCGACATCACCATCACCCTTGTCTTCACCCCTTCCGCCGCCTTATAGCGTATGACCTGTCCGGAAAGAAGCACCACAAGGCAGGGAGCTTCGAAATGATAGTTCACCATATTCACAGTCGCCTCTCCGGAGCCTTCAAGGACCTCGATTCCGATTGAATAATCAGTTTTGAAGGGCTTTTTCAGGAGTGCATTCAGGGAGTAGTCGTCAAAGAGGTACAATTCATCGTCAATTCGCCTGTCCGGCCTCACTATTCTTCGCAAAATTCTCTTGAATGCCTCCCCTCGGGTGCGTATTTCCTGCTTTATTTCCATATTATTCCAAAAAATGCTAAATATTGGCAAATATAACTAAATATTTTAGATGTAGTTTTGCAACCTGTTATCAAGAGAGGAAATATATACTAAACCTAAACACAAAAAATGGTCATCAGAGAGCAGAATGTGCTTATCACCGGAGGAGCGTCGGGAATTGGACGCATAATGGGTGAACTTGCATTGAAGAAAGAGGCACACAGTCTGATAATCTGGGACATCAACCAGGCAAACATTGACTCAAGTGTCAAGGAACTTTCGAAATATGGAAAGGTTGCCGGCTACAGGGTTGACGTTTCCGACAGCGAGGCAGTTGAACAGGCCTATGCACAGGTCAAAAAGGACATCGGCTTCGTTGACATCCTCATCCAGTGCGCCGGGATTGTGACCGGAAACCGCACTTTCGACAAGAACAGTCTGGATGAGATCGAGCGTACGATGCGAATCAACGCGGTGTCTCCAATGCTTGTCGCACACGCGATGATCTCTGATATGATCGAAAGGGACCACGGACACATCTGCAGCATTGCTTCAGCTGCAGGGATGATTTCAAATCCAAAGATGAGTGTGTACGCGGCCAGCAAGTGGGCAGTGATCGGGTGGTCGGATTCCGTCCGCATCGAACTTCACAGGATGAAGAGCAAGGTCAGAATGACCACCGTCGCTCCCTACTACATCAACACAGGAATGTTTGGCGGGGTTCAGTCCAGGATTTTCCCCATCCTCGACCCGCTGAAAACTTCAAAGAAAATTCTCCGGGCAATTGAGAAAAACATTGATTTCAGGGGAATCCCCTGGAGTTTCCATTTCATCAGATTCTGGCAGGGACTCCTCCCAACCCGTTTCTTCGACTGGTTTTTCGGCGATGTCTTCGGTATTTACCACACGATGGACAATTTTACAGGCAGAAGATAATATTTTCCTCCACGATTTCCCCAAGTCAGTCATTTGCTATGACAGCCCTTGGGGTCTTGAGCTAAAGCACACAGGTGGCACATTGTTCAAATGACATCTTGTCCTGCATAGCACCTCAAACCGTATAATCCGACCTGATCGGGCATCTTATGAACGAGATTCCCGGTCAAGAAGGGAACATATTTTTGGGGTAACAAGAATGCCTGTCGGATTCCAAGTCGAAAGTGACAAGGCACAACAATCTGTCACTGGAGTGCTTGTAGCAGTAATCAGCGCGCCTTGTCCCACCTTCAATGGCGCATCAGGCACGGGGAATGCCATTAAGCGCGTTCTGAAAGGGTTTTCTGAAAGGGTTTTCTGTGCCGGATGAATTTCACGGGAATTTCCGCCTGTTTTTCCGCCAGGATCCCTCACTGCATCCAGTCTGGCCTCCTCGCCGGCATCTCCACCCGAATCACACCCGCCTTTCCAGCCAGCAACACAATCAGCATTCACACCCAACATCCCCACAGCATCCCTACCAGACATTCCACCCTACATCATACCCGTCTCGGCTTCAGGTAGGCTTCAGGTAGTACACGATATGGCGGTTTCTATGTACTACCCGAGGCAAAATCGCAACAAAACACATGGATTTAGGGTCATGTAGTACACAAAACAGAACTTTTCGTGTACTACCTGCAAAATTACTACCTGCAAAATAAATTGTGGTGACATCACGCAAAAAGTAAAAAAGCCAGATAATCACTCCATTTATCACTCCGTCTGAGTTCTTATCCTTCAAATCCGTTAGTTCCTTCTGCATTCCCAACTGAACCGGGAATCTATCCCCGGCAAAATGCCCGATCTGGTTGGGCTTACGGAAAGAGACGGCCGGACTGGATGGAAAGAGAAAAATTCCCGCCAGCTTCCCAATCAACATCCAGTCTGGCCTCCTCGCCGGCATCTCCAGCGGAATCCACACGGACATCCTTACTCACATTCCACCCAGCCTCCCGTGCGGCATTCCACACGGCCTTCCAATCAGCATTCCGAATGGCATCACCCCCAGCATTCAACCCGGCATTTTTACCCCGCATCCAGTCAGGTATCACCACCAGCATCCTGCTCGTAAAATTCATCCGGCACGCAGAAGGCTATTGGGATAATTCCTGGGGCAGGTTATTGTGCCCGATGAGACCAAAATGATGGGGACAAAGCAGAAGATTCTATCACTGAGACCACCCAAGGGGCATTCCCTGCGCCTTGTCGTTTTTGGAATAAACCGGTTTTTCCGTTGAGCCAGTTTTTGCCATCTACGTAGTCCCCCCGTCAGGCATTCGCCTGACAGCCCTCGGGGTCGCAAGCGATTAGTGAAACAGTCCTGTGGACTTTTCACAGCGCGCAGCCGACGGCAGTCGGAGTGGTCGCAAGCGAATAGTGAAACAGTCCTGTGGACTTTTCACAGCGCGCAGCCGACGGCAGTCGGAATTGGAAAGGAGCGAGTTCGAGTCAGGGAAGGTCGTACAAAAAATGAAGGTGATGCGTAGTTAACGTATCACCTTCTTTGAGCGGAAAACGAGACTCGAACTCCGGCAAGCCGGAGTTTGCCTTCTACGTGGTCCCCCAGTCAGGCATTCGCCTGACAGCCCTCGCAAGCGAATAGTGAAACAGTCCTGTGGACTTTTCACAGCGCGCAGCCGACGGCAGTCGGAATTGGAAAGGAGCGAGTTCGAGTCAGGGAAGGTCGTACAAAAAATGAAGGTGATGCGTAGTTAACGTATCACCTTCTTTGAGCGGAAAACGAGACTCGAACTCCGGCAAGCCGGAGTTTGCCTTCTACGTGGTCCCCCAGTCAGGCATTCGCCTGACAGCCCCTCGGGGGCAGGTCGCGAGTTCGAGTCAGGGGAGGTCGTACAAAAAAAAATGAAGGTGATGCGTCCGTTGAACGTATCACCTTCTTTGAGCGGAAAACGAGACTCGAACTCGCGACCCCAACCTTGGCAAGGTTGTGCTCTACCAACTGAGCTATTTCCGCAACAGAAAAATAATATTGACCATCCTTTTGGAATGGGATTGCAAAGGTAGCGCTTTTTTCTGAACTTGCAAATTTTTTTCAACCTGATTTGCTGATTCGGGCAAAAAGATTGATATTTTCAGAAAAAATCAATGTGCCGGCCCTACAGGGATGTTTCAAATTCCCTGAGAAAGCGCAGGTCATTCTCAAAGTAGTTTCTGAGGTCCTTGACCTGCCATTTCAGCATTGCAATGCGCTCCACGCCCATACCGAAAGCGAATCCACTGTACTTTTTACTGTCGATTCCGGATGCCTCAAGGACATTCGGGTCAACCATTCCGCAGCCAAGAATCTCAAGCCAGCCTGTTCCCTTGCAGATGTTGCAGCCCTTGCCGTGACAGATGTTGCAGCTCACGTCAACCTCGGCAGACGGCTCTGTGAACGGGAAGTAGGACGGACGCATCCTGATCTGGGTCTCGGCTCCGAACATCTCCCTGGCAAAAAGGAGGATTGCCTGCTTCATATCCGCGAATGTCACATTCTCATCGATATACAATCCCTCAACCTGGTGGAAGATACAGTGTGCACGGGCTGAGATGGCCTCATTGCGGAAAACCCTCCCGGGGCAGACGATACGGATAGGAAGAGGAAGAGTCTCCATTGCACGGACCTGCACACAGGAGGTGTGGGTACGCAGCAGAATCGGGTCGTGCGGACCAGCCGTCACAAAGAAAGTGTCCTGCATCTCGCGGGCAGGATGTTCCGGAGGGAAATTAAGGGCCTCAAACACATGCCAGTCATCCTCGATTTCAGGGCCCTCAGCCACATCATATCCGAATTTCCTGAAGATGGAAACGATTTCCTCTCTCACAATTGAGACAGGATGGCGCGAGCCGAGGGGATAGCTGTAGCCCGGAGTAGTAAGGTCAACCGACGATGAGCCTGCCGTGGAATCCTCCGAAGCTGACTGGCGCAGTTCCTCAATTTTGGCCATAGCGGCTGTCTTGAGCGCGTTCAGGCTTTTTCCGAACTCCTTCTTCATCTGCGGAGCAACATCACGGAATTCCTCAAAAAGACGGGTTATTTCGCCTTTCTTCCCGAGCAGGCGGACTCTCGCCTCCTCTATTTCCTGTACTTTTTTGCAATGCAACTCATTGACTTCCGCAAGAAGTGCTTCTATTCTTTCTTTCATACAATGTCAAAATTTATAAGAGTTCCCCGACAAACGGGATCATTGATTTTCCTTTGGATAGCCGAGGGCAATCACGCAAAGTACCCTCATATTGTCCTTGATGCCCAGCAGATTACGCACATATCCCTCCGCATCCCCGAGTGAAGCGTCGGTCTTGCTCCTGGGTCTTCCGCAAACGTGAACCCAACAGCTGCCAAGTCCCCTGTCCGTGGCAGCCAGCTGAAGGAATGTCGCTGAAATTGCACAGTTGTCAAGCCACAAATCTGTCTTTGAGGCATCTCCAAGCACAACAATCGCCGCAGCGGCATCTTTCATAAATCCGGAGCCGGACTCCCTCATCTGGGAAAGCGCGAGGATTGTGTCCTTGTCCTCGACAATCAGGAATGCCGAACTTTTGCTGTTTCTGGAAGACGGAGCGGTCAGTGCCACCTGCACGAGGTCATCCAGCATCTCCCTATCCACAGGCCGGTCCTCAAAGGAGCGGACGTTGTGACGGAGGCGTATCACATCATTGAATTCCATATACTTATGTTTCGTATATATATAACTTTTAAATATTATATATACTTAATATTTTATATATACCTATATATTACTGTTTCCGGCCTTCGGCCTTTGCCTTGCGCTTGTCGCGGGCCTTCTGCTGCTTCGCAGCGCCGCTCTTCAGATAGGCGGCCCACTGCTCAGGGTTGAATATCCTCTTGTAGGAAGCGTCTATCCTTTCCATCCATTTGTCCTGAACAGAGACATAGACATCCGGATTGGAAACACGCGCACGGCTCATCGCATCGATCTCGTCCTTCATTGCCGGATAGTCATGCTTGAGGGTGGAATCCACATAGAAGACCTGGGCATCGTCCAGATTCAGAAGCTGCTGGAGACGGTCTGCCTCCTTTTCCGCAAGTTCCATAACATCAACCTCTTTCTGTTGCTGGTCCTGGGCCCTGAGAGCCTGTCCCCCGAAAAGAGAAAACGCGGCTGCGGACAAAAAGGCAATCAAAACGGTACGGCTCATAGTCTTTTATGTAAATTTTTCCTATTTTTGCGTTTCGTGCCATAGGATAAACCTGGCACAAGAGTGCAAAATTATAAATAAGTATATGAAAAAACAAGCGTTAATCCACTTGTCGTGTCTGCTGGCGGCGGTCACAGTCCTCAATCCGGAAATTTTTGCCTGCACCAATGTCCTTGTGACAAAAGGTGCAAGCGCGGACGGCTCAAACATCATTTCATACGCTGCGGACTCGCATCAGCTTTTCGGCGAGCTCTACTATCACAGGGCGGCGAAATGGCCAACCGGAGCAACTCTCCGCGTGAACGAATGGGACACAGGAAGGTTTCTCGGAACAATTCCACAGGTTCCGTCCACATTCCAGACTGTGGGGAATATGAACGAGCACCAGCTCATAATCGCCGAGACCACCTACGGAGGCAGGAGTGAACTGGCCGACTCAACAGGTATAATGGACTATGGTTCACTGATTTACATTGCCCTCCAAAGATGTTCCACAGCACGGGAGGCAATCCGCACAATCGTGGACCTGGCAAACGCTTATGGGTACTTCTCTGAAGGAGAATCCTTCTCGATTGCCGACAAGGACGAGGTTTGGGTTATGGACCTCATCGGAAAGGGAGTGAAGATTGAGAACGGGGTCAACACCCGCAGGGGAATCGTCTGGGTGGCACGCAGGGTGCCTGACGGGTATATCTGCGCACACGCCAACCAGGCCAGAATCAGCACCTTCCCTCAGAATGACCCTGAGAATTGTCTCTATGCTCCGGATGTGATTTCATTCGCAAGGGAGATGGGCTACTACGAGGGCAGCGACGAGAACTTCAGCTTCTGCGATGCATACGCACCCCTTGATTTCGGCGGGATGAGAGCCTGCGAGGCCAGGGCCTGGAGCGCATTCAACATCCTGTGCGACGGGAAGTTCACCTTTGAGGATGAAAACGGCGCAATAGTCACGAAAGACGCAGACGACTATGTGGAATATGCCCTTGGGCACGATGCCTCAAAGAGATTCCCTCTCTTTGTGAAACCTTCCAGAAAGCTGACTGTCAAGGATGTGGCGGATGTTATGAGGGACCACTATGAAGGGACACCGCTGGATATGACCACTGACATAGGTGCAGGAGGAAACGCCCTTCCGTACCGCTGGAGGCCTATGGGATTCGACTGCGACGGGAAGCACTATGTCAACGAGAGGGCCATTGCCACCCAGCAGACCGGATTCTGGTTCGTGGCCCAGGCAAGGGGGAATTACCCCGATGTAGTCGGAGGACTGATCTGGTTCGGAACCGATGATGCCGCAACATCGTACCTCACACCAATTTACGCCTGCACGCAAGAAGTTCCGGAATCCTTCAGGGTCGGGAACGGGAATATGATTACCTACTCCCCTACCTCGGCATTCTGGATGTGCAACCGCGTGGCCAATGCCTGCTACAAGATGTACAACGTAATGGCT
Organism: uncultured Bacteroidales bacterium; assembly: GCA_945948555.1. Classification (GTDB taxonomy): domain Bacteria; phylum Bacteroidota; class Bacteroidia; order Bacteroidales; family UBA932; genus Cryptobacteroides. Next base: position 5,950 of record CAMFBM010000029.1, on the reverse strand, counting down.
CCTACGGTCAGGGCCGAGTCAGACAGATGGGAGACTGAGCAGGCTGACTCCATCAAAGCCGTTGACGCAGAGGCTATGAGGCTTTACGAACAGGCTCTGGCTACCCCCAGAAAGAAAATCCGCAGGAACGACCTCGCAGCCAAGAGCGTAGATCCGTATTCCGCAGTCAAGAATTATCTGACTGCCTATTCAGTTAAGGCTGCACAGACCATTTTCGACAGGTGGACAGCACTGGAGACCCTTCTGCTCGTGAAATACATCGACGGAAATGTCAAGGCACAGAACCCTGACGGGTCCTTCGTCACCAATCCTTACACTGACAACATTCCGGGAAATATCACCCAGCCGGGCTACACGCAGAAATGGAAAGAATGCGTTGCAGCCGACCACGGGGAAATTCTTATGGCAAAATAGCCGGAATCAGCAACTACGAATTCATCCCGAAGGGACGGTGAGAATTTAGGAGTTAGTTAACAGACAATTATAAACTTAAGTCAGAAATGGGCAAAAGAAAATCGACAATCCTTGCAAACTGGCCGAAGTACCTTCTTCAGTGGGGTACTCTGATTGCTCTCATTATTTTCATTACAGGACTGATTCCTTCAAAAGAACCGGCTGACCCTGAGGCATACTGTCCGATGGGCGGTCTGGAGGCTCTCACTACCTGGCTGGTCAAGGGCTCGCTGCCCTGCTCGATGAGTATGCTTCAGATTGCGATGGGCATTGCCCTTGCGGCAGCGGCCATTCTGTTCGGAAAACTTTTCTGCGGCTATCTCTGCCCGGTGGGCACCGTTCAGGACCTTCTTGTCATGGCGCGCAGGGCCATTCACCTCAAATCTGTCGAAATCCCGAACGGCTCGGTCATCGACAAGGTCCTGAGAGTGTTCAAATACGCCCTCCTTTTCTGGATTTTCTACATGACCGCATCCTCAAGCGAGCTGTTCTGCAAGAACCTTGACCCTTACTATGCCGTTGCAACAGGGTTCAAAGGGGAGATAACTCTTTGGATGTCAATCATATCCCTTGTCCTTGTCATCCTGATGGGCATTGTCATCGACAATTTCTGGTGCCGTTATATCTGCCCTCTGGGAGCAATCGCATCCTCCCTGAAATTCTGGTTCTGGATTCTGCTGCTCTTCCTTGGATATTACCTTGCTTCCCTTGCAGGTCTCAGTATCCCATGGTGGGTGCTCCTTCTGGCCTACTGCATTATGAGCTACCTGCTTGAGATTCTGAGCGGAAAGCCGGACCTGCAGCTGGTCTATATGATGAAAGACACCGGCAGGTGCAACCACTGCGGGGCCTGCACACGTCAATGTCCTTACCACATTGACATCAACAGCCTTCAGGAGAGGGTCAATTCAGTTGACTGCACCCTCTGCGGAGAGTGCTCTGCTGCCTGCCGCACAAAGGCATTGAATGTCGGAGTTGTCCGTTCCAAAGGTTTCGGCTTTCTGAAACTCCTCCCTGCCCTTCTTACCGTCGGTCTGGCCCTCCTCGGAATCTGGGCTGGTAGCAAATTCGAAATCCCGACAATCAGCGAGGAATGGGGAATAGAGCAGGTGGCTGAAGACGGCACAAAGACGGTCCTCGTGGAGAGGTCCTCACTCAAGACCACGGAACTCACCGGGCTGAAATCTGTCAAGTGCTACGGCAGTTCGATGGCCTTCAAGGCCCGTCTGGAGAAGATTCAGGGAGTCCACGGAGTCAAGACATTCGTCAAGCATCACCGTGCAGTCGTAACCTACGACCCGGCCGTCACAAATCCCGACAAAATCCTTGAGCAGATTTTCGTGCCTTCCAAATTCAGGGTGAACCCCCCTGACCCGGCCGTGGTGGACAGCGTCAAATGCATCACCATCCGCACCGAGAATATGTACGACAAGATGGACATCAACTACCTCGGCCTGCAGATGAGGGCGACTGACAAGAAAATATATGGACTTGAGACTGAATTCTCCTGTCCTCTGACCGTCAGAATCTACCTCGACCCTTCGGAAAGCCTTGACAAGGCCTGGCTGAAGGAAATCGTGGAGAAGAAGACCCTTGAGATGCCTGTCCACGGAGGCGGGACAAAGGAAATCGAAGTCGATTACAAATTTGTTTCAATGGATGAGGGAGAGACTTTCATTGGGATTGCCGAGTACCTGCAAAGGATGTTCTCGCCGTTCAAGGCCCAGTTCAAGAGCAGGGTCGAGGAGGCCGCAGGCAAGAAGCAGTTCGTCTATGAGATTGCCGACCCGAATTACGAGAAGCCTATCATCCTGAGGAATATGCCGTTCCTGAGCAACCATCTCTCAAGGAATGACGGAGTGATCAGTATCTCCCTGGAACTCAACGACAATCTCGTGCCCGCCATCCGTGTCCGCTTTGCCTCTCCGATGACCTCGAAAAAACTCTGGGAACTGATGACAATGCAGACCTGGACCATCACCTACGGACCGGAGGATGTCCGCGAAGTGCCTGCAAAACTCTCATTCAAGACCGAAGGCACCGTCAGCGACTTCAAAGAGTAAGGAATGAAAAAGAGAATTTACGGAATATTCACAATTCTGCTCTTTCTTGCCGGCACCTCCACCCTGCGTGCCGACGAGGGAATGTGGCTGGTGAACGCCATCAACTCCGCCCTCGAAAAGAAGATGCAGGAACGGGGACTGGAACTCCCCGCAGGGGAAATCTACAACGCAGATGCTCCGGGAACGGCCCTGTGCGATGCCGTGGTCTCACTGGACTTCGGATGCACGGGAAGCATCATATCCGAGAACGGACTTCTCATTACCAACCACCATTGTGCCTACAGCGACGTGTTCAGCCTCAGCACCCCGCAGAAGAACTATCTTGAAGATGGTTTCTGGGCATTCTCCGACAGGGAGGAAATCCCCATCCCCGGGAAAAGAGCCCTGCTGCTGAAAAAGGTAATCGATGTGACTCAGGAAGTTGAAGAGATGCTCGCGGAAGCGGAAAAAGAAGGAAAGCCTTTGGGTTCCAGAAAGTTAGGCTATCTGATGGAGAAGAAATATTCCGGAAGCGAAGGACTTGAGGCCTGGTTCTCTTCGATGTGGAAAGGCTCAAGATATTATATTTCGTTATATAAGGTATATACCGACATCCGGCTCGTCGCCTCGCCTCCCGTCTGTTCGGCCGCCTTCGGAGGAGATATTGACAACTGGGAATGGCCACAGCACAAGTGCGACTTCGCGATGTACCGAATATACACTGCCCCTGACGGCTCTCCCGCCACCTACAATGAAGAGAATGTGCCTCTCAAGCCTCTGAAAAGCCTGAAAATCTCCCTGAACGGCTACAAACCGGGAGACTTCACGATGGTCATCGGCTTTCCGGGACGAACGGACAGGTACGCCAGCTCGTTCAGCGTTGACTTTGACTGCCGGGTAAATCTCCCTGTCTCGAATGAAATCCGTGGCAGGCAGATGGAGATTGTAAAAGGATGGATGGACCGGGATCCTGTCACAAGGCTCAAATATTCAGACTATTTCTTCAGCCTGAGCAATGTGCAGGAGCTGAACGAAGGACAGGTCAGATGCTATCGCCGGTTCGGGACCGTGAACTCAAAACGGAGTCAGGAGAAGGATCTTCAGGAATGGATTCGGTCGGATGACGGCAGACAACAACGATGGGGGAACCTGATGGAGAATCTTGAGAGAGCCTACCTCAATTCGGAATCCATCCGGGAAAGAGCCACTCTTTTCCGGGAGACCATCGTCCGGGGGATGCGGCTGTCAAGGTATGCCACCAGGATTTCCTCCCTTGGAAAAGACAGGGATTGCCGCAAAGCTGAACTCAGATTGAGGGAAGTCCTTGACAAGACCGGCAGAGAGGCTTTCTCAGAACTCGATATGCAGGTGGAGAGGGACCTATTCAGATATGCCTTTACGACCTACTGCTCGGGAATCGGGGAGGAATGGCTCGGGGATTACCAGAAAAGCCTGGTAATCAAGAACTCCCTCATTGCCGGAAAGCAGAGACTCGGGGAGATTGCAGACAGTCTGTGGGATGCAAGTTTCCTGACTGACTCCACGCGTTTTGCCGCCTTTGCCCTCAGAAAGCCTTCCGTGGCGGAATGCAGACAAGATCCGCTGCTGAGATTCCTCGGAGAGGTGAGCATAGCGAAATTCAACCGGGAAAGGGATGAGGCAGAAGGGGAAACACTGATTCCGGAACTTGAGAAGGAGTATGCCCGCGCCCTCTACAGGATGAGACTTGAGCAGGGAGTGCCGCAGTATCCGGATGCAAACTCCACAATGAGAATCTCATACGGGACTGTCGGTCCGGTTGAGCCGTTCGACGGAGTCATCTGTTCCTGGCAGTCCACGACAAAAGGGATTCTGGAAAAATACGACCCCGCTTCCTACGATTTCAACCTCAACGACAGGCTGCTGGATTTGTACAGGAGGGGAGACCCGGGACGGTGGTCCAAAGGTTACCTGCCCGTGGACTTCCTGACAGACAATGACATAACCGGCGGCAATTCAGGTTCTCCCGTCCTGAATTCGAAAGGAGAGCTAATCGGCCTGGCCTTCGACGGGAACAAGGAATCCCTCGCCTCGGATGCTGAATACAACCCGGGCTACAACAAATGTGTCTGCGTTGACATCAGATTCGTGCTCTGGACCCTCGGGGAATATGCCGGAATGGACCGGATAATCGAAGAACTGGGGTTGTAGGACATCCGGAAGTCATAAAATCGCACAGTAATGATCCCGGATCCACATTGAGAACAAGCGATTGCTAATGTAGTATCTGTCTTTTTCCCGGGTAATGACTTCCGCTTCATAGAGCACTCTGGCCGAACTTTGGACAGTACTTGGACTTGTCAAAGCGTGTTTCCGGGCAAACGCTATGGATGTAATCGCACTTGCTTTTCCTTCCTTTGCAATAGCAACCAACAACTGTTTCTGAGAATTTGAATAGGTCCTGAACTGCTCTTCAAAAGCCTTTTCTCCAATTTTAATCACATATTTCAGTGTCTTACGGTACTGCTCCAGAGTCAAAACGGATTCATTGGAGGCATACATTTCATTGAGGATTCTCTGGACATACCACGTGTGCCCGTCAAAAGTCCTGTACAATTCGTCAAAACACTCTTCCGTCAAGATGCGACCAGCGTTGCGGAAGTGAGTCTCAGCGAATTTGAAATAGACATTCTTGTCAATGGCTTCAAGATACAATGGTACGCAACTTTGATAGAAAGGCTCGGAAGGAGAATTGAACAATTTCTCCATCATCCGTCTTTTGCTTCCGGCAAATATGAACGATGTCTTCCTACATCTTTGTACATACGTCCTAAGCAGAGCCAGTGTATTCTTTTCCGGATAATCAGCAATCTGTTGAAATTCATCAATAGCCACGATGCACGGTTGTGGAGTAGTTTCAAGATACTCGAATATCTCCTCAATGGAATCTACAGGATGGCTGATTTCTCCCAAAGAAAGATCAAAGACCAGCTGACCTGTCACCGGATCCATCTTCACACCCGGCCTCAATGATTTGACCACAGACACGAAAGACTCCAAAACCCTCTCTCCCGTTGTCTTACTCTTTCTAATGATTTCCCGACTCAGCATCATCACCATTTCCTGAAGGGAATTTGTCGAATACAGGTCAATAAGAAATGATCTGTATTGCGTATTGATGCCAGGTTGACTGAGGAAATGGGATATCAGTCCTGTCTTTCCCATTCTTCTTGATGAAATAAGCACCGTATTCCGACCATTGACGACGTTAGATTCAATTATGCTCGTCTCACTTTCACGATCACAGAAATATTCGCAGGATATATATTCTCCCGTTATGATAAATGGATTCATAAATCATAAATTTTTACAAATATAATCATATTATTTACAATCTAATTATTCAAAGTTAAATAATTCAATCTTAGTATATGACAATTTTTAGATTAGGGTTATTTAACCCTTTGATTATCAAA
>CAMFBM010000028.1 GCA_945948555.1 uncultured Bacteroidales bacterium | reverse complement strand
AAACCACACAAACCGTTATCGAATCGATATTTTCAAATTTTTGTCATATACTTAGGAAACATTTCTTTATATTTACATTCTAGCAACCAACAATAGTTCGTTAATTTTATAAAAGTTACACCGCGGCGCAAACGCCGTAGAATAAAAGTTCTTTGAAATCAGTATTATTTAATCGCATGTTCGGAGTTTTTCCGGACATTGCAATAAATTGATCCACCATTGCAGCGTTGTGCAGCAGTGTTTTGGTTGAACCTACCGAGAGGTTGATCCCTTACTGACGGGCAAATGCCATGGCGAGGTTGACGGGAGTGAGCGAAGCGTTGGTAAACTGCATTGTCCATGCTTCGACACGTCTCTACGAATGCCCTGTCATTGAACGTTATCCCGACCGATTGTATTTCTCGAATCCGGGAACGATGCTCGTGAGCGTAAAGGACTTCTTCGAAGGCGGCCATAGCATCTGCCGCAACTCGGCACTTCACAAGATGTTTGAGATGATTGGCGGCGGCGAACGTGCCGGTAGCGGAGCTGATACCATCAAGAAAGGCTGGGCCGATAACAAGTGGCCAGTACTGAAATCAAGAAACACTTCGGTCAGAATGATGACCGGGTGGAGCTGACGCTTTGGCTTGTTCAGTCCACCAGTTCACCTGGGAAGGGTACTGAAAACACAGAAAACCAGGGGAAAACTAGGGTAAAACCAGGGTAATAATCAGGGAAATAATTGGTAGAAATCCCGAAGTGACCATCCCGGAGATGGCGAAAGAGATTGGTGTGGCACCCAAGACGATTGAATAGCACATTGCCAAGATGAAAGGAGTTGAAATTGACAGAGAAGGACCAGCCAATGGAGGACATTGGATTCTTCTTAAATCATAAATGATTAGCCACCGTTCCGGAAAGGGGCGGTGGCTGTCTGAAAATCGTGGCTGATCCTCTCCCCCCTAGCAAATCGTCAGAATCAACGATGTGCCCTACAGAGCCGTAGAATTAGGATTGCTGATCCAGATGATTTGCTCGGGAGGGACGACAATACATAACCGCGGAGAAGCTTACCGCAAAAATGGTTGCATCAGCATGCAAATTCAGTCAAAATATCCGTTAATCCGTTAATTTTTGAAGAATCCTTACTTGCAACCCACGGAGATGCAGTAAAGAGGTTCAATCTGCTCATCCTTGCTTCATACGTACGATCCGTATGGCAGAAGGACGATGTGTTGCGCAAGAAGTTCTCTTCAACCGAAGCGGTACTCACAGAGATGCGCACAATACGCTGCATCGAGCACACCGGAAAGATGAAGGTCATCACCCCGTTCATCGGCTCTCAGGTCGATATCTGCAAGGCTAAGTCAACAACCCGCAAAAGAGGTCGCCCGACTAAGCCAAAAGTGAAAAAATAAGAGTTTCAGGTATACGAAATTGAAAAACTCAGATTATTCAATAACTTTCCAATCCTCGATCCGTCTGTTCGCAGTAGAGAAACTTACGCCGATTTTGAAGATCTTTCTCGGATCATTTACGAAAGGCTTTGCATATCCCTTTTCCTCAATCTGCTGCAATGCCGCGTCTGCTGTATTGTCGATCTTTACCTCAATGATATAGATGTACTCCTTAGTCTGGAGCAACAGGTCAATCCTTCCGTTACTTGTGGTTCGCTCTGCCTGAACGTACTCACCAAGAAGTTCCATAATGATATACATCGCATATTGGAAATTCTTCTCAGAATCACCTTGAATCTGGTATGTGGTATTAGCAAACAATGCTTCCAGTGTTCGCATAAACACATCCGGAGAACCTGTTCTTAGTGCTTTCGCCAGTTTTGCTGTTGTCGTATTTCCTTCAGCAGGATTGACAGGAACATAGTATGAGAAAATGAATTTCAGAAAGCCATTCTTGACCTCGTCGTTAGGGAAGCCTAGAGTATATATATTGAATTCCTTATCGTAATCCTTGATGGTAAGATAGCCGGTCTGAAAGAACAAAGGTATCGGTCTGTTAATGATGTCCTGCATTCCGCTAAGGTCTTCAACAGACACCTCGACTTGATCCGATAACGTGGTTACATCAAACGATGTTTGCTTCATCACATTGACCAGAAGCGTAGGGGTACCGGTCTCAAACCAATACTCATTGAATCTGTTTGAACCGAAGGTATTCAATAAACTGAAAGGATTATACATTCCGTCAGATTCCTCTGAGAAATGATAGCCGTCGTACATATCCTTCAGCTTTCCGTAGCACTCTTCTATACTCAAGTTGTTTGCCGCAGCTAGTTCTGCGACACTATCGTCAAAGTACTTGTGAAGATCTTCCTCGGATATTCCGCAAATGTCTGAATATTCCGGCAACATCGAAATGTCTCTCAGATTGTTCAACCCACTGAAAACACTCAACTTGCCGATCTTGGAAACACCTGTCAGGAAGCCAAAGCGTATCTGACCATCCTTAGCCTTCAACACGCTATAGAATCCTTGAAGAGTCTTTTTGAAGTTGTCCGCAAGTTCAGGATTGCCAAGATTATCAACTATAGGCTTGTCATACTCGTCGATTAATATGACAACCTTCTTTCCTGTCTTTTCACAGGCAATATCAATAATCTGCTTGAAACGGATGTCTATATCATTTACGGAACTTGTGTCTGTGGAAAGTTCTTTATCCCACAAAGAGAGGTAATAGTTAATGTTCTTAGTCAAGGCTTGCGGGCTGTCATACTCTTTCCCATTCAGATCCAGATGCAAAACAGGATATTCAGTCCAATCCTGTTCCAATTGTTCCATCGCCAGCCCCTCGAATAGTTCCTTCTTACCCTTGAAATAGGCTTCCATAGTGGACAAAAGAAGACTCTTGCCGAATCTTCTTGGACGACTGAGAAAATAATATGTACCGGTGGTTGCCAGTCTATGTATCAACGCAGTTTTGTCTACATATGCATAACCTTCCTTGCGGATTTTCTCAAAATTCTGTATGCCTATAGGGTACAACATATCTGTATCAGTTTCTGTTACGGGCAAAGATACAAATTTATTGCTACAATCACTCACGTTGCACATAATACACGACACCATCCCAGCCTTACTTGCAACCCACGCAGATGATGTCGCAACCCCTAGGGGCAAAACTATTTCTCAAGGTCGATGAGGACTTTCATACAGGTCATTCGGTTCTCGTCAATATACTTGTATGCCTCATCATATTCCTCGAAAGAGAATCTCTTGGAAATCAGAGGTTCAAGATTGACGGTACCGTTGGCAACCGCCTCGACGGTGGCAATGTAGTCCTCGTGACGGTACATCATTGTGCCGACAATGTTGAGCTCGTGTTCACCGAGGTAGAACATACTCAGAGCAGGATCCTTTGAGAAAACTGCTACAATGACCACTGTACCGCCCTTTTCCACGCATTCCATCAGCGAACGGACAGAAGCCTCGACACCTGCCACCTCAAATGCGACCTGGAATCCCTCGTCTCCGAAGACATCTTTAACTGCCTCCTTCAAAGGTGTCCTTGCTACGTTCAAAGTGTGCTCAATTCCGCACTGACGGGCAATGTCAAGACGGAAATCGCTCACATCCGTAATGAGGACCTTCTTCGCACCGCGCGAAATGACGGCCTGGGCAACCAGATTTCCAATCGCTCCGGCACCGGACACAACCACATTCTTTCCGGCAAGATTCCCGGCACGTGAAGCCGCGTGAGCCCCTACGGATGCCGGTTCAATCATTGCGCCGTAATCCAGCGACATCCCTTCAGGAAGTTTCACAACCCGGTCCTCCGGCACTATAAAATAATCCTGGGCAGCGCCATCTGCCTGAAAAGCCTGGACACGGAGATTCTCACAGACATTATACTGTCCGCGACTGCAGGGGCCGCACTTTCCGCACACCAGCTGCGGACGCGCAGTGGCATAGTCACCCGGGGCCACCGCAGTGACTGCACTCCCGACGGCGACGACCTCTGCAGAGTATTCGTGTCCCTGCACCACCGGATAGAAGGTAGCCGGATGCAATCCGTGGTAAGAATGGATTTCACTGCCGCATATTCCTATGCGCTTTACGCTCAGCAATATTTCATTGTCCTTAAGATCCGCCGCAGTCAGATCAGGCACATTCCTGAACTCAAGACGTTTCGGTTCAGTCAATACAACTTGTCTCATATCTAATTATTTTTTTTGATTTGCCAAGAAGGCAGATGGCGCTAGTCACTACCGTGCCGATAGGGCACCACCAGGTCCACGCAATATAATTTTGTCCGAAAAGTTCCTTCTGGAACATAAGAGGTATGATTATCAGCATTCCTGCGACAAGTGACGCAATTACGCCCGTGGCGAAATCCACGAGGTTCAGTCCGCTGCCTGCCTGACATCCTTGCAAGTAAGCTGCCGCTGCACGAATTTCTGGTCTGTGATGAACTGTGCAAAAGACGGCAGCAGCCCCGATGAAATCACCGCGGCTGCCGTCAGAATAATTTTTTCAATATATTGAGCATATTGTGTGTCTACCTAAGCTGCGCCTTGATCTTGTGTCTGAATTCAGCAGGCAGTTTCTCAAAGGCGTCCATCTCATTGTACAATGCCTCCAGATCGATGGCCGAAAGGTGCTCGGCAGCCTTCAGAGGCTGTTCCGTCAGAAGGCTTCCGCACTGGGCGACCTTCAGGAAATTGGTCGGAAGCATCATCATCTTGTCCACATTCTTACCGAAAACCAGCTTTGTCTCAGGAGTGATTGCGGCAGCGCGTCTCACAACGGCTTTCTTTCCGTCAAGCAATTCGCGGGAACCCGTGCAGACACACTCCACGACAACCTCCTCATCCACAGACATCTGCGGCAGGAGCACCACAGCAGCCAGACGGCTTCCGTCGTAGGTCCACTCCCCTTCTGAAGCCCTGCGGGCATAAGGCACTGTCTTTCCGTTCACCCTGACTTCGGTTGGAGGCAGGACATCGTCAAGGACAACCCTGAGCCTTCTTGTCTGAAGGGCACCCTTGTAGGAGCCTTCCCTTGCAGCGACTCTGAGGGTCAGCACACCGTCCTTCACGGTCTTCTGAATGGAAGTTACCGCATAGTCCTCGTGGTAGGCCTGAGTTTTTCCGTCGTCCTCATAGACTGAGGCAGTTGCAGACTCCTCACCGGGAGCGACATAGAGATAGAGTTCATCACTGTCTTCCTGCAGGCTCTGAATCTTCTCGGATGCCATCGGAATGACTGCACCGGCCTTTATGAAAAGAGGAATCTCATCGATGGTGTAGTCCAGTTCAATCTCCTGTCCGCCTTCAAAGAGAATACCGTGTGCGGCGTCATACCAGCGGCATCCCGCAGGAAGCCACCAGGAGCGTTTCGCCAGGCCGGTTTCCCTGTCCATTCCGGCATTGAATGCGGCCACGAGCATATCGTCTCCGAAAAGATGCTGCTCCTTCCAGGTGTAGGCCCTCTCCTCTTCAGGATAGTCGTAGTACATCGGACGGCACATTGAAACGCCCGTGTCATAGGTCTGGCGGGCAGCCGTGTAGATGTAAGGTGAAAGGGAGTACCTCAGGCGGATTGCCTCCTTCATCTGTGTGAAATATTCCGGATACATCCAGATTTTTCTCTCCATCTCGGCATTCTTCGTGGAATGTGTTTTGAAAATCGGAGTGAAGATTCCGTACTGGAGCCAGCGAGTGAGCATCTCGGCATCGGTCTGGTTCACTCCTTTCGGGAACATATGTCCTCCTATGTCGTGTCCCCAGTAGCCATAGCCGACATTCGATGCTGTTGAAGTGAAATACGGAAGATATGACAGCACGTCCCAGGTGGTGTAGGTGTCACCGGAGAAACCGATCTGATAGCGGTGGCTTCCGAGACCTCCCCATCTGTGGTAGATGAAAGGACGCGGTGCATCCTTGCCCATAGACTCGGTCCTCCTGACCTTGTCATCGAAGAAAGTGCGGTTGAGCCAGAATGTGTTGCTCAGTTCAGAAGTGTATTTGCTCCTTCTCCACTGCTGCCAGTCAAGCCACCAGAAATCCACTCCCTGGGCCTCGAAAGGATGGATAACGGAGTTGAAATAGGCATCAGCCCATTCCCTCTGGCAGATTCTGAAAGGAACCGGAGCGAATGTGCCCGGCTTGCCGGTGCTCTTGTCAAAACCCTGGTAGGCATGTCCTTCCTCTCCCCAGACATAGTCCTTCGGACCGTCATAATCGTCGGTGCGGGAGAGATAGTCCTCGCGGAAAGTCTCGTAACAATCCTCGTAAGGCTGGATTCCGGAAGCCGGATGCAGGTTCAGGGACACCTTGTAGCCAAGGTCGTGCACGTCGCTGAGGAAACCCTCCGGATTCGGGAAAAGCTGCTTCTGCCAGGTGTAGCCGGTCCAGCCGATGTTCTGTTTGAATTCATCCTTCTTGCGTTCACCAAGGGTCCATGTCTCGTGCCAGTCCATATCCACGACCATTATGTCAATCGGGATGTTCATCTGTCTGAATGACTTGCCAAGATCGACAAACTCGAAGTCGGAATACTGCCAGTAGCGGGACCACCAGTAGCCGAATGCATATTTAGGAGGCATCGGAATCCTGCCCGCAACCTTGATGAAGTCCCCAAGTGCTGCCTTGTAGTCGTGACCATAGGCGAACATATAGAGGTCAAGCCGGTCAGTGGTGTCTCTCTGGGCAACCCAGGTCTTCCAGTCGCTGTCATCCTCTACGAAAAGATGTCTCTTGCTTTCGTCCACGACAGCCCAGCCGTCACGCGAAAGCACGCCCTTGTCAAAAGGCTCGATTGTCTTGTGTCCGTCACAGCGGTCGAGGGTTCTGGTTGTGCCGAGAAGGTTGCCGGAATCATCCATACCGGGAGTCCAGACAACGGTTCTGACTCCCTTGCGTGCGGAAGGATCTGACATCGTTAATTCAATCTTCAGGTTGTCGGCGGCGAACTTCCCGCCCTTGTAAGTAAGTTTGAGAGCGTCCGTGGTCAGCACAACTCCGTTTCCGCTTTTGCGGGACTTGAAGGAAGGAACTTCCAGTTTCCTGTTGACAATGGCAAGGGTAGCCCTGTCCTCAAACACCCCGTCTGAGCTCCATTCCATTCTGACCAGCCTTGGAGTAAGAACTGTGAAACGGGCATTCCCGCAGGTTACCACCGCCTCCGGAGCGGCCTTCGGGTCATTCTGGGCAGCAGCGGAGGCAGCCCACAGCAGCAATGCTGAAAAAGCAAAGATTAATTTTTTCATTTACTAAAATTTAGGATTTCATATTTCCGAAACATATCAGGCCCCGAAATTACAAAATATTCCGGAATATCAAATCTCCCAGCGGCCGCCTTTACCGAAAAGAGTCTGCGTAAACTCGTCAAGATAACCCAGACGGTAGAGCAAATCAATGTTTGTGAAACGGCTGCGCATAAAAGGAATGAATGAGAAAGTCTCCATGAGGTGGGAGCGGCTGACGCAGATCATCTCCGGCTCGTAAGGAGCACCGACAGCCTTTAGGTTCTCATACACCTTTTCCGAAGGGATGAGTACCTGGCGGATTTTCGCCGACACCTCTCCCCAGCAGGACTTCAGCAATTCCACGCGCTCGCGCAACTGCTCGCGGTCAATGTATTTTGCACGGGTTTCCTCAAGACATCTGGCAAGATGCCCCGGCTTTCCTTCACAAAGTGTCCTGATTTCAGTTTCCATTTCCTCCCAACTCTTCCAGGAAGCCACAACTGCATCGGTGTCAATATTTTCTATATCCTTTGAAAGAAGGAACTCAAGTTCGAGGGTAGAAACGATGGTTCCGATTCCAACCTTGAATCCGTGCGAGACGTGGGTACCGTCCGGGTAACTCAGGCCCTCCATGTCCCAGCAATGCGAGAACTGGTGCTCGGTTCCGGAAGCAGGGCGGCTGGACTGGATTGCCTGCATTGCAAAACCACTCATTATCAGTCCGTAGGCCAGTTTCTCCGTTGCTTCGACATCTCCTGCAAGCACATCGGTGGGCGAAGAGAGAGCGGACATAAGGTCGTTGTGAAGAAGGGTATATGCAAACTCGTCAATCTTCTCCTCGCCAAGTGCATCTGCTATGATCCAGTCGGCGGCGGCAGGCACCTTTGCAATCAGGTCGGCATAGCCGGAAGCGGCAAGGTCCTTCGGAGCAAGGGCGGCTATCTGAGGGTCAAAGACCATTCCGTAAGGAGCACGGCAGTTGAAGGTCTGCTTGTTTCCATCCTTGGTGATGGATGCTCCGAATGCAGTGTAACCGTCCATCGATGCGGCCGTACCAACTATAATGTAGCGTCTCCCGAGATGATCGGAAGCCAGTTTCGTCAGGTCATTTATGACACCGGAGCCAACAGCCACGGCAATCGCGTCGTCAGTGGCGAGAAAAGCCTCCAGCCTTTCAAGGAAAGACCATTCCGCATAAAAGTGCTCGTCCTCTATGATAAAAGGAGCCTTCTGCTCAATTCCCTCTGATTCAAGATTTCTGAAGACACGCTCTCCAGCAGCTTTCCAGGTGTTTCTGTCAGCAACAACCACAGCCCTGGACGATGGGAAAAGTTCTCTGAACATCTTTCCCGTCTTTTCTATGGCTCCGACACCGAATTCCAGTGCCTTCGTGTCATTCGCACGTCTCAACGCCTCAGTGACCATTCCATTTGTTTTCATTATATATTATATTATTGTGTAATAATTTGCAAATTTTCATTCCGTTTTCATATCTTTGCGCTTTCCACAATCCCTAACACGAAAAATCATGATCAGCATTGCAGAACGGCACAAATACATCAAAGAGCAATTGCAGGCAAAAGGCTTTGTCAGGGTCAACGACCTCGCAGATCAACTGGGTGTGACCGGAGCTACAATCCGCAAGGACCTCAGGATTCTTGAAAGCCAGAACATACTTCTCAGGACGCACGGAAGTGCTTCACCTGTCAAGCCACACGTAATGGACATCAGCATTGATGTCAAGGCTCAACAGAACAAGGACAAAAAACACTGCATCGCGCTCGCAGCGCAGAAACTCATCAAGCCTGACGACGCAATAATCCTCGCATCAGGTTCGACAGTCACAGCCTTCGCCGAAGTACTCTCCCCAATCAGCACAATCAACGTAGTCACTCCATCCATAGGGATTGCGCTTCTTATGAACGACAGGGACAATGTCAAGGTGCTGCTCCTTGGAGGTGAAATGTATAAGAACTCTTTGTCCGTGAGAGGGAGTTACACTGAAGCGGGACTGGTGAACGTCAGCTGCTCCAAACTCTTCATCGGTTGTGACGGAATCAATCTTGAAACAGGAGTTACCTGTGCAACGATTGAGGAAGCCCGCCTTACCACCGCAATGATGAAAGCCTCGTCAAAGACAGTCATTCTCGCGGACTCTTCCAAATTCGGAAGAAGGGGTTTCGGGAAAATCGGAAACATTGAAGATTTTGACATAATCATCACTGATTCCGGAATACCGGACAATATGCGTGAGAAAATCGAGGACCTCGGAGTCCAGATACTCATCGCTGATTGACCTTGGAAGCAGGAAAACTCAGGTTCCTCAACTTCTTGCCGTCGGCATTGAAGAACTCAAGGGTTATTCCTGAGGAGGACACCTCGGCATCCATCCTCTCCAGATTTGCGTATATGCCCGCACAGCATCAAATCAAAACAAACCGCTTCATTTTGACAAATATTTCATTTCGTTTTGAAAACGGACAACAAATATAGAAAATTTTTTCATTTTCTATCATTTATTTAATATTTAATTACATCTATATATATAGCAAAGGGAGAACACCTTCAAAACGGCATTCTCCCTTTACAACTAAACTCCACAGTTCCGCTTTTGCGAAACTTAATTTTTACTTCAGTTCCTTCTCTGCGAGAAGTTCACGCAGAAGCAGAGGCTTGTCGGTGGTAATCTGGTCAACTCCCGCTTCAATCAGAGGTTTCATATCCTCTTCCTTGTTGACAGTCCAGACATTGACGCTCATAGCGTTTTTCCTTGCCTGATGGAGTCTCTCGAAATTTTTCTTCGTCAAGGCATTGTGATGAGAGTCGATTCCATTCACACCCTGTTCAAGAACCTGGTCCGGAGTCAGGTCATCATCGAGGTACTGAACGGTGAAACCGGGAGCCAGACGGGCGAATTCCCTGCAGATGTTGATGCTGAAGGAGATGAACATAACCCTGTTCTTTTTGAGGAGATTGTGTTCGCGGAGTTTCTGAATCACAAGTTCCACGGCCTTGTCCTCAACCTCCTTGCAGGAATGTTTCTTGAGTTCAAGAACGAGCATTGTCCTGCTTTTCGCTCCCTGCTCAAGGTACTGGTCGAGAGTCGGAATCTTCTCTCCGTTGGCCAGACGGTAATAGTCGAAAGTTGAGGCAGGATTCTTCTCGATGCTCTTTCCGTCAATCACGGAGTCGTGGAAGACAAGAAGCTGAGCATCCGAGGTCATATTGACATCGAATTCGCTTCCCCAGAAGCCGTTTTCCTGTGCCTGTACGAGTGCGGCAATGGAATTCTTTGCCTTTCCTGCCTGTTCGCAGTTCCAGAATCCCCTGTGCGCTACGATGGCGGTCTTGTGCTTTTCATTTTTTGATGCGCCGGAAACCACCGGTGCAAGAGTTGCCAGGCACAGAGTCAAGGCAACGAGAGTCATTATTTTCTTCATATATGCAATATATTTAGGAATTCAAAAATCAAATATAGGAAAATTCAATATATATGAGGTCTCATATTTTCCGAAAATTAGGGAATATTTCTATTTTTGCAAAGTGTAATCCCCTATCGCCATGGATGAGTTAAAAGATTTGTTCCCGGGTTACGACCCTGATTCACTCAGAATAGTCCAGGCGGCGTACGACATTGCCGCCACTGCCCTCAAAGACCAGACGAGAGGAAACGGGAAGCCGTTCATCGAGCATCCTGTCAATGTGGCCCTCATCGCCGCACGAGAAATCGGCCTTCCAGCCGGCTGTATAGCCGCAGTATTCCTCCACGAGGCCATGAGGATGAATCCGGACATCACCATCGACAAGCTCAAGGCTCTGATTCACAGTTGTTCCAGTGAGCCGGAGAATGCCCCTGAGGATTTCGGAAAGGACGTCTATACGATGGTTGACGGGCTGAACAAGATCGCCCTCATCAAGCCCAAGGACACAAGACTGGAGGCTGACAACTACAAGAAACTGATAGTCAGCTACTCAAGAGATCCGCGCGTGACCGTGCTCAAGCTGGCCGACAGGCTGGAGGTCATGAGGAATCTGGACCTGTTCCCGAAACTCTCGCGCGAAAGGAAGATTCTGGAGACACTGATGCTCTACATCCCGCTTGCCCACCAGCTGGGGCTGTACAACATGAAGAGCGAGATGGAGGACATCTATTTCAGGTATGCCGAGCCGGAGCAGTACAGGGCAATCACCAACAAGCTCAAGAGCACGGAGGACGACAGGCACAGGCTGATGACGGACTTCATAGAGCCTTTGAAGAAGAAACTGTCCGATGCCGGTATCAAGTACAAACTGAAAATCCGCACCAAGACCGCCTGGTCAATCTGGAAGAAGATGCAGAAGCAGAAGGTGCCTTTCGAGGGTGTCTTCGACGTGTTCGCAATCCGGTTCATAATCGACTGCGAACCGGACAGGAAAATCGAGCACGATCTCTGCTGGAAGGTGTTCTCATACGTGACTGAAGAGTACGAGTCCGACACGAAGAGGCTGCGCGACTGGCTGTCCAATCCGAAGCCGAATGGCTACGAGTCCCTGCACATCACAGTCAAGAACCGTCAGGGGGCCTATCTGGAGGTTCAGATCAGAACGAAGAGGATGGATGAGATGGCCGAAAGCGGACTTGCGTCGCACTGGTCCTACAAGGGAATCAAGCACGAGGCGACCCTTGACAGCTGGCTCTCTTCCGTGCGGGCCACCCTTGAGCATCCTCAGTCCGGCAATCCTTCAGCGGGATACTACGAGGACGACCTTCCTCAGCCTCCTTCAAAGGAGATTTTCGTCTTCACACCTTCAGGAGAACTGCGGAGACTGCCTGTGGGAGCGAGTGTTCTGGACTTCGCCTTTGACATCCACTCCAACCTCGGAGTGAAATGCACGGGAGGAAAAGTCAACGGCAAGGCGGTTTCCATCAAGGAGAAACTCTCGACGGGAGACGTGGTGGAGATTATGACCGGAAAGAACCAGAAGCCCAATTCCGGATGGCTTGGCTTTGTCGTGACTTCCAAGGCCCGTACGAAAATCCGCCAGATGCTGTCCGAGGAGGAATTTAAGAAGGCTTCCGACGGCAAGGAACTGCTGGAAAGGAGGCTGAAGAACTGGAAGATGGACATCAGCGACGAAGACCTCGCAGCCCTCCTGAAAAAGAGGGGTTACAAGACTCTGAACGCATTCTACGCTGCAATTGGCGAAGGGGAGCTGGACATAAATGACATCAAGTCCTATATTCTTGAGCAGGACAGGAAGGAAGCCCCCGAAACTCCCGTTGCGGTACAGCAGCCGGTCAAAGGCTCCCGCCAGGAGGACAGGACGGAGAACGGTCCGGTGGTCATCGAGAGCATGCAGAGCACGAAGGGATTCGACATCAGAATGTCAAAGTGCTGCAATCCCGTTTACGGGGATGACATCTTCGGTTTCCTGTCGCAGAAGGAGGGCATAAAAATCCACAGGATTTCCTGCCCGAATGCTGCAAGGCTTCTTGAAAAATACCCCTACAGGGTACTAAAGGCAAGATGGAGCACGGCCCAGAGCCTGTCCAGTTTCCAGGTAGAACTGAGAATCACCGCGGACTTGGAACCTTCCGTGATCAATGAAATCTTCGATGTCGTGAATTCCTTCAAGGCTTCAATCCGTGCATTCAACTTCACGGAGAACAACAAGCACGATGCCTACCTCATAACTGCAAGGATTTCCGTACCAAGCGATATGGAGCTGGACAAGGTGATTTCCCAGATCAGGGCTTTGAGAAACATTCAGAAAGTCAACCGAGGATGACGCAAGGTCAGAACGGGCCGGAGCCAGTCGGCGCTGATGAATGAAAAGACGGCAAGGCAATCACCCGAGGCTGACACTTGAGTCGGCGATTGAAAGGGCTCCGCTCCTGTGGGTTACCATAATCATTGTGCGACCGTCCCTCATTCGGGACAACCCGCTGAACAGGCGGGTTTCCGTTGCCCCGTCCAGGGCAGATGACGGTTCATCCAGAAGGAGAACCGAGCCGGTGTGCAGAAGGGCACGCGCAATGGCAATCCTCTGAGCCTGACCCTCGCTGAATCCCTCCCCCTTCTCGGAGCAGACTGTGTCAAGGCCATCCGGAAGGTCGAGGACAAAATCCGCAGCGGCGGCCCTGAGGGCCTGTTCCATCTGCTGCTGAGTCGCATCCCCGCATCCGATTCTCAGATTGTCCCTTATGGTCCCGCTCATCAGGGAATTACCCTGTGGAACGAAAATGAAATTGCATCTTGTCTCCGGGGATGCGGGATACTCTCCCGACCCGTCATAGACAATGACCCTGCCGCTGTCCGGCTTCAGGAAACCCATCATCAGGCGGAGGATGGTGCTCTTCCCTATTCCTGTCTCCCCCATCAGTGCCGTTATGGTGCCCGGCCTGAAATCGCAGGAAAAATCCGAAAGAACCTTCTCATCGGAATCGGGGTAGGAAAAGTCCACGTTCTCGAATCTCACCCCTACCGGTCCGTCGGAAAGAAGGAAATGTTCTCCCGACTCCTGCTCCAGATTCCCTATTTCCAGAAGCCTCTCCACAGATGTCAGCGATGTGACAAAGACAGGAATCTGCCTGCCCAGGTCAACCACAGGCCTCTGCACCTGCATCACCAGCTGGAGGAAAGCCGTCATCATACCGTAGGTGACAGTCCCGTCCATAATCCCGAAGATGCTCCAGACAAAGGCCGCGAAATATCCCCCGTTGAATCCCAGGCGGACCGCAAGCGAGGAGAACAGGTTGAAATCCGCCCTTTCCTTTTCCCTGTCGAAAAGGTCGCTCTGGATTCTGTCAAGAGACTCCACGGAAGAAGGCACATTGTCGAGCGACTTGAGCACGATCCTGTGATGGAGATTCTCCTGAATGTGTCCCTGCACCCGGCTGTCAGTCTGCCTGATGTCCCTGTTCAGGGCACGCATTCTCTTGAAGTAAACCTTGCTGACAATCAGGGCGACAGGCATTATGAAAAGCACAATCAGGGCCAGCTGCCACTGCATCGCGCACAGAAGGGCAAAGGCGCAGACCAGCTGGAGGGCGGTGAGCAATGCCCCTGGCACTCCCCTGCAGACAGTCTCCGAGAGTATCCTGACATCGTCCTCAATCCTGTTCACGGCATCTCCGGAATGGAATTTCTCCCTCCCTTCCCAGCTGCTGTTCATAATCAGAAAAAAATATTTCCGCCGCAAAGCATTCTTCAGGGCAGCCAGATTCAACTGCCCCACACGGTTCTGGAGCAGTCTCGCCACGATACCGATCAGCATCAGGGAAGCCATCAGCGCTATTCCCGCGCCGATTCCCTCACCTGTTCCCGTGGCTATGTCCACAAGATTCTTCGTGCTCCAGACAAATCCAAGGGACGACAGCATCCCCGCAAGCCCGCAGCAGAACTCCAGGAAAATCCTTCCCCTGAATCCCGCAGAAGCCCTCCACAAAGCCCCGATGCTTCCCCTTGTCGTCATAAAAATTACTCGCTGACGATGCCGGCCTCGATCCACGCCCTGGCTATGGCTTCAGAGTCCTTCCTTGCCACATCTTCAGAAACATCGTAATTCTCAAGAAGGGTGTTGCACAAATCTTCCACGGTGAACTCCTTTCCCTCGATGCTCTGCCACAAGAGGGCCGCCGATGAATTGAGGGATATGAGCTTGTTGAAATTAATCTGGGCCATACCCTCTCCGACAACTACGCTCTCTCCGGCGATGGTCCTCATTTTGAATCCGTCTATTATTTTCATAATGAAATATATTTACCTATTTATAAGCAGCGCCTCCAGACCGCGAGGATATATCTTCTGAATGGCCGGAGGAATATCCAGAATCTGGCAGAGAAACGCATCAGACGCGTGTCCGGGTCATACATCCTGCCTCCGTAGTCAATACGGATGACCTTCCCTAGAACGTCACCCGGAGTGCAGTTCTCCGTCCCGCAGACATTCCCGTCCCCCATCAGGGTAACCCTTCCGTCCTCCACCCGGATTACCCTGTGAACCACGAAATGCCCCGTGGACACCTTTGCCAGAACTATGTCCAACGGCTCCGGGGTTTTCCCGCAGAGGGATCTGAGCACGACACTATCCCTGCCACCGACGATGAACGGAAGCATACTGAAGCCCTTGACGGACATAGTCACCTCCATTCCTTCATTCAGAAGCCGGCCCACCTCGGGAATCAGTTTGCCGTTCGGGAGTTCTTTTCGCACAATATTATCCATAGGGAGACAAAGGTATTGATATTTTGGGAATTTGCCTTGCCTTACAGCAAAATAGTTTTTGTATTTTTGCGGAATATTAAATATACCGTTAAATATGGAAACAACCATTCTCCAAAGGGAACAGAAGGCAAAAGAATATTTTCTGGAGGGCTACAACTGCTGTCAGGCCGTCCTTCTCGCATTTTCGGACATACTGGATATTGATGCGGAGACTCTGAAGAAAGCCGGCTCGGGCTTCGGAGGGGGTATGGGCAGGATGAGGGAAGTCTGCGGGACTGTCAGCGCGATGGTGATGGCCAGCGGATTCGCGAAACCAGCCGACAATCCATCGGACAAAATCTCAAAAACAGCCAATTACGCTCTGGTGCAGGAGCTTGCCGAGGAGTTCCGCAAGGAGAACGGGAGCATAATCTGCGGAGAGCTGCTCGGTCTCAGGCCGATGGGAACATCCCTCAACGGAGCAACGGCAGCATCACCCAAGCCATCGGACAGGATCAAAGAGTCACCCGAGCCGTCGGACAGGACCGAGGCCTACTACAAGAAACGCCCCTGCGCTGACCTTGTGGCCTGCGCTGCCGGCATCCTCGCAAGAAAAATCCTCGGGAAAGCTGCGGATGTGGCTCAGGACTGAGCTTTTTCCTTCATCCGGATTGTCAGGGCACGCTGGAACTGGCGGGCGTTTCGCTTGTGCTCCTCGAAGGTGGTAGCGAAACGGTGGGTCCCGTCAAAATCAGGACTTGCACAGAAATAGTAATAATTGTGCTCCTGCGGATTCAAGACGGCATCTATGCACGCCTTCGGAGGGACATTGATCGGAGCCGGGGGCAGTCCCTTGTACTTGTAGGTATTGTAGGGGGAATCGACCTGGAGATGCTTCTTGAGAATCCTGCCGATACTGTAGTCGAAGCAGAATGCAACAGTGGGATCCGCCTGCAGGAGCTGTCCGCGCCTGAGCCTGTTCAGGTAAACACCCGCAATCACCGGATATTCAAAACTTTTCAGACTCTCCCCGCTCACAATCGAGGCAAGGACCGAGACCTGCATCGGGGTGAGATTCCGGGCTGCAGCCTTTTCAAGCCTCTCCTTGGTCCAGAAACGGTCATATTCCTTCCTGAACCTGTCGAAAATCTTCTCCGGACTGTCAGTCCAGTAAACCTGATAGGTGTCCGGGAGGAACATCGCGAAGACGTTCTCAGAGTCAAAGCCGTAGCGGCTCAGGAATGAGTCATCACGCAACAGGGAGTCTATTGTGAGAGAGTCGGTCATCATCTGCGAGGAAATCATCCTGGCAAGTTTCTGCTTCGTCCTGATGGTGCCGGAAAGGGTAAGATTGTGCGGGGACTGCCAGCCGTTGGCCAGTTTGCGAATTGCATATATGCTTGTACAGCCGCTCTGAAAGACATATTTACCCGGTTTGAGAGATGCTTCGAGACCGACCTTTGAGGCACAACGTTCAAGGCTGCCCCTGCTGCGGGCATTCCCTTTTGCACAAAGAGTGTCAAGTACCTGTGCGGATGTCATCTCAGGATAGACAAAGACAGTGAAGTCCTCCGGAAAATTCGGCCTCCTGTTGTCACAATAGTAAATATACCCGAAAACAAAAGCCGCTGCAAGCAGCAGAAGTGCCGGAATTCCGGCGTAAAGGAGAGTCTTTTTCAATTTTCCGGTCAGCATACGACAAATCATTTTTGTATGAAATCCCCAAAACTTCAGGAAATCTCAGAAAGCCTGCAAAAATACGGAATCTTCAAATAATATCATATTCCTGAATTTCTTTTTCACATTTCTACAAAAAAAATTTGGAGATAAGAAAATTGTGCCTATCTTTGCAGTGTACTACTTCACTAATACACAAACAAACTATGATACAGATTAAAGACATCAGTTTCAGCTACGGCGAGACGCCTGTTCTGAAGAACATCACGATGAACCTTGAGCAGGGGCGCATTTACGGGCTCCTCGGAGAGAACGGAGTCGGGAAAACTACATTGCTGACCCTGCTTTGCGGACTGAAGAAAGTCAGGAGCGGGTCGATTGAGATTGACGGACGCAATCCTTGGAAAAGGGAGCCGTCACTGCTCGGACTTCAGTATTTCCTGAGCGATGAGGTGGCACCGGTGAATATGAAGGCATTGGCCTACGCGGACGCCTACGGCAGGTTCTGGCCGAACTTCGACCTCGGCATCTTCAAGGAAATAATGGAAGTGCTTGAAACGGAGACGGACAAGAAGATGAATGCAATGTCCTGCGGTCAGCTGAAGAAGACCTACATCAGCTTTGCACTGGCGTGCGGATGCAAATACCTCTATATGGACGAGCCGACAAACGGTCTGGACATCCCATCGAAGTCGCAGTTCAGGAAGGCCGTGATGAAATACACTCCGGAGGACTCCACAATCCTCATCTCAACCCATCAGGTACGCGACCTGGAGAACATCATCGACCCGATCATCATCCTGGACAGGCAGGATGTCCTGTTGAACGCATCCGTCAGTGAAATCACCAGCAAGCTTTACTTCGACTACTCCAATGTCCTCAGTCCTGACGCTCTCTACAGCGAGATGATTCCGGGAGGCGCCATTCAGGTGAAGGTCAACTCAACAGGAGAGGACAGCAAGGTGAACATCGAGGCACTCTTCAATGCCGTTCACAAGCACAAGGAACTTGTAAAGGGAATATTCAACAAATAAGACAATTACTGTTATGAAACCGAACATGAAAATCTTTGATAGTATGAAAGAAATCTTCGATTTCCGCAGATTCGGAAAATATTTTGTGGCGGACATCAAGGGTTGCACCGCCAACTACGGACTGAGCCTTCTGCTCATTTCCCTGTCAGGAGTGATGGTATATCTGATGAACGCAGCCATCGCGCTTCTCACAAGGGGCCACTGGAGTTCACTTCCTGAAGAAATCAGGTTTGCAGTCTTCTGCATGGCCGCAATAGTTCTCGTGGTGAGTATGCCTGTGAAATGCTACGGCAGCGTCACCGACAAAAGAAGCGGCTCGGCCTTCATTCTGCTGCCGGCTTCGACTTTCGAGAAATACCTGTCAATGCTGATCAACTGCATCATTATCATCCCCGGACTCTTCACTGCAGCTTACCTTTCGCTGGACTGGCTTCTGACAGTGCTCGATCCAGCCCTGGAAAGCACAACTTCCGAGGTTTTCGGAAAATTGTTCAGTCTGATATCAGAGGGCAGCAGGGAACTTGCCGAGCTGTCGCTTGACAGTCTTCAGATCAATCCTTTCAGCGGAATTGACGACACGATTACAATGATAATGGTGTTCCTGCTCGGAGCACTCTGCTTCAAAAGCGGAAAGACGGTCAAGACCATACTCAGCCTTATAATAGTCGGAATCGGTGTCAGCCTTGTCATCAGCCCGATTGCAGTACACTGGTTCTCAACACATTTCGCAGACATCAACCTTGAGTCCATGAACAGAGCAGAGGCAGTAGAACTCTTCAAGGGGACATTCAGGTCATTGACCATACTTGACACCATCCTTGACCTCACGGTTCTTGCCGGTCTGTTCATAGTCACCTTCCTGAGACTGAAAACCATCAAGCATTAAAGGAGAAAATTATGGAATTCAATTCTGAGAAATCAATCTACCTGCAGATCTGCGACAGATTCTACGAGCGGATCATCAGCGGGGAACTGACGGAGGAGTCAAGGATTCCATCGGTCAGGGAATACGGAGCGGAAATCGGGGTAAACCCGAACACCGTGATGCGAAGCTACGAAAAAATGACTGGAGACGGCATAATCTACAACCGACGCGGCATCGGGTACTTCATCAGCCCGGGTGCCAGGGAGAAAATCTTCATCCGCCAGAGGACTGATTTCATTGACCAGGAGTTGCCAGTCATTGTCAAAAGGATGAAACTGCTGAAAATCACCGGTAATGAATTTCTTGCCGCCTACAATGGCACAGGATTTGAAAAATCCGGGGAGCAATCAGTTTAGTTTTAACATAAATATTGAATAATGAATGAATAAGCCGGCCTGTGAAGGTCGGCTTATTTTGTGTGTCTTTCGCAGTCTCAAGGACATCAAGTATATCGTCAGTTTATCAGAACGAGAACTTGACCATCATCTGGATGCGGTGGTTGTAAACCCAGTGGAGTCCATCAAGGGAAAGTCCGTAGGCGTTGTAGGATTTTCCGTCACCGTAGCGGGCTGCAGTGCAGTTGTACTCAAGACCGAGGGAGAATTTGCCGATGTTGTAAACAACGGAAGGAATTACACGCCAGAGGGAGTTGAAACTCTTTGAGGCGTTGGCGCTGAAATAGAAATCACCGGCTGAAGCCTTTCCGTCAACGTTCACAAGTTCTCCCTTTGTTCCGAGATTCTGCACATATCCCCCCATCAGCATCACCTGCCATTTCTTTCCGTAAGAGAGGGATGCCCAGGTGGATGAGGTCTGGAACGGGGTGTACTCGTAGTGACCGTCCTCGAAGTCATTGCGGGAGATGCCGTAGCCGCTCATCAGGTTCATATGCTCCCCTCCCTGGCTGAAGATGGTCTTGGCCTTCACCTCGAAGAGTTTGTGCTTGTACTGGAGGTAAATATATGGAGAGACGGTTGTTATGCGATCGCTGACCTTATACTGTATCATCTTATCCTTTTCCTCTTTAACATCCTCGACCGGCTTTCCAGTTTCAGAGTTTATCGCAGCCAATCTCCGCGGCTTGATGCTGAGGATGTCCACACCGGCACGTGCAAGAAAGCCGTTGTTGGACTTCACTGTGAGGCCCACATAGCCTTCAGGGGTGCAGGCGTATTTGATGTAGTCTGCGGAGGCACCCACCGGTCCCTGTGACTGGTACTGCATCTGCCACAGGGCTGCGGCGCTGATCACAAAGTTCTTTCCTATCGCTGCATCCATCAGCACCTGAGGGGTGCGGCTGAAGGCATTGAACGGAGCACCGGTCTCAAGGCTGAACACATGGGGCTGATCGGCAGCCATAGGATGCCAGGCCTGTCCCACTTTCAGGAACACTGAGGCATTGTTTTCCTTTCCGCAGGCCTTGAGGTCATCCCAACCCACTGTCATATAGGCCTGACGCAGACGAAACTGCGCCACTCCGTTGACCTTGGACTGGTTCGGGAACACACCCTTGTCCGAAGAAGAGGAAAGTCCGGCATAGAAGTCCGCCTCGACCTTTGCCCCGAACTTGGTCCTGCCCACCTGATAGCCGGTCACGTCAAGACCCACGCGGGAAGTGAGGGCAAGAAATCTGAATGACGGAACCGCATTGAGGTCATCCCCGACGGCATTGAGTTTCTCATCCTTCGGCATATAGTAGAACAGGTCAGCCGTTCCTGCCGTACTCTCGCGGGTGTCAAAGGCAAAGAAGTTCCTGATGAAGCCGTAGAGTTTGAAATGGTTCTTGAATTCCTGTTTTACCGCGCTTTCTTTCTTTGCGGTCTTGTCCTTTGCGGACATCTCTCCGGAGAGGCACACCCCCGAGAGGAGGAGTGCCGCTACCGGAAACATCATTACATATTTCTTCATTATCCGTCGTTTTGTTATATATTTTTATAACCTTAATCGCAGCAATGGCGAGATTGACTATATTCCGATGAAAATCAACATCGCGTAGCCGAGGACGAAGCCGGTGGCTCCGACAATCAGACCGACCTTGGTCATATCCTTAGTGGAAACAAGACCGGTTGAATGCGCAAGGGCATTCGGCGGTGTTGAAATCGGGAAGAGCATTGCGAGTGAAGTCGAGAGAGCGACTCCGACAAGCAGGGTCTTTACACCTCCGATTGCAAGAAGCGAGTCTCCCATACCCACACCGACTGCACTCAGAATCGGAACGATGAGGTTCGCAGCAGCGGTGTTGGAGATGAAGTTGGAGATGAAGTAACCGAGAAGGCCGGAAGCCAGAATCACGACAATCGGCATCCAGGAACCGAAAGGAATAGAGTTGACCAGATGTTCGGCCAGACCGGTGCTGTTCAATGCGACACCGAGGGCAAAACCTCCTGCAACCATCCAGAGCACGCTCCAGTTGATTTCCTTGAGTTCCTCTTTTCCGATGACACCGGTGACGCAGAACACTGCCAGAGGAATCATTGCAACCACATTGGAGTTGATTCCGGTGACCTTGTCAAGCATCCACAGAAGGATGGTCACGGCGAAAGTCACCCAGACGATGTAGGTCTGAGGAGTCCTCTTCGCATTGCCGGTGATGTTCAGTTCGATGGTCTTTGCCTTGAACGGGAACATCCAGAGCAGAAGGGCCCAGGAGATGAGCAGCATCACGATGACGAAAGGCACCATACGGAGCATCCACTCTCCGAATCCTATGTTCATGTGCAGGGAGTCATTCAGATAGCTCAGTGCAATGGCGTTCGGAGGGGTTCCAATCGGAGTTCCAATACCTCCGAGGTTGGCTGCAATCGGAATGGAAAGAGCCAGTCCGATGCGTCCCTTGCCGTCAGGAGGCAGGGTTTTGAGCACCGGAGCCAGGAAGGTGAGCATCATCGCCGCTGTTGCGGTGTTGGACATAAACATCGAGAAGATGCCGATGACAAAAAGGAAGCCGAGAAGGACGAACTTCGGTTTTTTCCCGAAAGGCCACAGCAGGACGCGTGCAAGCTGCACATCCAAACCAACCTTTGTGGCGGCAATCGCAAGGACGAAACCTCCAAGGAAGAGCATTATGACAGGGTCAGCAAAAGTCGCCAGAAGAGACTTGTAGCTCACCAGAGTCCCCATCTCACCCGGAATGCCGGAGCCCTTGAGGAATGCTATGCTACTGTCGGAAATGGTCAGCAGCATTATCACAATAATCAAAACAGAGGTGGTCCAGGTAGGAATGACCTCAAACATCCACATCAGGGCGGCGAACACGAAAATCGCAATTGTCCTCTGTTCAACCACCGTCAGCCCGTCAATTCCGAAGAACCCTGACGGAACAAACCAAAGGAATAATGTGACGGCAAGCACAATCGGCAGCATCACACACAATTTCACATTGAATTTCTTCCCTTGTGTCATTTTTTCACTCATTTTTTAATAGAATATTAGATGATTCCCTGCTCAAGCATAGCCGTTGCCACCTTCATAAAGCCGGCCACATTGGCTCCCTTGACATAATTCACATATCCGTCAGGCATTGTGCCGTACTTCACGCAAGCCTCGTGGATGTTGGACATAATCTCGTGGAGTTTCCTGTCCACTTCCTCCGCACTCCAGCTGATATGCATTGCGTTCTGTGTCATCTCAAGACCTGAAGTCGCAACTCCTCCGGCATTCACGGCCTTGCCCGGAGCGAAGAGAATCCCTGCCTTCTGGAAGGCCTCGATTGCTTCCGGGGTGCATCCCATATTGGACACCTCAGCGCAGCACCAGGTCCCGTTCGAAAGCAGTTCCCTGGCATCCTCACCGCTCATCTCATTCTGGAATGCACATGGCATTGCGATGTCACATTTGATGCTCCAGGCCTTCTTTCCAGGATAGAAGGTTGCGCTCGGGAATTTCTCTGCGAAAGGAGCCACAACGTCATTGTTGCTGCGGCGGAGTTCAAGCATATAGGCAATCTTCTCGTCGTTCATTCCCTCCGGGTCATAGATGGCTCCGTCAGGACCAGAGATGGCAATCACCTTGGCACCAAGCTGGGTAGCCTTCAGGGCAGCACCCCAGGCAACGTTGCCGAAACCTGAAATGGCAACTGTCTTTCCCTTGATGTCCTTGCCCTGGAGATGGAGCATGTGCTGCACGAAATACACGGCTCCGAAACCGGTTGCCTCAGGACGGATGAGGGAGCCACCCCAGGTCATTCCCTTTCCGGTCAGCACTCCGGTGTGCTCGCGCGCAAGTTTCTTGTACATCCCGAAGAGGAAGCCGATTTCACGTCCACCCACACCGATGTCACCTGCAGGCACGTCGGTGTCAGGACCGATGTTGCGCCAGAGTTCAAGCATAAAGGCCTGGCAGAAACGCATAATCTCCGCATCTGACTTGCCCTTCGGGTTGAAATCCGAACCGCCCTTTCCGCCACCCATAGGCAGGGTCGTGAGGGCATTCTTGAAAGTCTGCTCAAAACCGAGGAACTTCAGTATGGACAGGTTCACTGAAGGGTGGAAGCGAAGACCTCCCTTGTATGGTCCGATGGCGCTGTTGAACTGCACACGGTAGCCGGTGTTGGTCTGGATTTCCCCGTTGTCATCCACCCAGGTCACCTTGAAGGTGAAAATCCTGTCCGGTTCCACAATCCTCTCCACAATTTTGGCTGCCTCAAACTCAGGATGTCTGTTGTAGGTCTCCTCGATTGATTCCAGAACCTCGCGGACAGCCTGAAGATATTCTTTCTCTGTTGGATACTTGGCCTGCAAAGAAGCCATTATTTGATTGGTGTTCATAATATTGGTTATTAAAAAGCAGTTATAAATATTTTTACGTCATTTAACTTCCCAAACGGACCCGCTGCGCAGGAGGTCATCCACACAATATATCCTCGACCTTGCACTGACTTCGGCCACCTGATCACGCACCCCGTCGTCGTAGGTTACATCCTTGACATCCCTGATGATTCCAAGGGCAACCGGGTATTCCGGATATTTCATGTCGGCAAGCATCATGTGGATGCCTATGTTGTCCGTGTGCGCATCGTGCGTGAGAATATCATCTTCGGTCACACCGTCCTCGCCTATGGTGACGACCTTAAGTTTCATTCCTTCAAGAACGAGACCCTTGTCCCGGTTCCTGCCGAAAATCATCTTCTGCCCGTGGCGCAGGACAATCGTCCTGTCCTCCTTTACAGTCCTGTCGGAGATTTCCTTGTGGGCTCCGTCATTGAAAATCACGCAGTTGGTCAGCATTTCCATTACTGAGGTCCCGTCGTGCTCCGCAGCGGCCACCATGATTTCCTCATTCAGTTTCAGTTCAACGTCGAGACTGCGCGCAAAAAAAGTGCCTTTCGCCCCGAGCACGAGACTGCCTGGATTGAACGGATGTTCCACCGTACCGTATGGGGAGGTCTTGGTTATGGTCCCGAATTTTGAGGTAGGGGAATATTGTCCCTTCGTCAGACCATATATCCTATTGTTGAACAGGATTATGTTTATGTCAACATTCCTTCTGATTGCGTGAATGAAATGGTTTCCCCCGATGGCAAGCGCGTCACCGTCCCCACACGCCTGCCAGACGGTAAGGTCGGTGTTGGCGACCTTTATTCCGGTGGATATGGCCGTAGCACGGCCGTGGATGCTATGGAAACCGTATGTGTCCATATAATATGGAAGCCTTGAAGAGCAGCCGATTCCCGAAACCACGACATATCTTTCCTTTTCGTAGCCGAGCCGCTCGCTGACGGTCGGCATTGCCTTCTGCAGTGCGGCAAGTACGGCGTGGTCACCGCATCCCGGGCACCACCTGACTTCCTGATCGCTCTTGAAATCCTTGAATGTATATTGTGACATTGTTATTCCTAATTTATAAGAGATCCTGTAAAGAATTTTCAATGGTCCGGACAAGTTCCTGAACAAGGAACGGCTGGCCCTGCACCTTGTTGTACTGCAAATAGTCGTGCGCTGGCATCAGACCACGCAGCCAGTTCACGAAATGCCCGCTGTTCAGTTCGCAGACCAGAATCCTGTCAAAGTGCGAGAAAACCTCCTCCGTGTTGCGAGGAAGCGGATTGATGTAATCAAAATGGGCAAAGGATACTTCCTTTCCAGAGCAGAGGACCTCGTCAACTGCGGAAAGCAGATGTCCGTATGTTCCGCCCCATCCGACGACAAGAAGTTTGCCTGACTGCGGTCCGTGCACCTCAAGAGGAGGGATGATGTCAGCCACCCGGGCGACCTTCTCAGCCCTCTCCCTTACCATAGTCTCATGGTTCACCGGATCGGAGGAAAGCACGCCTTCGTGGTTCTTCTCAAGCCCACCGACACGGTGCTCGAAACCCTTGCGTCCCGGGATTGCCCACTGGCGGGCGAGAGTCCGGGGATCCCTTTCGTACGGACGGAACTTGCCTTCGCCTTCAACGGCAAATGGAGGATGAATCTCGGGATAGTCCTTCATTGAAGGTATGAGCCACGGCTCGGAGCCGTTTCCGAGGAAACCCTCCGTGAGAAGGACAACCGGCATCATACGCTCCAGGGCTATTTTTGCGGCATTGAAAGCCGCGTCAAAGCAATTTGCAGGAGAATGTGCCGCAACGACGGCAAGAGGGCATTCTCCGTTGCGCCCGTAGAGGACCTGGTTGAGGTCCGTCTGTTCAGTCTTTGTCGGGATGCCCGTGGATGGGCCAGCCCTCTGGACATCCACTACCACAAGCGGGAGTTCAGTCATCACAGCAAGTCCCAGAGCCTCGGATTTCAGGGAGAGACCGGGACCGGAGGTGGTAGTAACGGCAAGATTGCCGGCAAAGGCTGCTCCGATGGCCGTGCATATTCCGGCGATTTCGTCTTCAGCCTGGAGAGTCTTTGCTCCAAGGCTCTTGTGGATGGCAAGTTCCTCGAGGATTGCAGTTGCAGGAGTGATGGGATATGACCCGCAGAAAAGAGGAAGACCTGACTTCTCTGAAGCGGCAAGAAGACCCCAGGCGGTCGCCTGGTTTCCGGTGATATTCCTGTAGAGGCCCTTCTTCAAGGCAGCAGGCTCAACGGTGTATGTGTCAGGTATGGCCTGGATGTTGGCGGCATAGTTGAAACCGTCGTTGAGGACCTTCTTGTTCGGAGCAATGAGTTCAGGATGTTTTTTCGAGAACTTCTTCTCCAGATAGGTGTAGATGTATTCCAACGGACGGCTGTAGATGAAGCAGGCCATTCCGAGAGTGAACATATTCTTACACTTGTTGACAGTCTTTATGTCAAGACCGCTGTCCTTGAGACTTTCCTGAGTGAGGGTAGTAATCGGGACTGCAATTATCTGCCTGTCGCCGATTCCGAGTTCCTCGACAGGATTGCCTTTGAAACCTGCCCGGGCAAGTCCCTTGTCGTCGAATGTGTCATCGTCAAGCAGAACCATTGCGGTGCGCTTGAGCCATTTGGCATTTGCTTTCAGTGCAGCCGGGTTCATCGCCACGAGAAGGTCGCAGAAATCACCCGGAGTGTTGACGTTTGAACTCCCGATGTGGACTGTGAAACCGGAGACACCGGAGACCGTCCCGTGCGGAGCGCGTATTTCGGCCGGATAGTCAGGGAATGTCGAGAGTTCGTTTCCATACACTGCTGACATGTCAGCAAACAGTGAACCGGTAAGCTGCATCCCGTCGCCTGAATCTCCCGCAAATCTTATAACAACATCTTTTGCATCAATTACCTTATGTTGCATA
Organism: uncultured Bacteroidales bacterium; assembly: GCA_945948555.1. Lineage (GTDB taxonomy): Bacteria > Bacteroidota > Bacteroidia > Bacteroidales > UBA932 > Cryptobacteroides. Next base: position 7,616 of record CAMFBM010000028.1, on the reverse strand, counting down.
TCCACAATATTTTAACCGGACGGCCCTGATTTCTTGGGGCCGCCCGGCAAGTTCTTTTATCGTCCTGTCTTACTGTTGCTGAGCACGGGACTGGAGTTCAGCCTGCAGAGACTCAAGCGTCCTTCCTTCAGGAATACCAAGTGCCTTGCGGGCCTCGGCTGTGATGTCAGTGCTCTGCGCTGCATCAATATAGAGGACTGCAGTGGAATCGAAAACATAGATGTATCCACCGACTTTGGCGATGTCGTTCACAATGGACTGAGCCTTTTGGTAAATCGGAGCCATCAGTCTGCTCTGCTGCTGCTGGAGGTCCTGCTGTGCGGTCTGCTCAAATTCCTGAATCCTGGTCTGGATGTCATTGAGTTCCTTCTCCTTGCTCTGTTTTACGGCAGGAGTCCAGGAAGCCTGTTTCTGCTCGTACTGCTGGTACTTGTTCTGGAATTCTTCAATCATTGCCTGGTAAGTCTCCTGAGTCTCTTTGTTCATTGCCTCAATCTGCACGCGGGCAGAATCGCTCTCAGGCATGAGCTGAACAAGTTCGCTAAAATTCACATGGGCGAATTTGAGGGTCTGTGCCGAAGCGCTGAGAGAAACGACAGCCGCCAGGGCGATAACAAACATCTTTTTCATATTCAAATACATTTTAATTAATAATCAATTGAAAAGGAATCATCAGAACTGCTGTCCGATGACGAAGTGGAACTGGCTCTTGCCGTGGGTCGGGTCATCGAATCCCCATCCCCAGTCAACTCCGAGCAGACCGACCACAGGGAGATATACCCTGACGCCTACACCGGCAGACCTCTTGATGTTGAAAGGATTGAACTGTCTGATATCAGACCAGCAGTTACCTCCCTCAAGGAAGACCAGGGCGTAAATCGTGGACTGAGGCTGAAGTACAACCGGGTAACGGAGTTCAACGGTGAACTTGTCATAGACGTTTCCAGAATATGCATATCCTGAAGAACTGTAAGGAGTCTGAGTGTATGGGGTCAGCGAGTAGTTTTCATATCCCCTGAGCGAGATGACCTCGGAACCGTAGGTATTGTAGCCCGACATTCCGTCACCTCCGACGAGGAAGCCCTCAAACGGTGAATATCCCCAATTCCTGTTGTAGTAGCCGAGGTAGCCGAACTGCGCACGTGCCATCAGGACGAGGTCACCCACAAGCTTGGTGTAAACGGCGGCCTTGAATGTCCATTTGTGATACTCGATCCAGCGGTATCTTGAGGCTGAGGACTGCCTGTTGTAGTCGATGTCCCTCCAATTCCCGACCCTTGTAGGGTTTCCGTTGTCATCGAGGACACCGTGGTCCTTGTGTCTGAACAGGGAGTAAGGAGGAGTGAGCTGCAGGGCGAAACTGAATTCAGAACCCTGGCGCGGGTAAATCTGCTGGTCAGTGGATGTCCTTGAGAGATTGAACGTGTAGCTGAGGTTGTGCGAGACACCGGTCTCGAAAAGGAAGTTGTAGGACCAGTTCTGGAGCCTGTAGGTCTGCCAACTGAGCTGGTTGTAGAGCACAAAGTAATTGTCAGGCCATTTCAGGCGGCTTCCGATTCCGACAGCCGCTCCGTAAACCTCCATAAACTCGTTGTTGTTCAGCACTCCGAGGGCGAGGTAGGAATTTGTCTGGCGGGTGTAGTACAACGAGATGCTGAGCGAGGTCGGTTTCTTTCCGAACAACCAGGGTTCCATGAAACTTGCAGAAAGAGAGGTGTAGTAGGTACCGTTGGTCTGGAAACGGATTGCAAGGTTCTGGGCATCTCCCAGCGGCACGGGTCTCCAGGCAGACTTGTCGAAGAAACGCCTCGTGGAGAAGTTGTTGAAACTTACTCCGACAGTCGCCACAAAGGTGTTTCCGCCCCATCCTCCGGAAAGTTCAAGCTGGGAAGAAGGCTTCTCGGTAACGTTGTAAATAATGTCAACCGTGTTGTTCAACTGGTTGGGAACGATTGAATAACCTGTCGTCGGATCGGCAATCGCCTCCGGGTCGAACTGTCCCATTGACGCAATCTCCCTGATTGACCTCTCGAAGTCCGTCTGGCGGAACAGGTAACCCGGCCTTGTGAAGACCTGACGGCGCACAACCCTCTCGTTGGTCAGATCGTTGCCATTGATTATGATGTCATTGAGGATGGCCGGCTTGCCCTCGACGATTCTCATCTCCACATCCACGGAGTCACCGGAGATATTCAGTTCCACAGGCTGGATATTGAAGAAGAGGTAACCGTTATCCCTGTAGAGTTTCGAGATGTCGTACTCGTTCTGCTTTCCGCCTCCGTAAAGGCGTTTCTCCACCGTCACCACGTCATAGACATCTCCTGGCTTGATCATCAGTATGCCGTTCAGAACATCCGAAGAATAGACGGAGTTTCCCGTCCAGGTGATGTTCCTGAAATAGTATTTCCTGCCCTCGTCAATCTTGAAATCGATTTCAAGACGGTTCGGTTCCATGTAATACATCGTGTCGCTCACTATCCTCGCGTCACGGTAACCGGCCTCGTTGAAGGCCGAGATGAGGTTGCGCTTGTCGTTCTCGTACTCCTTTTCGTTGAATTTCTTGGAATTGAAGAAGTTGATGAGGCGGTTGTCCTTGGTCTTCTTCATCGCACGCACGAGCTTGGACTCCTTCACGTTGTCATTGCCTTCGAAAGTGATCTTCTTGATGCGGACCTTCTCGCCCTTGTTGACAGCAAAATTCACACGGATGGCTCCGCGCACAAGGGTGTCCTTCTTTGTCAGGACATCCACCTTGACAAGCTGGAAGCCCTTCTCCTTGTAGTATCTCTCGATGATTCCGACGGAAGTCTTCGAAACGTAATCGGAGAACTCCCCTCCCCTGCGGAGGTTAAGCCTTTCCATCAGTTCCTTCTGCTCACCGCTCTTGACTCCGGAGAACGTCCAGCGGGAAACCCTCGGACGCTCGACTATGGAAATTTTGAAATATGCCGTGTCACGGTTCTCGCTGAGATGGTCAATCGACAGGGCAACATCCTCGAAATATCTCTGAAGCCACAACTTCTTTACGATTGAAGACACAAGGTCACCCGGCACATCAACCTCAAGTCCCTTCTGAAGACCGGTCAACTGTATGATCTGCTCTGAATTGAGGTAATTGTTGCCTTCCACGCTCACGCCACCGACAATGTATTTCCTGGGATTATTGTAGTCCACCGTCACCTCGGAATCCCGCTGCTGAGCGTTTACAGAGGCCACGGCAGCAAGCATACAGGCGGCGAGGAGAATCATTCGGCAAAGTCTCATCTTGTATATCCTATAATTTCAAAACTGCAAATATAAGCATTTATTTAACTTTTCCATATCTGCGGTCTCTTTGAGAGTACTCTTTCATCGCTGAAAGGAAGGAGTCCTTCCTGAAATCCGGCCACAGCACATCAGTGAAATAAAGCTCTGAATAAGCTCCCTGCCAAAGAAGGTAGTTGCTCAGGCGCTGCTCTCCGGAAGTTCTGATAATCAGGTCAGGGTCAGGTATCCCGTCAGTCACGAGATAACGGCTGAACAATTCCGGGGTCAGATTTTCCAATTCGGCACGGCGCTCCGGACAGGACGCATAATCAGCCGCAATCCTCGATGCGGCCTGCATTATGTCCCATTTTCCGCTGTAGCTGAGAAAAACAATAAGGGTCATCCTTTTATTGTGAGATGTCCGGGCCACGCAATCGTCAATGGCCTTGTTCAGTTCGGAGTCAAGCCTCTCCCTGTTGCCCAGGACAAGAAGCCGGATGTCATTGTCAAGGAAAAGATGGAGTTCCTTCCTGATGCACTCCACCATCAGACCCATCAGGAAACCCACCTCCTTGTCCGGCCTGCCCCAGTTCTCCTCGGAAAAGGCGAAGAGGGAAAGATATCTTACACCGTATTCAGCGGCCGCAATAGTGCACGCCCTGACACTCTCGACACCCTCCACATGGCCGAAATAGCGTTCCTTGCCTCTTTCCTGCGCCCATCTGCCGTTTCCGTCCATTATAATGGAAACATGACGCGGTATTCTTACCGGACTCTCCATAGTCATTGTTCTGTAGAATTTCTAATGTCCTCTCCCCAAAAAAGTTTTTCAATCAACGCATTGATAAAGTCCGAACTGTCAAGACGGACGCGCTTAAGCGAAAATTGTGCCATCGACACGGACAGTCTTGTTCCGGACTCCGTCTCGAATGTCCTGTTGTCCATCGTCAGATTGACCTTTTCATCCCTTGAGCGGAGGCCGAGGATTATTTCGGAGGTGTCAGGCACTATGAGAGGTCTCACATTGAGATTGTGCGGAGCTATAGGGGAAATTATCAGCACCCTGGACTGGGGCATCACGATGGGCCCCCCGGCACTGAGGGAATATGCTGTCGAGCCTGAACTTGTAGCAATCAGCAGTCCGTCCGCCCAGTAGGTCGGAAGCGCCTTTCCGTTCACGGACACATCCACTCCGAGCATAGCGGCTCCGATTCTATGGACAGTGACCTCGTTCAGGGCAGGCGGGAAGTCAGTTCCGTGCAAAGCGCCTTCCAGACATTTCACCTGAAGCATTGTCCTGACATCCAGCGAGTACCTTCCATTGAGAAGAGCATCTGCAATCACTTCGGGACGGTTTTCGGAAAGGAAGCCCAGACGTCCCAGATTCACTCCCACCACAGGTACTCCGGCCTTCGCCGCAAATGAGGAAGCGGACAGGAAAGTGCCGTCCCCGCCGACGCTCAGAAGAAAATCCGTGTCCTCCGGCAAAGCCCTGCAGCTGCCTTCCAGACACACAGGCGAGACCGTGCAACCCCTTTCCCTCAATTCATCGAGAAGGCTGACAAGTCTCGGATCGCTCTCCAGACGCGGATTCCTCAGATATACCTGAATATTCATTTGATGACAACTCACAAATTGGGGCCAAAATTACTAAACTGTTTTGAATAAATTACCATTTATTAAACATAAATATTATTTTTGCGCCTTCAAACTCAAAAGCAAAACAAGTTCCGCAGACGCGGGACGATGACGGGAGGAAAATGCGGAATGACAAGATTAAGCGTTAATATCAACAAGATTGCCACGCTGAGGAACGCCAGGGGCGGGAATATGCCTGACGTGGCAAAGGCCGCCCTGGACTGTGAGAGATTCGGAGCGGAGGGCATTACGGTGCACCCGAGACCGGACGAAAGACACATAAGATATTCAGACGTGAGGACCATACGCCCGACTTTAAAGACCGAGTTCAACATCGAGGGGAACCCGATTCCCTCTTTCGTGGACCTGGTGCTGGAGGTTCTTCCGGACCAGGTCACCCTGGTTCCTGACGCCGAGAACGCCATCACGTCCAATGCAGGATGGGACACTGTCCGGAACAGGGATTTCCTGACCGGAATCTGCGCGAGGTTCAAGGCTGCGGGCATCCGCACTTCAATCTTTGTTGACCCTGATCCGGAGATGGTCAGGGGAGCTGCCGCCTGCGGATGCGACAGGGTGGAGCTCTACACCGAAAGCTATGCCTCCGGCTACCAAAGGGACAGGGAAGCGGCAATTGCACCGTTCATTCAGGCTGCACGGGCAGCGAAAGAGTGCGGAATCGGTCTCAACGCCGGACACGACCTGAATCTCGAAAATCTGGAATATTACATATACAACATACCCTGGACTGACGAAGTCTCAATCGGTCACGCAATTATCTGTGACGCTCTTTACATGGGACTTGAGGTAACAATCAAAGCCTATCTGTCAAAAATAAAGATTTTTTGACTATCTTTGCCGACTGTCGGCTTTCACGGCTGCCGGGAACTTTGAAAAAACAATAAAAATCAATACAAATGAACAAAACTGCATCAATCATTTCCATTGTCTTCAGCAGCCTTGCGCTGATAGCAGCAATCACTTTCGGCGTACTTTACATACAGTCAGACAAAAAGGCCGGTGCCGCGGAAGACGGGACAGAGGCGGAAATACAGGCAGAAAAAGGCGCAATCGTCTTTGTTGACCTCGACCGCATCCTTCAGGAGTACGATATGGCCAACGACCTGCGTTCAGTGGTCGAGACCAAGGTTCAGAACATCCAGGCGGAGGTCACCCGCAGGGGCAAGAAGCTCGAAAGCGAAGTCAACTCATTCCAGGACAAGCTCAACAAAGGTCTGATGACCCGTTCAGTGGCTGAAGTCCAGGGTCAGAAACTCCAGCAGCAGGAGCAGGAATTCAACACCTACGCCCAGCAGAAACAGAATGAAATCAACGAGGAGCAGGTGGTGATGATGAACCAGCTTGCAGACGCAATCAAGACCTACCTTGACACATTCAACCAGACAATGCAGTATGCCCTGATTCTCACCAACCAGGGTGGAGCCCCAGTCATAACAGGCGACAGCGCCCTTGACATCACCGACACAGTCATTGCAGGTCTGAACGAAGAGTACATCAAGAACAAAAACAAGAAATAATTGAGAATCGCGGTACTGTCCTGTTTCTATCCCTACCGAGGGGGTATCGCCCAGTTCAACACCTGTCTGACGGATGAACTGGCAAAGGAACATACAGTCAAGGCCTTCAATTTCAAGCGCCAGTATCCGGACCTGCTTTTCCCGGGAAAGACTCAGTTTGTCACCCCGACGGACAACATTCCGCAGATTGAAAGCGAACGCGTCCTTGACACGGTGAACCCCTTTTCCTACATCAGGACGGTTTCCGCCATCCGGAAATGGAATCCCGACATCCTTATCGTGAGATACTGGATGTCGTTTTTTGCGCCCTCCCTCGGATTCGTCACGAGAAGGATGCGGGGCAGATGCAAGGTAATTTCCATCCTCGACAATGTCATCCCGCACGAAAGGAGGTTCTTCGACACCCCGCTCACAAAATACTTTCTCTCGGGAAGTGACGGCTGCATCACCCTCTGCGAGGCCGTAGAGAAAGACCTTCTGAAACTTAAGAAGGACGCAAGGCACACCGTCATCAACCACCCCCTTTACTCCCAGTTCGGAGAGAAACCCGCAAGGGAGGAAGCGATGAAGGCCCTCGGGCTTGACCCTGACAGGAAGACCATCCTGTTTTTCGGTCTGATCAGGGACTACAAGGGACTGGACATCCTGCTTGAAGCCTTCGGACAGCTGCCGGACGATTACCAGATTGTCATTGCAGGAGAACCTTACGGGTCATTCGGGAAATATGAGGAAATAATCAGAGGCCTTCCCGGGAAGGACAGGGTTCACCTTTTCCTCAATTACATAAGTGACGACAAGGTCGGTATGTTCTTCGCCGCAGCCGATGTCGCCGTCCTGCCATACAGGAGTGCGACCCAGAGCGGAATCAGTTCGGTGTCCTACCATTTTGAGGTGCCCGTGATAGTGACTGATGTCGGGGGTCTGCGCGAGACCATCGGACACAGGGGCACAGGACTTGTAGCGGCAGAGTGCTCCCCGGAATCCATCAGGGAGGAAATACTCAGATATTTCTCCGACCCGCAAATCAGGGAGGACTGTGTGAGGAACATCCGCACTGAGAAGGAAAGACTCTCCTGGGGGACTTTCTGCAAGACATTGTTGGATTTTGCCGGGACCTTGCCCGAAAAACAAAAAACTACGATATGAAATCCTCATGACCGCTAGCGCTCGCCAAAGAGAATGAAAAGTTATTTC
>CAMFBM010000027.1 GCA_945948555.1 uncultured Bacteroidales bacterium | reverse complement strand
CTTTAGCCTATGAGTATTCAATTTGACATTGCAAAACAGATTATAGCTGAAACATGCCCTAATCGCAAACTTAAGTTGGAGAATAGGTGCCGTCCTTTTGTTTCCAATTCTGTCATATCTCACGTTTCGCAAATACCATAAAATATCACATTTCCTGAAAATTCCCTAAAGCTTACCGCATTGTCCTCCTGACGACATCGGCCCACGCGGCCCGGGCATGACGGACAGACTCAGGAGTGGCCTGCGGAGAGAATGTCCTGCCGGATTTCCAGAGGGAACGGATGCTGTCAAGGCTGTCCCAGAATCCCACTGCAAGGGCGGCAAGGCAGGCTGCTCCGAATGCCGTGGTCTCCGTAACAACGGGCCGCACCACCTCAACTCCGGTGAGGTCAGCCTGAATCTGCATCAGCAGGTCATTCCGGGAGGCTCCCCCATCGACCTTCAATTGTCTGATGTCCACAGAGACATCCCTGCGCATTGCATCAACTATCTCCATTGTCTGGCAGGCAATTCCCTCAAGGGCGGCACGGGCGATGTGCGCGGCGGTCGTGCCCCTGCCTATTCCGTAAATGGCACCCCTGGCGAAAGAATCCCAGTGTGGTGCCCCAAGGCCCGTCAGGGCAGGAACGAAGTAAACGCCCCCGTTGTCAGGAACACTGCGTGCAAGGGCCTCTATCTCAGATGAGGAGCGGATTATACCGAGCCCGTCCCTGAGCCACTGCACCAGGGAACCGGCCACAAAGACACTCCCCTCCACAGCATAGTTGACCTCCTTTCCAATCTTCCAGGCGACCGTAGTCAGAAGGTTTGAGGAAGACATCACCGGAGATGTTCCACAGTTCATCAGCAGGAAACATCCTGTCCCGTAAGTACATTTCATCGAGCCCGGTTCCGTGCACATCTGCCCGAGGAGGGCCGCCTGCTGGTCCCCGGCAATTCCAGCCACAGGGACACCGTCAAGGATGCTTCCACAGGCGGCGTGTCCGTAAACCTCGCTTGAAGACCTGACCTGGGGCAGCATTGAGAAAGGAATCCCGAAAATCTCCAGCAGGTCCTCATCCCACTTCATCTCTCTGATGTTGAACAGCATAGTCCGCGAGGCATTGCTCACATCCGTCACATGAACCATCCCTCCAGTGAGTTTCCACACCAGCCAGCTGTCCACGGTTCCGAACCTCAAATCACCTCTGGCAGCCCTGTCCGCAGCCCCGGGCACATTCTGAAGAATCCATCTGATTTTAGTCGCGCTGAAATAGGCATCCGGCACAAGCCCTGTTTTCTCCCTGATCATTTCAGTCATCCCTGAAGCCTTCAGCCCCTCGCAGAAATCGGCCGTCCGGCGGTCCTGCCAGACAATCGCGTTGCAGACCGGCTTCCCGTCGGTGGCATCCCAGACGATGCAGGTCTCCCTCTGGTTGGTGATTCCGATTGCAGCGATGTCCTCTCCGTTCAACGAGGCCTTCAGCACCGCCTCCTCCATCACGGCGCATTGCGAAGACCAGATTTCCTCAGGATCGTGCTCCACAAGTCCCTGGCCGGGGAAATATTGAGTAAACTCCTTCTGCGCGAGGGAAACCATATCCCCCGAAGCATTGAAAACGATTGCCCTCGAGGAGCTCGTACCCTGGTCAAGGGCCAGTATATACCTGTCTTTCATATATTTATATATATTTAATATATCTTATATCATATATGGAATATCACCTGTTTCAATATATTCCAACTTCAAATATAAGGATTGTTTATAATTCTGTGGAAAAAATAGTAAAAAAGTGGAAGAAAGTGGAAAATTATTCTTACTTTTGCGGCATTGGTGATTTTTACCCGAAGACCTGAAATGACGAAAGTAAAATTCATAGGTGAATATACCGCAAAGGTTGACGACAAGGGACGCCTCGTGCTGCCCTCCGCGTTCAAGGCTCTGATAGCCTCGGACGGAGCGCGCCTTGAGAACGGGGAACCTGATATGAGGCTAGTAGTCAAGAAGGATATCTATGCGGACTGCCTTGAGATGTACACCTACGATGAGTGGGCAAGGGAGTCGGAGGAGTTGAAATCACGTCTGAATTTTCTCAAGAAGGAGCACGACCTTTTCTGGAGGGCATATATGCGTGACCGCGCCCTGGTTGAGCCGGACGGCAAGCTGGGCAGGATTTCCATCCCGAAGAAACTGCTTGATGCAATCGGAGCGGGGAAAGAGGTTGTGTTTGCCGGCAATGACCACAAAATCGAGATCTGGGCCAAAGACAGGTTTGAGAACGGTGGCTTGTCGGATGAGGAGTTCGTAAATCTGGCCGGGATGCTGTCCGATTAAGAAGGAGGGTCCCGAAATGTCTGAATATCATATCCCGGTATTGCTCAAAGAAAGCGTTTCGGCATTGGTCGGCAATGTCGACGGCATCTACGCGGATGCCACTTTCGGAGGCGGAGGACATTCCTCGGAGATTCTTTCAAGGCTCTCCGAAAAAGGCAGGCTGATTGCTTTCGACAGGGATGAGGACGCAATCAGGAATATGACAATTGAAGACAGGAGGCTGAAGGTCATCCACAACAACTTCCGCTTCATCCACAATTACGCCATTCTGGAGCAGTACCTTTCGCAGGCGGAAGATGCCGCGGGAGGATATGACGGGATGATTTTCGACGGAATCATCGCGGACCTGGGGGTTTCCTCACACCAGTTCGACACTCCGGAACGCGGGTTCTCGTTCAGGTATGACGCTCCCCTGGACATGAGAATGAGCAGGGAGGCGAAACTGACTGCGGCTGACATAGTCAACAGTTACACGGAAGAGGATCTCGCGAGGATTCTCTTTATGTGGGGAGAGGTGGAGAAAAGCCGGAAGATTGCCTCGCTCATCTGCAAAAGCAGGCAGGCATCTCCGATTGGCACTACCGGAGAACTTTGCCGGGCAATCGAGCCGGCAATTCCTTCTGCAGCCTCACACAAGGCACTGGCAAGAATCTACCAGGCCCTGAGAATCGAGGTGAATCAGGAAATGCGCTCGCTGGAGAAGTTTCTCGAAGGCGCGGCCCGTTCGCTCAAGACAGGAGGAAAGCTGGTGGTCATCACCTACCATTCCCTTGAGGACAGGATGGTGAAGAACTTCATCAAGACTGGGAACGTGGAAGGGAAGCAACAGAGGGACATTTACGGAAACACGGGCAACACCCTGAAAGCCGTCAACAAAAAGATAATAGCTCCCGGAGAGGAGGAGATTGCAGGAAACACAAGGGCCAGGAGCGCAAAAATGAGGGTGGCTGAAAAGATATGAAAATATTGAAATCCATACGAAACATTCTGGTGGCAGTTCTCCGCGGGGAGCTGCTGCTCAGGATGAAGGTGGACAAGGTGTTCCTGCACATTGTCTATCTTCTGTTCATCGTGTGGACTACCTTGTTTGTGAACCTGAAGATTGAGCAGACGATGCTCAAGGTGGAGAAGAACAGGAAGGAAATCGAGACCCTCAGGATTTACTACGCGCAGAAAAGTTGCGAACTCGCCGCATTAGACAGAATCGGCAAGGTTCACGATATGCTTCAGGAAATGGGATCTGATGTAACGCTTCCGACAGAACCTGCTGCGATCATAAGGAAGAAATAGGGCAATGGAAGAGAAGAGGACAGGAATACAGACCGAAAACAAATCCCTCAGGGAGGACAGGGTGGGTATCATTCTGATGCTCACACATATTCTGTTTCTCGTCCTTGCTACCCTCATACTCATCTGGCTGGTAAAGATCCGTTTCACCTTCGAGCCGACAGCCGAAATTCGGAACAATATCATCAGAAAACCACGGCAGGTGGTTCTTGAACCGGAACGGGGATCCATCCTGGCACACGACGGGAGACTGCTCGCGGTCTCTGTCCCGAACTACCAGATTGCAATGGACTGTGCAGTCCGCAGGGACTGGTTCCGGGGACAGGAAAATGCGAAAGAACTTGAGGCCGAATGGCTTGAAAAGGCCAGAAAACTCTCCGTCGGACTTGCACGGATCTTCAGGGACAAGACCGCAGACGAATACTACCGGACAATCGCGGAAAAAAGGGCAAGCAAACAGTCCTACCTGCGCATAGGGCATCCGGTGGGATTTCAGACATTGCAGGAGCTCAAGACTCTCCCGCTGTTCAACGAGTCATCCTACAAAGGCGGACTCATCGTGGATAAGATCGACACGAGACAGTACCCCTACGGCGAACTTGCCCTCAGGACAATCGGTTATGTCAGGAACAACTCCGAACTCGAACGCACGAACATAGGAATCGAGGGCAAGTACAACTACCTGCTTCACGGAGAGGAGGGTTTCGAATGGCACAGGCAGGCAGACAGGGGAGGAAAGGTCAAGGACCACTCCAAGGACGGCAAGGCTCCGGTCAACGGGCTTGACATCCGGACCACCCTTGACGTGGACATCCAGGAGACCGTCACAAGGGAACTCAAGGCCAGGATTCTTGAGAGGGACATCATTGAGGGAGGATGTGCCATCGTGATGGAGGTGGAGACAGGGGCAATCCGTGCGATGGTGAACCTGAAGAGGAACTCCAAGGGGGAGCCTTCCGAAATCTACAACTATGCAATCGGGCGAAAGGGCGATCCGGGGTCGGTGTTCAAGCTGGCAACACTGATGACACTGATTGAAGACAACAGAATCAATCTGAGGACAATGCTCGAAACGCACAAGGGCGAATGGACGTACAACGGAACTAAATTCAAGGACGAATACCTCCAGAAATGGCCTTCAGCCACAATTTCGGTCATAGATGCATTCAAGATTTCCTCCAACAACGCTTTCAGGGAACTTGCCTGCAAATATTATGAGGAGAATCCAAAGGCATTCACCGACAAATTGCACGATTACAAACTGACGGAAGCCTTTGATTTCGACATCAAGGGACTGGCAAAGCCGGACATCGTAGAACCCGGGAGCGGGCTGTGGAGCGGGACCACGCTGCCGTCAATCGCCATAGGATACACCAACACCATAACTCCGCTTCACATCGTGACATTCTACAATGCGGTGGCGAACAGGGGGAAGATGATGAAGCCTTACCTTGTTGAGGCGTATGAGAAAGACGGCAGGGTTGTCAAGAAGTTCAGACCGGAAATTCTCAACGGGTCCATCTGCAGTCCTTCCACTGCAGACACCCTCGTCACGGCCCTGAGGGCTGTTGTCCTGGAAGGAACGGGCAGGGGTCTGAAGGATGCCAGATGTCAGGTAGCCGGCAAGACCGGAACCGCCAGGATTCCATTCAATGAGAATGGACGGACAATTTACAAGGACAAGGACGACAACCGCCAGCATCAGGCAACCTTTGTCGGATTCTTCCCTGCCGATGCTCCGAAATACACTGCCATCCTCGTGATGTACTCCACCAAAGGGAAGCACAACCTCTACGGTGCCTTCAGTGTTCCTGCCTACAAGAACATAGTGGATGAAATTTTCGCATTGGACAGCGAGTGGGGCGATACAGTCCACCCGAGCGGAAGCGTTCCCCTGATGGACAACCGGGGAATCAGCATCCAGGCCGAGAAGGTGGCCGGTGTGGTTCCTTCCGTGATGGGATACGGGCTGTCCGACGCCATCTACGCAATTGAGAACGCCGGCTACAAATGCGCTTTCAACGGGAGCGGCAAGGTAGTCTCACAATCCCCTTCCGGCGGGAGCAGAAGCTCACAGGGGGCAACAGTAAAAATTGAACTGAAATGAGAATAAGTAAGATATTGGAGGACTGCGGAGCATTGTCCGTAAAAGGGGATTCCGGAAGGGACATCCTCAGCATCACTGCTGATTCCAGGAAGGTTTCTGCAGGGTGTATGTTCATAGCAGTCAAAGGGTTCGCTACAGACGGACATATTTTCATAGGCAAGGCCCTTGAGGCAGGGGCATCGGCAATTGTCTATGACAATGCGCAGGACGCAGAGCCGTGGTCGGAAAAATATCCGGAAGCCGCTTTCATCAGAGTGGAAAGTTCCCGCCACGCATTGGGAATCATTGCATCAAACTTCTACGGCAGGCCTTCTGAGAAGCTGACTCTGGTGGGAATCACAGGAACCAACGGAAAGACAACCACAGTGACCCTGCTCTACAGGATGTTCACAAGGCTTGGCTACAACTGCGGACTCCTCTCCACAATTGCCAATTACGTGGGAGAAAGGATGTCAGAGGCAGTCAACACCACCTCGGACCCGATCACCATCAACTCCCTTATGGCAGAAATGGTCGATGCGGGATGTGCATTCTGCTTCATGGAAGTCAGTTCGATCGGAGTGGAGCAGGAAAGGATTGCGGGTCTGAGATTCAAGGCCGGAATCTTCTCCAACCTCACCCACGACCACCTGGACTACCACAAAACATTCGCCGAGTACCTCCGGTGCAAGAAACTGTTCTTTGACAATCTTCCGGAAGATGCCTTTGCGATTACCAACATCGACGACCGGAACGGCCTCGTGATGCTGCAGAACACCAGGGCGCAGAAAGTCACCTATTCGTGCAGGAGCATAGCCGACCACACCTGCCGCATAATGGAGCAGGGATTCGAGGGGATGATGCTCAGGATTGACTCCCACGAAACCTGGACAAGGCTCATCGGGGTGCACAACGCCTACAATATCCTCGCAGTCTACACTGCGGCCGTCGTGCTCGGGACCCCTGAGGAGGAGGCCCTGACGGCAATCAGCGCACTCTCGTCCGCTCCCGGCAGGCTGGAGAACATCAACGGGCCGAAAGACATCACGGCGGTCATCGACTATGCCCACACGCCGGATGCACTTGAGAACGTGCTCAAGACCCTCAGAAGCATAGCCCCGGACAGGGAGCTTGTCTGCCTTTTCGGCTGCGGAGGTGACAGGGACAGGAGCAAGAGACCCGAAATGGGAGCCATTGCCCAGAAATACGCCGACAGGATTTTCGTCACATCCGACAACAGCCGCACCGAAAGGACCTGCGACATAATGGATGAGATCAAAACCGGGATGGACGAATCCGGTAAAGCCCGTTCCATCTTCATTGAGGACAGGGAACAGGCCATAAGGACGGCCCTGATGACCGCCCGTGAAGGAGCCACGGTGCTTCTTGCAGGAAAAGGTCACGAAACATATCAGATAATAGGAAAAGAGAAGAGACACTTCGACGAGAAGGAAATCGTCAATGAAGTGTTCAGTCAGATGAGGAGGATTTGAGAATGCTGTACCATTTGTTCCAAAGTCTAAAGGAATATGACATCCCCGGACAGGGGCTGATGACATACCTGTCTTTCAGAGCCATAATGGCAAGCATTGCCGCTATGCTCTTTTCGGTGTTTGCCGGAAAGAGAATCATTGGATGGCTGCAGAAAAGGCAGATCGGAGAGGAGATCCGCGACCTCGGGCTTGAGGGCCAGATGCAGAAGAAAGGCACCCCGACGATGGGAGGGGTCATCATCATTGCGGCAATCCTCTGCGGAGTCCTGCTTTTTTCAGACCTCACGAACATCTACATCATTCTCCTGATAATCAGTACTGTATGGCTCGGAGGTCTCGGTTTTGCCGACGACTGGATCAAGACTTTCAGGCACGACAAGGCAGGTCTGAGTGAAAAGAGCAAACTCATCGGGCAGATTCTGCTGGGACTCGCAATCGGACTGACAGTCTGCTTCAGCGACAAAATCGTCGTCAGGGAAGAAGCTCCGAAAGACAGTCAGGCAATCATTGCGGAAGAATCGTCAGACAGAGCCGGAGTTGTCCTGAAAACGGAAGAGGGAAACGCCCTTGAGACGGCGAACGCCGGCACGAATGCACCTGTGGACGCGGTCAAGAGCACCAAGACCACAATCCCCTTCGTAAAGAACCACGAGTTTGACTACAAGTGGCTCTCCCCTTTCAAGGGCAGGTGGGGATGGTACGGCAAATGGGCCATCTATGTCATAATGATTGTGCTGGTCATCACCGCCTGCTCCAACGGGACGAATCTCACCGACGGGATGGACGGACTGGCGACAGGGACCTCGGCAATAGCGGGAGTGGTACTGGGAATCTTCGCCTGGATGTCCGGAAACATCATCAATTCGGACTACCTCAACATAATGTACATCCCGGGGAGCGGCGAAATAGCGGTCTTCATGGCCGCATTCGTAGGGGCGCTCATCGGATTTCTCTGGTACAATTCATTCCCCGCACAGGTGTTTATGGGCGACACCGGCTCGCTTGCAATAGGAGGAATCATCGGAGTCTGCGCGATTCTCATCCGCAAGGAACTTCTTCTGCCGATTCTCTGCGGGGTGTTCTTCGTTGAAAGCCTTTCCGTGATTGTGCAGAGGACATATTTCAAGTTTACAAAAAGGAAATATGGTGAAGGACGGCGGGTGTTCAAGATGTCCCCACTGCACCACCATTTCCAGAAAGAGGGCATTAACGCCATATTCACTTCACCGAAAAAGGCCCTGCCCGAGGCGAAGATTGTAGTAAGATTTTGGATTATAGGAATAATACTCGCGGTTCTGACCATCGCGATGCTGAAATTACGATAAGGAGATATTGATATGTCAAGAATTGTAGTTCTTGGAGGAGGCGAAAGCGGAAGCGGCGCCGCCGTTCTGGCAAAAGTGAAGGGATTCGACGTATTCCTCTCAGACAAGGGGGAGATTGCACCTGAATACGTCGCACTTCTTGAAAAATGGGGAATCCCGTACGAGAGCGGGAAGCACACGGAAGAGTTGATACTCAATGCCGACGAGGTCATCAAGAGTCCCGGGATCCCGTCCACCGCGCCGATGGTACAGAAAATATCGGACAAGGGGATTCACATAGTATCGGAAATAGAGTTTGCGGGAAGATACGACACCGCAAAGAAAATCTGCATCACCGGGAGCAACGGAAAGACGACCACCACGTCCCTGATATACCATCTTCTGAAGGAAGCAGGACTTGACGCAGGGCTCGGAGGGAACATCGGAAAGAGCTACGCCCTCCAGGTCGCAACGGAGAAGCACGACATATATGTGCTGGAACTCAGCAGTTTCCAGCTTGACAACATGTACGACTTCAAGGCAGACATAGCCGTTCTGACCAACATAACCCCGGACCACCTCGACAGGTACGACCACAACATGGAGAACTATGTCAGGGCCAAGTTCAGAATCACCCGCAATATGGACAGGGAGGACTGCTTCATCTTCTGCTCAGACGACGAGATTACCATCCGGCATCTCGACAAGATTGTCGTGAAGGCCAAGATGCTGCCTTTCACCCAGAAGGAGGAAGTCAGGCAGGGAGCCTACCTGAAGGATGACAGGATGATCGTCAGGGTCGGAGATGACCAGTGCGACATTTTCATCAGGGAGCTCGCCCTGGGAGGCAGGCACAATGTCTACAACTCCATGGCCGCAGCAATTGCCGGCAAGGTGATGAACATCGACAATGAGAACATCCGCAAAAGTCTCTCGACCTTCCAGGCCGTCGAGCACCGTCTCGAAAAGGTGATGAGTGTCGGGGACGTGCTCTACATCAATGACTCAAAGGCTACCAACGTGGATGCAGCCTGGTACGCTCTCGAGTGTCAGACCAGACCTGTGGTCTGGATTGTGGGTGGCAAGGACAAGGGTAACGATTACAGTCCGCTGATAGAACTTGCCCGCGACAAGGTCAAGGCAATGGTTTGCATGGGTGTTGACAACCGCAAGTTCCACGAGGCATTCGAAGGTGTCGTGGAGAACATCACGGACGCGCTTTCGGCAGAGGAGGCTGTGAAGAAGGCCAGCAGTTTCGCCAAGGCAGGCGATGTCGTCCTTCTTTCGCCTTGCTGCGCAAGTTTCGACCTGTTCAAGAACTACGAGGACAGGGGACGCAAGTTCAAGGAGGCTGTCCGCAATCTGTAAAAATCCGCAAAGACGATGGCCACGGCAAGAACAAAGAAAAAAGGAATCTGGTCCTGGATAGACAACATCCAGGGGGACAAGGTAATATGGATGATTGCCATCCTGCTGATCCTGTTCTCCTGCATTACCGTTTTCTCCTCCACCTCGGCTCTCGTAAAGGAAGATGTTTCCCGACTGGACATATTCGCCGAACAGATGCAGGTGGTCTGCATAGGACTGGCCGCCATCTTTGTCTGCTACTTCATCCCCAGAATCTGGATATTCCGTTTCTTCTCGCAGCTGGGTTTTCTGGTCTCTTTCGTGATGCTGATGATGCTTGTGCTGAAAATCGGCGTGGACACGAGGAATGGTGCCACAAGGGCCCTCTCCGTCGGCGGACTCCAGTTGAACGTGTATGAAGTGGTCAAGGTGGCGATGGTGATGTACCTCTCCTGGGCGTCAAACGCCAATGCCACGAAATCCTTCACCATAGCGAACAAACTGTCCGGATTCAAGAATTTCAAATGGTTGAAGAAGCCTTTCGTGCAAAGGCTCATCTACATCTACGCCCCAATCCTGATTGTGATGGGACTTGAAATAGACGGAAGCTTTTCCAGCACCGCAATCATCGCCATCGTAATGGTTATGACGGTACTGCTCGGAGGTGTTCCCTTCAAGGAATTCTTCATGGTCGGACTGGCTGCACTTGCAGCATTGATACTCGGCTACGGGGTTTACAAAGCAACCGGCTGGAAACTGCTCAGCAGATATGAAACCGTTGAGAACAGGATTGACGAATGGCTTAACGGCAGCAAGAAGAAGACCCTGAAGGAAATGAACCCCAACACGGCAGAATATGAAAAAGCCAGGGACGGGCTTCTCCAGACCGAGGGAGCGATGATGGCAATCAAGGAAGGAGGATTCTTCGGCAAGGGACCCGGGAGGAGCACCTACAAGTACACCGTCCCGCTGATTTTCAGCGACTATATGTTCAGTTTCATCATCGAGGAGTACGGCATCCTCTTCGGGGCCATCCCGCTGCTGATTCTCTACCTGAGTCTCCTGGCACGAGGGTCAATCATAGTGAGGAACTGCGACAACGTCTTCGCAAAGACCTCAGTCGGGGGACTTTGCCTGCTGATTTCATTCCAGGCAGTGGTGCACATGATGATCAATGTCGGTCTTCTGCCGTCCACCGGGCAGACACTTCCGATGATCAGCGAAGGCAAGGGTTCCTTCCTGATGTTCTGCCTGGCTTTCGGAATCATCCTGTCCATCAGCAAGATGGCAAAGAAGAAGGTAGAGATGGAAGCGGAAAAGGCGGCTCCGCTGATGGTCCGTGACGAAGTAAAAGAAAGCCTGAATGACCTGGACGCCCTGGATTCAATCGACAGTTGACAAGAGGAGAATCACAATTCCGCACATTTCAAAGACGACAACAATATGGAAAGATATAAAGCATTACGGGTGATTATCAGCGGAGGCGGCACGGGAGGACATATTTTCCCTGCTGTCTCCATTGCCGACAAACTGAAGGAGGTCAATCCGCAGACTGAAATCCTTTTTGTGGGAGCAGAGGGAAGGATGGAAATGGAGAAGGTCCCTGCGGCGGGTTACAGAATCATCGGCCTGCAGGTGGCAGGTCTGCAAAGAAAGTTGACACTGAGCAATCTCGCCCTGCCCTTCAAGCTTTTCAAAAGCATTTCAAAGGCCGGGAAGATCATTGATGAGTTCAAGCCTGACATTGCAGTCGGAGTGGGAGGATATGCGAGCGCTCCCCTGCTGTGGAAAGCTTCCCGCAAGGGAATTCCTACCCTGATTCAGGAGCAGAACGGATTCGCTGGGCTGACCAACAGGATTCTGGGCAAGAAAGCCGGATGCGTCTGCGTGGCCTACGAGGGCATGGAGAGGTTCTTCCCAGCCGACAGGATTGTTCTCACGGGCAACCCCATCCGGAAGGGAATAGGACCGGCCACTAAGGAAACCAGACAGGAAGCCTTTGATTACTATGGCTTTGACCCGCAGAAAAAGCACATTCTCATCATCGGGGGAAGTCTTGGGAGCAAAACCCTGAACGATTCTGTCGAAGGATGGATAGGCGCGGGATGCCCGGACGGAGAAGGTCTGGAAATCCTCTGGCAATGCGGGAAATACTACAAGGCGGGAGTGGATGCCTTTATGGAGAAGGCTGCTGAGGATGGACTTGGCGGCGATGTTCTCAAAAACATCCGTCACACTGACTTCATCGGCAGGATGGATTTGGCATACGCCGCTGCAGATGTAGTTGTTACACGCTCCGGAGCAAGTTCCGTCTCTGAACTCTGCGCAGCCGGCAAAGCATCCATCTTCGTTCCGTCACCGAACGTGACCGAAGACCACCAGACCCACAACGCGATGGCCCTCGTGCGCAAGGATGCGGGGATGATTGTGACTGACGCACAGGCGCGTGAGACTCTGATGGGAGAGGCGTGCGCCCTGGCGAAGGACGGTGCAAGAACGGCGGTTCTTGAAAAGAACATCGCCGCCCTCGCGAAAACTGACGCGGCACAGGAAATTGTTGACGAAATATATAAACTTGTATGATATATTTCATATTTAAGTACACTCATATATATTATGGAATATAAAAACATATATTTTATAGGAATAGGCGGCATCGGGATGAGCGCTATAGCGCGATATTACCGTTTCAAGGGGTGCGACGTTTCGGGCTACGACAAAACCCCGAGCGAACTGACGGCAGCCCTTGAGCAGGAAGGCATACGCGTGCATTACGAGGACTGCACCGACTTCGTCCCGAAGGACAGGGAAAACACCCTCGTGGTTTACACACCTGCGATTCCTCACGATATGGGCGAGTTGCAGTTCGTCCTCGAAAACGGCTACAAGGTTGTCAAAAGGTCGAAGATTCTCGGGGAAATTGCAAAGGGACAAAGTTGTCTGGCGGTTGCAGGCACCCACGGGAAGACCACCACGAGCACACTGCTCGCACACATCTTCACATCAAGCAAAGAAGGATGTTCGGCGTTTCTCGGCGGAATCTCAAAGAATTACGACACCAATCTTCTCACAAGTCACAATCCTGTGATTGTCGCAGAAGCGGACGAGTTCGACCGGTCATTCCTCCAGCTTTTCCCTCAGACGGCCGTCATTACGGCTATGGACGCTGACCATCTGGACATATATTCCGACCTGGACCACGTTCACGAGGCCTTCAAGGCATTCGCCTCGCAGGTGAGCGGAACCGTCATAAAGAAATACGGTCTGGACATCACTCCGGAGGACACCCGGGCAAAAATACTGGACTACTCCCTTGACAACATTCAGGCTGATTTCTATGCCGGGAACCTTGTCTGCGACAACTGCGGTCACTTTACTTTCGACCTGCATCATCCGGGAGGGGTCATTGAAGGATGCCGCTGCGGAGTCCCCGGCATAATCAATGTGGAGAACAGCGTCGCAGCCGCAGCAGTGGCACTTGTCCACGGCATTGCCCCTGATAGCATAAAGACGGCCCTGGGAACCTTCCAGGGAGTCAAACGGAGGTTCGACATCCATTTCAACACACCGGAATGCTCCTACATCGACGATTACGCTCACCATCCGAAGGAAATCGAGGCGGCTATACGCTCAATCCGGGACATCTTCCCGGGAAGGAAACTGACGGCAGTCTTCCAGCCTCACCTCTACACCAGGACAAGGGATTTCGCGGATGAGTTCGCAATGGCCCTGAGCAAGGTTGACAAACTGATTCTTCTTGACATCTATCCTGCACGGGAGGAACCGATTCCGGGAGTAAGCTCAGAAATAATCTTCAGGAATGTGACGGCTCCGGAAAAGGTCCTGCTCAGGAAGGAAGAACTGATGGATTACCTGAAGGACGAGCCCCTGGAGGCACTGGTAACCCTCGGGGCCGGAAACATCGACAGGTTCATACAACCCATAACCCAAATGCTTGAAGAGCGACAGACGAAATGAAGACTGTAGTCCGACATATCCTCACAGGGCTTTTCGTCGTCCTGACCCTATCCTACCTTGTGGTGATGCTCACCTCCAGTGCCAACCGGCGCGACTCGATGAGCTGCAAGGGCGTGCGGGTCTTTGTCAAGGACAGCGGAAGAATCAGCTTCGTGACAGCGCGGCAGGTGGAGTCCTTTCTTGAGACTGAAATGCCGGGATACCGTGACAAGCAGTGCAGGGAAATCGACCTGGATGCAATCGAAAGCCTCATAGACGGGAAAAGCCCGGTACTCAAGAGCGAGGCCTTTTTCACCAGGGACGGGATGCTGAATGTGAAGATAATCCAAAGGGAGCCCATCGTAAGGTTCCAGAACGGGAATCACGGATTCTATGCCGACAGACAGGGATACATCTTCCCCCTGCAGGAAAACTACACGGCAAGGGTCCCGATTGTGGTCGGACACATTCCTGTGACGGCGGGCGGCGGATTCAAAGGAAGACCGGAGAAAGAGTCCGAGGCACTTTGGCTTGACGGCATAATCGATTTGCTGAACTATATTCAGAAGAGTGATGTCTGGTCAAGGGACATCGTTCAAATCTCCGTCGCACAGAACGGAGACCTGATTCTCATACCGAGAGAGGGGCGGGAGAAATTCGTCTTCGGGAAACCGGACAATGTGAAGGAGAAATTCGGGAGAATCGAGGAATATTACAAGTCCGTGCGACCTTCAAAGGAGGACGGATATTATTCAGTTGTGAATGTGAAATATGACGGACAGGTAATCTGCCGTCGTTAAAAGAATTTTTTATGGACGAAAGACATTTGGTGGCGGTTGACCTCGGTACATCAAAAATCGCCCTTACAGTAGCAAAGGTCGAGGGTGACAATACCCAGATACTGTTCTACAGGACAGTTCCGTCGGAAGGCATAAGATACAGTTATGTCTCCAATCCGATGAGGGCCTCCGTACCCGTCAGGAAACTTCTGGACGAGGCATCTTCAGAACTCGGGATTCAGATCACCCAGATTATAGTCGGGATGCCGAAATACGAAGTGAAGCAGGAGACGGCCAGCCTGAAGGTTCCCCGCTCCGAAAACGAGTGCATCACAAGGGAGGAGGTCGAGAACCTGAGGAACTGCGCCGCGGATTCATATCCGTTGAATGATCCTGAGCACGAAGCCCAGTTCGGCTCGGTCGCCCAGTCCTATTCCACCAATGAGGAGTTCCAGCTGATTGAGGAGGACATCATCGGGATGGCCAGTTCCCAGATGGAAGGGAATTTCAAACTTTTCATCGGCCGCAAGAGCGCACTGATGAACATCGAAAGGACATTCAAAAACGCGGGTGTCTGCATAGCGAGGAAATATTTCACCCCGGACTCGACTGCAAGGGCTGTGCTGCACGGCTCCGAAATGGAGAATGGCGTGGCACTCATAGATCTCGGAGCCGGAGCGACATCCGTCTCAGTCTATTACGGGGGAATAATGAGGCACTATGCCTCCATCCCTTTCGGAGGACGGTCAATCACCCACGACATCCAGTCGGAGGCCTCGATTTCCGAGAGGCTTGCGGAGAACCTCAAACTGGCTTTCGGAGCCTGTCTGCCGGACAAACTGCTGAGCATGAGCGAGAAAACCATCCAGATTGACAGCGGTGGAGCGGCCCCTGCAAAACATCTGAATGTGAAATACCTGTCTGAAATCATCACTGCACGGCAGGTGGAAATTGTGGAGGCGATGCTCTACGAAATCGAATGCAGCGGGTTTGCCGACAATCTGAAAAGCGGGGTCGTGATTACCGGCGGCGGTGCGGCCCTTGTCAATTGCGCAAACCTCATCAAGGAACTTTCAGGGTACAACGTGCGCACCGGCTACCCTATTCGTATCTTCTCCTCCGACGGATGTGACGGTGTGAACGACACAGCGGCTGTCACATCAATTGGAATGATTCTGGCCGCCAGGAACGAAAAGGGTCTGAACTGCACACTGTCTGCCGGAGCGGGAGAAATGGGAAGAGGGAAGGAAGAGGATGACACGATTCAGGGAATGGGGATTGGAGAGACTTCAACAACGGATGCAATCGACTCAGGCTCAGACGGTTCCTCAGAGGAAGACATTCCCGGGACCAAGGGAGTAAATAAAGAGGGAAAAGGCACGAGCGGCACTCTGGAAGGCTTTGAAATCTCTGAAGAGGAGAGGAGGAAAGCGGAAGAGGAACATAAACGGAGAAAGAAAGAGAAAAAGGAGAGGAGTATCGGGACCTGGTTCAAACAGATGGGCAACTCCTTCACTGAAGTGACCGGGAACCTCTACAAAGCCGTTTCCGACGAAATTGCAAGACAGAATGAAGAGGATGTTTAATTTTTGATTGATTATGGAAAAACAGAATATTTGCAATGATATGTTGATTCCTGATGACTGGGCTCCCGAAGATTCCATGATAAAGGTCATTGGTGTCGGAGGAGGAGGCTGCAATGCAGTCACATATATGTACAACAAGGAGATTCAGGGTTGTACCTTCATAGTGTGCAACACTGATGCCCAGGCCCTCCAGAAAAGCAATGTGCCGGTCAAGGTGCAGATGGGAACAGGACTTCTCGGAGCGGGAACGGATCCTGTCAAAGGACGCAACGCAGCGATTGAAAGCCAGGAACTCATTGAGGAAAAAGTTCTTGACAGCAACACCCGGATGCTCTTCATCACGGCGGGAATGGGAGGAGGAACCGGAACGGGTGCTGCTCCGGTAATCGCCAACCTTGCCAAGAAAAAGGGAATCCTGACCGTCGCCGTTGTCACGATTCCGTTCAAGAACGAAGGCAACGAGGCCCTTTCAAAGGCCATTGACGGCATCCACGAACTGGAGAAGAACGTGGACAGCCTGCTGATAATCAACAATGAGAAACTCTACGACTATTACGGGGACATGCTCGCCCACGAGGCTTTCCCGAAGGCAAATGAGATTCTTTCCAAGGCTGTGGGAGGCATTGTGGAAATCATCCAGAAGCCGGGCTACATCAATGTGGATTTTGAAGATGTGAAGACGATGATGAAATCCAGCGGGATGGCCCTGATGGGATGCGGAAGCGGAACCGGGGAAACAAGGCTTGAGGATGCAGTAAGGCAGGCGATGGAGTCCCCGCTTTTGAACGACTTCGACCTGAAGACCTCCAAGAACGTGCTGGTGAACATCACCGCCGGAAAGAACAAGAACGGCCTGCTGATGAAGGACCTGAACAAAATCAACGAACTGATCAACAACTACACCGGAAACGCCAACAATTTCAAGAGGGGCATCATCTGGGACGAGGACCCTGAGGTGGGGGACAAAATCAGCATCACGGTCATCGCCACAGGCTTCAAGATGAGCAAGTTGAGTGACATTACGGATGTGAACATCGGAAACCTCATCATAATCGGGAACGATTTTGAATACCACGGTCACAGCAGTGCGGAGGGCATCGAAATAGAGTTGCCGGAGATGGAGCACATCAAAATCGGCTACAACACCGTCTCGAATGTCCGCAAGTTCAATTTCTCCACCAGGGAGAAACCTGCAATGTGCATCAGTCACGGTGAGGATTTTTCCCGGATTGAGAACATACCTGCAATAAGGCGTAACGTCGGACACTCCCGTCAGGAAGAGAATTGATCGGGCCATCAGATATGCCACAGATAATCATTGCAATTCTTGCCGCCGTCATCACAACGGCTCAGGGGAACGGAACAGATTTCACGAAAGGAATAGGCAAATACCCCGGCAGGGCCATCGAGAACACGGCCCCGGCACTTGTCAGGGACAATAACTACCGCAATGTGGCATTGGGCAGGCAAGCCTTCCACTCTTCCGCACACGACTACAATCTGACGGCCCAGCTTGTCACCGACGGCATCGTCGAGACATCGGAGACGGCCTGGCTGGAGGTCTCGACGAAAGAGGGACCGCTTCCGGTCAGGGAAAGGGAATGGTCAATTGACGGAGGGCCCTACTCCAAAAACATCTTCTTCGGAAGCGAAAATTTCCTGCGCTATGACTGGGCGGGAATGAGTGTCAAGGCGGACAGGATTCTGCTGTCCGGAAATGTGGCCTACCACGAGGAACTCTCCGACGGAACCTACTCCGTCAACGTTCTGGTTTCAGCTGACGGGAAGACCTGGATCCAGGCCGGCTCAACCCGGGGGAAAGACCTTCCGGGCAGGGCTATGTCCAGAAAAGTGAACAGCGATCCGAACAAGCAGACCGATGAAGTGAAACTTCCCGCGAGGACCTTTCTTTTCGACATTCCACTGTCAATCAGCGAGTTCAGCCATCTGAAAATAGAATTTTCAATGAAAGGGGCCGCCTGGTGGAGCATCGCAGAGACGCAGTTCCAGAGGGGAATGGAGATTGAAAGGAACATTCTCCCTTCCTTTGAGTTTCACAGTGCATGGATGAGCGCATCCGGGGCAGAGGAATGGGTGTACGTAGATTTGGGGACATCCCTTGATTTTGACAAGGTCCGCCTTCACTGGATTGAAAAGGCGGTCAGGGGAGAGATTCAGGTCTCTCAGGATGCATCGGTCTGGGAGAAAATTGCTGACCTGCCCTCGGGCAGAAAACTCACAGACGAGGTAAGTTGCAGCGGCACAGGAAGATATGTCAGGATTCTGATGACTCGCCCGGGAAAATCGGGCAGATATGTGCTGAGCGAACTTGAAGTCTTCGGACGCGGGGGTCTGGTAGCAGAACCAGTCGGAGTGAAGGGTTGGCAGAATGGTAAATATTTCCTTGACGGAGGGAACTGGCGACTTAGGAGGGATTCCTCTTTCGAAGGGGCCGAGGTCAGTTCCGAAGGCTTTGACGACACATCCTGGACAGTGGCAACAGTGCCGGGAAGCGTGCTGACAAGTTTCGTGAACACGGAGGCGGTCCCGGATCCGAACTATTCCGACAATATATTCAATATTTCCGAATCCTATTTCCTCAGCGATTTCTGGTACCGGACGACCTTCGACTGGAAGAAGACCTCCGAGGAAAGGACCTTCCTCAATTTCGACGGAATCAACTGGAAAGCAGAGGTTTACCTCAACGGAAAGAGGATTGGCAGGATTGACGGGGCCTTCATCCGGGGAAGGTTCGACATCACCGGGCAAGTGAACGAGGGGCGGAATGTCCTTGCAGTGAAAATCATCAGAAACGCCCATCCGGGGGCTGTCAAGGAGAAGAACGAGATGAACACCGACATCAACGGCGGGCTTCTGGGGCTTGACAATCCGACCTTTCATTCGAACATAGGCTGGGACTGGATAAGCACCGTCAGGGGAAGAAACATCGGAATATGGAACAATGTTTTCCTAACCGGGGAGAAAGCCGTCTCTCTCTCGGACCCACTTGTAAGCACGCATATTTGCGGGGGATATCCGAGCGTCACTCCCGAAGTTGTCGTCAGGAGCAACTCCTCTGAGGATGTCACCGGCATTCTGAGAGGATGGCTTGGTGAAATACTTTTCGAGAAAGAAATCACGGTAAGGGGCGGCGAGGTCCGCAGGGAGAGTTTCCTTCCTGAGGAATTCAGTCAGTTGAAGGACTGCGACCTGGAACTTTGGTGGCCAAACGGCTACGGAGAGGCGGTGCTTCACGATGCAGGTTTCGAATTCATCGTTCCCGGGCGCAGCCTCTGTACAACAGACTACAAGGCCGGTCTGCGCGAGGTGACTTTTTCCGGTCTGGACAATGCCCTGCAACTTTTTGTCAACGGACAAAGGGTTGTTCCCCTTGGGGGCAACTGGGGCTTCAGCGAGCAGAATCTGAATTTCCGCGCAAGGGAATACGACATCGCTGTCGGCTACCACAAGCAGATGAATTTCAATATGATCCGCAACTGGGTCGGACAGACAGGAGACGAAGAGTTCTACCAGGCCTGCGACCGCCACGGGATTATGGTCTGGCAGGATTTCTGGCTTGCGAATCCCTACGACGGACCCGACCCTTCCGATGAGGGGATGTTCCTGAAAAATGCCTCCGACTATGTCAGCCGCATACGCAGACACCCTTCGGTCGTCCTCTACTGCGGACGCAATGAGGGTTTCCCTCCGCAGACCATTGACAACGCCCTGCGGGGATATGTCAGTGACCTGCATCCGGGACTCCCCTACATCTCCAGTTCTGCGGACGGCTGTGTCAGCGGCCACGGACCTTACTGCCTCCACCCTGCCGAATACTATTTCTCCCACCAGAGCGGTAAACTGCACACCGAAAGGGGTATGCCGAACGTGATGAACATAGAAAGCCTCTCCAGGATGCTGCGTCCGGAGGAAGTATGGCCTGCCGCAGATGCCTGGGGCAAGCACGATTTCACAAGGGCAGGGGCACAGAAAGGGGACACCTTCAACGCTATGCTGAAAGATGCCTTCGGGGAGCCTTCCGATACCGGGACCTTCACCGCCCTCGCCCAATGGCTGAACTATGACGGTTACAGGGCGATGTACGAGGGTGCCAACCTGGACCGCCAGGGACTTCTCATCTGGATGAGCCACAGCTGCTGGCCGAGCTTGACCTGGCAGACCTACGACTATTACTTTGACCCCACAGCCGCCTTCTTCGGTTGCAAGAAAGCCTGTGAACCGATTCATATTCAGTACAATGCTGCGACCTGCCAAATAGAAGCAGTCAACCGCACCGGAGGAAGTCTCAAGGGATTGAAAGCCTCGTGGGAAATCCTGGACCTGTACGGGAAGGCAGTCCTGAGAGGTGAATATGACCTTGACCTGGGAGCCGACTCGACCATCGCGTGCGGGGATGCCCTGATGCTGAATGACGGCGTTTCCTACGGTCTGAAGGGAGCCTTTTTCCTCAGGCTTTCGCTCAGGGATGAAGGGAATATTGAATATTCCGAAAACACATATATCCTTTCTGCGGAAGACGGCGACCTGACAAGTCTGTATTCGCTTGAGAGCGTGCGTCCGGAAGTGGAAATGCAGTCCGTCCGGACGGATGGGGCGGAGGCTGAAAGGTTTCTCACGCAGGTGGTCCTCAGGAACACTTCAAAGACACCAGCCCTTATGGTACGCCTCAACCTGAAAGGTTCCGACGGGGAGCAGATTCTGCCGGTTTCGTATTCCGACAACTACTTCCATCTGATGCCGGGTGAGAGCAGGACTGTGGAAGTGGGATGGGCAGGTGAAGATGCCAGAGGCTCCAGTCCTGTCATCGAGGTCACAGGGTTCAATATTCCGCAAATCAGGGTTCAATATTCCGGTAGTCAGGGTTCAATATTCCGTAAATAATAATTGACGAAATACTTTCTTTATTGTAATTTTGCGCGCTAATTGATTTTTTATGGCACGCAGGACAAGAGTAAGATTTGCGCCGTCACCGACAGGGCCGCTCCACATGGGAGGGGTGAGGACAGCGCTCTACAACTACCTCTATGCAAAGCAGCACGGAGGTGATTTCATCATCAGAATCGAGGACACGGACTCCCAGAGATTCGTTCCGGGAGCCGAAAAATACATCATCGAGGCACTCAACTGGTGCGGAATCATCCCTGACGAAGGGGTTGACAGGGAGGGAAATGTAGTTGAGACTGCTTCGGAGCAGCACCCTCACGCCCCGTACAGACAGTCCCAGAGGAGAGGAATATACCGCAAATATGCCGAGCAGCTGGTTGAGAACGGCTATGCCTACTACGCCTTCGACACCTCCGAGGAACTTTCCGCAAAGAGGGCCGAAATGGAGGCTAACAAGCAGACTTTCATCTACAACCACCTCACGAGGATGTCCCTGCGCAACTCCCTTTCGATGCCTGAAAGCGAGTGGAGACCGCTTCTTGAGACACGCACGGACTGGACAATCCGCTTCAGGATGCCGACGGACCGCGTCGTGAAAATGGATGACCTCATCAGGGGACACGTGGAGGTCAACACCGACACCCTTGACGACAAGGTGCTCTGGAAAAGGGCTGACGAACTGCCGACCTACCACCTTGCCAACATCGTGGACGACCATCTGATGGAAATCACCGAGGTCATCCGCGGTGAGGAATGGCTTCCGTCCCTGCCTCTGCACTACCTCCTCTACGAGGCATTCGGCTGGCAGGACACGATGCCGAGATTCGCCCACCTGTCCCTACTGCTCAAGCCTGACGGGAAAGGCAAGCTCAGCAAGAGGGACGGCGACAGGCTCGGTTTCCCGGTCTTCCCTCTGAAATGGGTCAATCCGGAGGGCGAGGTTTCAAGGGGCTACCGCGAGGACGGCTACTTCCCGGAGGCTTTCGTAAACCTGCTTGCAATGCTCGGATGGAATCCGGGAGACGACCGTGAACTTTTCACAATGCCGGAGCTAATCGAGGCATTCTCACTCGAGAGAGTCATCAAGTCCGGAGCGAAATTCAATCCTGACAAGGCAAAGTGGTACAACAAGGAATATCTCAGGCTCAAGAGCGCTCAGGAGCTGACCGACCTGTTCATCCCTGTCCTCGAAGAGCACGGGATGCAGGTGGTGGAGTGCGCCAAATGTGCCCTCACTGCAGGGGCTGAGGTTTCCGTTCAGGGTGCCGACTTCAGGAATCACATATTTACAAGGGACTATGTCCACAGCGTGGTTTCCCTCATCAAGGAAAGGGCGACTTTCGTTGCAGACTTCTGGGACATCGCCTCATATCTTTTCGTAACGCCTTCGGAATACGTTGAGAAGGATGCCGCAAAATTCTGGAAGGAAGAGAATTACACTCTTGCGCTCCAGGTTGCGGACTTCATCGGCAGGGAACTCGGGGATTTCAGCAAGGAAAGCATCGAGACAGCGGTTGAGGAATTTATCCGCAGCCGTGAATGGCCTATGGGCAAGGTGATGAACTGCCTGAGGCTCGCCCTTGTCGGAGCATCCAGCGGTCTTGGAATCGCTGACATCGTCTCCCTGATCGGACGCGATGAATTCAACCTGAGAATCAGCAACATAGTAGAGAAGCTCGGAAAATGAAAATAGGGATTTGCAACGACCACGCAGGCGTTGACTACAAGAACAGGCTCATTGAGGTTCTGAAGGGACGCGGAATTGAAATCGTGAACTTCGGGACTGACACGACGGAGAGTATGGACTACACCGATGTCGCCCACCCTCTTGCACAGGCAGTTGAGAATGGCGAGGTTGACCTCGGGATTGCATTCTGCGGCACCGGAAACGGGATGGCAATGACCCTGAACAAGCACCAGGGCATCCGTGCGGGACTGGCCTGGAACCGGGAAATCGGGGCCCTCGTAAAAAGGCACAACAATGCAAACGTCCTCGTTATGCCGGCAAGGTTCATCCCTTTCGAGGAAGTCGTGGCAATCACCGGCGAGTGGCTTGACAATGAATTCGAAGGCGGCCGCCATCTCAGGCGCATCGACAAAATACCTCTCTGATTTTTCCGTTATTCCGGAATATTCACTATATTGCACTGACATTTTTAAGACAAACTAAAACTATATATTATGTCCCTCAATAAAGTTATGCTTATCGGCAATGTCGGGCAGGACCCAGAAGTGAGGTATCTCGACAACGGCGCTCCGGGAGCGAAAGTCGCAACATTCAGACTTGCAACCACAGAAAGATACAAGGACCGCGCAGGAGAATTGAAAGAGAACACCGAGTGGCACAGCATCGTGGCGTGGCGTTCCACTGCGGATGTCGTGGAGAAATATGTACGCAAGGGAACACAGCTTTACATCGAGGGAAGGCTCCGTACCCGCAGCTGGGATGATCAGAACGGCAACAAGAGATATGCTACTGAAATCCTCGCCGACACCCTCCAGCTTCTCGGCAAGAAGGCTGACAACCCGGCTTCACAGGGAGGTTACCAGCCAGCCGGTGCCCAGCAGTATGGTCAACCAGCCGGAGTTCAGCAATTCGGTCAGCCTGCCGGAGTTCAGCAGTTCGGCCAGCCTGCTGCAGCACAGCCTGGTCCGTACGGACAGCCGACATACGGCCAGCAGCCTCAACCGGTTTTCGGACCGGCCTATCAGCAGGGCGCAGCGCCTGCACAGCCTTCCGTTCCAGAACCGGAAGATGACCTTCCTTTCTGACAATCAGACAGAACAAGACAATTTTACCAACAATATGAATTTAGATGTAGTTCTCGGCCTCCAGTGGGGCGACGAAGGCAAAGGAAAGATAGTTGACGTACTCGCCGGACAGTATCCGGTAGTAGCACGATTCCAGGGAGGTCCGAATGCAGGACACTCCCTTCATTTTGAAGGACAGAGTTTCGTGCTCAGGTCAATCCCGTCAGGAATCTTCAGAAAAGACGCGACCAACATCATAGGCAACGGTGTCGTCCTGGACCCGATTACCTTCAAGGGAGAATGCGAGAATATCGCAAAAACCGGAGTGAATGTTCAGGACAGGATTCTGATTGCCAAGAAAGCACATCTCATCCTCCCAACACACCGGCTTCTCGATGCAGCAAACGAAGCTGCAATGGGCAAGGGCAAGATCGGTTCCACCCTCAAGGGCATAGGCCCGACCTACACCGACAAGGTCGGAAGATTCGGTCTGAGGGTCGGAGACATCCTCGCCCCTGACTTCCGCGAAAGATTCGAAAGGCTCAAGTCAAGACACGTGAGGATACTTTCCCAGATGGGCTTTGAATGTGACCCTCAGGCAGAAGAGGCAGCCTTTATGGAAGCAGTGGAATTCATCAAGGGCTTCCGCCTGATTGACTGCGAGTACCATGTGAACAAGATTCTCGAGACGGAAAGCATCCTGGCCGAAGGAGCCCAGGGCTCGATGCTCGACGTGGACTACGGCTCGTATCCCTTCGTGACCTCCTCCTCAACCGCCTGCGCAGGAGCCTGCATCGGCCTCGGAGTGAATCCCCACAGGATCGGCCACGTCTATGGAATCTTCAAGGCCTACTGCACAAGGGTCGGCAGCGGTCCTTTCCCTACGGAACTCTTCGACGAGACCGGTGAGAAACTCCGCAAAATCGGCAACGAATTCGGAGCAGTGACCGGAAGGCCGCGCCGCTGCGGCTGGCTCGACCTGGTTGCCCTCAAGTATGCCGTAATGATCAGCGGAGTGACAGACCTCATTATGATGAAATCCGACTGCCTCGACTCATTCGAGACAATCAAGGTCTGCACCTCCTACATAGTTGACGGCCAGCCGTCCGACCAGTGGCCTTTCGACACCTACGCCGACATCCAGCCGGTTTACACCGAGTTCAAAGGCTGGAACACCGACCTCACCCTCTGCCGCGCGGAGTCAGAACTCCCGAAGGAATTCACCGACTACATCGCCTTCATGGAGCAGTACCTCGGCGTCCCGATCAAGATCATCTCCCTGGGACCTGACCGCGAGGCTACTATTTTCAGGTAGGACGATAGCGACATACACCAAAAGACAAGTCCGTGACAGAAAGTTCTGCCACGGACTTGTCGGTTAAGAAACAATATTCCGTCAAATCCGGTCACATTAAGAAATCAGTAAAGAAAACCTAACAACCATAGAGGTAACTTGGCTCCTGACGGAATGTCAATGTCGTCGGCAAAGACGTACGAATCAGGGATGTCTGCAATCTGTTGGAATGATTTCTCCCTGCCTCCGATTTCAAACAGATATTTACCGTCTATCTTGAAATCGCCCTTATCCTTTCCATACTCTACCTTGTGAGCATAAGAAAGTTGATTCACAGCAAATATTTCACGCATCGTACCAATGTCACCTTCTTTGCCTGCTATTGCGCATAGAAGATTTGTGTTGTCAATAAAGATTTTATCGGGCTTTTGCATCTTCTTTACCGAAAGAAGGTCCGAATAGAGCAACTTTATAAGTTTTGCCTCATCCAGATGCTTCAGATATGCAAGCACCGTGTTCCTCTCTATTTCAATCTTTCCGGCAAGACTGGATATGTCAACCTGAAAAGGGATATTGTTTGCAAGGACATAAAGCAAAGCCTTGAGCTTGCGAGTGTTACCGACATCAACTCGTCGGATTTTTGGCAACTCGAAGTCTATGATATAGTTCACGACATTTTCGATGGAAGTGTAATATGTATCCGGATTCTCATAGAAGAATGGATAATAGCCCCGACTCAAGTATTCTTTGAAAAATTCCAAAGGACAACACGCTTTCTTTACCACCTCGCACACATCCCAAGAGTTTTCAAGAATGTCCTTCAGTTCCCAAGCCGGCAAATCAATCCCTTTTTCAAAATGAAGATACTCCCTTAATGACAAACCTTGCATAGTGTATGGAATACATCTTCGGGACAAATCAGCATCGCCTCCAAGTATTTGCAGCAGCGATGAGCCGCTTATTGCCACCTTCAGACGAGGGTAAAGGTCATATATTTCCTTTATCTCCTTACTCCAACCGTCATATTTATGAATTTCATCGATGAAGAGCCGCTCTCCACCCCTCTTGACAAACGAATCAGCCAAATCCAACAAAGTATTTCTTGTAAAATACAACGAATCCGCAGAACAATACAGTGCCTTTCTGCTTCCAGGCGGATAGTTCTGTTTGATATATTGCTTCATTAGAGTTGACTTGCCAACCCCTTTAGGTCCCTTGATGGAAAGCAGGCGACAATCCCAGTCGATCTTATTCATTAAAGATCTGACTATTTCAACAGGAGTTTCATATATGTAGATGTCGTGCTTATTGAATAATGTTTCCATATCTGAATAATTTCCACAAATATAAAAATGCTTTCCACAAAAAGCAAATTTTCTGCATAAATGCTTTTTATAAAAATCAAGTTTTCACTACAAATGTTTATCGCAATAAACACTTCTGAAATAGAAAAGCCAGCTGTTTTTCAGGAATATCCATCCGACATACACCAAAAGACAAATCCGTGACAGAAGTTTCTGTCACGGACCTGACGGTTAAGAATCTTCTATAGAAATTTCTACAGTATTTTCTAGAAGTTTAGCGACAATCCGAAACCGTTTCCGGTAGATCCAACATTAAGGGCAATATCAGGGTAGCCTTTGGAGACATTGTACTCCGAACCGGTTTTCTTGATGCGGTGCTTACCGACACAGTACAGAGGAATACCTGCTCCGAGACAGCCGATGCCGACAAACATTGCAGCCTCCCCGGTCACCACCATAGCGCCATGGCTCAATCGGTTTGGCTCGTCGTTGGCAAAACTTTTTACAAGCTCCAATGACCCTGCAACAGCCATTGCGATACCGGCACCTTCAACAACACTTCCGACAATGATCAGAACTTCTCCGGCAGTGTACATCTTCCTGCCACTCAAGTAGCTTTTCAGGCTGGAACCCGGCAGCATATTCTCAATTTCACTGTCCATCAGCTTGATTCCGTTGCTGTAAAGATGGCCTGAAGCATAAGTGAGACGCCCCGGAACAATTGAAGAGACATCTGAAAGTTCCTGAGCTGAAGCAGCGACTGATGCAGCCAGGGCGAAGCTGACCGCAATAACAATTGAAACAAAAAATTTCTTCATAGTGTTTATGTCAAAAAATTTTGCCAAAAATAATCAAAGCATATCTGAACACATTCACCTTTCTTGTAAATATTCCTTCCTTGACCAATTTTTCTTTTCCTGACATTCAGACAACAGGATCGTCCAGACCGAGTTCAGGATGGCGGCGGGAAGAAACAGACAGGAGGATTGCCACCACAATCGAGACTATGCCGAGCAGGACGAAAACATACTCGGCCTGAATGGCAGCAGAGACCTCCTGAAGGGCATTGCCGCTTTCGGTGATGGTATTCTTGAAAATGCGTCCGATGAAAATCGGGACGATCATCATTCCCATATTCTGAATCCAGTAAATCAGGGAAAATGCCGTACCGAGGTTCTTTTCAGGTACAATCTTCGGAACCGAAGGCCACATCGCTGACGGAACCAGTGAATATCCTATTCCCAAAAGGGCAATTGAGACGTATCCATATTCCGCAACTCCCCTCGGGGCGAAGACTATTATCAGATGTGAAATCAGCACAAGGGCTGAACCTACTGTCATCCAGAGGGTTGCCCTGCCGGTCCTGTCCACCAGAGCTCCGAACAGAGGGGTGAAGACAATCGTGAAGAAAGGAATCATCGAAAGCATCCAGGTCGCAGTCTCCAGTTCCATCCCGAACAGCGGGATAAGGATGGACGTGCCGAACTTCTTGAACCTGATGACACAGCAGTAGAAAAAGACACAAAGGAGGGCAATCATCAGAAAGCGCGGATTGGTGAGCACCTTCCAGATGTCGGAGAAACGGAATTTTTCATCCTCGGCGGTCCGGTGGCGGTCCGACACTCCCCTTTCCTTGTCAAAACGGGCATCCATTGCCACGAAAACGGCCCAGAGGATGCCTCCCAGAAGGAGCAGGGCAAGTCCCAGAAGCGCAGGTCTGTTGGTATCGGAAAGGAAATACATCTCTCCAGCAGGTTTCTGGGCGACAATCATCGGAGAAAGTACAAGTGCTGCTGCCGTTCCAAGCCGGGCAATGGAGAGCTGAAGTCCCATCGCAAGGGCTACATTCCTGCCTTTGAACCATTTGGCGATGGAACGGGTGACGGCAACTCCGGCAATTTCGCTGCCCAGGCCGAAAAGCATACATCCTACGTATGCCACAGTCAGGGAAATTTTCGGAGAAAGGCCTGAAGAAATAGCATAGAAGACCAATCCCGCACCGAGAATCATCAGGGCAACGAATGCCGAGCCGACGATTCTGACCCCGTACAAGTCAAGAAGGATGCCGCAGACAATAAGTCCCCCGCAAACGCACAGGAATGAATATCCACCTGCATAAAACCCGTAATCCTCATAGTCCCAGCCGAGTTCAAGCAGTTCAGGATTCTTGAACAGATGCGACAGGGACGAGAACATATCGTCGAAGAAGTACGACGCGAACATCGGAACAACAAGACAGGCAAGTGCCGCCCAACAGAGCCACTTGCCTGCATTTTTCCCATCTGAGAATGGTTTCATAGACTATTTCCGGATATTTGGCTTTTCAAGTCCATATCCCTTCCTTATGTCCTCGGCCTTGAGGGCGAGGCTGAGCAGGAATGCGAGTATTCCGAAAGATGCAAACACAAGCATCGGCACGAAATATCCGTCAGTTGACTGGCGGAGGGCCCCGATAATCTTAGGCACGAAGCAAAGGCCGATGTTCTGAACCCAGAAAATCAGGCAATATGCAGATCCGAGGATTTTCTCATCAATGATTTTCGGAACCGATGGCCAGAGGGCTGCCGGCACGAGCGAGAAGCTGACTCCCAGCACTACAATCAGCAGAAGGGCGAGCCATTTCTGCGGGAAGGCCGGAAGGACAAATGCAAAACAAAGATGGCAGACAATCATGATTACGGAACCTACCATCAGCATCGATGCACCCTTGCCCACCCTGTCAAGGAAGATTCCGAGGAACGGAGTAAGGCACATCGCAAGAATCGGGAAACAGCTGAACAGACGCGCCGCCTCCGCAGCTTCAATCTGCAAGGTCACCTCAAGGAAATTGGTGGCATATCTCTGGAACGGAAAGATTGCGCTGTAGTAAAGAACGCACAGAAGCGCGACAATCCAGAACATCTTGCTCTTGAAAATCGCCCCGAGGTCGCTCAGATGGAATTCCTCGTCAGAACCGTCCTCTGAATTGGAAATTCCTGCAGCAGCAAGCTGGGAGTCGAATTTCTTGTCCATTATGCCGAAAATGATGAAGTTTACAAGTCCTATGCACAGGAGGGCACCGCAGAATCCCAGAGGAGCGAGCACGGAACCTCCGAAAGCCTTGCTGATGATTGGAGCAATCCACATCACGGCAAAGACACCCAGACGGGCGATTGCCATCTCAAGTCCCATTGCGAGAGCCATCTCCTTGCCTTTGAACCACTTGGCAAGAATCTTCGAAACATTTGTCCCTTCCATCTCGCAGCCGCAGCCGAAAATCATAAAGCCCAGGGACGCCATCTTTGCACTTGCAGGCATCTCAACCCACCAGCTGCCGAGCCATCCGGCAAAAGCAGTTGTCTGGAACCAGTCGCTGATTCCGACAAATTTAATGGCCGCACCCAGAACCATCAGACCTGCGGAAAGGATTCCGGAGAAACGTACCCCGAGTTTGTCAAGAATGACACCGGCAATGATCAGGAAGCCGCAGACATTGAGGATGTACTCCGAAGCCGCGTATGTTCCGAAAACACTGCTGTTCCAATGCAGATTGCCTTCGACAAGCGACATCAGAGGCGACATCACATCCACAAACATATAGGCGAAGAACATCATCAACGCCACCAGGACAAGGACGGTCCAACGCGCCAGTGGACTGTCATTCATCAGTTTTTGTACTTGTTTTACCATAATATCGTTAGTTCATTTTTTCAAAAACTCGCGAATATAATACAAATACTCAAAAAAATGCTTAACTTGGAACGGTTTTTTGAGTTAGATTACTATCTGGAAACAGTAATGGAATATCTGTCAAAAGAAAGATATGACGAACTTGTTGCGGAACTCAACTATATGACAGACGTTGAGTATCCACGGATAAGGGATGACCTGGCTGAGGCCCGGTCACAGGGTGATCTGAGCGAAAATTGCGGATACAGGGCTGCCAGAAGGGCCCAGGCCAAGGCAATTAGCCGGATACGTTTTCTCCAGAAGGTTCTTCAGCATTCGAGAATCATCGACACGAGTATCCTGCCGAAAGACTGCATCAGTCTTCTGAGCAAGGTTGAGTTCACCCATCTTGGAACAGGCAGGAGGATGACATACACCATAGTCACCCATCACGAAATGAATCTGGAACAAGGCAAAATCTCCTGCAATTCCCCAATCGGGGCGGCACTTATGGGCAAGAAAGAGGGCGACATTGTCGAGGTAAAGGCTCCTGCCGGGGCATTTCAGATAAAAATTGAAAGTGTATCAACACCTTAACCGGTTTTTTCAGTATACATCAAAAAACTTTCCGATTATGTTTACCAAGCAATCAAAACTCCGAAAATGGCATCTGATCGTATGCATTGCAGCCTCATTCTCTATGTTCTCTTCGTGCAAGAAGGAGAAAGCACCGGAACAGGTTCCTGACCCAAATCCTGCCTTACTCATTACAGACCAGGACAAACTTGATATGCTTCATTCCCTGTCAGACCTTGAAGGAGGCAAAGGACGCATATACGAGATGACATACACTGCAGATTACAAACTTGATGCAGCATTGAATGCAGAAATCAAGAGTACGACCGACCTGGTTAACTTTGTAATGGCAAATCTCATGGACAGGCGCTATCCACAGAGTCAAAGTCTCAACTACAGTGCAGGATGCAGTGCATTTGCCTGTCCTGACACAGACTCAAAGGACTATCTGATGGGGAGGAATTTTGACTTCAACCACAAGGACGAGAATGGCCAGCGGATAATGATTCCCGTCATTGCGGTTCACACGGCTCCGGTTGGTGGCAAGAAATCCATCTCTTTTGTCGACGGGCAATTCATCAATTACAAAAGCGGGTTCTACACCGACGGGAAGACTGACCTTTCAATGCTGATGGCGCTGCCATACATACCTCTGGACGGAATCAACGAAGACGGTTTTGCAATCTGCGTCCTGAAACTCGACGGGAATCCTACACGCCAGCAGGAAGCGGGCAAGAAAAGTATCTTCACCACAGTTGCAATGCGTATGCTCCTTGACCGGGTCAGCACAGTCAAGCAGGCTGTGGAGATGCTCAGGGAATACAATATGTGTATGGACACCGAGCAAGCAAGCTACCATTACTTTATGGCGGATGCCACAGGCGACTATGCGATTGTTGAATATACCTTTAAAGAACGTCAGGATTATCCTACAGAAATGGAGATTCTTAAAGGAGACGATGCATTGCGCTATGTAACAAACTTTTACGTATCTCCATCAATGAAAGATTCTGAAAACGGAAGCATTCAGTCCACCCACGGGAAAGACCGCTACAACACATTGAAAGCAGAACTCGAAACACTTAATTACAAGCTGAATCCGGACCAGGCTATGGATTTGCTGCACAAAGTCGCCCAAGGTCCCGAGGTGGAAGAATCAACCGGATTCACCCAATGGTCCGAAGTCTATAATCTCAACAAAAAGACAGTGAAAATGTCCATTCTGAGAGAATATGACAAGACATTCGAATTTACTGTCAAGTAATGGAGGTTCTGATATTTGCGAAACTTTTACATATTTCCCGATTTTTGAAATATAAATCGTAACTTTGCCGGCCAGATTTGACCTGCTATGCGGAATTTGCTTGACAAGATAGAGTCACCGGCGGACATTCGTCATCTCAGCCTGAATGAGTTGAAAGAATTGTGCGCCGAACTCAGGGATTATATGATTGAATGCTGTTCGACAAATCCCGGACACCTCGGCTCAAGCCTCGGGGCGGTGGAATTGGTCGTGGGTATTCATTACGTGTTCAACACTCCCGAGGACAAGGTGGTTTTTGATGTCGGACATCAGGCATACGCCCACAAGATTCTGACCGGACGAAAGGAAATCTTCAGGCAGAACAGGAAGAAGGACGGCATCAGCGGCTTCCCCAAACGTTCGGAAAGCATCTACGATGCATTCGGGGCCGGACATTCATCGACATCCATTTCCGCAGCCCTGGGAATTGCCCAGGCGGAAAAAGCCCGGGAAACGGGGAACAAAACCATTGCGCTGATTGGTGACGGAGCCCTCTCCGGAGGTCTGGCATTCGAGGGGCTGAACAATGCCTCCGAGGCTGACCTGCTGATGATTATCAATGACAACAACATCTCGATTGACAAGAACATCGGCGGCATACACGAGCATCTGCTGAACCTGACCACTCACCCGACCTACAACAGGCTTAAGGACAAAGTCTGGAACAGAATCGGAGAGAATCCCCTGAGGGATAAGATTCAGCGTGCCGTGGTCCGTCTGAAGTCCAATCTGGTGAGCACATCGGGAGGTGATCTCTTCGAAGCACTCGGACTGCGCTACTTCGGCCCGGTGGACGGCAACGACATAGTCCAGGTGGTCGGCGCCCTTCAGAAACTGAAATCACTCAAGGGCCCGAGGGTACTTCACACAATAACAGTCAAAGGAAAGGGATATGCACCGGCCGAGGAGGACCAGACGACATGGCACGCACCGGGAAAATTCGACCCGGTGGACGGCAAAAGGCTGAAGAACGGCGACCACAAGGAAAGCCGCTATCAGGATGTCTTCGGACAAGTTCTCCTGGAACTTGCCCGTCTTGACCGGAGAGTTGTCGGAGTAACCCCGGCAATGGCCAGTGGCTGCGGAATGAATCTGCTCGCCAGGGAAATGCCGGAGCGTTTCTTCGATGTCGGAATTGCGGAAGAGCACGCCGTAACTTTCTCCGCCGGAATGGCAAGCGCGGGAATGAAGCCTTTCTGCAACATCTATTCGTCATTCTCCCAAAGGGCTTACGACCAGATCATTCACGACGTTGCCCTCCAACATCTCGGAGTGGTCTTCTGTTTCGACAGGGCCGGACTTGTCGGAGAAGACGGAGCCACACACCACGGATGCTACGACATGGCTGCATACAGGAGCATCCCCGGCGTGGTGATCGGAGTACCTTCAGACGAAATTGAATTGAAGAGAATGATGTACACGGCCTACAGGTCCGAAAACACTCCTTTCATCATAAGATACCCAAGGGGATATGGAGAAGGTGCTCAATGGCGTTCCGCCGATTTCGCAGAGCTGCCAGTCGGAAAAGGCGAAAAAATCTGCGACGGAGAGGGGATAGCCGTGATTGCAGCGGGGCCGGTAGTGCACAGGGCCGTTGAGGCGGCAGAGAAATGTTTCAGACAGACAGGGGAAAGGCCATATATATATAATATAAGGTATATAAAACCGGCTGACACCTCAATACTTGATGAGGCTATGGCTAAAGCCGGGACAATCATAACAGTGGAAGATGGTTGTGTAAAGGGAGGATTGTTCGGAGAGGTTGCGGAATATGCGGCGCAGAACGGGTATGACGGGAAGGTCATTCCGGTCGGTATTCCGGACAGATTCATTTCCCAGGGGACACAGGAAGAACTGAGAAATGAATGCGGGATAGACCGGGAATCACTTTTTCAATTGTTTTTGCGAGAAATTCGAAAAAGAAAAGAAAAAAGTTTTGGAGATAAAGAATAAATACCTATCTTTGCAATCCCTTTCGGAAAGACCTGGACGGGTAAGAAGAATCGGGACACGCCGATGTAGCTCAGTTGGCTAGAGCACGTGATTTGTAATCTCGGGGTCGTG
Source organism: uncultured Bacteroidales bacterium (assembly GCA_945948555.1). Lineage (GTDB taxonomy): Bacteria > Bacteroidota > Bacteroidia > Bacteroidales > UBA932 > Cryptobacteroides. The sequence continues at coordinate 343 of CAMFBM010000027.1, read as the reverse complement.
GGTTCGACTCCCTCCATCGGCTCAGATCTTTTAAATAATATTCGAAGTTTATTTCCGGATGAGTTCGAAGAAGGCGAACGAGGAAGAAGGAAGTTACCTGAAGGTAATGACCGACAGACGATGAGAAGCCTGATGAAGAAATCGCCGGAAAAGGAAATTAAAATTTCGAAGTTTATTTCCGGATGAGTTCGAAGAAGGCGAACGAGGAAGAAGGGAGTTACCTGAAGGTAATGACCGACTGACGATGAGAAGCCTGATGAAGAAATCGCCGGAAAGAAACGAGAAAACGGGAGAATACCAGAGTGGCCAAATGGGGCAGACTGTAAATCTGCTGGTTTTTACC
>CAMFBM010000026.1 GCA_945948555.1 uncultured Bacteroidales bacterium | reverse complement strand
AAATAACTTTTCATTCTCTTTGGCGAGCGCTAGCGGTCATGAGGATTTCATATAAATATGATTCTAAAAGGTTCAACTTAAATTTAGGATTTCAAAATCCGAAATCGAGAAATTCCCCTGCCTCCATATCGGAGATTGAGGCATTTGCTGGTTCAACTGTACTGGAACACAATATTCCTGTATATGAAAGCCCTTCATTCCGACATTCCGGGGGAACATAGTCTATTTGAGCAAAATCAGATTTCATATCATTATCAATTATTTGTTATTACTTTTATACAACGTGCATATCTGCCGGCAGAGTTGGTTTTTCCCGGAGTGTCTGCCAAGACAGACATATAGGCTTTTCCGAACGTCATAAAAGAGCCGTATGCCTTTTCTCCGGAAACGAGTTCAGTACTGGTCCAATACCTGTCTCCTTTGTCCGAAGGTTTTCCCGCATTCATAACCGTTCCTCCGAAAGCGGTCAATGAAGCATCAAACGCAGAGCGGGCCGTCTTTTCCTCATCGGAAAGCGCATTCGGCAAAACCGCTTTAAAGGCTGTATCCGTATATGAAATCCCGTTGTAGATATTGAATATCTCAACCATTTCATTGATTGAAGGCCAATACCAACCGTCACCAATCTTGTCGCAGAATGTCACCGCAGGGATGCTTCCGGCTTCCACACTGGACTTGATAACCTGAGTGTTTGCCATACCGTTGTCAGGATCTGTGGCATTGAGGATATGGCTGCCGTCCGTTGACCATGCAATCTGTTCCGTTCTCGCGAGGCTCAGCACCTTGGAAGTCAAGCCGTCCTCTGAAGTCCAGTAGATAATACCGACATTCTTTCCGTTTTCCTTATAAACAGGGAACTTTGTTTCCCCGGCAGGAGGGTCAGGAGTCGGGTCCGGAGTGGGATCAGGGTCTGGTGTCGGGTCTGGAGTGGGATCGGGGTCAGGAGTGGGATCGGGGTCAGGAGTGGCCGGAGTCTTGCCGGGTTGTGTGACGACAACTGCCATCAGTACCTTTCCCGCCGTAATCCGGACCTTTCCTTCACGGGATTCAGGTGTCTCATTCTCACGGTACTTCAAAGTGAGGCATCTTCTTGTTATTTGCGCCGAGAGCCATTCATCTGCCGGAGCCTCCACGACTGCCTCCGGGTCACGATTCGTGGACAAAAGCACATCAGTGGTTCCTGCCTTGCAGTCAGTCAAAACCACATCAGTGGAGTCGATGTTGAATTTATCCGGTTCCCCGGCTGATTTCGTACATCCGTAAACAAGTGCCGCTGACATAACAGCCAGTGCCACAAGAAATCTTTCATAAAACGTTTGCATATTACTCCGTATAATTATTCCTAGTCAGTCTTTCTACCATCCGTTATTTTGAGGATAGACCTCAGAACCTCCCATCAGAAGAATCTGATTGCTCGGAATCGGCCAGCATTCGTGCTTCCCGATTACGAAATTCTGTCGGGCGTAAGTATAGTCCTTGTCAAGCCAGTTGTTCTCCGACTGTGATTCACCCTCCCACTTCCTGCAGTATTCTCCAAGGAGGCCGAGCCGTTTCAGAAGTGGCCACCTCACTCCTTCGAAATTCAGTTCCCTCGCATATTCATCGAGAATATCCTCCAACGTCAGGGTACCTGAAAAAGGAGCATTCCCCGCCCTCTCATAAGTCATATTGAAATATTTGACGGCATTGTCATTGTCAGCCTTGTGATAATAGGCCTCACAGCACATCAATACGGTCTCGGCAAGCCTGTACACTATCAGGTCCCTGAAACTTGTCTTCCTTTCAGGGTCATCTGCATTGGTCCAGAAATCAGCGTGCTTTGAACTCATTGGATGGATGCTCGTGATATATGCAGAGCCCGTGGCACCGCTGTCTCCAGGTTTTATCTTTTGTCCGTATTTCGGTGAAGAAGGGTCATTGTAATAATAATCGTTGACAAAGAAACAATCCTTTCTTTTATCGGAAGGTCCGTACATATCGAGAAGATGCCGGTTCGGATAATCCCTTCCATATCCGAAACCTCCCTGATCACTTGAGCAGATTGCCCCGGACACACTTGAATAACGCGCGGTGACAAAGACTGAAACCGGATGGCCGACCAGGGCAGTACCGCTCAAATGTCCCCCTCCACCTGTATTCTTGGAAAACTGGTAGGCATATATTACCTCCCTGGACCTCAGATTCTCTGAAGAAAACACATCCGCAGGATCCTTCTCAAGTTCGCATATTCCCTTGGCGTTCTTCAGGATATCTTCAGTCTGGCTAATTGCACAATCCCAGTCTTTTTCCCACATCGCAACCTGTGCCCTGACGTGTCTTGCCGTTGCCTGTGTGTACATCCCGAACATAACCCCGTTGCCGTTGGAAGGCAACTCGTACGGCAATGCCTCTATTGCACAATCCAAATCCTCCTTTATCAATTTGAAAATTTCATCCTTTGAAGCAGGAGCATATTTTCTCCCGAGATTGTCAACAGTCGTCGGCTCGACATTCAGATAAATCCTCTCGAAGCGTTTGTACAATTCAAAATATGCCCTTGCGCGGAACAGACAAGCCTCTGCGTGAACTCTCCTGACATCAGGGTCATCCAGACCAAGGTCTGCGGATGATGCAATGATTTCATTTGCCCTCCCTATGATGGCATACCAGAATTTCCAGTAATCCTCAAGGACACCGGAATCCGGAGTGAGAGTCGTCAACCTGGCCACGGCGGCCCAGTTGCCTGCATTGAACAGGATAATGTCCGTATTGAAATCGAACAACTGGGGCAGAATCACTATTCCCTTCTCGTTTGAATTATCGACAATGTTATCTCTTTCATAGACATAAAGGCCGGCAATCGCCCTCTTCAGTCCCTCCTTGTCAGTCTGGAGATAATTGGTGGTGACCGATGTCTCGGATTCCAGATTAAGCAACCTGCTACAGGAGACACCGAGAATCGCAACAGATGCCAACAGACAATAATATACTTGTTTCATAATCCGACTCTAAAAAGATAAGTTAACACCGAAAACTGTCTGACTTGCTTCAGGATACATATTTCCTGTGACCTCAGGGCTGTATGACTTCACCCGGGTGAAAGTGAGGAGGTTGGTAGCGGTGACATAAAACCTCAAATTTGAAATATGTATTTTGGACAACGCCTTCTTCGGGAGGGTATATCCCAATTGGAGAGTCCTCAACCGCACGTACGACGCCTTCTGATATGCCATAGATTTCAAGAAAGGAATATCAGAGCCGAAGGTCGGACGAGGGAAACTGTTGGTTGGATTGTATGGAGTCCAATAATCCACTTTCATACCATTGGCTCTTCCTCTGAGGTTGCCGCCGTACTCTCCGTCATACATCAACGGGTTCAGCACATATCCTCCGGCAACGGCGTACCAATCCATATAGAAATCAAAACCGTAGAAAGAAAGATTCGTTGACACGGAAAATACGGCATCCGGATCCCTCTTATAGACAATTCTGTCGTCCTCCGTTATTTTCCCGTCTCCGTTGACGTCTGCAATCTTGACGCTTCCCGGTTCCACAAGGTCATTTCTCTGAAGGACGGCATCCGGAACTCCGTCTCCGTCCGAATCAATCACAGGTTTCAGTTCATAATACAAATTGCCTCTGTCGCTGAATACATTGAAGTCATCATACTGATAAACTCCTTCTGCCTTATAATCATAATAGACATTTATCGGCGCCCCGATTATCCACCCGTTGCCGGGCTGACTCATATAATTGCCGTTCTCGTCCACGGAGTCATCAATCTTTATTATCCTGTTCCGGAACTGGCTTACAGTCGCTGCAATGCTCCAGTTCACCTTCTCGCTTCTGATAATGTCAAAGTTTGCATTGAAGTCAATGCCGTCCGTACGGGTTTCACCAAGATTGTCAAGCATTGAAGTATATCCGAGTGAGGCATTGATTGCCCTTGACACAAGAAGGTCCGTAGTCCTTGTATTGTAATACTCCAGCGTTCCACTGATACGGTTGTTGAGAAATCCGAAGTCGATGCCGACATTAACGGTACCCGACTGTTCCCATTTCAGATTCTTGTTCGGGAGTTCGGAACCGGGAAGATATCCCAAATAATAGACATCACCAAATTCGCCGGGCATTTTCTTCGCGATTCCCAAAGTGGTATAATTGTCTATGCCGTTCTGGTTCCCAACGATACCGTAACTTGCACGTATCTTCAGGTTGTTGAGCCAATCCGCATTCTTCAGGAATTTTTCTTGCGACAATCTCCACGCGAATGCCACTGACGGGAAAGTTCCCCATTTGCTGTCAGTTCCGAAACGGCTTGAGCCGTCCCTTCTGCAGGCTACGTTGAAGAGATATCTCTCCATCAGGTTGTACTGGAACCTGAGCATAAATGAGACAAGGTTGTTCCTTGAATATATGCGGCGCTGGCCCGTCACTTCGCCGTTGGCAATGAAATTGTAGGTTTTGTCAACAGGAAGATTGTTTACCGAATAGCCCAGTGTCTTATACAAGGATTTGTCAATCGACTGGACGGCTGTGATATTCAGCTTGTGATTCTCATTTTTTATCGGCACGTCGTACCTGATGGAATTTTCTATGAGAATCTGGGTGTTCGTCGAATTGTCAACCGAAGCGGTTCCCCCTCCTCCGTTTGGATAATAGGAATCCCTTGAATGTCCTTCCTCGTTCACTCTGTTGTAATATGACACATTGAATCTGTACGTAAAACCTTTGAAAGGAGTGATGTCGGCAAAAGCATTTATCCTGTAATTGTTGGATTTGGTGTCGTGGCTGTCGTGAAGGGCGCTGTATATGGGGTTAGTATCCTTGTTGCTGTTGATATAAGGGATGTAAGCCCCGTTCTCATCGCGGATATCTGACAAAGGAGACCTTGTAATGAATTGATAATATGCACCGTTTTCGATTATCCTCTTGGAAAATCCGTAGGATGTGTTGACTCCGAGTTTCAGCCATTTGCGCACCTGATAGTCCAGATTCACCCTTGCACTTAATCTCCGGTATCCGGAATTGATTCTCATCATACCGTCCTGACTGAAATATCCGACACTTGCCATCGCCTTAAGTTTGTCGGTTCCACCCCTGAAATTAAGTTCGTGGCTATGGTACAGGGCTGCTTTCTTGAACATAAGTTTTTCCCAGTCAACGAACTCCCCGCTTTTATAAACTTCCGCCATCACCTCATCGGAAAGCACGGTGGAAATCGGGAGGGTTGTGGCATCAATCACACCCATATCGTGAGCGACAGCCTCCCGCCGCAATGCGAGGTATTCATCCGCATTGTAATAGTCGAAATTGCGATGCAGCGTCTGGATTCCTACATACCCGTTATAAGTGATTTCATTGACTCCGGCCTTTCCCCTTTTCGTGGTGACAAGGATGACTCCGTCGCTCGCCCTTGCGCCGTAAATCGCCTGAGATGCAGCATCTTTCAGGATTTCGATGGACTCGATGTCATCGGAATTCATCATAGCAAATTCGGTATCCGATGCAACACTGCCATCTATGATATAAAGAGGCGAGTTGCTGGCAGATATGGACCTGGTTCCCCTGATTGTAATTGACGGAGTGGAACCGGGACGCCCGGAAGCGCTTGTAACGGTGACTCCGGCGGCACGCCCCCTCAGCATCTCGGCAGCAGATGCAGCAGGGAAGATCTTCATATCATCCGTATTCACTGACGCGACCGATGTCGCAAGGTCACTTTTCTTCATTGACCCGTAACCGACGACAACAAGCTGGTCAAGAAGCAGAGTTTCAGGCTCCAGGAATATTTCCAGATAATTGTCCTCCGGAACAGTGACCTCCCTGGATTCATAGCCGAGACAGCTGATTTCAAGACGACCCTTTTCCGGAACGGTTAGAGTGAAATGCCCGTCGGCATCTGTAATTGTCCCTTCGTTTGTTCCCTTTACAATGACTCCGGCGCCTATGACAGGCAGGGGTCCCTTTTCCGTATCTTCCCTGACCGCTCCGGTGATTTTCCTGGTCTGGCCGTTCAGGCTGACTGTTGCGAGCAGAGAGACAATCAGAATTGACAGTTCAAATATTCTTTTCATATTCCCCGGAATTTAATTTTTATCATTGACCCATTCCCACATAGTCTCAAAGGCATCATATTGAAACATATCGATGCCGTTGAAGCAGGAATACTCCAGACCTCTTGCCTTAAGAGTGCCGACCGTTTCTATCAGGGCATTCCATCCATTGGGCAGAAGTGTGGTGGACGGTTCATCGTTTGTCGCAGTCTTGATGCAGATGTTTATACATCCTGAATTCTTTTCACAGGCATCAAGACTTGGAGTTGAAATGGCCCAGACTGAATCGGTATTGCTGCGGTAAGCCATCAGGGAAACCCAGTCGCAAACATCAGTAAAGTGATTTATACTGCCGCTCGTGACTTTTCCGGCACTGTACATTTCCTGATAATGGCACCATATAGCCTCATGGAGACGAAGGCCTGAAGTATGCATCTTCTTCCTGGCCAGCTCCAGCCGGTCCAATGTAACCTTGAGGAGGCTGTCATTCGGACCGCCCTCCCCGTTCCCATTATTTGTATTCCAAATCCATCCCAGACCGATGTCCGTCTTGATGGTATGCGGCTCAAGGTCTGCGGAAATGCCGGAGAATCTTTCCTTGTATGGGACTGTCCTGTTGTAAGTCAGGACTTTCTGTATGCAGGCGTCCGCCGCAACTTCACTTACAAAGACCTCCGGGTCTTCATAAAACGTTGCATACACCTCAATGTTCAGGTCAGAACAGGTCGATATGAATCTGCGCAGCCAACTGTCAGCAGATGCGAGCCTGCTTCCGCCAGGACTCAGATAAACTCCTCTGAATCCGTTAAGTGCGATGCGCGCCGCAAGTTTTTCCGGATTGTCCGCATATTTGTCAACCGAGGGTTTATAGACATATACGCAATTGAACAAAGGTTCCTCCGCATTCTGGGAAGCATCCTTATATTGCACAGCCTTGTCTGCCATAAGAGAAGTGACGTCCGCAAGCGCAAGACAAGCCTGATAATCCATTGCCGGAGCCTGCTCCGTCTTGTCCTTTTCCAGGATGGTTATTTCGTCAATGGTGGATCCCCTGAGAGAAACAGTGTCCGAGCAGGATACTGCCGACACGAGCGATGCAAGCAAAAGGGCACTTGTCATATTAAATTGTTTTAGTGTTGTCATAACATTGATTATTTAATGTTTTCCAATGTCTCCGTCAGATTGTGAATTTGGCCGAAATATGTCCATTCATTGAACGAGGCATACGGATTCTTCAAAACGTGGGAATTGATGCGGCAGAAGCGTTTTTGCAGTCTGGACGCATCGGATGCAATGCGCTTCAGTGAACGCAGCAGTTCCGGAACATCCCTGACTGAATAATCACCGTTTTCAGTAACATAACGCACTGCGAGGAAGTCCAGGTAATTGAGCCGGATTTCAAGCATAAGCTGCATCTGACGGAAGGTCTCTGAAGCATCCCCCCTGACCTTCAGTCTTGAAAAGTCGTCCAGAACACGCCTGCAATTTTCCGTTTCGGATGAAATCCTGTCCGCGCCGGTCATAAGAAAAGTCGTAGTGTTCTGTTTCAGGTTGATATAATCGGCTACGGCTTTTATATCAATCTCCTCCACAAGTCCGAAGTTCTCCCCGGCCCATTGACGTACAAAAGAATCCACATCCGTCAACCGGCCGTTCAAAGCAGCCGTGAAAGCATCATCAAGCAGGGCGAAAGCAGAAATCGGGTACACCTCCCTTACAGGCTGCAAATCCACCACGACATTACCGTCATCCCAGATATATCCGTATGTCCCGGAAGTTGACCAGGATGTATTTATGATTCCGTCGAAATTATTGGAAGCGGCATAATTGACATAAGTATGGATATTGTCCAAATGCTTTCTCCACTGGACCAGATACAGATTGTCCGGATGAGATCGCAGGGCACAGGCTCCCCAGATTCGGTGACCGGAAGATAGAATATTTTCCATTTTTCCGAAATGGTCCGGTCTCCAGCCGTAATTCCAATCGACAATCACCAAATCGTCAGGCAGTTCCGAGATGGCTTCAGGATATTTCAGAAGAATGTCCGCCCAAATCACAGGCACCTTGCCGAGCGAGGACACAAGCCTGCACATCCGCGAGACATAATCCACATACAGTCTGGATATGCCCTGCTCCGAGACCTTCTCCCGACAGAGCGGACAAGAACCGAGAAGCCGTGTCTCATCACAGCCGATATGTATGTAATCAGACTTGTGGACGGCCGCGATTTCCCTGAAGATGCTCCCGAAGACCAACTCCGCCTCCTGCAATTTCATCGGACAAACCTGTGAGAAGTCTTTCTTGTTTTCTCGCAGATGCGCATACCTTTCGTGACGCAGGATGTATTCGGAATGTCCGAAGCAGTTCTGCAAGGGAATTACCTCAACACCAACACCGGAACAGAAGGAGATGAAATCCTCCACTTCCTTCCTGCTGAAAGCATATTTGTTGCGCAGAGTAAGATTCTCTTCAAACGGGAATGTAGCCTCCCATTCCACAATGACAGCGTTCACTCCGGAAGCGGCTGCCTTCCGGACATAATCTTTCATTGCCGGCATTGTCATTACCTGAGTCCTGAAATCCAGATAGACGGACCTTGTTCCCTGGTTCCAGGCAAAGGAAGTGACTGTTGTTGCAATGAGAAGCAGAAATATGACAATTTTTCGTTTCAACATATCAGTTCAATAGTGCTGCACTGTCACAATCGGCATACAAGACAGCGTTGGGATGAGTTTTGAGAACAGATGCGGGACAGGATTCGCTGACCGGACCTTCAACAGTCGCTTTCACGGCCCTGGCCTTGGTTACGGCAGGAACAATGCAGAAGATGTTGGATGCGCTCATCATTTCAGGAATGGTCAGGGTTACGGCATATTGAGGTACATCCTCCAATTTGTCAAAGCACCCGTCGTGAACCTGCTGCATCCTGCAGGTGATGTCAAGATCCACAATCTTTATTCTCTGCGAGTCGTTGAAATCAGCTACGTGCGGGTCATTGAATGCGATATGTCCGTTCTCCCCTATTCCCATACATACTATGTCTATATCCACAGTCTTAAGCAGGGAATCGTAGTTTCTGCAAACGTCCTCCGGATTTCCTTCACTCCCGATATAATTAACGGATGCAAAGGGGACCTTGCTGAAAATTGCATTCCTGAGGAAATTTCCGAATCCCTGGGGTGCATCGGCAGGCAGATTCAGATATTCATCCATATGGAGAGCGTGAACCCTTCCCCATTCTATGCCTTCGGTCTCGGACAAGGCTTTCAAAAATTCATTCTGAGAGGGAGCAGCAGCAAAAATCATATATATTTCCTGCTTCTCCGACAATTTTTCCTTTATGCAGCAGGCAACATCAGCAGCTGCTGCACGACCCATTTCATCTCGGGAATCATAGATTTTCACATCAAGATTACCCGCTTTCATTTTTCTTTCAATCATAACGAATAGATTATTTCTCCATCTACGATGGTATATCCAATATTTATTTCATCATCAAAAATCACGATGTCGGCATCATATCCGGGAGCAATCACACCTTTTCTGTCAGCAATTCCCATAATTGCAGCAGGATTCGCTGTCATCATCCTGACGGCATCGGGAATACTGCATCCGGCCTCCCTGACCATAGTGCGGATACATCTGTCTGCAGTGGCCACACTTCCGGCAAAAGCCGTTCTGTCAAGAAGTTTCGCCACACCGTCTTCAACTATGACCTCCTGACCGTCAGACAACCCTCCGAGAATGCTCGGTCCTTCAGGCATACCGGCAGCACGCATTGAATCGGTGACCAGTGCGATTGAACCGATTCCCTTTATTTTGACAAGAAGACGAAGAAGATCCGCAGGAACGTGTATTCCGTCGGCTATGATTTCCACGGTCATTCCATCCTGCCAATATCCGTATTCGATTGTTCCCGCATATCGGAACGCATTTCGCCGGGTCACCGTGCTCATACAGGAATAGAAGTGCGTCATGTGCACGGCCCCGGCCCTCCAGGCTCTGTCACACTCGCGGAATGTGGCATTGGTATGGCCTATGGACGGCAGAATGCCACGTCTTTTCAGATGCGCGACGAATTCTTCACTTCCTTCCAGTTCGGGAGCGAAGCTCCACCTGGCGAGATCGGGGCATTTTTCAAGAATTTCCAAATACTCCTCGGGAGAGGGATTTCTGAGATACCTCGCATCCTGGGCTCCGGCATATTGCGGATTGAAATACGGCCCCTCCAGGTGCATTCCTCCGAACCGGGCCCCGTCCCTGTTCTCCCTGACTGCCTTTCTGTACGTTTCGAACGAGTCATACAACAGTTCGTTGGTGCTCGTCAATGTAGTTGGATACAACAGAGTCGTTCCGTGTTCAGCATGTTTGCGGGCAGCCGTAAGATATGCTTCGGGGGTGCCGTCCATAAAATCCGCACCTCCGGCCCCGTGGGTGTGCATATCTATGAAACCCGCACTGACATATCGTCCCCCCGCATCAATCACCCGGGACCCCTCAGGCCGGACTTTTTCAATTCCACGTATTTTGCTGTCCTCAATTACCAGGACACCTTCTTTCACACCCTCCGGTGCAATAATTCTTCCGTTTATGACAGATGTTACCATTTTTCTATTTTATAACCGCGCAGGGCATAATAAATCATATATACAAAACAAGGTATGAGCAACCAGTAGGAAGCCTGCAGACTCATATAATCAGTCATCATTCCGTACAGAAGAGACAAGACCGCATTGCCGCACAGGGCCATAACCAGAAGAGACGTTCCAAGACTGGTCCATTTGCCGAGCCCTCTTATTGCCAAAGGCCAGATTCCCGCATAAATCAATGAATTAGGGATGCCAGAAAGCACAAGACACCACAATGAGGCCTTGATTGGCAGTACGAGAACGAGGACAGAAAGCACCAAGCCTGTTATTGTACAGATTACAAGAGCTTTCTGCTGGCTTATATACCTGGGTATCATTATTACTCCGACAAGATAGCCCAGCAGGATGCAGGCAAGAGTGCAGGAAGGATAAACTTTTGCTGCTTCAAGGGACATTCCTGAACTCTGGGCATAACTGATTATGGTGCTTACGGAAATCTGCTGACTGCCGAGATGTGCGAACAAAGCGGCGACTCCAAGAATCAGATACGGATATTGCAATATTGATTTCCGGCCACGGGAATCATCCGACGAGGCATTGTCCCTGTCCGGATTTATGTCCTTTATTGGCGATTTGTAGAAGATGACTGCGAATACAAGAAGGATTACCGCCAATGACACGTAAGGGACAATCACCCCTTTGATAAGTTCATCCAGGGCGGCCTCCTTTGCCGCGCCCGAAAGGGCCCCATCTTCAATCATTGTCATAACAGTCTGGTCTTCAGGCCTTATGACAAGAGCAGCAAACAGCAGCGGAGCAATGATGCCAGCGAACTTATTGCATATTCCCATTACACTGATGCGTTTGGCCGCGCTCTCGTGAGGACCTATGATGGTAACGAAAGGATTTGCCACGGACTGGAGGATGGCAAGAGCAGTACCTATTGTAAACAATGCTACAAGAAACATCCAGTATTCTCTTGTCAGGGCAGCCGGCCAGAAAAGGAGCGCGCCGAAAGACATTATGCAAAGACCTGTGAATGCTCCTTTTTTATATCCCACGCGCCTGAGCAGGAAAGCCGAGGGAATGGTCATCACAAGATATGCGATATAAAAGGCAAAAGTTACAAGATAGGACTGGAGCCCGCTTTGCAAGTCACAGGCAACCTTGAAATATGGCACCAGAATGGAATTCACCCAGGACACGAGCCCGAAAATAAAGAACAGGCATCCCAGCATTGCCAGGGAGAAATAGTATTGACGCTTGGTTTCCATAACTTTTAGTGTTTGGCTACAAAGTTATGATTGATTTTATCTCTATTAACGCAAGATAACGAAAACAAGCATTCAAATAACGCAATTTTTACGTCTGTATTCAACAGGAGTACAACCCTTGCAATTTTTGAATATCCTTGATATATTGTTGCTGTCATTGAATCCCACCTCGAAAGCCAAATCGGCAAGAGGACGGTCAGTCGTTGTCAAAAGATAGGCAAGATGTTCTATTCTTACAGATATAAGATACTGATATACAGTTGTTCCCATGATTTTCTTGAACTTCATCTCAAGCGACCTCCTTGACAGCGGAACAAGGGAGAAGATGTCCTTGACTGAAATGTCCCTGAAATAATTTTCATCTATATATCTGACCATATCCATAATCATAGTGTCAGAAATATGATGAAAAGATGACGACTGCCGTTCATTGATTCCAAGCGGGCGTATGACTACGTCAAAGGGCATATTTGAGCCTGACACTATCCTTTGGTGAAGGAACTTGCAGGTCATATAGCCTCCATTTTCCACGTCGAGTTCAACAGAAGATATGGGAGGGTCGGAAATCGAGCACAGGAGATCATCATTGTCGACACCAAGGACGGAAATGTCTTCCGGAATCCTGATTCCGCATATTCCACAGGTTTCCGTGATGAAAAGCGCGTGTGCATCGTCACAGCAGAAAAGAGCCGTTGGTTTGGGAAGAGATTTCAACCATTCAATGACATCTTCACGTGAAGCATTGACATCAGGATTGACGTCAAATACCGCACAGGTTGAATTGTAAGAAGAAACGGCATCGACAAATCCTTCCTTTCTCTCTTCGGACCAAATTACTTTCCTGACACCGAAAAAAGCGTATGATGTGTATAATTTCCTGTGGAAGTACTCGGCAGCCATCCTGCCAGTTCCCTTGTAGTCTCCTGTGAGATTGGAATATACGTCGCTTCTGCTGCGGTTGTTTTGCAGAACAATCGGAATATTCAGACTGCTCAAAAGGCCTACCTTGTCTTCGTCACAACGTCCGATTACTGCATCTGCCTGCCATTTCCCGGCCCATTCCACAACCCAGTCTTCACGATTCTGTTTCCATTTTAGATTCGAGGGTACACGATAAAAAAGCCAGGGACCATTATCCCGGGAATATCGCATTATTCCACGCAGAAGTTTCCTGTCAAATTCACTTGAACAATCAATCAGAAGAATGACCTTTATCATTTCCCCGTTCCATTTATGAAACAGAATCAAAGTATGATTCCCGGTTATTTACGGGCAAATTTAGTCATTCATTCCTGTTTTCCAAATTTAGTCGCACAAACGGAGAGTAAGTAAGCCCTATTCCCGGGCACAAGTGGAATGACAGGATGCAAGAAAGTCGTGCGCCATCGCAAGGGCATCCGGTTTGCCGACGTCAAGCATCCGGAAAGATTCCACATTGACGCCGTAAATGGGGTGCTGCCCGGCAACGGAGAGGTAGAAATCACGGATGGAGAACCGGGCGGGGGCGGGCTGGTCAACGACATAGTTTTCCATCAGGGGAAAGACACGGTCGGAGAGGATGTGTATGCCGGAGAAGCCCAGGGCAAGGCAGTCTTCTTTTGTGAGGGAAAGGTCTGCCATTACAGTCTCTCCAGTGTTCGTGTTGGTCCAGCCGGCAAGACGCATTGTGTCGGGATTGAAAAGGAAGTAGCGGGAGGTCTTGCGGGGACTGACCAGAAGGGTGGCGAGGGCATCGGGGCGGTGACACTGCGCAAAGGAGCGCAAATCAGCATTGGTCAGGACATCCACATTGTGAATCAGGAAGTTTCCGCTGCCTTCGAGGAGTTTCCTTGCGTGGAGGATAGCCCCGCCGGTTTCCAGAAGCATAGCCCTTTCATCGCTGATGCTAAATTGCATCCAGTCCTGCCTTTTGCACCAGTCCTCCACCTGGTCGGCAAAATGATGGACATTCACCACGGCGCTGTCAAAGCCGCTCCGCAGGAGTTTGCGGGAGACTATTTCAATCAGAGGATGGCCGTCCACAGGCACAAGGGCCTTGGGCATCGTGTCGGTCAGGGGTTTGAGGCGGGTGCCCAGGCCCGCGGCGAATATCATTGATTTCATTTGTTCAGGTTTTGCATTTTTGAGACTTCAGGTTTTAAGATGGCTCGACTTCGCCCTTCAGGCTTCATCAGGAATGACTGTGAGGAATCGGATTCACTCGAAAGGACAATCAGAGAACCCTGTCAATGCCCCTTTCACGGTGAATCAGGCGGATGCGGGCCTGGGGGAAGTGCCGGGCAAGGGAGGCGGCAAGATGCTCTGCACAGTAAACCGACCTGTGCTGACCTCCGGTGCACCCGAAAGCGACTGACAGATTAGTGAACCCCCTCCTCAGGTAGGTCTCCACGTGCGGGACAACCATACCCTCCGCATTCCCGAGAAAGCGCAGAATCTCCCCGTCATCCTCCAGAAAATCAATCACAGGCTGGTCCAGGCCGGTCAGCCTGCGGTACTGCTCATATCTTCCCGGATTGTGGATGTAACGACAGTCGAAGACATATCCCCCTCCGTTCCCCGAGAAATCCTCCGGGATTCCTTTCTTGTAGGAAAAGCTGTAAACCTTGACTTCCAACAACTTGCCGTCAGAGATGCACTCCGGTAAATATTTCGGAAGACAGGTCAGTTCCTTCAGAAGCGAAACCAGGTAAGGGTAGTCCTCCGGAACCTCCCCGATGAAATCCCTCAGGATTGCCACAGTCGGAAGCACACAGACAGTGAACTGGGCCTTGTGCTCGACCAGTCCCCTGAACCCGTAAGCCCCGAGAACCTGCATCAGACGGAAAAGGCGGAAAAGCCTCAACCTCTTGTCAAACAAGGATCTGTCTATTTTTCCGGTATATGGTTCAATGGCAAAGAGATATGTTCCGACAAGGTCGGACTTTATGTTTTCGGGATATGCAGCCCTGACCTGCCACACGAAAGAGACAAGGTCATAGTATATGGGGCCCCTTCTTCCTCCCTGAAAATCAATGAAATATGGAACACCATCCTTGACCATCACGTTTCTGGACTGGAAATCGCGGTAAAGGAAAGTGTCAACGGAAAAGCCTGAACCGGATATGCCACAAGAGCCACAGTCCCCGCAGGAGACAAGGTCGCGCGCAAGAGTCTTGAAATCATTTTCGAGGGCTACTTCGTCGAACTCCAGCCCGGAAGGCTTCAGAAAGCAGTATTTGAAATAGTTCAAATCGAACATCACCGCCTGAAGGTCGAATTCCTTCATCGGATGGCACACCGACCAGTCCAGATCAGCCCCGCCCTCAAACTGGAAGAGGGCAAGAAACCTGACACAATCGCGAAGCAGCGGGAGCAGGGAGTCAAAATCACCTTTCTCGCGGGCTGAGGCCACAAGGTCGGAGAGCATCACCGTCCCGAGGTCCTCCTGAAGATAGGCAGAGAAGTCTTCCGAGACTCCATATACCTGAGGGACAGGCAGTCCCTTAGATGCAAAATGTCTGTCAAGGCAGACAAAAGCCCTGTTCTCCTTCACATCGCTGCCGAGAACTCCGATGGCGCACTTCCCTCCCCCGGAAATCCTGTAATACTTCCTGTTGCTTCCGGAAAGCGGAAGCAAGGTGCAGTCCTGCGCATCAAAGCCAGCATATTCCCTGAACAGACGGAGCAGGATTTCATATTCCGAATTGTTCATATCCCGTAACTCAAAAGAGTAAATATTCCGTAAACAAAACACAAAAATAGGGAATAAATCCAAGAAACTTCCCTGAAATTGCTACATTTGCAGGATTTATATAAAATATATGAGATATGCTTAACAACGCCTACTGCTCTGACAAATACCAATATACAATGGGAAAGTCCTTCTTCGACTGCGGAAAGAAGGACCAGATTGCCGTTTTCAACCTCTTCTACCGCAAAGCGCCTGAGAACAACAACTGGGCTGTGGTCAGCGGGGTGGAAGAAGTACTGGAAATGATTGAGAATCTGGGAAATATGGACCCGGAGTTCTTTGAGAAATTCCTTCCGGGAGAGGAGTACAGGGAGTTCCGGGGATTTCTCGGAGCTATGAAATTCACAGGAAACGTCTATGCGATGCGCGAGGGGGAGATTGCCTTTCCTTCACAGCCTATTGTCATCGTGGAGGCCCCTCTGATTGAGGCTCAGGTACTTGAGACTCCGATGCTCTGCATAATGAACCACCAGATGGCAGTTGCCACAAAGGCTTCGAGAGTCTGCCGGGCCACCGACAAGCCGGTTAGCGAATTCGGTTCGAGAAGGGCTCACGGTCCTTGGGCTGCCACCTACGGTGCAAAGGCTGCGGTGATTGCAGGCTGTGCCAACACTTCCAACATACTGACTGGAGTGATGTTTGAATGCGGCTCGACCGGCACTATGGCACACAGCTATGTCACTTCTTTCGGATGTTCAGTCGAGGGAGAGCACGAGGCATTCACCACTTACATCGACACTCACCGCAATGAGCCGCTGATTCTGCTGATTGACACCTACGACACCCTCAAATGCGGAATCGTGAATGCTATGAGGGCCTACAGGGACAAAGGCATAGATGACAACTACCCTTACGGCTACGGGGTCAGGCTCGACAGCGGAGACCTCGCATATCTTTCGGCCGAGTGCCGGAAAATCCTGGACGCCAACGGATTCCACAAATGCAAGATCTTCGCCACCAACTCCCTTGACGAGTACATCATCACGGACCTTGAGAGACAGGGCGCAAAAATCGATTCCTACGGCGTAGGCGATGCAATCGCCACCAGCAAGGCAAACCCTTGCTTCGGAAATGTTTACAAACTGGTCCAGATTGACGGGCAGCCGGTTCTGAAGCGTTCGGAGGACAAGGTGAAACTCATCAACCCGGGCTTCCAGATCACCTACAGGATAATGAAGAATGACCCGGAGAAAGGGGAAATCTTCAAGGCTGACGTGACCTGCCTGCGCGGGGATGAACTGTCAGTGAAAATAGAAAGCGGGGAGACATTCACCATCACCGACGAGTACGACCGCTACAAGTACAAGACCTTCGAGGCAGGCACTTACACTGCGACTGCCCTCCAGCAGAAAGTGATGGAAAACGGCCGCAGATGTGCTCCTTTCCACAGTCTGATGGAAAAGAAGACATACCACAGGGAGACTTTGATGCATTTCAGCCCAAGTGAGAGGAGGCTCATCAACCCTCATTACTACAAGGTGGACATCTCCGACGGATTGTACAACTGCAAGATGCAGATAATCAACCGTCTGGTCGAAGAAATCAACAATTTCAAAATCTGACGGCCACTGACGTCCGGCCCAGCTGAAAAACAAAATTTGGCGTGCGTCAGTTAATTTAATAACTTTGCAGGTTTGTATGCGAAACCGGTTGAGTAAAATACTGGTCCCGGCTCTGATTGTGGGCATAGCCGCTGTACAGTCCTTCGGGATTGACAGGGGGCGGTTTCTGCATATAGGCATTCCGGCAGCGGATAGCCTGACAACGGCTTTAAATGACAGCATCGCGACAATTGACAGCATCAAAGCAGACGGCAGCATCGGAACAGACGGCAGCATTGCGACAGACGACAGCATCGCGACAATTGGCACAATAGCGGCAAAAGACACAATAGCGGCAAAAGACACTGTTGCAACAACGGACAGCATCGCTGCGGCCGACAGTCTGACCGCAAGGGACACCATCGTGGCCCCGGACTCTCTGAAAGACATTGATCCCCTCAGGTATAAATATTTCGTTGAACTGAAAGATTCCCTGACGAGGGCGACAACCCGCGACTCCCTTCTTGCAGCCGGCGACACCCTCGAACTGATGCGGCTCGACTCCCTATATATAAAGGACTCCACCGACATCGCCCAGGCCAAATTCGACGCATGGTTCAATTCCCTGACGCGCAAGGAAAAGAAGAAATACATCGCCGAGCAGGAACTGCCAATCAAGATGGCAGAGATGCGTGCGAAGATGGAGAGGAAGGACAGCATCAAGGCAGTCAAGGACAGCATCACCCAGAACACCCCGCGAATCCTCGAGACCTACGCGGTTCCCGATTCGATGCAGTACAAGAGACTGATAATGTGGAACCACGACCGGTATTTCAACGAGTTGAAACTCCAGAAGCAGGACACCTCCTACAACTACCATTTCAGGGATCTCCCGTATGCGAAGGAGGACTTGAACGCAACCTGGCTCGGCGTACCGGGGTCAGCCGTGCAGTATTTTGACTGGTTCAGGCGGGAGAAGGAGGAAAATGTAATCTTCTACACTCCTTACAGGTCCTACACCTATTCGCCCGAGACTCTTCCTTTCTACAACACCAAGACACCTTACACCGAGCTCGCCTATTGGGGTACCCTGTTCGCCAAGGACGAGAAGGAGGAGGCCAACATCAAGATTATGACGACCCAGAACATCCTTCCGGGTCTGAACGTCACCCTGGAATACCACCGTTTCGGAGGCAAGGGAATGCTCCAGAGAGAGGACACGGACAACAGGACGGCGGTAGTCTCCGCGAACTATATGGGCAAGAGGTATCTTATGCACCTTGCATATATATACAATAAGGTTAAAAAAAGCGAGAACGGAGGAATCGTGGACAATTTCTGGATCAGGGACACCACCGTCGATGCCAAGGAAATCGCCGTCAACCTGACAAGCGCCTCCAGCAAGACCAAGAAGAACACGGTCTTCCTCGACCAGTCCTACAGGATTCCGTTCAGTTTCATCGGCAGGAACGGGACCAGGGAGGAAAGGAAGGAGTTCAAGGTCCGCAGGGACAGCATTATGAGCAGCGGCGACAGTGCGGCGATTGCAGAGTTCCTCCTGGAGCAGAAGCAGAAGAAGGAGGCTTCCAGAGACAGTGTCAACAGGAACATCACCTCGGCTTTCATCGGGCACAGTTCAGAGTACTCGGTCTTCTCAAGGACCTACACTGACAACATCTCCAACGAGACGGAGAGGAATTTCTTCAACAACAATTTCTTCATCAATCCGAAGGCGAGCGCGGACTCGATGAGGGTAATGAAACTGGAAAACAGGGTTTACCTGAGACTCCAGCCGTGGAAGGCCGATGGAATCATCTCGAAAATCGATGTCGGAATCGCGGACAAACTGTTGAATTACTACAGTTTCAATCCGAGCACCGGATTTCTTGCCAGGTCAGCCAACACGGTCAGAAATTCAGTCTATCTCTATGCCGGGGCACAGGGACAGTACAAGAAATACCTTGACTGGCATGCCTTCGGAAAATACACATTCCTCGGTCACGAAATAAATGATTTCGGAGTCAATGCTGATGTGTCGGTGAAATTCTATCCGTTCCGCCGGGACAAGAAAAGCCCTCTGATTCTGAAAGCGGCATTCGAAACCACACTTGAGGAGCCGGATTTCTACGAAACCCATTTCTTCAGTAACCACTACAGATGGAACAATGATTTCGCCAAGGTGTCCACGACAAAGGTGGAGGCCTCCGTGTCGATTCCGAGGTGGAAACTGGAGGCGGCTTTCGGCTACTCCCTTCTGGGAAACAACATCTACTTCGACGCCCTGTCCAATCCTTGTCAGAACACCACGGCAATGAGTGTGATGAGGGCATCACTCATGAAGAATTTTACCGTGGGGAAGGTACTTCACCTCGACCACAGGCTGATGTTCCAGGTTTCGTCAAACGAGGCCGTGCTGCCTCTGCCGATGTTCGCCGCGAACCTGAGATACTACATCCAGTTCGATGTCGTCCGCAAGGTGATGCAGATGCAGATTGGTGCGGACGCAAGATACAACACCCTCTGGTATGCCCAAGGGTACAATCCGGTCCTCGGTGTCTTCTACAACCAGGACAAGGAGCGCTACGGAAACAACGCCGACATAGATGTGTTCGTGAACATCCAGTGGAAGCGTGCCTGCATATTCATCAAAGTACTGAACGTCGGTCAGGGATGGCCGAACAAGGAGGCAGGTTACTTCAGCGCTCACAATCTGATTTATTCACAACGAGCCATCAAAGTCGGTATTTTCTGGCCATTCTATGTCCAGGCCGGGAAAAATTCAAGGATAGGGGGAGGTAATGCCGGAGGGGGGAAACCCGCAGGAGGCAGTGCAATGAGCGGAGGTGGCTTGTCAACCTACGACCGCTGATGAGAAGGAAATATGTAAGAAATATTGTCAAAACCGCAATAATCCTCCTGCTTCTGATGCTTGTACCTATTTGTGAAAGAGGCAGGTACCTTGAGAAAAGCGAAGCCGCAGTCCCATTCGGGGGACAGACTCTGAGATGTGTGCTGGACACTGGAGACGATATGTATTCCCACCAGGGACTCAAGACGGGTTTCAGTTACGAGATGCTCAGAATCTTCGCCGCACAGGAAAGACTTCCAGTGACAATCATCGAAGCGATGCCGGGAGAGAACTACGAGGACTCACTCCTTGTGGAAAGCATTGACATCCTCGTAAGGTGCGTGTCCGACACCCTCGACAATCCTGAAATCAGAAGGACACTCAAGACCGACCATTTCTGCGTCTGGAACCTCAGGGCGGACAAGACAGCCGAAATCAAGGCAATCAACCTGTGGCTGGGAGGATTTACAGGCAAAAAGGAATATAAGGAACTCCGCAGCAGGTTCTACAGTTCGTATGATCCTTTCAGGCGTCTCGCCCAGGGGACATTGAGCAGGAGACTTAGCCCATACGATGACCTGATAAAGAAATATGCAGCCACGATCGGATGGGACTGGAGGATGCTGACCGCAGTCGTCTACCAGGAGTCACGCTTCTCCATCAGCACTGTCTCCTCAAGGGGAGCCCGCGGACTGATGCAGATTATCCCCAGCACAGCAGCCTACTATGGTGTCACCGACCTGCTGGACCCTGAGGAGAACCTCAAGGCCGGTACAAGGCATCTGGGAAGGCTCCAGAAAGCATTCAGCGAGGAGGAATTCACGCAAGAGGAACGCATAAAATTTACTCTGGCGGCCTACAACGCCGGTGAAGGCCGGATTGCCGACTGCAGGGCATTCGCCACGGCAAACGAGGTTGACAGCACCAGATGGGAGGATATCGTGAGCGTCATTCCGAACATGAGGCGCTACACGGTCACCTACGGGGACACTGTCCGGCAGAGCGGATTCAGGGGAACGGAGACTATCAATTATGTCAGCAAGGTGACCGAACTCTACCGGGCTTTCTGCGAAATCTGCCCCGAATGACCTTCAGTTCACTTGCTCTCCGGCTGAACAGTCCGGATCAGTTCACCGAAACCGTCCTTGCCGGATCGACCTTTGATATGAAAAGGGAGGGCAGCAGAAGGAAAAGCATTATGACGGCGTAGGAAACGGCATCGGCGGCAAGAATCAGCCCCGGGTCCAGATGCACAGGAACAAACGGGACAAAGTAATTTGCCGGATCCAGTTTCAGGATGTGAGTGTATTTTTGAATCAGGCAGAGGATTACTGCGGCAATGTTCCCGAAAAACATCCCCTTGAGCACAAGAGACGAAGCCGCCGACAGAAAGACTCCCGCTATTTTCCTGTCGGTCATTCCGAGGGACTTGAGCACCCCGATGGTGGAAATGTTCTCGAAAAGCATAATCAGAAGCCCTGAAATCATATTGAATCCGGCAACGACAGTCATCAGAATCAGTATGAACAGCACATTGAAGTCAATGAGGTTGAGCCAATCGAAAATCTGGGGATATTTTTTTGATGCAGGGGTGGAGACCACGGTCGGGCCGTCGTAAGCAGGGTCCGATATTTCGGAAAAAATAATATAACCTATTTCATCTGCAACCGCTTCCATCGTCCCCGACTTCCTCGCCTGCCGCTCAAGAAAGACCTCGTGCACTGAAACCTGGTCCGAAGTCCAACCGTTCAGCCTCTGCAGATCCTCCATGGACACATATACCATCAGTCTGTCATCTGACTGTATGACAGGGTCATATATGGAACGCACAGTGAATTTTCTCACCTTTGTCCTGCTTCCGATGAAATATGCCGGGACGGGGTCACCCACACCGATCTCCATTTTCGACGCGAGGGAGGAAGGAATGCTGATGCCCAGGTTTCCAAGCGAGTCCGCTTCCGTGGAAGGCAGACCTTTGAAGATGACTCCGTGAATGTTTGTCCCGCTCTTCATTATGCCGGCCCTGTAGATGGCGGGGCTCACGGCCCTGACCTCGGGCAAAGACTCTATCCTGCTGATGTACGGGGCATTGAGTTCTATCGGAGAAGATTCGTCCAGGTAGTTCATATCCACAGGGGTTATCTGCACATCCCCGCCAATTGACGAGAGCGAATCCCTGATTTCATTTCTGAATCCGGAAGATATGGAGACGGCAAGAATCATCACAAAAAAACTGACAGCAATGCAGATGACCGCCAGTTTGCCGTTGAACTTCAATCTTGACGCTATGAACAACGAAATATTCATCCCTGTAATCCCCTTTTGGCAGAAATCTCCTTTGACAGGAGCGATGGCAAAGTTATACATATTTCAAAAATTTTCTTCATCTTTGCGGTCATTTTTGATGATTCCTTAAATGAGCAACAAAATAAAAAGCATTCTCACAAGATACTTCTTCGGTACTCTCGGTCTGGCATTTGTGGCGGCCGGAGTGGCGTTTTCCATCAAGTCGGACCTGGGCACCGCACCTATTTCCTGTCCGCCGTATGTGCTGTCCCTGAAAGGATGGCTGAGTGTCGGGGAGTTCACTGCCCTGATGCACTTCCTTTTCATTCTCTTCCAGGTGGTGCTCCTGAGAAAGAATTTCAAATGGAAATACCTGATGCAGATTCCTGCCGCAATCGTGTTCGGATTCCTGACGGACACCTTTATCCTGGCCTTTGATTTCATTGCTGCGACCACCTACTTCGAAAGGGTGGTCTGTCTGCTGGTCTCCCTGATTCTGACTGCCACGGGAGTCAGCCTCGAAGTCCGTTCCAAGGCCTGGATGGTCGCAGGAGAGATGACAGTGGCAGCCCTCGCAGAGGTTACCGGGAAGAAGTTCAGCACAGTGAAAATCTTCTTCGACATCGCGCTTGTGGCTATCGCCGCAACAATTTCATACCTGCTTTTCGCCCACCTGCTCGGAGACGGACATTACAATGTCATCCGTGAAGGTACCATAGCCTCAGCGGTCTTCACAGGACTGCTGATGAAAGTCACCGACAAATTCATCGACCGCTTCATCGGAAGGAAACTTATTGACAGATATGAATAACAGAATCACCAGATTCATCAAAGACTGGATGCTGCCCCTGGCGATGATTGTCGGGGCATCAGCCTACCTGATTTACATTCAGATACCAGCCCTCGCCCCCGCGGGCCCGTTCCTTTACAGAACGGTGGCATTCCTTCAGCCTGCCCTGCTTTTCTGCCTTCTGTTCCTGACATTCTGCAGGATTTCCCCGAAGGATATGAGACCTAGGAAATGGCATCTGTGGCTTCTGCTGTTCCAAACCCTGGGCTTCATTCTGCTTGCCGTTGCGCACATCCTTCTGAAAGGCTCGCACTCGGCAGTGCTCCTCGAGAGTGCCATGCTGATGATAATCTGCCCGACGGCCACGGCGGCATCGGTCATCACGGGGAAACTCGGAGGGGATATGCCCGGACTCACCACCTATCTGATTCTCATTAACCTTGTCACGGCTATTGTCGTACCGTTGTTCGTGCCGATTATCCATCCGGCACAGGACACAACCTTCGTGGTGGCTTTCAGTATGATCATGGCCAAGGTATTCCCCCTGCTGATCTGCCCGTGCATCCTCGCCTGGATAGTGAGATTCACTATGCCGAAGTTCCACAAAAAAATTGTCCGTTACGAGAACCTTCCGTTCAATCTCTGGGCGGTGGGCCTGATGCTCGCCATTCTGATGACGACCCGCTCAATCGTGCACAGCGATGTGCCGGTAATCTACCAGATCGGCATCGCAGCCGTGTCCCTGCTCTGCTGCATCGTGCAGTTTGCCTGCGGAAAACTAATCGGCAGGCATTACGGGGCTGCAATCACCGCAGGACAGTCTCTCGGACAGAAGAACACAGTCTTCGCAATCTGGATGGGCTACACATTCATGACTCCTGTAACATCCATTGCCGGAGGTTTCTACAGCATCTGGCACAATGTCTTCAACTCGTGGCAGCTGTACCGCAAGCGCAAGAATGACGAGGCGGGACTTCCGTCCGTTCAGGAATAGATTCCGGGGAATCTGCAGAAAAATCTATAGTTGCTCCAGGCGGGCCTTTGCGGACATCCTCTCCTGCTCGTCAGGGCTGACCTCAATAATCACCGGAAGGTATTTCTTCTCCAGTCCGGTGCTTTTCTGCCTTCTGGCAATCAGGATGCAGTTCTTTGCTGCAGTGTAATCCTTTGGATTGATTTTCAGGACTTTGCGATAATACTTCAAAGCCTTCTTCGGATTCTGCCGGGCGACAAGCCAGTAGGAACCCACATCGGAAAGGAACATAGTCGAAGCCGGATTTTTCGTCAGCATTTTCTCAGCAAGGGCATTGAAGGCATTGTAGGAGGATTCCGTTCCAATGTTGAAGAAGGTGTAGCAATATTCCTGAATAGCCCCCTCAAAAATCTCATTGTCAACAATTTCCCCGTCGAAAGTCCAGCCATCCGATGAGGCATAGAACTCGTCCACGAGCCCTTCAAGACTGACAAGCGCCATGTCCGGACTTTCCTTCTCGTATGCTACCAGGGCGGCAGCCTTGTTGAAGCGCAGTCCGATATCCTTCCTGAACACTGAAATCGCCTTGTCGATATTCTTCAGGGCTATTGAAAACAGTGAATCATCGTAGGTCACATCCTCAAAATACCTTATGTCATTCCCCGTGGAGTCCTTCAGTGTGAACAGCGGCTCGTTCCCGAGATACTTCTTCCCCGGTTTAGCGACCACGGATGAAGTCTTTGACTTTGTAAAATAATAATTGAACCTTGCCGTCAGCATCTTCCTGTTCTTCGGATCAGATGCCTCCCATTTGTCCAGGACGGTCTCAATTCCCACTCCGGCAGGTCCTAGAACTGAGACCAGCTGGTCATATTTCTTTGAGTAACGCTCCGACGCCTCCTTGTCCTGAGCGGATACGCTGATACAAAGGAAGGAGCACACACACGTGACAATCAAAACAACAGTTCGTGATTTCATATATATATAATTCATATTCATCTTATATCCATTCTAATGCGGCGGCTCTGCGGATGCAGGTTATTGCACCGTCCTCCGAGATTCTTCACGAATCCCAGAGGCAGTCCCCCGTAGCGGACAATCAGATATCCTCTAGGGGCATTCGCAAGCACCGGATTGTCCCTGTGCAGGAACGAAAGGGCCGCAGGACGGTCCAGGTCAACCTCCGGGAAGACCTCGGGAGAAAGGGCAACAGAAAGCGCCAGGTCGGCATCCGGCACCAGAGTGTCTCCCTTGAGAACCCCTGCCATACAACCGGAACGGATTGTCCTGACACATCTTGAGAGACTGTCCACGGAAGAGGCTACCGTCCCGGGAACAGCTACGACGGCATCACATTTCACATTGACCCTGACAGGAATCCTGAAAAGGGGGGAGACCCTCTCCAGAAGCCTCCTGTCCGGAGCCTCCGGCCTGCGCTGACCGGAAGCGCGGCGGCTGCTTCCTGAGAAACCGTCCCCGGCATTCTCCCCGGCATTCTTCACGAGGGCCGCGCAGAACTGTCCTTCACCAGGTACCAGACCCGGGACCAGCAGGAAACCTGTCCCGGTCCTGATGATTCCTTCAAAGGAGAAGTCCGGAGAGGAAGGCACCGCACCGAGGTTTTCCGCAATCCAGAGCACATTCTCATCATTTTCCTGACGGTTGAATGTGCAGGTGGAGTAAATGAAGACACCTTCCGGGGCCAATGCCGGCCAGACATCCGCAACAATCCTCCTCTGGCGTGCCTGACAGAGGGAAACCGCTTCGGGAGACCACTGGGCAACAGCCCTGGAATCCTTTCTGAACATTCCCTCTCCGGAGCACGGCACATCGGCCACGATTATGTCAAAAAATCCATTCAGAGCGGAAAAAGCTGAGGGATCGGCGTTTGTTACGGCCGTGCAGGGATCACCCCAGAGAGCCATATTGTCCGCCAGCACCGAGACCCTTGAGGACATCACCTCATTGGAAACCAGCAGAAAATCATCCCCGCATTCTTCCCTCAGGGATGCAAGAAGGTCAGTGGACTTCCCTCCGGGCGCGGCACAAAGGTCAAGCACCCTCAACTGCCCCGGCCTCCTTCTCCTGATCTCCCCGAGCATCTTCCTGAAGACCTCCCCGACGAACATCGAAGAGGAATCCTGCACATAATATGCTCCCGCATGCAGCAGAGGGTCAAGGGTAAAGTCCGGCCTTTCTGAAAGAATCCTTCCGTACCTGCTCCAGGGAACCACGGCTGCAGGACTCCCGAAATGCTCCGCAGCATCCTCCAGCAGGGGCGAAGGCTTGAACGGATTGAGTCTGACAGAAACCGATGCCGGAGCGTCAAACGATGAAAAGGCGACATCCGCGGCATCGCGGCCTATCGCCTCTTCAAGACTTTTCCTGAAACTGTCCGGCAGGGCGTTCATCAGGAATGGAATCCGTTTGAGAATTTTGAAGGATCGAAGCCTTCCGGGAACATCGAAGGGTCAATGCCATCCGGCATCTTTCCCGCGGAAACATCCGCAAGGGTGTCAACCATCTTGTCGAGAGCCTCCTGCAACCTGGACCCAAGCATCATCTTCATCATCAGATTCAGATCAGCCACCAGTTCTATGTGGAAATCGGTCTGCCCGTCACAGCCAGGGACAGGGTCAAAGAACAATGAGACCGTGAACTGGAAAGGAGCTCCGTCATCCTTGAAGTCAATCCTGGAATAAGGTGTCCTCTGAGCAATCCTGACTCCGACATTGAAGCCCTGAACAACGGCGTGAAGCGAATCCGGGTCAGCAGTGATGCCATCCTTCTTGTCCGGAGGAAGGAGGTTCACAAAATTGCGCATATCAACAAACGCCATATAAAGCACATAAGGCGATTTCAGCACGATTGAATGCTTGCTTTTGATCTCCGTCCTCATTGTCTTACTCCTTGCCCCAGGTTGACGGTGAATATCTCCATTCCTTGAGTAATGCGATTTCGGACTCCTTTATGTAGCCCGTCTCGCTGGCGACATCTATCAGGGTGTCATAATTCGTCAGGGTCGTGAGTTCGATGTTCGCATTCTCGAACGCCCTGCGGGACTGGTTGAAATTGTAGGAGAAGATGGCAACCATACCCATTATCTGTGCACCCGCCTTGACAAGCGCGTCTGCAGCTCCCAGACTGCTCATTCCAGTTGAGATGAGATCCTCTACGACAACCACCTTGGCACCGGGAGTGAGGATGCCTTCTATCTGGGATCCTGTCCCGTGGTCCTTCGGCTTCGGCCTGACATATATGAACGGCTTCCCCAGCATGTAAGCAATCAGGGCTCCGTGAGCAATCGCTCCGGTTGCAACGCCTGCAATCACCTCAACGTCCGGGTAACGGTTTGTGATGATGTCGGCCATCATCCTGCAGGCTTTCTCCCTGATTTCCGGGAATGAAAGAATCCTCCGGTTGTCACAATATATGGGGGAATTCCAGCCTGACGCCCACACGAACGGTTTCTCAGGTCTAAGCATTACGGCTTTGATGTCCAGAAGGGACTTTGCCATTGACCTTTCAATTGAATCCATATCAATTTCTTCTTAAATTATCACTTCTTCTGCCTATCTTTGCAGGCAGATTCTTGCAAAGATAATAAAATTAGATTTATATGTATAAAATATATTTCGAAAAGAGAAGCATAATCATCTGCCCTCCACAAGAACAGGCGCTCGGGGATCCCAATGCGATTCAGTTCTGCATCGGAGAGCGGTTTGACCTCCATGCCCTCATCGGAATGTTCGAGGTCTCCGACAGCCTCCACAGGATATATATCCCGACAGCCGACCCTGAGAGGACCTACCGGAGGATCTGCTCGGAATTCAAGGAGGTGAACGCAGCCGGAGGACTTGTGTCCAACAGGCGCGGGGACTTCCTCCTGATCAGGAGATACGGCCTGTGGGACCTTCCAAAAGGGCATCAGGAGCCAGGCGAGGACATCAAGGTCACAGCCCTCCGGGAGGTAGCCGAGGAGACCGGCATCAACGACCTCGAAATCAAGGATCTGATCTGCGTGACCGACCACTGCTACCGCCGTGACGGAATCTGGCATCTCAAGCACACATGGTGGTACGGCATGCTCCACACCGACCCTGCAGACCTGACTCCTCAAAGGGAGGAAGACATCTCGAAGGCAGCCTGGGTGGCAAAGTCCAGCCTGCCGCCTTTCCTCACGAACACCTATCCCTCAATCCAGGAAGTATTCCGAGAGGCCAGGGTATGAGACAGTTCCGGACGCAAGGCCGGGGGTATGAAAAGTACCGGAAATGAATCCGGCAGAAAAATTTCAGGCAAAGTGAAACAAAGTAAGAAAAATTTCGTATAATAATATGTACTGTCAAAATCCAAACAGTCTATATGAAATTATCGCAATTTAACTTCGAACTCAAGAAAAGCCAGATTGCTTCCAATCCCCCGAGATGGAGGGACGAATGCAAACTGATGGTCGTCCACAAAGACACGGGAGAGATAGAGCACAAGATCTTCAAGGACATACTTGATTATTTCAGCAAAGGCGACATCTTCGTACTGAACGACACAAAGGTTTTTCCTGCAAGACTTTACGGGAACAAGGAGAAAACAGGTGCCGACATTGAGGTCTTCCTTCTGAGAGAGCTCAACAGGGAGCAGAGGCTTTGGGACGTCATAGTCGATCCTGCAAGGAAAATCCGCATAGGAAACAAACTCTACTTCGGAGAGGACGAGAGCCTCGTTGCTGAAGTCATTGACAACACCACCTCAAGGGGAAGGACGTTGAGATTCCTCTATGACGGACCTTACGAGGACTTCAAGCAAACCCTCTTCAGTCTTGGAGAGCCGCCTGTCCCTAAATGGGTGAAGGAGAAAGTCACCGAAGAAGACAAGGAGAACTTCCAGACAATCTTCGCAGCCAAGGAAGGTGCCGTTTCCGCTCCTGCGGCAGGACTGCACTTCAGCCGTGAACTTTTTAACAGGATGATTCTCAAGGACATCAACAAGACCTTCATTACTCTCCACATGGGAATCGGACATTTCCGTTCCGTCGATGTCGAGGACCTGTCAAAGCACAAGATGGACTCTGAGAGACTCATCATCACCCAGGAGACCGCCGATGCAATCAACCGCACCAAACGGGAAAAACACCGCGTTGTGGCCGTAGGGGCAACCGTGATGAGGGGTCTGGAGGCATACTACACCACAAATGACGAAGTGATTGCCTACGACGGATGGACCAACAAGTTCATATTCCCGCCTTACAGGTTCGCCATTCCCGACGCCATTGTCTCCAACTTCCACCTGCCGTGCTCGACGATGCTGATGTCAGTTGCCGCTTTTGGAGGATATGAACTGGTGATGAAAGCATACGACACAGCCCTCAAGGAAGGATATTTGTTCGGGCCATACGGCGATGCGATGCTCGTGCTCTGAAAATGGAATTGTTGTTTTATATACACATTTAATATATTGTATATTAAAAAAGAGAAAAAACATTAAAAAAGAGAAAAAACTGCGTTCAGGAATGATTCAGGACGCGGTTTTTTCGTTTCATTCCCCTACATTTGTCCCCTGTCAACAATTGGAAGGAGGAAATGGGAGGTTACGATGAAAACGTCTGCATGTGTGTCCTGAACAGAATCTTCGGGAACAAGCCGAAAGTCGCAAGGGGGCTTGTGGAAAGTCTGGGGTCGGCCGGGGAGTTGTTCAAGGCAGGACGGGAAAGGCTTCAGGAAGTGTTCCCCTACTGTACCGAAATCCAAAGAATCAACGACAGGGAATACGAAAGGAGCGAAGCCGAGCTGAAATCCCTCGCTGCGTCAGGGACAAGGTTCATCAATTGCCGTTCTCCGCTGTTCCCGGCATTGCTGAAAGAATGTCCGGACTGCCCGTCGGGACTTTACGTGCGAGGCGACTGGCCTTCTTCCGCAGAGGACGGAGCGAAAGAAGGAGTTGCCGTGGTCGGGACGCGGGATTTGTCGGACTATGGCAAGGAATGGTGCAGGAGAATAATCCTACGGCTTTCAGAGACTGAAGAAAAGCCGATGATTGTCAGCGGGCTGGCTTTCGGGACTGACATCACGGCACATCGTGCGGCACTTAAATTCGGACTTCCCACAGTGGCTGTCCTTCCGACCGGTCCGGACAGGATCTATCCGGCCAGCCATGCCAGGGATGCGGAAATTCTGTCTGAAAGAAAAGGCTGCGCACTTGTCACTGACTTTCCCCCGGGGACTCCGGCAATGAAGTACAATTTTCTGAGACGCAACAGAATAATTGCCGGGATGTGCCCGTCGGTCATCCTGACGGAATCCAAAATCAGAGGAGGCGGGATGACAACTGCAAGGGCGGCATTCTCCTACGACAGGAATGTCTTTGTCCTTCCGGGCAGGGCGGATGACATCAGGTCCCAGGGATGCAACTACCTCATCCGGGAAAAGATTGCCGAACCGATTATCTCCGGAGACACAGTCGCATCCGTTCTCGGTCTGACTCCAATGGCTCCCGGAGATGTATTCAATTCAGGGGAAGAAGGAAAGGCCGGTCTCACAAGGAAATACGACAAGGCACTGAGTCCCGGCGACATCGATCTGATGGCAGAAATCATCCTTGCGGTAAAGGACAACAAGGGAATAGCCATGGATGCCCTGTCGGATATGCTCGGGACCGGAACTGCGAAAACAGCCTCACTGGCAAGGCTTCTGGAATGTGACGGGTTTATTGAAATCGACCTGATGAACAGGTGTTCAATAAAAATCGACAAAATTACCCGGGAATACTAAAAAAATCATAGGAACTTTTTGAGGATTCCTTAACTTTGTGCGCTTTTTAACTCCGACCATGGCATTTGTTGACACACATACACATCTGTACGATGAAGCCTTTGCCTCCGATGCCGACCTTGCGGTGTCAAGGGCTGAACAGGCAGGAGTCACATCACTAATCTTCCCTGACATAGACGGTTCTACTCGTGAGGGGATGCTCAGACTCGCCTCACGGCACAAGGACAATGTGCACTTCGGCCTGGGTCTCCATCCGACAAGTGTCAACGCCGGATGGAGGGACGAGATCGATGCTGTCGAAAGACTTCTGGAGACAGAACCGGCAATTGCAATAGGAGAGACCGGGCTGGATTTCTGGTGGTCCAGGGAGTTTGAGAGCCAGCAGCTGGAATCTTTCAGGGTTCAGCTGGAACTTGCCCTGAGGAAGAGACTTCCGGTGATAGTTCATTCCAGGGAGGCCACCGAAGCGACCCTGAAAGCTGTCGGTGAGTTCAGAGGCAGGGGGTTGACCGGTGTTTTCCACGCATTCAGCGGAAGCCTTGAAACCTTCCGGGAGATAGAGAAGAACGACGGTTGGTATGTAGGAATCGGCGGTGTGCTCACTTTCAGGAACGCTTCGATTGCAACTACGGTCAAGGACATTCCTCTCGAAAGAATCGTCCTTGAGACGGACTCACCCTATCTGACACCTGTTCCTCATCGTGGAGAAAGGAACGAAAGCGCCTACATTCCCCTGATAGCATCAAGGCTTGCCCAAATCAAAGGTTTGGATGTCAGCCAGGTGGAGGAAATCACGACAGGGAACGCCAGAAGGCTGTTCGGGATATAGCTTCCCGGACTGAGGACAAAACCAAACAGATATGACAGAAACAGGAAACAAGAAGGCCTCCATACTTCTCATATACACCGGAGGCACGATTGGAATGAAGCAGGACGCGGTCGACCAGACTCTTAAGCCGTTCAATTTCAGCCAGATTCTGGAGGAGGTTCCTGAACTGGCTAAATTTGCTTACAAAATCGACACCTATACTTTCGACCCGCTCATAGACTCTTCTGACGTGGAGCCCTCACTATGGCAGGATCTTACCGGGTTGATTATGGAGAGATATGACGAATATGACGGTTTCGTCATCCTTCACGGGACGGACACGATGGCCTATTCAGCCTCCGCACTGAGTTTTATGCTAGGAGAACTGACAAAGCCGGTGATTTTCACCGGAAGCCAGCTCCCGATCGGAGTTCCGAGGACGGACGGGAGGGAAAACATTGTCTCCTCCGTCGAAATAGCTGCTTCAAAGGATGCCGAAGGACATGCCACAGTCCCGGAAGTCTGCATCTGTTTTGACAACTTGCTGATGCGCGGCAACAGGACGACGAAAGTCAGTTCGGACAATTTCCGGGCATTCAAATCCGAGAACTACCCACCACTGGCGGAAGCCGGAATCAACATAAGGTACAATTCTCCGTGGATCAGGAAACCGAAGGACTGGAATGCAGCACCTGTCACCCAGACCAGACTTGACACCAGAGTTTCCATTCTAAAGATTCATCCGGGGATTACCCCGCAGGTGGTGCGGAACATCCTGTGCGGTGATCAGACCAGGGCGGTAATCATCGAGACCTACGGCTCAGGCAACGCCCCGTGCAAGGAGTGGTTTCTCTCCATCGTGAAGGAGGCCGTCGCATCGGGAAAGGTTCTCGTGAACGTAACCCAGTGTCTCGGAGGTGAAGTAAATATGGATCTTTACGCCAACGGAAAGACTCTCAAGGACGCAGGGGTAATAAACGGCTATGACAGTACCACGGAAGGCGCACTGGCGAAACTGTTCTGTCTCCTCGGAAGATTTGAGGACAACGAAAGCGTCAAGACCTGGATGAATATTGACTTGAGGGGTGAAATATCAAAATAATTATTGCCGTATGAAAATTATTTGCTAAATTGCACCGGTTTTTGAGAATGCACAAGCATCCCGACACAGAAAACAAGAAACTATTTTAATATTATTAATTAACACACAAAAACAGTTATGAAAAAATTTTTCGTGTTTTTGGCAGTAATCGGCTTCACCGCCCTTTCTGCACAATACGCAGCAGCGCAGGACGCTGAAACAGCAGCCCCTGCAGAAGAAGCAGTTGCAGCACAGAGCGTAGATCCGTTCAACGCCCCTGCTGAGGAAGTGCCATTCCATCAGGCGCTCAAGACCAAATTCATCGAGGGTGGTGCAGGCTTTATGTCTCTGGTCATCATCTGTCTTATCCTCGGTCTTGCTCTCTGCGTTGAGAGAATCCTTTATCTGTCCCTTTCAAAGACCAACACCAAGAAACTCCTTGAGAAGATTGAGGCTGCACTCGCAGAAGGTGGAGTTGAAGCTGCGAAGGAGGTTTGCCGCAACACCCGCGGACCTGTAGCAAGCATTTTCTACCAGGGTCTTCTCCGTATGGATCAGGGCATTGAGGTTGTTGAGAAAACTGTCGTTTCCTACGGTTCAGTTCAGATGAGCCAGATGGAAAGCGGTCTTTCATGGATCTCCCTCTTCATCGCAATCGCTCCGTCCCTCGGATTCCTCGGAACGGTCATCGGTATGATCCAGGCATTCGACGCCATCCAGGCTGCAGGTGATATTTCTCCAAACGTCGTTGCAGGAGGTATGAAGGTCGCTTTGATTACAACTGTCGGCGGTCTCATCGTTGCCGTCATCCTTCAGATCTTCTACAACTATATCCTTTCAAAGATTGACACCCTTACAATCGACATGGAGGACGCATCAATCTCTTTGGTGGATACTTTGGTTAAATATCAGAACAAATAATTGACAATAATGTACACTAAGATCGTAAAATACATATCGTGGGCGCTGTTGCTCATCGGCGTGGTCATCGGTGTGCTCGGATTCATCATCGGGTTCAACACCAACGACGCTGTCGCCGTTGACACTCTGCTCTACTGGGCGTATGTTATGGTCGGCCTTGCAATCGCCTCCATTATCGTGGTGGGTATAATTGTAGGTGCAATGACCAATCCCAAAGGACTTGTCAAGACTGGCATTGTAGTCCTTGTAGCGGCTGTAATCGTCGCAGGAGCATACTTCCTCGCCCCGGGTTCGGAACCTGTCGGTTACAACGGTGTTCCGGAGACCTACGGCTGGCTGAAATTAACTGACACGATGCTGAATCTTACATACCTTTCCTGCGTAGCGGCTGTCCTTTCAGTCATTGTGGGAGCAATTGTAAGTGCAGTCCGTAAATAATCCTGACAGACTATGGCTTCAAAGAAAACACCTGAAATCAATTCAAGTTCAACAGCGGACATCGCGTTCCTGTTGCTCTGCTACTTCCTGATGACCACCACAATGGGTCAGGATTCAGGATTGCAGCGCCGTCTGCCCCCAATGCCTGACGAGAATGCGAAGGTTGAGGACCAGAAAGTCAATCGCCGCAACATCATTGTTGTCAAGATTAACTCTCAGGACAGGCTTATGGCCGCAAATGAGCCAATGGATGTCAGTCTTTTAAAGGAGAAGGTAAAGGAATTTCTTACCAATGCAGGCAACGATCCCAATATGTCCGAGAAGACAATGAAGGACATCGAGGGATTCGGACAATGGCCGGTCTCCAAAGGAGTAATCTCACTCCAGAATGACCGAGGAACCAGTTACCAGGCATATATCGCCGTCCAGAACGAACTCGTGAAGGCAATCAACGAACTCCGTGACGATTTTTGCCTGTCACAATTCGGAAAGAAGTATTCACAACTTGACGAGGACAAGCAGAAGATTGCAAGGGAAGCTGTTCCACAGAACATTTCAGAGGCAGAGCCTAAGGACACAAAGAAATAAGGAGATAGTATTATGTCAAAATTCGGAAACGATAACAAAAAATCAATGCCGGGACTGACCACATCGTCTCTCTCCGATATCGTGTTCATGCTCTTGTTCTTCTTTATGGTGACAACAAGTATGCGCGAGACCGAGAACAAAGTGATGGTTCAACTGCCGGATGCGACTGAAATCGCAAAACTGGACAGGAAGGACCTCACCTCGTACATCAATATCGGTCCTCCTGTGAGACATCTTCAGGCTCAGTACGGTACTGACGCACGTATCCAGTTGAACGACTCATTCAAGACCACGGACGAGATCCGTGACTTCATTGCCGCAGAGCGCGACGCACTCAGCGAGGCAGACAGGCAGTTTATGACCGTTGCCATCAAAGCTGATGAGAATGTGAGGATGGGTATCATCACGGACGTGAAGCAGGAACTGCGCAGATGTTCAGCTCTAAAGATTATGTATGCAGCAAAAAAACCTGCTGAATAACATACATTGCATAACGTCAAAAGGGGTTGTCCGAAGGAAAGGGCAACCCTTTTTTAGGAATATGAAAAAAATAACCTGCTTCAGATATGGATAAGATTTTCGAGAACAGA